>JBAZGO010000037.1:0-66211 GCA_041652995.1 Prolixibacteraceae bacterium
GAAATGATACTGAGATACGTTCGTCATCAAGAGAAGGAAGAACGCAAAAGAGAATAGCGTTAATGTAGTCCCCCTTTTAGGGGAAACTGAAATTAAAGCCACCTCCTTTGGGGGTGGTAGTTTACTTACATGTTCAGGTAAAATTAGCACTGGAAGATTTACGAAATGCTTTAAACGAGTTCTACCGTCACTTTTTTGAAAAAGCGACTTTCGAGCAAACGTACAATTCGTTTGACAACAAACTTTCTGATCTCAAGTTCCACTGGTTGATCCGGATCCTGATGTGCCCAGTTGATGCGGGTTCCGACAATGATGCTGATAATATCGTGCTGAATGAGCAGTTTTACAACGACTTCCGGCGGACTGTCGCCCAGCCGCATATCGGAGTTGTAATTTTCAAGAATTTCCTCAACGCGGCCAAGCGTAAGAATGCCCTCGGTTACAATTTCGAATCCATCCATTTTTGCTGCGGGAGGAAGTGTCTTTTCCGAAAAACGGTGCTGAATATCCACGTCAAGGTTCATTTCACGCGCAATAATTTCGGCTGTTGTTCCCCCGCAAATAATTTTCTTTCCCGGAAACTCCTGAATACGCTGCACAAAATCAGTGTCTTTGATTTTGTAAAAAGGCGGACCTGTAATGAGCATAAATTCGCGTGGTTTCCTGAAATAAATTACGCCACAACTCGCATCATCACGAATTTCGAATGAATCGTTCATCGAAGCCTGGTTCAAAATTTTTCGAGCCAGTTTGGTCGCCGATATTTCGTATTCGCGTGCGATTTGGTTTTCAGCAAACCGCGAAATATATTCCAGCCCCCAACCTGTTGGGAAACGTTTGCTGCCCAGGCCCGACTGCACCACGCCATCGGTCATAAATATAATCCGGTCTTCCAGAATTGGTGTAAATTCCCTGATGCGCAAAATTTTTCCAGCATTCTCTTCGCCCCTGATCGGAATCTGAAATTCTTTGGGTTCAAAAAACTGTTGTCTCCGGAATACTATTGTTTTCGGGTTGTCGTAATTGATGATGCGTACCGGCCCATCGTCTTCAATTTCGATGATGGTGAACGTGGCATAACTTTCCTTGCCATCGCTTTTTGGCAAAGCCCTCATGAAAATATTGGCAGCAACTTCAGGTTTGGTATGAAATGAAGTGTAGTTTAAAGCCATTGAGGCAGTGAGGGTTGCCAGGACATTCGCCTTAACGCCATGCCCGATTCCGTCGGAAAGTACCAGAATTGTGCGTCCTTCGGCCCGTATTTGTTTCGAATGAAAAACATCGCCGCAAACAATTTGCCCGTGTCGTTTCAACTGGTGAACATCAACTTCTATATGGTAATCGGCCATTTCAGGAAATGTTAAAGCCCCTCGAAATCTCTCCAAAGAGGTGACTTTTTGGAAACTGAAATTCTTAAGGTATGATGATTAAAGTGCATCGTACATGATTTTTAATAACTCTATTTATCCCGGTTCTTTCACCCCTCCCCCGGAGGGGTTTGGAAGGCTTCCTTAATCCTCATCTTCTCCGTATTTGTAGGATTCGATGATAGAATTCAGAAGTTCTTCGGTCATTGAGGCATTGTCGCCCAGCAGAAAAGCGATTTTCTGGACTGTTTCGAGATTGTGTTTGTTTACACGCTGGGCCCGGCTGATAATTTCCTCGCGCACAAGTGAGGGAGCCGACATATCCCGGATTAGAGCCCCAACAACGCGGTGTTTGTATATGGTAATGACAGATACATGCAATAATTTATTCTGAATTTTCAGATCGCGTTCAATGGCATTTTCGCCTGAAACCATGGTTGAGGCAACCATCTTGTAAATTACATCCGGAACAAGTTCTTTTAGGTCGGCTCCATGAAGTCCGGGAATGGTTTCAAACAATTCTTCAGTTTCGGGACCAAAAATTTTAGCAAAACCTTCGTTCGAATCAACAACTTTAAAATCGCTGTCGACAATAATAATTCCCGCCCTGATTTTGTGCATCATAGCTGAAGCAATTACAGTAGCTTCGCGCGCTTTTTCGAGTTTTCGCTCTGCCTTTTTTCGTTCGGTAATGTCGAAAACCGAACCCACAATCCCCATGACTTCGCCCTGGTTGTTGCGGATTACTGCTTTGTTAAATATAACATCGTGCAGGATTCCGGAGGTATTTCGAAATTTTGCTTCATAACTTTGATCGCCCGGACTGTCGAGTAATTCCTGATCGCGCTGCGCATAAATTTCGGCAATTTCGAAAGGCTGAATATCGAAAACCGTTTTCCCTATAATTTGCGATTTCGGCAGACCAAGAAGTTTTTCCTGGGCCAGGTTGCAGGCTTTGTAAATACCCTGCAAATCGCGGTAAAAAATCGGAATAGGCAAGGCATCAATAATTTTCTGATGCAGTTCGGGATCGTCAATGAACCCCTGATTGAATGGATTTTCTTCGTAAATCATGGTGTGAGAATTTCGAACTTAAATTACAAATCCTTTAGGAAATTTTCCATGAAAATTGTTGATAGTTTATGAGCCGATCAAATTCTGTAATTCCTGAAGTTAAAAGTACATTTAATAACCGTAGCTCTCAACGAATACTTTGAATTTCAGATTTCGAATACCTTAATTTTAAACTGAAATTCATCAGTTGTTTTCCATCTTGAAGAATCTGTTTAAAGGAAATAAATCCCGTGTGGATTTAATTCATTTGTGATTTTGGACGTATTTGATAGATTAAAAATCAGGCTATGAAAAATTATTCAGTAAGCATATTTATTCTCCTTTTTGGTCAGGTTTGCTTTGGTCAGGAACATTTTACAGTGGCATGGAGCGGCAATGGCCTTGATCAGATGAACATTCAGGTTGTCACTGCAAATATTGGCGGAGTTCAGCTTGATGCCCATGATGAAATTGCAGTTTTTGACGGAGCAATCTGCTGTGGAAAAGTTGTTCTGACACAGTCAGTTGATTTCTCGAATGCCTCGACTTACGCCACAATTGTTGCATCCAGGCAGGATGGCGCCGAGCCAAACGGATATACAATTGGGCATCCGATAATATTTAAATTCTGGGATTCGGGTGCAGGTGTCGAGTACGACGAAATTGCCGCGGAATATTACGATACCGGGTCAACCCTTTTGCCACCGCAACCCTATGCGATCGATGGTTCGGTAATTGTAAAAGTGGGAGCGCCTGCCGTATTCAAAACGCAAATAAATGTTTTTCTTGAAGGGCCGTATAACGAAAGCTCAGGAACTATGAATGCCAGTCTGAATCTTCCGCTCTCTCAGCCTTTTCTGGGTTCACCCTGGAATTATTCAGGAACGGAGACTGTTGCAACAATACCTTCCGGAGTGGTTGATTGGGCATTGATTGAATTGAGACAGGCCACTTCGCCCACAGTTGCAACTTCAGCAACCACTTTTGCAACAAGGGCAGCCTTTTTGAAAAGTACCGGAGAAATTGTGGAAATGGATGGCAGCAGTCTTCCTGATTTTGGCGAGCACATTCTGGCTGACGGCAACAATCTTTACCTTGTCGTTCGCCACCGGAACCATTTGGCAGTTATGTCTTCGATAGGTGCAAATTTAAGCAATGGCGTATTTTTATATGATTTTACAAGCGGTATTGGTCAGGTCTATGGCAGTGGAGCCGGATTTAAAGAAATTGCTTCCGGAGTTTTTGGGATGGTGAGCGGCGATGCTGACAATGACGGTACTGTGTCGGTGCTGGACTTTAGTCTTTGGGCAACCGATTTTGGACAGACAAATAGTTACATCCCGGCTGACTTTGATTTGGACCGCGAAATTTCGGTTCTTGATTTTACACATTGGGCTATAAATTTTGGTGTCGATAATATAAGTCAGTTGAAAAGAGCAAAAATGAATCAGGAAAAAGGGAAATTTATCACCCAGGTGCCTAAATAAAAATGGGAAATGGTTTAAAACTACTGATATAGAAAATTACTTATCCCTGAAAATCGAGCTATCCGGAATTTACATGTATTTGCAAATGCGCAAACGGAAAGGTTTATTGACAGAATTAAACTAAAATAGTTTGGCGCTGTTTAAACTGCATGTTGTTGAATGAGTTGAGAATGAATGGAAATTCAATTCCGTTCAAAAATTAATTTAAATGCAATGAAATTACCGGGCCAAATACTGTTGTTAAGTTTTTTGCTGATCGCTATTCATCAATCGGTATTTGGTGTGCAGGCTTATCCATACCCTGTAAATATTACTCAACCCGACGGAACTTTCATTACCATTATTCATAAGGGCGACGAGCATAATAAATCGACACAAACAGTTGACGGATATTCTATTTTGCGAAATAGAACCGGCATTTATGAATATGCAATCCTTGACTCAAAAAATGATTTGACGCCATCAGGAATAAAGGCCAGAAATCCTCAGGAAAGAAATTCTTCGGAAAAACAATTCCTGAACAAAACCCAAAAAGGATTGAGCTATTCCCGAAGCCAGATGAATATTTTGAAAAGTATTTCCATGATGTACCAGGTAAATTCGCAGAAGGCTTTTCCGACTTCAGGCTCGCGAAAACTGGTTTGTATACTGATTGGTTTTACTGATAAATCATTTTCAAAGACAAAAACCGACTTCGAAGATTTGTTCAATCAGGTTGGATACAGTGCCGATGGTGCCAGCGGAAGTGTGAATGATTATTATTCTGAAAATTCCTGGGGTCAGCTCGATTTAACGGTAACTGTTGCCGGTCCTTACACCGCAGCTAACAACATGGCTTATTACGGTGCAAATGACTCCAATGGAGATGATGCAAATCCCAGGGCGCTGATAACCGAAGCAGTAACTTTGGCTGACCCTGATGTTAACTATTCCGATTTTGATAATGACGCCGATGGCACGGTTGATGGAATTTATGTGATTTACGCCGGATATGGAGAAGAATACTCCGGAGTAAGTTCCGATGCCATTTGGGCTCACGCATGGGCAATCAGCCCAGTATATCTTGATGGCGAAAGAGTGAGTAATTATTCATGCTCGGCTGAATTACGAGGAAATAGCGGTACCGGCATTTGTCGTATTGGAGTAATTTGCCACGAATTTGGGCATGTTTTGGGAGCTTCAGATTTTTACGATACCGATTACAATACCAATGGACAATATGAGGGGACAGGAAACTGGGATTTAATGAGTGGCGGATCGTGGAACAACAGTGGAATCACACCGGCACATCACAATCCATACACCAAAATATATGTGTATGGCTGGGCTTCGGCAACCACAATAACATCAGGAGCAGACATTACACTCAATAATGCGGAGCAAAACAGCGACAGTTTTTACCGGGTAAATACACCTACTCCAAACGAATATTTTTTGATTGAAAACCGGCAAAAACAGCTTTTCGATTTATCTATTCCCGGGCATGGAATGGTTATTTATCATGTTGATGAGAATTACATCAACACGGCAGGAAATAGTATAAATACCACGAGCCATCAGGGAATGTACCCGATTTGCGCCATTGCTCCCGGAAACCCGCCAACAGAGTACGGAAACATCAATAGCAGCGGCTTACCCTTTCCGGGATCAGGAAATCGTACTGCTTTTACCGACGACACTACGCCATATACATTGTCGTGGGCCGGCGCTCCAACAAACAAACCAGTTACTGGAGTCACGGAGAATACGTCAGAAAAAACAATTTCGTTTAGTTTTATGGGTGGCGCATCGAATACTGCTCCGGTTGCCAGTGCGGGTACCGATCAGATAATAAACGAAGGAGAAATTGTGACATTAAATGCCTCGTATTCCGCTGACCCTGAAGACAATACAATTACCTTTCAATGGACAGCTCCTCCGGGAATTGCACTAAGTTCGACCACTGCTGTTTCACCCGAATTTACTGCTCCTGAAGTAAATGAAGATACCGATTATGCATTCAGTCTGGTAGTTAACGACGGTTTTTTAGATTCAACTCCCGATGAAGTTGTGGTAACTGTGAGGAATCTGCTGAAAGCAAATATCCTGGTTGATCTCGAAGGTTCGTACAATCAAAGTACAGGTTTGATGAATACCACACTAAGTTCTGTTATTCCATTGGCGCAACCGTTTCTGTCAGCTCCGTGGAATTATCCGGGAACAGAGTCTGTGGCTTCGGTTCCGGCAGATATTGTTGACTGGGTTTTTGTGGAATTGCGTCAAGCAACAGCCCCTGAATCTGCAACTTCAGCAACCATTCTGGCTCAACGGGCCGCATTCCTGAAAGACGATGGAAGCATTGTTGATATGGATGGAACCAGTACTTTGGATTTTGGAAATTATACAGTTACTTCAGGAAATAATGTTTACGCGGCTCTATACCACCGGAACCATTTGTCAGTTCTATCTGCTTCGGGAATGGACCTGCAAAACGGGATTTACAGTTACAATTTCACTACAGGTATAGATCAGGCTTATGGGGGAGCCGCTGGCTATAAACAAATAGCTCCCGGTGTTTTCGGAATGGTAAGCGGCGATGTTGATGCTGATGGAAGCGTTTCTGTGCTGGATTTTACCGGTTGGGCTACTGATTTTGGCCAAACAGGTGCTTATTCTTCGTCAGACCTTGATGAAGACAGTCAGGTTACCGTTCTTGATTTTACCCGTTGGGCCACCAACTTTGGAGTTGAAGGAAATGCCCTTTTGAAAGGGGCTTCGGTAAAACAGAAACAACCAAAATACACCAGCCAGATTCCATAGCCGGAATTTCTTTTTTGGTATTTAAAATTCTCCTGAAATATAATTTTCACTCCTGATTTCGCTTACGTGTAAACAGTCTAAATTAGGCTTTGAGCCATTTCTTTGCATTCAATATCAGTTATTTTTTCGGAAATTTGCGGCGAACCACTTTTAAAACTGAAATGAAGTTAAAAGAGATAGCCGCTGTTCTGAATGCAACGATATCGTGTGGTGCTGAAAGACTGGAAGATGAGGTAGAGATGGGTTACAGCTCCGATCTGATGAGTGACGTTTTAACGCTTGATGCCGACAATCTGGTGCTGATCACCGGGTTGGTTAACCTTCAGGCCATCCGAACAGCCGAAATGGCTGATATTCGTACCATAATTTTTGTTCGAAACAAAAAGGCCAGTCCCGGAATGATTGAACTTGCCTCCGGAAATGGAATGTGTGTCATGCATTCTCCCTTTTCATTGTTTAAATCCAGCGGTTTGCTTTTTCAGGCAGGCCTGAAACCAGTTTATTGAAAGATTTAATTGCTTCATTTACGATTTGGAGTAATCAAAAAAGCGATTAATTGCATCAACTTGAAACTTGAAACTTGAAATTAACTTTTTCCATACAGGGCGGTGACTTTACCCGGGCAGGACATCCGTCGAGTGAAGTGAAAAAGGTGCTGAAGCAACTCGGTATCGATGGAAAAATTGTTAAAAATATTGTCATTGCCTTGTACGAAGCCGAAGTCAATGTGGTCGCTCATGCCTGGCGCGGAAATATTACTGTTGAAATTGAAGAGAATAAAATAACCATTCTGGTAAGCGACGAAGGACCGGGAATTCCGGATGTGGAACTGGCTATGCAGCCCGGATTTTCAACGGCCAGCACCGAGGTTCGCGGGATGGGTTTTGGCGCCGGAATGGGTTTACCGAACATCAAAAAAAATACCGACGAAATGCTGATCGAAACCGAAGTCGGAAGAGGTACAACACTAAAACTGGTTAATTATTTCTGATGAGTGGATTGCCTAAATATCATGCCCTGAAAATTAATGCAGAAAAATGCATCGGTTGCACGCATTGCATGAAATCGTGTCCGTCCGAAGCCATTCGTGTGGTTAACGGATTGGCCGTAATCGATTTTGAGCGTTGTGTCGATTGCGGGCAATGCCACCGGGTTTGTCCATCCAAAGCATTCTACGTCGAGCAGGATGATCTTGAAAAAATCAAGGCATTCAACTATCGCGTCATTCTTTTCCCTTCGATCATGATTGGCCAGTTTCAGGCAAAATATTCGGAAAACCAAATTTACGAAGGCTTGAAAAAAGTAGGCTTTACCCATGTTTTTGAAGTGGAACAGCCCATGCAAGTACTGATTGATTCAATGAGCGAAGTGCTGAAAGACAATGAATTCACCAAACCTGCCATTTCAATTTACTGTCCGGCCATTGTCCGGCTTATTCAGGGCAAATATCCCTCGCTGACCGAACACCTGATTCTGCGGAAAACGCCACACAACCTGGCCGCGCATTTTGCCATTGAACGGCTCCTGCTCGAAGGTGCAAAACGTGAGAAAATCGGTTTGTTTTATGCCACGCCGTGTATCGCCAAAATTGCTTCGGTTAAAAGTCCGGTTGGCGAGCGCGAATCGGTGGTCGATGGAATCATCAACATGACTCATTTGTATAATGAAGTGATGAAAGTTATTCCTGAAACGGATGAATTTGACAACTCCGGTCAGCGTGAAAACCTTTCGCGTGAAGGGATTTTGTGGAGTCTTCCGCGGGGTGAATCATCACATCTTGGTTCAAGAAGTATGGCTGTCGACGGCATTCACAATGTGGTCCGATTGCTCGAACGACTGGAAAACGGGCAGGTTCACGGCATCGATTTTCTGGAATTGCGGGCTTGCGACCAGAGTTGTGCCGGAGGTATTTTGCTCACCGGAAACCGGTTTTTAACGACTGAACGCCTTGAGCGAAGAGCCATGCGCTATCCGTCGGCCAAAGATATTTCTGAAGCAACTGTCAGGGTAAATAAAGACGAATTGAAACAAAAACTTATTCTGGATCCCATCAGGCCCAAACCGCATTTTATTTTTGGTACCGACCGTGCAAAAGCGATGGAGAAAATGAATAAGGCACAGCATATTGTGTGCTTTCTGCCCGGAATCGACTGCGGCGCCTGCGGCGCGCCCAACTGTCACGCGCTGGCCGAAGACATGGTGAACAACAAGGCAAAAATGTCGGATTGTATCTTTCTGCAGCAAATGTGGGTTGACGAAGGAAAAATCAGAGCGCGGAAAGCATTACTGAATGTAGAGAAAAAATGGGGCAAAGACAGATTTAACGCAGATTGTAATAAAAGAGGAAAACGAAATGAAGGTTTCTGAATTGGTTGAAAAATTAGGACTGACCGTTTATTCCGGTCAAATGGGCCTCGACAGGGAAGTCACTGGCGGGTATGTTTCCGACCTGTTGAGCGATGTGATGGGAAATGCCCGCGAAGGACAAGTCTGGATTACCTTACAGGTGCATCAGAACGTGATGGCGATTGCAGCTTTGAAAGATTTGACGGCAGTGATTCTGGTAAATAATCTGGAACCTGAAAAAAATACCGTGATCCATTCTGAGAAAGAGGGCATTCCTATTCTGGGAACCAGTCTTCAGACCTTCGAAATAGTGGGCAGGCTTTTTCAAATTATTAATCCGTAACAATGAAGTTTTTCAGGACCGATCTGCATATTCACACCGTGTTGTCACCCTGTGGCGATCTGGAGATGAGTCCTGCGCGCATTGTTTCTCTTGCTGCAGAACGTGGATTGGATATCATTGGAGTGACCGATCACAATACCACCAAACAATGCAAAATCGTTTGGGAACTGGGTCGGAAGCTGGGACTGACGGTTATTCCGGGATGCGAAGCCACTTCGCGTGAAGAAGTCCATTGCCTGTGCCTGTTCGAAGATTTTGACGCATTGGCCGCATTTCAGGAATTTCTCGACCGGCATCTGACGATTATTCCAAACAATCCTGAAATATTGGGTTATCAGGCGGTGGTCGATTCTGACGAAAATGTTCTGGAAGAAATTGATAACTATTTGGGCGCCACCCTTGATGCGAGTATCGAAGAAATTGAGCGGAAAGTGCACGAAATGTCCGGAATATTTATTCCGGCTCATGTCGACCGGCTACGAAACAGTTTGTTCAGCAACCTTGGTTTTATTCCTCCTGAACTGAAATTCGAGGCGCTTCAGATTTCGAAAGGCGCCGATGAGAAAGTGGTTAGAGAACGATACAAAATCAAACCTGAAATCACGCTGGTGAAATTTTCCGACAGTCATTATCCTGATGATTTGGGTAAAACATACACACTTTTTGAAATGAAAGAGCCAACATTTGAGGAAATTCGCAAAGCTTTAAGAGGTGAGAAGGGAAGGAAGAGCCTCATCCCCAACCCTTCTCCAAAGGAGAAGGGACTTTAGCCTCTAATAGTAATAACATTTGATCAATTGAAAGTGCTTCTGCAGTGACAATAAAATTCATAGCAAATATCTTCATAAATTGTGTTAAATCCCCCTCCCTCGGAGGGGTTAGGGGAGGCCACTTTTTATGAAAGACCTTTCCTCACATATTCTCGATATCGTTCAAAACTCAATCCGGGCAAAAGCCGGTTTGATCAGCATTGAAATGGAAGAACGTCCAAATAAAAACGAATTCGAAATTGTGATTACTGACGATGGCTCAGGAATGACCAAAGAGCAGGTTCAACTGGCAACCGATCCGTTTTACACTTCGCGCACCACCCGAAAAGTTGGTCTGGGCTTGTCTCTCCTGAAACAAAATGCTGAAATGACGGGCGGAAATTTCAAGCTTGAATCTGAACCGGGAAAAGGTACAAAGGTGACGGCCGTTTTCGGACTTTGTCACATCGACCGCCCTGCGATGGGTGATTTGACAGGAACTTTGCTGATCCTGATTTGCAGTCCGGGAAATGCAGATTATATTTTTTCGTACAGGACTTCTTCCGGAGAATTTAAGTTGGATACGCGCGAAATTAAACAAACGCTTGAAAATGTTCCGGTTACGCACCCCGATGTGCGCACTTTTCTGAAAGAAATGATTCAGGAAAATTTAGAACAAATACAAATAAGCGAATGATGACAAATCTTAGAAAATGTTTGATTTAAAGTGCTGATATTTAGTGCGTAATAATGAAATACTATACATATACACAACTATAGAAAAATGAATAAAATAAAAAATCTGGCCGATCTCAAGAAATTACAATTCGAAGTTCAGGCCAAAATCAACTTACGGGAAAAGGGCGATCATCCTGAAAACCTGATTCAGATCAAAGTTTCGATGGCCACCTGCGGAATTGCTTCCGGGGCAAAGGAAACCATGACTTACCTGATTGAAGAGCTCGACCATCAGGGAATCGACGCCGTTGTGACCCAAACAGGCTGCATGGGTTATTGTTACGCCGAACCAACCATCGAGTTAACTATTCCGGGCCAACAGGCTGTTGTTTACGGCTTTGTTAACAAAACAAAGGCCCAGGAAATCATCGAAAAGCACATTAGGCTCAACGAAATGGTTGATGGAATTATTCCTGTAACTTATACATCTATAGATAATTAATTTTTCAAACGGACGAAAATGGCCGAATACACTATGCATATCCTTGTGTGCGGAGGCACCGGCTGCAAGGCATCTCAAAGCGAACTCATCAAGACAAATTTCAAAAACCGGCTCAACGAATACGGACTGACCGACGAGATTCAGGTCGTTCTTACAGGTTGCTTCGGTTTTTGCGAAAAAGGACCAATTGTGAAAATCTTGCCCGACAACACATTTTACACGCAGGTTTCTCCGGAAGATGTTTCCGAGATTGTGGACGAACACATCATTAAAGGCCGCAAAGTTGAACGCCTTTTGTACAAAGATCCGGAAACCAAAGTGCGGGTTGGCGATGCGAAAAGCATGGATTTTTACAAAAAACAAATCAGGATTGCCTTGCGAAACTGTGGGTTCATTAATCCTGAAAACATTGAAGAATACATTGGTCGCGATGGTTATTCGGCTCTCGGAACTTGTCTGAACGAAAAAACTCCGGATGAAGTGATTGCGATGGTTAAAGACTCCGGACTTCGCGGACGTGGCGGCGGTGGTTTTCCAACCGGCCTGAAATGGGAAATTACAAAGAAATCAGTCAGCGACCAGAAATATGTGGTTTGCAATGCCGACGAAGGCGATCCCGGCGCATTTATGGATCGGTCTATTCTGGAAGGCGATCCGCATTCGGTGCTCGAAGCGATGGCTATATGTGGCTACTGCATTGGCGCCGACAAAGGTTTGGTATACATTCGGGCCGAATATCCGCTGGCTATCGAACGTCTGAAAATTGCCATCAAACAAGCCCGCGAATACGGTTTGCTGGGAGAAGATATTCTGGGAACCGGATTCAACTTTGACGTTGAAATCCGTTACGGAGCCGGGGCTTTTGTTTGCGGGGAAGAAACTGCTTTGATTCACTCGATGGAAGGCAAGCGAGGCGAACCGACCGTCAAACCGCCGTTTCCGGCAGAAAAAGGATACAACGGCAAGCCAACCAACGTAAATAACGTGGAAACATTTGCCAATATTCCGGTAATTATAAATAAGGGGCCGGAATGGTTTTCTTCTATCGGAACCGCCAAATCGAAAGGAACCAAAGTGTTTGCTTTGGCCGGAAAAATTAACAATGTCGGGCTGATTGAAGTTCCGATGGGAATTACCCTGCGCGAAATTATTTACGACATCGGCGGTGGAATTAAGGATGGACGCAAATTCAAAGCGGTGCAAACCGGTGGTCCTTCAGGAGGTTGCCTTACCGAATCGTTTTTGGATACGCCAATCGATTACGATAATCTTGTTGCCGCCGGTTCGATGATGGGTTCCGGAGGAATGATTGTGCTTGATGATTCGGATTGTATGGTGGCCATCGCCAAATTTTACCTCGAATTTACGCTCGACGAATCGTGCGGAAAATGTACGCCCTGTCGGATTGGTAACAAGCGCCTTCATGAAATTCTGGAAAAAATAACCAATGGGAAAGGAGAATTGGAAGATTTGAACCGACTGAGAATGCTGAGTTCAGTAATCAAAGACACGTCGCTATGCGGCCTTGGGCAGACTTCGCCAAACCCGGTACTTTCAACGCTCGATCATTTTTACGACGAATACCTCGCGCATGTCACTGCTTCAAAATGTCCGTCCGGACAATGCAAAGCACTTGTCAGTTATACCATCGATACCGAAAAATGTACCGGCTGCACGTTGTGTTTCAGAAATTGCCCGGTTGGCGCTATTTCCGGAGAAAGGCGCGCCCCGCATTACATCGATCAGTCGCTGTGTATCAAGTGCGGCGTGTGTTTCGAGAAGTGTAAGTTTGATGCAGTTTTAATCGCGTAAATCGGGAAATTATGGAAATGATAAACCTTACAATAGATAATAAACCGGTTGTAGTCCGGAAAGGAACAACGGTACTGAAAGCTGCGGCCAGCATCGGAATTGATATTCCGTCGCTTTGCTACATGAAGCTCGACGATATGAACATTGAAAACAAGCCTGGCGGTTGTCGCGTTTGCGTGGTTGAAGTAAAAGGCCGGAGAAACCTGGCCCCAGCCTGTTGCACTGAAGCCGCTGAAGGAATGGAAATTAACACGCATTCGATTCGTGTGGTGAATGCACGGCGAACAGTTGTTGAGCTGATTTTGTCGGATCATCCGGCTGACTGTCTGATTTGCGCCAAATCGGGAAAATGTGAGTTGCAGGATATGGCCAATCATCTTGGAATCAGGCAGATTCATTATCAGGGCGAAAAATCGACTTACCGCGAAGATACTTCACCGGCAATTATACGCGATATTGACAAATGTATTATGTGCCGCCGCTGCGAAACCATGTGCAACGAGGTGCAGACCGTTGGTGTGCTTTCGGCTGTCAACCGCGGGTTTCAGGCTGTGGTGGCTCCGGCATTCGAAATGAACCTCGACCATTCGGTTTGTACCTATTGCGGTCAGTGTGTGGCTGTTTGTCCAACCGGAGCGCTTACAGAAGTTGACCAGACGGGCGCCGTGATTCGTGCGCTTTCTGATCCGACCAAAACGGTAATTGTTCAAACGGCTCCTGCAGTGCGTGCGGCTTTGGGCGAGGAATTCGGAATGCCTGCCGGAACTTTGGTGACCGGTAAAATGGTAGCCGCTTTGCGTCGTTTGGGTTTCGATTACGTTTTTGATACCGATTTTGCTGCCGACCTCACCATCCTTGAAGAAGGAACGGAATTGCTCAACCGTTTGTCAGCATTCATGGCAGGCGACAAGTCTGTCAAATTGCCAATCCTGACGTCGTGCTGCCCGGCTTGGGTGAAGTTTTTCGAACACCAGTTTCCTGAATTAAAAGATATTCCATCAACAGCCCGTTCGCCGCAACAAATGTTTGGTTCGATTGCCAAAACCTATTTTGCCGATAAAATTCAGGTGAAACGCGAGAATCTGGTTGTAGTTTCCATCATGCCATGCGTGGCTAAAAAATACGAAAGCAGCCGACCCGAATTTTCTGTAAATGGAAATCCGGATGTTGATTTTGCATTGACCACCCGCGAACTGGCCCGGTTGATCGACCTGGGAAACATCGATTTCAAATCGTTGCCGAACGAAGAATTTGATCATCCACTTGGTGAATCAACCGGCGCTGCTGTGATTTTTGGAACAACCGGCGGCGTGATTGAAGCTGCCGTGCGAACCGCTTACGAAGTGTTCACCGGGAAGCCGCTGCCTCGTGTCGATTTCGAAGAATTGCGCGGAATGGAGGGTTTGCGCAAGGCAACCATCGATTTCAACGGAACACCAATTAATATTGGCATTGCCCATGGCTTAGGAAACGCGCGTAAATTGCTTGAGGAGATTCAGGCAGGGAAAAGCGAGTTCCATGCTATTGAAATTATGTCGTGTCCGGGAGGATGCATTGGCGGTGGTGGTCAGCCATACCATCATGGCGATGCCGAGATTCTGAAAAAGCGCCAGCGCGCCATTTATTCCGAAGACCGGAATAAAACAATCAGGAAGTCGCACGAAAACCCTTACATCACCAAATTGTACGAAGAATTTTTGGGTGCACCGATGAGCGAAAAAGCGCATCATTTGCTGCATACGAAATATTTTGATCGCAGCTAAGCAAACGCATGTAGGGACGTTGCATGCAACGTCTCTACAAACGAATAAATATTGAACATTCAAGAAAACAACACAACATGCCAAAAATAAAACTTTCAGAAAAAACGATCGGACAGATTAAGGAGGTTTGCTCTGATTTTAGAAACCAGGGAAGTGAATTGATTAATGTGCTGCACCAGGTTCAGAGCAAACTGGGCTATTTACCAGCCGAAGTTCAGGAAGTGATTGCCAAAGAACTGAACATTTCAGTAGCCAAAGTTTACGGCGTGGTAACTTTCTACTCCTTTTTCACGATGATTCCGATGGGCGAACACCCGATTTCAATATGCATGGGAACTGCTTGCTATGTGCGTGGTTCGGAGCTTGTGTTAGAAGAATTTAAACGGCAGTTAAAGGTTGAAGTTGGGCAATCGACGCCTGATGGCAAATTCTCGCTCAATTGTTTGCGTTGCGTTGGCGCCTGTGGTTTGGCGCCTGTGGTAATGGTTGGCGAAAAAGTGTTTGGACGCGTTTCGCCGCAACAGGTGAAAAACATTATTGCCGAATACAAGGAGAAAAGCGCAGAAGCAAAAAGTGCATAAAACATTTTGAAAAGTGAGCGGGTGACTCAAAGTCACCCGCTCGTTACACAAAAGCTCAAGGGATCCGATCTGTTTAACAGATCGGATCCCTTGATATGAATAGGTGTCGCATTTACATATATTAAGAACTTTTAAACCTTCAGTTTATTTAAATGTCTGATATTTGTGTTGCTAGTGAAAATTAACTTTTTCCTCACCTTTGGAATCTGGGAAATTGTTCCGGAATTTTTACTGTCAAATATTTATTTTTGCTAAAACCAAATAGAAACTGAATATTAATAACCTAAACCTATTGTCATGAGTTGGAGAAAGATAACTTTTATTGTGGTAGCGTTGGTTGTTCTGTTGGGCGGGTCGTATGCTTTATCAGAACTCTTCGTCTCGTTAAAGCCTGAACCACCCAGGCGACCGGCCAGCGATGCAAAACGATATGTAAAAGCCGAAGTTGTTAATTATACCGACATTGTTTCACCACTTCAACGCGAAGGAAGAGTTGTTTCGAGCAACGAAGTTCTCCTTGTTTCAGAAGCTGCAGGAAAAATCGAAGCCGGTCAGGTCAATCTGAAAAAAGGAGCTTCATTTAAAAAGGGGCAACTCATTGCAAGTATTTATAAAGATGAAGCTGAGTTGGGGCTGAAAGCCAGTAAAAGTAAATTCCTGAATTCATTTACCAACATGCTACCGGATATGAAAGTCGATTTTCCGGATGATTACGAGAGTTTTCTAAAATTTTTCAATTCCGTAGATTTGAATAGGGATTTACCTGAACTTCCAACGGCCTCGAATGAAAAGCTCAAAATATTTTTGGCAAGCCGGAATATTCTCAGCGATTATTACAGCATCAGGCAAAACGAAAAACAGTTAAGCCGCCATACTTTTTATGCGCCTTTCGACGGAACATTTACACTTGTAAATTTTGAAGTGGGCGCCTATGTGAATGCGGGGAGCCAAATTGCAAAAATGATTCGGACCGATGAGCTGGAAATTGAAGTGCCGGTTGAAAATACACAAAGCGTCTGGATTAAAATTGGAGACAAGGTGAATGTTTTTTCACGAGATAAAACTTCGTTTTCTTCCGGACGAGTGGTTCGTAAATCCAATTTTGTAGACCCAGGTTCACAGTCCAGAAGTATTTTTGTGAAGGTTGAAAATCCGGGAAAATCAGATCTTTTAGCTGGCGAATACAAATTAGTGGAATTTCCGGGACAAAACATTTCCGGAGCCATGGAAATACCGCGCAGCGCCGTTTTTAATACCAACGAAGTTTTTGTAGTCATCGAGGGAAAATTAAAAAAACGTGTTTTAAATATCCTGAAATGGAATGAAAAGACCCTGATTTTCAATGGAATTGATGAAGGTTTAAAAGTGGTTGTCGAACCGTTGATCAATGTTCAGGAAAATAGCCCGGTAGGAATTGTTGGAGAGGAAATAGCTGAACCGAAACAAAAGAGGGGGTAACCGATGAAAAAAACAGTTGAACTATTCGTCCGGTTTCCGTTCTATGCAAACCTGATTGTTGTTTTTTTGATCATCATCGGTGGACTGAGCATGTACTCCATGAAAATGTCGTTTTTTCCTGAAAGGGAATCGCGTTTTTTGTTTGTACGTGTTGCTTATCCGGGTGCGTCTCCGGTTGAAATGGAGGAAGGGGTTACTTCCCGAATCGAGGAAGCCATCCGTGGAATACCCGGAATTTACGAAATCACTTCAAGTTCTTCGGAAAACAGCACTTCGGTAACTATCGAAATTGAGCCCGGAAAAGATATTGACGAAACGTTGATTGAAGTCAAAAATGCGGTGGACGGAATTTCATCTTTCCCGACAGCCGCCGAACGACCAATTGTTGCCAAAAACAGAACATCGTCGCCAGCCATGCGGCTGAATCTTACCGGCGATGTTGATTTAATGACATTAAAATCGTATGCGCAGATTGTTGAAGAAGATTTTCTCTCTTCAGGATATATGAGCCAGGTGTCCATTTCCGGATTTCCGCAACTTGAAATTTCGATTGAAGCCAGCGAAGCCAATCTTTTGCGCTACGGCCTTACTTTCAATGATCTTCAAGATGCAATCGTTAAAAATAACAATGATGTTTCGGGCGGCCAGATTCGTTCTGATGAGGAAGAATTGCTGATTCGCCTGCGTTCCAGAAGTTCCGACCCGAATAAAATCGGCGATATTATACTTCGAGCCAATCCCGATGGAAGCGTCATCCGGATCAGGGATATTGCTTTGGTGAAAAAGAAATTTTCCGACACGCCGCGCAAAGAACTGGAGAAAGGTCAACCATTGATCAACATCAGGGTCAATAAACTGATTTCGGAAGACCTCAAAGAAATTGATCACTACATTCTGGATTACATTGATAAATTCAACACGAAAAATCCAAGTGTTCATTTAAGGGTTTCGCGTTCATTTCTTGAAATTCTGTACAGCCGTCTCGATTTGTTGCTGGTGAACGGAATGCAGGGATTAAGTTTGGTTTTGATCTCTTTGGCCCTTATGCTAAGTATCCGCCTTTCTTTCTGGGTGGCCTGGGGAATTCCGGCTTCGTTCCTGGCCATGTTCATTGTGGCAAACATGATCGGAATAACCATCAATATGATGTCGCTTTTCGGAATGATACTGGTGGTTGGAATCCTTGTTGATGATGGAATTGTAATTGGTGAAAACATCTTTCAGCATTTCGAAATGGGAAAAAGCCCGATGCGGGCGGCCATTGATGGAACAGTCGAAGTTATTCCGGCAGTAATTACGTCAGTGGCTACAACCATTGCTGCTTTCCTTCCCTTGATTTTTATTACCGGCGGAATGGAAATGATGTACGAAATGGCAATGATTGTCATTCTGAGTCTGACGTTCTCGCTTTTTGAATCATTTTTTGTGTTGCCTGCACATTTGGGCAACGCGAGAGTGCTGCACCCGGGTATTTTAAGTGCAAAAGCAAAAGGCCTGAAAAAATATACCGAACGTTTTTTTACCTGGCTGCGCG
Source organism: Prolixibacteraceae bacterium (assembly GCA_041652995.1). Classification (GTDB taxonomy): domain Bacteria; phylum Bacteroidota; class Bacteroidia; order Bacteroidales; family Prolixibacteraceae; genus Aquipluma. The sequence continues at coordinate 18,473 of JBAZGO010000037.1, forward strand.
ATTATGCTTATGACCGCGTTTTAAAACTGGTGCTGGAATGGCGTTATATTGCCATTGGCGTTCCTTTTGCGATGATGTTGATAACCATGGGCCTGATTGGCGGTCAGTTTATCAAAACCACCTTTTTCCCACGCATGGAATTCGATTCGTTTAACATCAATGTGGCATTTACGCCGGGTTCAGGAGAGAAACAAACCATGGCGTACCTAACACGGTTCGATAGTGTGGTTTGGGTCGTAAATGAAGAACTGAAAAGAGAATATAACGATACTGTTGACATCATTGAACACAGCACAATTGAACTGGGCTCTGCTTTCGATAATGATGAGGGTGGTGCACATGCCGGGAATGTGGATGTCTCGCCCCGTAATTCCGAAGAAACCGGAATCAGTTCGTACGAAATTATTGACCGGATCAGGGAGAAAATCGGGCCTGTTCCTGAAGCCGAAAAATTTTCAATTGGCGCCCGGAACCGTTTTGGAGAGCCGGTTTCCATCGGACTTTTATCCCGAAATATTCAGGAACTCGAATTGGGCCGCGATTATTTGATTGGCAAACTGAGCGAAATGCCGCAATTGAAAGATGTGGTAAACACCAACGCCCTTGGGAAACAGGAAATTCTCCTGAAACTGAAGCCAAAAGCCTACATGCTCGGGTTGGATGAATCGACCATTGCCAACCAGGTGCGGCAGGGATTTTATGGCGGTCAGGCACAGCGGTTACAGGAAGGGCGCGACGAGTTGCGTGTTTGGGTTCGTTACCCCAGCGAAGGCCGTGAACGCATCGGTCAAATGGAGCAAATGAAAATTAAAACCGCACAGGGAGATTATCCGCTTACCGAACTTGTTGATTACGAGATGAAACGTGGTCCGGTAGACATTCGACGGTTTAACGGCAAACGCGAAATTCGGGTGAATGCCGATTTGGTTGATCCGGACGCATCGGTAACCGAAATTCTCGACCAGATTAATGCCGAAATTATTCCTGAACTTCAGGTATTGTATCCCGGAATCAGGGTCGAATTTCAGGGACAGCAAAAGGAAAGTAACCGAAACATGGCCGACCTGATGTATTTATTTCCCCTGGCATTTCTGGCTATTGTTTTCATCCTGATGATCAATTTCAAATCGTTTGAGCAGCCTTTCATCATTCTACTTATGGTGCCTATTTCTATTCTCGGGGCAATCTGGGGACATGGAATTCACGGTAAACCATTATCCATTTTGAGCCTTTGGGGAATTGTGGCGCTCACCGGGGTTATTGTGAACGATGCAGTAGTTTTTCTTGATAAATTCAATCAACTGATTGAAGAAGGCTGGAAAGTGAAGGAAGCCATTATTAAGGCAGGAAAATCGAGGTTACGGCCAATCATGCTGACTACTTTAACTACTTCTTTCGGATTATTCCCGTTGGTTCTGGAGAAAAGCTTTCAGGCTCAATTTCTGATTCCAATGGCCATTTCTCTGGTTTACGGTGTTGCTTTAGGAACCTTGTTTATTTTACTTTTCTTCCCGGCGCTTATCATGATTTTAAATGATTACAGGAAAGTAGTTAGGGAAATATGGCACGGCCGGAAATTTGAACGTGAAGAAGTTGAAATTGCATGGATGCATACGCAAAGGAAAGTGGATGACGAGGTAAAGAAATCACCTAAACTGCAAGTACAATGAAAAGAATAAGTATACTTTTTACAATCGTTCTGTCTGTATTTTCGGTAAGGGCACAGCAGCAACTTAGTCTGACCGATGCGATTGGCATTGCGTTGGAAAACAATTACAGCATGCAAATCGTCAGGCAAAACGAAAAGGTAGCCGAAATCACAAATAACTGGGGAACTGCGGGCAGATATCCTTACATTGAATTAACTGCCGACAACCGAAATTCTGACAACCTGAATGACAACGAGAATTTTGTTCAGAATAATTTTTCGGCCGGAGCAAACATTAGCTGGACCATTTTTGACGGATTTTCAGTAAGGATAAACAAGGCAAAATTCGAACAGCTTGAAGAACTCTCGCATCAGAATACGGCCATTATGGTTGAGGGAACCATTCAATCGGTGGTGTTGGCTTATTATTCGGTGCTTCTGGAAAAAGAAAAACTTGATGTTTACCAGAAAGTTATGACACTTTCGGAAGATCGGTACACTCAGGCAAAAGCGAGAAAGGATTTTGGATCTTCAGTAACCTACGATGTTTTGCAGGCTCAGAATGCTTATTTATCCGACAAAGCTTCGTGGCTTGTTCAGGAAGTTGCATACAAAAATTCACTCCGCGACTTAAATTTCCTGATGGCCGCTGAAATTGGTTCAGCCTATAATCTGACCGGCGCATTTGAAGCCATTCCGAAAGAATATGCTTTGTCGGATCTGGCATCACAAATGACCGCGAACAATAAAACGCTGAAGAATCAGTACATCAATCAGACTTTGCTCGAAAACGCGGTTGCATTGGCAAAAAGTGATTTTTCGCCCAGCTTTTCATTTGCGGGAGGTGCCACTGTAAATAAAAATCGCGTCGATTACAAAGTCAATGGCGAAAGCTGGAACAATTCAACCAATTTCTTCGGAAATTTTACGCTGACTTACAACCTGTTCAGTGGTGGAAATCGAAAACGTGCGATGCAAATTGCACGTATTGAGGAAGAAATCGGGAAGGTTGAAATTAACCAGATGACCCATGACCTGAATAACCAGCTTGCCAATATTTACGAATATTATCAGGTGCGTAAAGAGTTGCTGAATGTCGCTGGCGAAAATCTGGCCGCAGCCGAGTTAAACCTGCAAATTTCGAGAGAAAAATACGAAAGTGGTGCAATCAACTCGTTTAATTTCAGAGATGTGCAGATCCTGTACTTGAATGCAGCCATCCGAAAACTGGAAGCTGTGTACAATTTTATTGACACTCATACCACGCTTTTGCGAATGGCCGGCACGATAATTCAGGAATACGAATAGGATAATTAATAACAAGTGAGCGGGTGACCCCAAGTCACCCGCTCACTAAAATAAAGACAAACTCTTATGAACCGCATTCTACTTGTGCTTTTTCTTTTTGTGGGATTTTTAGCGTCAGCGCAAACACAAACAACTTATAAAACCGAGCTAAATATTTCCTACCGTTCCGGAGAAAATCCGGACGAATACCAGAAAACACGATGCAAGCTCGATATTTATTATCCGGTGAATGTAGATAGTTTCACAACTGTCGTTTGGTTTCATGGCGGCGGTTTAACTGGAGGTGAGAAATCAATTCCGGAGCGCCTAAAAAATCATAAGCTGGCTATTGTGGCCGTAAATTACCGGTTGAGCCCAAAAGTAAAAAGTCCGGCATTTATCGACGATGCTGCGGCGGCAGTGGCCTGGACATTTAAAAACATCAGTAAGTACGGCGGTGATCCGAAGAGAATTGTGGTTTCCGGTCACTCTGCCGGAGGTTATCTTGCCAGCATGGTTGGACTTGATAAACATTACCTGGATGCCTATGGAATTGATGCGAATTCTATTTATAAACTGGTGCCTTTTAGCGGACAGATGATCACGCATTTTACCATTCGCAGCGAAAGAGGAATAGCTGGTACACAGCCTGTAATTGACGGAATGGCGCCACTTTATCATGTTCGTGGTGATGCCCCGCCACTGTATTTAATCACCGGCGACCGTGAACTGGAAATGCTTGGGCGTTATGAAGAAAATGCGTATATGTGGAGAATGATGTCATTGGTTGGAAGCAAAACAACCACATTGTATGAACTGGACGGCTTCGACCATGGTGGAATGCCTGATCCTGCTTTTGATTTGCTGTTGAAGATTCTGAAAAAGTAAATGGACTAACCGGTCGTTTACCTAACCTTTATAATTAAATAATAGAATATCCGGTTGAATGCCTAATTGTTCCGACTGATAGGGCTTTGCCCCAAACCCTAATTCCTTTTTTGTCTTAACACAAAAAAGGAATCAAAAAAAGTCAAGGCTGCGTCCTCATCGCTCGAAAAACCAGCGCCCGACTGCTAATATCTTTTAAACTCGCCTGCGGCTCAAACAGAAAAGATTTTTTAACGCCGTTTTCACTTGTTTTTCGGTTCTCCGGACGAGGCCAGTCTGTGCACGAAGGAAAACTTTTCATTTTAGGTAAAGTAATGGATATCATAAAAAATAATCTCAGTTGTTTTCGCTTTATTGAACACTAATTTCCTGCAAAATAGAGAATGGGGTGTCTGTAATTTACAGATACTCCATTCTTTTTTTTGCGCGGCAAATTTTAGCCAAAGCGATGTTGAGAAAATAAACACTTTTTATATGTCGCATAACACTTTATTATGGTGTTTTTCTGACAGATAGAAGTAGTTAATCTCTTTCTTCTTGTCTATTTTTATAGATGTTGAAATTCTTCTTACTCCTTCTTTCCGGTTTGGAAAAGATTTTAGTTGAAACCAATCCTGCTGCTTTTGCGGCGCTGCTAAAAAACCAATCTACCCCAATATTTACATTATTCATAAAATGCTGCGTTCATTTTTCTGACAGTGAAATCGCGTAAGATCGAAGCTTCAGGAATGACAAAATAATACTCAACAACCTAAAAATTATATTATGCACCCAGTTTCCGATTTAATCAAAAGTTTGGCTGATCAGCATGGTCGAAACCGGCATAACCTGCTTCCGATTCTTCAGGGAGTTGTTGAACAGGAAAAGTATTTGTCGGAATTTTCGATGGTTGAAATTGCCCGTGAACTTGACCTGCCTGCTTCTGAAGTTTATGGAACAGCCACTTTTTATTCTTTTCTGAATTATCAGAAAATGGGCAAATTCATTATCCGGATTTGCAAAACCATAACCTGCTCTATGAAAGGCAAAAATCAGGTTTTACTTGCCATTGAAGACATGTTGAAAATTCATGTTGGCGAAACAACTCCTGACGGCGCTTTTTCTCTCCTTCAAACCAATTGTCTGGGCTTCTGTCACAAAGCTCCGGCCATGTTAATAAACAATGAGGTTTATACTGAGCTGACTCCCGAAAGAGTACGCGAAATTTTAAGCTCTTACCTTAAGAAAGCAAAGGAGGAATAGGTTATGACAGTTAGTTATCAGTTAAAAAGAGCCGATTTTATTTTCAAGAATGAAAATGATTGGGAAGAAGTTTTGAGCAAAAGCATCAGCCGAACACCAACAGATCTGATTAATGAATTGATTAGTTCGGAGCTGAAGGGCAGGGGAGGTGCAGGTTTTCCGACAGGATTAAAATGGAAACTCACAGCAGAGGTTGCCGATAAAACTAAATATGTGATTTGTAATGCTGACGAAGGTGAACCGGGAACTTTTAAAGACCGCGAAATCCTTTCGATGGTACCTTTTAAAGTGCTGACGGGAATGGCTGTTTGTGGCCACGTGATCGGTGCAAAGGAAGGTTACATTTATCTGAGGGGCGAATATTTCTTTTTGCTTCCGGAATTGAACAAAGCCATTCGCGAATTTGAATATTACTGCAAGGAAATTAAGCTCGATTTTACGATTCGGATTTTTATGGGCAGTGGTGCCTACATTTGCGGCGAAGAAACTGCGCTTTTCGAATCGATGGAAGGCAAGCGCGGCGAACCACGCAACAAGCCACCTTTCCCATCGAATTACGGATACATGGGCAAACCAACTGTAATTAACAATGTGGAAACTCTGGCACACACCTTTACTATTTTTAAATACGGAGCCAAACGGTTTTACGACCTTGGCGTACAGTATTCACGTGGGTCCAAACTTTTTTCGGTTTCAGGAGACACACCCAAACCCGGAATTTATGAGCTTGAACTTGGAATGAGCCTCGCCGATTTTGTAGAAGAATTTGGCGATGGTGATACCAAAGCTGTTCAGGTTGGAGGTGCTTCCGGATTTTTGGTTCCCCGAAAACGGTTTGGCGAAACAGCCATCGGATTTCAGGGAAAGTTAATCGGAATTTCGCTGCCAACCGGCGGATCCATGATGCTTTTCAATAGTTCGCGCTCTATGTTCAATGTACTCGATAATTACCTGGAATTTTTCCGTGAAGAATCGTGCGGTCAATGCACACCTTGTCGCGTAGGCTGCCAACAGTTGCTCAAAGGAATTAAAGCGGTTAAGCGAGGCGAAAAGAATGCAAAATATCTCGACAAATTACTGAAGCTGACCGAAACCATGAAATTGACGGCCAAGTGTGGTTTGGGACAATCAGTCGCCAATTCATTTTCGTCGATTGTCGAAAATTTCAGGGAAGAAATGATTTACTAATTCCACAAAACTGAACTAAGATGAATAAGAAAATAAAAATACGCATCAACGGCATTCCTGTTGAGGTTGAAAAAGGTACAACGATTCTGGATGCAGCGAGCCGGTCAGGAATAATAATTCCAACGCTTTGTTACCACAAAGACCTTTGCATTGCCGGAAATTGTCGCGTTTGTGTGGTTGAAATTGCCGGCCAAAAACGTCTGTCGGCAGCCTGCGCAACACCTTGCGAAGAAGAAATGGAAATTTTCACCAATTCACTGAATGTGCTGAATGCACGGAAACAAATTATCGAACTTTTACTTTCGGAGCACAATGCCGATTGCACCAGTTGCTTTAAAAACGGAAATTGTGAATTGCAAAAACTGGCATCGGATTATAAAATTCTGAAACAAGATTTTATCCGACTTGTGCCGTTCAAAAACTACAGCATCGATAAATATTCCCCTTCCATTATTAAGGACGACAGCAAGTGCATTCGTTGTCAACGTTGTGTGCGAACCTGCGCTGAATTGCAGGGAATTAACGCGCTAACGGTGGCCTATAAGGGAGATCAGATGAAGATTACCACTTTCTTCGAAAAGGCGATCAACGATGTGGTTTGCTCAACCTGCGGGCAATGCATCAACCATTGTCCAACCGGAGCGCTGGTTGAAAAAAATTACATCGAAAAGGTCTGGGACGCAATTGCAGACAAAACCAAACATGTGGTGGTACAAACGGCTCCCGCAGTTCGGGTTGGTTTGGGTGAAGAACTCGGATTCCCTGTAGGGGAACGGGTCACCGGCAAAATGGTCGCAGCACTCAAACGACTGGGCTTCGATGCTGTGATGGACACTGATTTCACCGCCGACCTGACTATCATGGAAGAAGGAACCGAATTGCTGACCCGGCTGAAAGGTGCGCTGGTTGATCATGATCCCGAAGTGAAATTGCCGATGGCAACATCCTGTTCGCCCGGGTGGATTAAATACATTGAGCATATTTTCCCTGATTTTCTGTCGCATTTGTCTACCTGTAAATCGCCGCAGCAAATGTTCGGTGCATTGGCAAAAACCTATTATGCCAAAGCCCGGAATCTTGATCCGGCAAGCATTGTTTCAGTATCGATTATGCCTTGCACAGCCAAAAAGTTTGAGGCGGCCCGACCCGAAATGCACGACAGCGGCTACCGCGATGTGGATTATGTGCTCACAACACGTGAATTGGCTATCATGATCAAACAAGCCGGAATTGATTTTACGAAACTCGAAGAAGCTCATTTCGATCGCTTAATGGGCGAATCAACCGGAGCTGCTGTGATTTTTGGCGCAACAGGTGGTGTTATGGAAGCTGCGTTGCGTACGGTTTACGAATTGGTAACCGGTCGCGAAGTTCCATTTAAAAATCTCGATATTACTCCGGTTCGAGGCATGGAGGGTGTTCGCGAGGCAACCATCAAAATTGAAAATCCGCTCGAAGACTGGGCTTTTTTGGATGGCGTTGAACTGAAATGCGCTGTTGCACATGGTTTGGTCAATGCTAAAAAAGTGATGGATTCTATCCTCACCGGAAAATCGAACTATCATTTTGTTGAAATTATGGCTTGTCCCGGCGGTTGCCTCGGGGGTGGAGGGCAACCCATTCCTACAAATCCTGAAATCAGGAGAAAGCGAGCCGAAGCCATTTATGCTGAGGACGCCGGAATGCCGCTCCGGAAATCTCATGAAAATCCGGAAATTATCAAAATTTATGCTGACTTTCTGGGGAAACCGCTTAGCGAACAATCGCACCACTTGTTGCATACGCATTATACGCCTCGTGAAAGATTTTAGTCAGGAAGGTCCGGCGAAAGCCGGACTTTCTTAATTTTGAGGCATGGAATTCAGTACCTCTTTCGAAAGTTCACTTGGTTTTCTGATTTTAAAATCGGACGGGCAGTCTGTTATCGGGATTACCTTTTCTGAAAATGATATTCAGGAGCGGAATTCGTGCGCTGTTCTGGAAAATTGCAAGAAACAGCTACACGATTATTTCTCCGGAAAATCTTTTTCGTTCGATATCTCTTTAAATCCTGAAGGAACAGAATTTCAGCAGAAAGTATGGGCCGAATTATTGAATATTCCTTATGGCGAGACAATTACATATATGGAACTGGCTGTAAAATTGGGCGATGTAAAAGCCATTCGGGCAGTTGGTACGGCAAATGGAAGAAATCCGATCGCCATTGTTATTCCCTGTCACCGTGTAATTGGCGCCGGAAATAAACTTACCGGTTATGCCGGAGGAATCTGGCGAAAAAAGATTCTTTTGGAGCATGAAATGATGTTCAACCCAAATAAACGAACACTTTTTTAAATGATCAATAACGATATTCCGCTAATTTTTGAAGCTTGTGTTGAATCGCTTGAAGAGGCCATTTCTGCTGAAAAGCGGGGCGCAAACCGTATCGAGCTTTGCTCCGATCTGGCTCAGGATGGACTGACTCCATCAAAAGACCTAACGATGTCATGCCTGGAGCATTTGTCAATTCCAATCATGGCAATGGTTCGTCCTCGCGGTGGTAATTTTGTGTATTCAGAAGCAGAAATCAGGCAAATGGAATCGGAAATTGAGTTTTTTAAACAGGTTGGTGTTTCAGGCGTGGTGTTTGGCCTGCTGACAACTGAAAATCAGATTGATATAGTAAATACCACAATGCTTGCTAAACTTGCCATGCCATTACAAATTACCTTTCACAAAGCAATCGATTATTCTTCAGATGTTTATAAATCTTTTCAGACATTAAACAGTATTTCCGGACTTACCCGAATTTTAACTTCAGGAGGAATGGAAACTGCATGGGACGGACGACACGCGCTTAAATCGATGGTTGATTTTCCGGAACGACAAATCAAAATTATTGCTGCAGGCAAGGTACTTCCTGGAAACAGATACAGAATTGCAGAATTCACCGGCGTTTCTGAATTACATGGGAAGCGGATTGTTTAAGTAGTTTTCTGCATTAAAACTTTTGCTTTTCGCCTGAATTTTGCTCCAATGTTAATTTATTAGAATTAATTCGTCTTAAAGTCGAAAAATTAAGGTAAACTATGCTTTTGTTTTTTGAAAATATCTAAAATTGCATCGACAAATAGATGTCGTATTTTAGAAAGCAATTCGTATCGTTATGAAAACAATCAAACAAATTTCAGTTTTATTTATTGCCTGTTTAATTACAGGTTACAGTTGGGCACAATCTTCAAGTCCGAAAAATACAAATTGGTATAAGGCATTTGAAATGTCGGCGAGTGAAGGACTTAATTTACAGGCTGCAGCCAAAATTGGCATTAAGCCGGTTTATGGAATTTTTGGAATTGGCACACAATTCCTGACTGATAACTACAAGTGGGCATTTGGGGTTGGCGTTGGAACTCATCTGATAAAAACCGAAAATCATTCGATGAACCTGGAATACATGATTTATCATGTGAACGAAAACGAAATCTGGACAGACAATTTTAACAGCTTTCAGCAAGTAAAATTGTTGTATAGCAAACGTTTAGGCGAAAAGGTGAGCATTTTTGGCGGTCCAAGCCTTAATTTAAACATTGCTGAAAACAAGCAAAGCTTTGGGCATACTTTCGAAAGTACATTCGCGCCGTACGATATTTATTCGAATGTTGGCGATAACCATACGGCTAAAGGCTGGATCGGATTCACGATTGGCATCAGATTCGATAAATAAGACTGACTCAGGAAAACGGGAAATAATTAAGCCCTGCCAGTTCGTCTGACAGGGCTTTGAAATTATAATTTCGAGTCTGCCCCGAAAAGTCTAAGTTCATTGATTTTCTACTTACTTACCCCTGACCCATAAAGGGTAACTCGTTGAAAATCAATGAACTTTTCAAAGTCCCCTTCAGGGGATTTAGGGCAATGTCATATAGTTAAGCATTATATAGCTCTTATTATTTTTAAAATTATCAGGCTTACTTATTGATTTTAAATGGTTTTATCGAACTTGTGAACTCTATGTATTGAGGAACGGTTTGATATTTATTAAGCACCCCTATTGCCGTGCATCCTACCCCGGTAGTTTGGTAGTCGAAATTGAATGTTACACCATCCGATTTGATCAGTTGATAGGTGTATTTTGCCTTTGACAAATTTTCGGTGCTGTAATTATAGCAATTGAAATTGAATGGTTTAGTTGCCGAAAACTCAATTCCGATTCCTTGAGCATTTGTCAGTCGCACATAGCGGTTGTCGGTGCGCAAGCCACAATCCTGAGGAATCAAATACGGTACAAACATGGCATCAACTGTCGTCTGATACTGCCCAATACGGTAGCCGGTTTTGCGGTCGGGATAATTCTCCTGCGGCCCACGTCCAAACCATTCTACATTTTGCATTTGCTTATCAAAAACCCATTTTGTTCCGATGCGTGGCAACGACATGGGCATTTTTCCTTTCGGATTAATCGTGTGCTGTAAACTAATTTCACCGTCGGGCGAAATCGTATAAATCATCTCGTTTTCGAAGCCTTCCCTGCCTGAATTTCCAAAAAGAGCAATTTCAAGAATACTGACAATTACATTTTCAGCCTTCTTTTCAACGCGAAATGATTCAAGTTTTGACTTCATTTTATCCAAACCGATGGAGTACCATGCATTGGCAACCATCCTTCCGTAGCCCTCGGTTCTGGGAGATATACTAACTGCAGGATAGGTCCAGTCGTCCTGTTCGTTCGCCACTGGGGCACGCCAAACATTGATTTGCGCTCCTTGTTTCAGCAATTCAGTACCCATGTATTTCATGGAGTATAATTGTCCATCGGCTTTATTAAAGGTATAATCGAAATTTACTCCGGAGACAATCAACTGTTGCTCATTATCTGTCACTTTTAAAGGACTGGTTGGATGCTGTACCCATTTTATATCGGCAGGAACAATCCATGGCATTTCCAATTGATCCCAACACAGTTCAAAACCCTTCGGCGCCCATTGTGCAGCTTCTTTCGAATGAAAACTAACTGTTGCCAAATAGGTTGCACCGGCTTTTAGCTGGGGCTTTGAGATAGGAAGAACGTAGATTTTTTTTGCTTCCGGTTCTACATCCACCTCCAATTTTCCCGAAGCAATCGAGATTCCATTTTCTTCCAAATTCCAACGTGCTTCAAAGGCATTCGTATTGGTAAAAAAGTTTCGGTTCTGCACTTCAATTTCCATTTTTTCGGCATTGCTCCACTTTACAGAAATGGGTTGAGCCGACTTTTTCATTTGCCACATTTCAGGTTCCGGAACCCGATCTGGAAAAATACTTCCATAGGTACGCGCTCCAATTCCATAGCTGAAAAACTCGCCTTCGTTTTGCTCCTGTTCAAAATCGAGCCACAAAGCTGCACGATTTTTCAAGTCCGGTTTTGCTGCAAATAAATCATTGATTTCAATCGCTTTGGGGAAAACACCCACCTGATCGATAATGGCATCGCACAAATAACCGGAGGTATGCTGACCATGTCTCTCGACATTCTTGCCCACATTAAGAGGAAAAGGGAAATTGGTAATGTTCCCGGTGACCGGTTCTTCAGCCACCTTTTTGTTATCGATAAATAAGGCTATCGATTTCCCGTTATAAATACCTGCCACATGATGCCAGTTTTGTGTCCAATCTTTGGGTAATTCAGCACTGACAACTGTTTTTTTCGTAGTGTAGATATAGAAATCGAGCGAGTTGGCACCACTTTGCTGCAAGCCAAATTGATTGTTTCCTTTGGTGAGCAGTGTTCCACCCGTTTTCATTAAATCGCGTGGAAAAATCCAAAGCGAAACCGTCAGTTCATTACCCGAGATTTCAATATTTTTATCCTGATACACTTCCACCCACTGATCGTGACCATTCAGATCAATCCCTTTTCCATCGTGTCCGGCAACCAGTTTGGCGCGTCCCATGATGTGAGTGGCTACCTTGTTTGGTGAGGAATCGGTCAATTTGCGAACTGGCTCGCGCAAGCCTGGACTCACGAAATCCCAGATTGCTCCGCCCATGATGCGCGGATACTGGTAAATCACATCCCAATATTCGTCCATTCCGCCACCGGCATTTCCGGCCACTGAAAGGTATTCGTCCATAAACGATGGTCGCGGATCAACACTTTCAGGAACCATCCCCACCTGTGTTTTGAGGTCAAAAGGTGATGGGTAACGTGGCCCGATAATCTCTTCGCAAGAATGCGAAAAAGCATTTCCGCCATACATCCAATATCGTGTAGTATCGTATTTCCGTCCTTCATCAATCACGGCACAAATATTTTTCCCTTCGCCACTTTCGTTTCCGGCGCTCCAAAACAGAATGCTGGCATGATTCCGGTCGCGCAACACCATTTTGCGAACCCGCTCGCGGTACATGGGCTCCCATTCAGCATTATTGGACAAAAATTCAGTTGCATGAGCTTCAACTCCTGCTTCGTCAATAATATAGAATCCATATTCGTCTGCCAATTCCAGATATCTTGAAACCGGAGGATAGTGTGAAATTCGCACACAATTGATATTGAATTGTTTCAGTATTTCAAAATCCTTCCGGATGGTCGCTTCGTCCATCGTGTGCCCCAAATCGGGATGTTGCATGTGCGAGTTAATGCCATTTAGTTTGATGGCTTTTCCGTTCAGATAAAAAACCTGATGGCGAATTTCTGTCTCTTTAAAACCAATGCGACCGGCAATTACCTCTTCGGTTTTACCTTCGCTGTTGATTAATTCCAGCGTTAACCGGTAAAGATTGGGCGTTTCTGCGGTCCATTTTTGGGGATTTTTTACCAATGAAGAAACATTTACAATTTGCTTATTATCAGCACTCATTTGTATTGCATCAGAAGTAAATTCCTGAACCAATGCATTCTGAGCATTAAACAGCGAAGTGCGAACTTTGTAGTTCTGTTTGTCGGTTTTCGATTGGTTATTTACCGTAATCTGCAAATTCAGTTTTGCGTTCTCATATTTTTCGTCCAGGTCGGTAGTGGCATGCCAGTCGAAGATATGTACATCCGATTTTGCATACAGCCAAACATCGTCGAAAATACCAGCCATACGCCAATAGTCCTGACTTTCGAGATACACACCATCTGAATATTTAATTACGTTTACGGCAATGGTATTTTTTCCTGGTTTTAGGAAACTGGTAACATCATATTCAGCAGGCTCCTGCGCACCTTCGTTGTAGCCCACTTCCTGTCCGTTGATCCAGACAAACGATGCCGAAGCAGTTTTCTCCATGCGCAAAAAAATGCGTTTGCTTTTCCAGTTCGCCGGCAAAGTAAACGATTTGCGATACGAGCCAGTCGGGTTGTATTCGCGGGGAACAAATGGCGGATTGGAGCGAAACGGATGTGCAACATTTCGGAAAAAAGGATCGCCAAAACCCTGCATTTCCCAGTTGGAGGGAACTGTAATTTCAGACCATTTCTGATCATTAAAGTTTGATGTGAAAAAGTCGTTGGGTGTATCTTCCGGAGTATTGGCAAAATGGAATTTCCACTTTCCATTCAACGAAAGCACATTTTCTGACTTCGATTTCTGAAGATTTAATGCTTCATCAACCGATTTCAAAGGAATACAAACCGTGTGACCTTCAGTCTGGTTGATTTCAAATACCGCTGTATTTTCGATGAAAGGATAAACGTTCGCAAATTTCGATTGCTGTGCTGACACTGTAAAACTTGCCAGAATGATAAATAAACCAACTATTTTTTTCATGCTCTATTACGTTTTTATCTTGATGGAAGACTATATTTTTTCTCGAAGATCAACAAAAAAAATCTTGTGCTTTATCTGTTCTGATTCAGCAAATTAGCGCAAAGGTTTGCGCAAAGGTTTGCGCTCGTAAAAAATGTTTAGGAACATTCTTTACCAATTATAATCATGGATATTCAAGATTCAAACTGATATAACGAAAGATGATTTCATGACTATCTTTTTAACCATATAGTAAAGTTCTGATTTGGATAATAACCAGTTAGGCTTGGCAGACTGAACCTCCGAACAAAGAAAGTCAAACGATTAAACTGCAAACACCAAACTTTAACAAACTATAAAAGAGCTATATAATGCTTAACTATATGACATTGGGATTTAGGGGTTTTTGACTTTGCGGAGTGAACTCAATTTTAGAATAGCGATTACCTGCATGATCTCTACCAGAGGTTTTCGCCAAAGGCAAATCCTTCGCGCATGGGCTCCTTAATGTGGTCAGCCAGTTCAGGATGATTGGTCACTTTCATGTTGGCAGCGTCGTACTCAATTCTGGTGTTGAAACGTTGAGCCAAAACTCCGGTCAGCGACATTTCAACCAGTTTTGTTGCATAATCGAAATTCGATCCGGGAACTGTTCCGTTCTTAATCGCTTCAATCCATTCGCGTTGAGGGTTTTCTTCAAACGTTCTCGGAATGGTTTGCGCAGGTGGATTTTTCAGGAATTTCTGCCATTCTGCATCTTTCATCAAAAGTCTGGGCTCATTTGGCCTGCCTCCGGTCATCAGGCATTGTTTGTCGCCAACCATAATCATCCCGCTTCCAGGTAACTTTTCGAGGTTCCATTCCGGACGAAGTTCAGGTTTTAAACCACCTTCGTGCCAATGCATGGTTACCGGAACTTTATCTCCGCGTTGAGGGAAATCCCAGCGAATGATGGCCTGATCTGAAACAAATCCATTGTCAGGAACAGGTGATTTAAATTCAGCTTCTACAACTTCGGGCATGCCCAAATCGAGCGACCAGAATGGAGCATCGAGCGTGTGGCAGCACCAGTCGCCCAGTTCTCCGTTTCCGAAATCGAACCAACCGCGCCAGGTTTTGGGCACATAAACGCTGTTGTACGGCCTGAAAGCTGCTGGGCCAACCCACAAATTCCAGTCTAAGTAATCAGGTATTGGTTGTTCTGCCGGCGGAAAACTTTCGGGTTTATTGAAGTATTTGTTTGGGCCAAAGTCAGGTCCGCCGAACCAGGCAATCACCTCGGTTACATTGCCAAGTAAACCGGCATCGTACCATTCTTTAATCAAACGGATGCCGTTGGTTGCATGCCCCTGATTGGCCATTTGGGTAATTACATTGTAATGTTTGGCGGCTTTCTGAAGTGTTCGCAATTCCCAGATGTTGTGAGCCAAAGGTTTCTCGCAAATAACATGTTTTCCTAGTTCCATGGCTGCCATAAGGGCCGGGAAATGCGAATGATCGGGGGTACAAACCATCACTGCATCAATTTCCTTGTGCATCTGGTCGAACATCACGCGGTAATCTTTAAACCGCTTGGCCTTGGGCATCGCCTCAAAACCTTTAGCGGCACGGTTATCGTCAACATCACACAAGGCGACAATATTCTCGTTCCATTTTGGATCTTTTTGGTTGATTAATTTGCTCCAGTTGGCCATTCCCTGTCCGCCAACTCCAATAACCGCAATGTTTAAGCGGTTTGAAGGTGAACAACTGAGCATGTTTGGGATAAAATAAGCGCCGGCAGTTAAAAGTGAAGCCGATTTGATGAAATCTCTCCTGGTTGGTTTCATATCAGATTTAGAATTTAGGTGTTTAGAGCTTTAAAAATAGAAAAACAAATTTACAAAGCCGGTATTGAATCAGTTTAAATTGTCCGAACCAGTCTCTAATTTATTTTTCCTGAAGTAATGTATCGAGTCGCCCCATTCCCCAAATCCGATTGCGATACCTGAAATTTCGAGGTTTTGCTTTAGCGAATCCAGGTTGAATGTGGAGTTTTCGCCGGAAAACGGTTTATTTTTATACAGCCTGTATTCCTTGCTAAAGTTGTCGGGAGTCAGATTAGGCATCAAAACATTGGCGCCAATAGCCAATGCTTTTTCTCGGCCTGCCGGGTCGATAGCCTGCAAAGCAGTGGCTGCGGCAATGTTAATTTCGGGCATCAGCAAACGTAAAACGGCTATCATTTTCAGCGCCAGGTCAAACCGTTCTTGTTGGGTTTTCAAACTACTCCTGAAATCGAAAAGTGGTGTGTCTTCGTGTTCAATGTATGGCCCCATTCCAACCATATCCACGTCCATCGTTTTTATGAAAAGCAAGTCGTCGGCCAAATCTTCTACGGTTTGAAACGGAAGTCCGATCATTACACCGGTGCCAACCTGGTACCCAGTTGTTCTTAAATATTTTAATGCCTGAAGGCGCCGTTTGTAACTATGCAAATCATTATTCGGATGAATTTTTTGGTATAACTCAGGATTTGAGGCTTCAATACGAAGCAAATAACGATGAGCCCCACTTTCGCGCCACTGCTTGTAGGTTTCCAACGTTTGTTCTCCACACGAAAGTGTAATTCCCAGTTCTCCGTCTGATATTTCTTTTATTTTCTTCAGAAGCAAACTGATGCGTTTTACAAATGCCGGCGAGGAAATTTCTCCGGATTGGAGTACAACCGACCCAAATCGATTTTGCCAGGCAAAGCGGCAGGCATCAAGGATTTCATCATCGCTTAACTTATAGCGGATAACTTTTTCATTGCTTTTCCGGATACCGCAATACAGGCAATCTTTGGCGCAGACGTTCGAGAATTCAACAAGTCCGCGCAAATACACTTTGTTACCAATATGTTTTAGCCTGACGTTTTGAGCATGTTCAAAAAGCAACTCACGCTCATTGCCGTCGGCGAGCAGCAAAGTCACTAAATCTTCATGCGAAAATTTGGTTTGGAGTAGTATTTCCTGAAATGCTTTCATCGTATGACGAAGATAAGAAAATTGAAAACGCTGAGGTATTTCTGTACTCTCTGCGATAATTTATTTCATTTTCATCAAAGGGCGAACGGAGTTTAAATGAAGAATATAAAAACTGATTATAGTTAGAGAAATCTAACTATATTTGTTTCATGGAAAAATTGGTTGATGTCCTGGCAAAACTTTCACGCGAGATTGGACACCTTGAAGAGGCGGCCAAAGATCAGTTCGATTTCAAGGAACTGACGCTTACCCAAATGAATTACCTGGAAACAATCAGCCAGTTGGGAAACCCGAACCTGACTGAGCTTTCGGCTGAATTGCACCTGACAAAACCAACCGTTAAAGCGGCTGTAGATAAACTGATTGAGAAAGATTTTATCTATAGGGTGAAGTCTGACGGAGACCGGCGAAGCGCTCATTTTCATCTGACGGTGAAGGGAAAACTGATCAATCATACACACGATTTTGCGCACAAACAAATGGCGGAAATTATCATCGGAAAACTTGACGAAACCGAGGTTGGTTTACTTGGAATGTTACTTGAGAAAATATTTCGAAATCCATAATTCATAAAATATAGTTAGGTAAATCTAATTAACTACCATGAAATTCGATTTAAAAGCAGAAAAATACCGTGGACTAAGTCATACGCAGGTTCAGGAAAAACAAAAGAAGGACGGATTGAATGAATTGCCTTCGTCAAAACCAAAGAACCTGATTGCCATTGCCTGGGGAGTAGTGAAAGAACCCATGTTCCTTTTGTTGGTGGCTTGTGGAATCTTGTACCTGGTTTTGGGCGATGTTCAGGAAGGATTGATGTTGCTGGGTTTTGTTTTTGTGATTATGGGCATCGAATTTTACCAGGAACGAAAAACCGAAAAAGCGCTCGATGCCTTGAAAGATCTGGCCAGTCCACGCGCTTTGGTTATTCGCGAAGGAGTTGAAAAACGTATTGCCGGCCGCGAAGTGGTGACCGATGATTTGGTTATTTTACAGGAAGGAGACCGAGTTCCGGCAGATGCAACCGTTTTGTACTCGGTAAACCTGATGGCCGACGAATCGTTGCTGACCGGCGAATCGGTTTCGGTGCGCAAATCGGAGTGGAATGGAACCGATAAAAACGTGCAACCCGGAGGCGATGATTTGCCGTTTGTTTATTCAGGAACCATGATTGTTCAGGGGAATGGCATCGTAAAAGTAACCGCCATCGGGCAAAATACCGAAATTGGGAAAATTGGAAAAGCGCTTGATTCGGTAAAAGAAGAGCCCACGAAACTGAAGACAGAAATGAGCTTGCTGGTCAAACGGCTGGCAATAGTTGGAATTTCACTTTGTGTACTCGTTATACTGGTTTACACGTTAACACGTGCCGATTTACTGAAAGGTTTTCTGGCCGGAATTACGCTGGCAATGGCTATGCTTCCTGAAGAGTTTCCGGTGGTGCTCACTGTTTTTATGGCCCTTGGAGCGTGGCGAATGTCGAAAAAAAATGTACTGACGCGGAAACCTTCCGCAGTTGAAACCTTGGGTTCGGCCACTGTTTTGTGTACCGATAAAACCGGAACCCTCACACAGAATAAAATGACTGTCAGCCAACTTTACAATGGTGATAAAATTCATAAAGTCACTAAAAAAACCGGCTTTCCTGAAGAATTTCACGAAATTATTGAGTACGGAATTCTATCGAGCCAGACCAATCCGTTCGACCCGATGGAGCGCGCTATTACCAACCTTGGCGATGCTTATTTGCAAGACACCGAACATATTCATACCGACTGGCAAATGGTGAAGGAATATTCGTTGTCGAAAGATTTACTGGCCATGTCGCGCGTTTTTACTCATCCTGAAAGTCACCGGCAAACCATTGCTACAAAGGGCGCTCCGGAAGCCATTTTCGAACTGTGCCACTTGTCGGAAACCAATCAGACGAAATATGCATTGGCGGTTGCTGAAATGGCATCGGCCGGATTGCGGGTTTTGGGAGTGGCCAAATCGCTGATTGCCAATCAGAATTTACCTGAAATTCAGCACGATTTCGATTTTGAATTTATTGGACTGATTGGATTGTCTGATCCGATTCGGGAAACAGTTCCTGAAGCTGTTCGTGAATGTTACCAGGCCGGGATTCGGGTGATCATGATTACGGGTGACTATCCGGTGACGGCCATGAATATTGCCCGTGAAATCGGCCTGAAAAATTACCATGTTTCTATCAGCGGCACAGAACTTCAGGCCATGACCGAAGAGGAACTTTGCGAACGGATAAAAGAAGTGAACGTATTTGCGCGCGTGGTTCCGGAGCAAAAACTAAAGATTGTAAATGCGCTGAAACGAAACGGTGAAATTGTGGCGATGACCGGCGATGGTGTGAACGATGCCCCGGCATTGAAAGCTGCCAACATTGGTATTGCAATGGGAGAGAAGGGAACCGATGTGGCCCGCGAAGCGTCGTCGCTGGTTCTGATGGACGATAATTTTGCATCGATTGTGGGTGCTGTAAAGATGGGGCGTCGTATTTTTGACAATCTTCAGAAAGCGCTCGGCTATATTTTTGCTATTCATGTTCCAATTGCAGGTTTGTCGCTTATTCCGGTGTTTTTCGCAAACTGGCCATTGCTGTTGTGGCCTGTTCACATTGTATTTCTGGAACTGATTATCGACCCGGCCTGTTCCATTATTTTTGAGGCCGAGAAGGAAGAAAAAAATGTGATGAGCCGTCCGCCAAAAGACATCAACGAACCGTTTTTCGGGGCGAAAAAGATTTGGCTCAGTTGCTCCCAGGGAATCGGAATTTTGGCCATCGTGTTTGCCGTTTATTTCTTTGGGATAAGAATGGATTATTCTGAACAGGAAGTTCGGGCTTTAGCTTTCACAACGCTCATTGCAGCCAATATTGCCGTCATCCTTTCAAACCGGTCGTGGACACGCAATATTTTTCAAATCATCGGCACCGCAAACCGAACGGTGAAATGGGTTGTGGGTGGAGCTGCATTTTTTCTGACTGTCATTTTGAAGGTGCCTTTCCTTCTTGACCTTTTTCAGTTTGAACCTATTAGCTTTTTCGAGGCTGCAATTTGTGTGACACTTGGATTTTCAAGCATCGTTTGGTTCGAATTGTATAAAGTGATGAAAATTCGGTTGGTAAACCAGAAGTAAGTGAACTCTCAGTCGCCGTTCCAGATATTGTTTAGAGTATAATTGTCCGCATTTGCGGTGATTAAATATGAAGCTATCTGCGTCGAAAACTCTGCCGGAATGTTCATCAAAACCAGGTTGAGACAGTTTTCTGATAAAAATTTGGGTCGAGTTGGACTGAGATAAAGATAAAATAACTGGAAAAATGGTCACCACTTTTTCGTTCACAAAAGGTAAATCCGATAGTTAAAATATTCCAAATCAGACCCAAAAGGAAATTCCGGATGGGAAATTGGGCGTTGAACCGGTGGATTTAAGTAAATTCTCAAATGGAATATATTTGGTGAATGTGCTTTATTTCAATAGCTCCGGAAACTTTCGGTATAAAATTCTTTTGAAGAAATAGACATGAGATTCTGAATTATTTTGCGTTTTTCCAGCGCGTATTCTTCCACTTGTTTTGTTCTTCCGGGGTTAGAAAAGTCCAGGCAACAATCCGGCTGGTTTTATTTCCCTGGCCCGTCGGAATGGTTTCTGTGCCAATGGCGCCAACCTTTTCAAGCACTTTGTATGTACTTCTAAGATTCGATTCTTTCGAAATCAATGTAGAAAAGCAAAAACAGTTGGCGGCAAATTTTTTACTCTGTAAAATCATATTCCTGACAAATTTTTCTTCGCCGCCATCGCACCACAATTCGTTGTTTTGTCCGCCGAAATTGAGAACCGGCTCAGACTTTTTGTTCAGGTTTAAATTGTTCAGTTTTCGGTTTGTTCCGGCCTGAGCTTCTTTTTCCGATGCATGAAACGGCGGATTGCAGATGGAAAGGTCGATCAATTCGTCCTTCCGGATAATTCCGTAGAAATAATCTTTGGGATTGGGTTGCAGTTTGCATTCCACTTTGCCGGCCAGATTTGGGTTTTGCGCAATAATCAGGTTTGCAGAATCAATAGAAACCGGATCGATGTCGGAACCTACAAACGACCAGCCGTACTCGCGATTACCGATGACCGGATAAATGCAACTGGCGCCAACACCAATGTCGAAGCATTTGATTTGCGGTCCGACCGGAATTTTCCCGTAGTTGTTACGGCCTAAAAAATCGGCTATATGGTGAATGTAGTCAGCCCTTCCGGGGATGGGCGGACACAAATAATTTTCAGGAATATCCCAAAAATTAAGGTCGTAATGATGTTTCAGAATTGCTTTGTTCAGGATTTTCACTGCCTGAGGATCGGCAAAATCAACCGATTCGTCGCCATACAAATTTGGCCTCACAAATTTAGCCAGTTCAGGAAGCGCTAAAATGAGCCCGGCAAAATCGTAACGTTCACGGTTCCGGTTTCGGGGATGTAATCTGGATTTTTCTTTCTGCGGTTCTTTCTTTGGCGGAAGCATTGAAAATAGTCTTTGAATTTGTGCAACAAAGGTAGGGTTTATAACCCGGAAAGTTTTAATCAGGAAAAAAGCGGCACAAATAAATCGGAGCTGTTGTGATTTGGAAAGTTTCCACAACTTTTTCCGTCAGGATTTATAAATTACCTCACTGACAATTAGTTTAAGTTTTTGTGATCTTTCTGTGATATTCGGTGTTTACTTTTGAAATGTTCAGAAATCACTATCATGGAAAAAGCTTTAGTCATTGAGGATGATCAGGATATAGCCAACCTGATTTCCATTCACCTCTCGGATATGGAATTTGACGTGGATACTTCGTACGACGGGAAAGGCGGACTTTTAAAAGCGATGAACAATGCGTATAAAATCATTATTCTGGATGTAAGATTGCCCGGTCTCGATGGTTTTGAGGTGTGCAAAAAGCTGCGTCTCGAAAAAAATCAAACGCCAATTTTGATGGTCACATCCAAATCCGAAGAAATTGATAAGATAATTGGTCTCGAAATTGGCGCCGACGATTACCTTACCAAACCCTTCAGTATTCGTGAGCTGATGGCTCGTGTAAAAGCTATTTTGCGGCGATCTGAACTTTCGCAACAAGCTGTGACGGCCAATGAAAACAGAGAAATTCGCTCCGACGGACTTTACATCAATGTGACGCTCCGGATTGTGGAAGTGCATGGAAGGCGGATGGAGCTCTCGCCCAAGGAATTCGATTTGCTTGTGCTTTTTGCTTCCAATCCCGGACGAACATACACGCGGGTTCAGTTGCTCGAACAAGTTTGGGGATACCAGTTCGAAGGCTACGAACACACGGTGAATTCGCACATCAACCGGTTACGCTCGAAAATTGAGACCAACCTCAGCTCTCCGGAATTTATTTTAACAACCTGGGGAGTTGGGTATAAATTTAGGGCAGATTGAATGATAGAAATGAGTTTGCGATATCAATTCTATGCAAAACAGGATTTGTCATTTAGTTGTCGTTCGGTAATCAAAACAACCAATGACAACCAACAATGCAAATAATTCACGTTTGGGAATTCAATCGGACTTTCAGTCAGATAATTGTAAAATAACAGGACACCATGGAACCGAAAACACGATTACTTTTTAGTCACCTATATTGGAAAATATCAGCCATATTTATCCTGATTCTGGTACTTTTTGCCGGAATTAGTTTGTACATATCTGTTCAGTCGGCCAGTAAATATTCGGTTGAAGTGAATCAGAAAATGAACTGGGATCTGGCACGAAATGCGGTCGACTTAATAAATCCAAAGTTTCAAAACGGAACTGTTAACAAGGAAGCGGTTGAAGATATTCTTCATTCCATGATGGTAATCAATCCAAGTCTCGAAATTTATTTGCTAAATCCGGAAGGAAAAATTTTGGGTTACGCTGCGCCCGAAAAAGTAGTAAAACTGACAGAAGTGTCGCTCGATCCGATACAACGTTTTTTTAACGATACCCACCACAGCCTTATTTATGGAGACGATCCCCGAACCCCCGGAGAAACGAAAACTTTTTCAGCAGCCAAAGTAACCGACAACGGCGTTTTAACCGGTTACATTTACATTGTGTTGGCCAGCCAGGAGTATGTTTCGGCGGCACAAATGGTCATTGGCAGTTACATTCTGGGGCTTTCCATTCGCTCAATAATTATCATTCTGGTGGTTTCGGCCTTTGTTGGATTGTTCTTTATTTGGTTCATTACCAAAAAGCTGAATGTTATCGTTATGGGAATCAGGCAGTTTCAGTCCGGAAATTTTAACGCGCGTATTCCGGTAAAAAACAGAGATGAACTCGATAACATTGGCTTGGTATTTAATGAAATGGCTGGAACGATCTCGAAAAATATACGTGAATTAAAAGAAACCGACGAATTCAGGAAAGAATTGATCAGCAATGTTTCGCACGATTTGCGCACGCCAATTGCATCCATTCAGGGTTATGCCGAAACACTGATCCTGAAAAAGGAGCAGCTTGACCCGGAAGAACAGTCGAAATACCTCGGAATAATTTACACGAGTTGCGACAAACTTAAGAAACTGGTGAGCGATTTGTTCGATCTGTCGAAACTGCAAACCAACCAGGTAAAACTGAATACTGAAAAGTTCCCGATTGCCGAACTGATTTCGGACATTGCCAACAAATACCGCATTATTTCGCAAAAGAAAGGAATCAGCATCAATGCATTTTTGCCCAGCGAAAATCCGATTGTTGAAGCCGACATTACGCTGATCGACCGCGTTTTGCAAAACCTGATCGACAATGCCATTAAATTCTGTAAGGAAGGCGATTATATCAACATTCACATCAAAACGGATAAAAAAGGAAAAGTTGAAATTAGCGTGACCGATTCGGGCGAAGGAATTAAACCCGACGAACTTCCATACATTTTTGAGCGTTACTACAAAAGCAAACAATACAGCGAAAGCACGGGTTTGGGATTGGCCATCGTCAAGAAAATCATCGACCTGCATCATTCCGTGATCGAGGTTACCAGTCAGCCTGGCAAAGGAACTGCCTTTACATTTGCATTGCCTGGTTTGGCAACCTAAAACGTTATGCAATCGTGTATTTCCTGTGATACTTCTGTGATACAGTTAAGCGAACTTTGGTGATATAAATTTTAAAATAAGTCATGAAAACAATTTTTCTATTCCTCGGAATTCTGTTGTCAGGATTTCCGGGATGCACCCAGAAAGTTTCCGATAAAATGAATACGGAAAGCAGTGCTCAGCAAGCAAAATACAATAAACTCACTCCTGAAGAAGAAGCGGTTATTGTACACAAACATACTGAAATACCTTTTACCGGAAAGTATGATAATTTCTTTGAAAAGGGCGCCTACGTTTGTAAACGCTGCGGAGCGCCTTTGTACCGTTCGTCCGATAAATTTGACGCTGGTTGCGGCTGGCCCAGTTTCGACGACGAAATTTCAGGAGCAGTAAAACGAGTGCCCGATGCCGATGGCATGCGTACCGAAATTGTTTGCGCCAATTGCGGCGCACATTTGGGACACGTGTTTCTGGGCGAAGGATTAACAGCCAAGAATACCCGCCATTGTGTAAATTCTATTTCGCTGGTTTTTGTTCCCGCCGGAACTAAGTCAGCCAAATCGGACACGGCAATTTTTGCAGGTGGTTGTTTCTGGGGAGTTGAGTATTACATGCATCAGGCTCCCGGAGTAATTTCTACTGAAGTTGGCTACATTGGAGGTCATGGCGAAAAACCAACTTACCAGGAGGTTTGCAGCCACAAAACAGGTTATGCCGAAGCTGTCAGAATTGTGTTTGATCCCAAAAAGACGAATTACGAAAATGTGGCCAAGCTGTTTTTCGAAATTCACGATCCGACAGAAGTAAACCGCCAGGGTCCAGACATTGGCGACCAGTACCGATCTTCGGTTTTTTACCTGAACCTGGATCAGAAACAGACAGCAGAACACCTGATTGACCTATTGAAAGCGAAAGGCTACGATGTGGCCACCCGGGTTGTTCCGGCCACTAAATTTTGGAAGGCTGAAGAATACCATCAGCAATACTACGCCAAAGAAAACGGGACGCCTTATTGTCACCGGTATGTAAAAAGGTTTTAATCAAGTTTTTCCGGAGATGGAATAAATCACGTGAATTTAGAGACTGTTTAAATTTGACTCATTCAATATGTATTAAAATTCAACCCCTTCAGGGTTGCCGGATTTTACCATTCATTCATTTTCCGTGGGTTAACACTCAAGGTTATAAAAATCACACCCTTTCAGGGTTGTAAAGAACCAAAAGTCCAAAGGACATTAATTTGAATAACCTCCGGTGAAACCGGAGGCTTAAAAAACCGATAAGTTTAAGAACCCCGAAGCGGGTTCAGTATAAATTTAAACAGTTTCTTAGAAGCAATTATATTTTATTTCCCAGAGGAAAACTTATAGAGGCAATTTGTAAAACAATAACATTTAAAAACAGAATCATGAAAAGTAAAATTTTAATTTCAGTAATGATGGTGGCCAGTTTAGTAATGGCTACTTCGATGACAAACACTGTTAAAGCTCAAGCTAAAGTGAAAACAGAAATGGTGAAAACGAAGAAGTACTATTGTCCTCACCATCCGGAGCAGGTAAGCGATAAACCTGGCAAATGTGCCGTTTGCGGTATGGATTTGGTTGAAATGAAAGACATGGAAAAAATGCACAACGACAAATCTATGAAAATGGACAAAGACAAAATGAAGATGGAAAAGAACAAGATGAAAGGCGACATGAAGAAAATGGATCAGGATAAAACGATGAAAGATTCGATGGATATGAAAAAAGGCAAGATGGATACCACGAAAATGAAGATGGAAAAAATGTAGTTAAATCCAATTGGTTCGTATTTCAAAAGCTTCAGTATTTGGTAGAAGGAGTTGCGGAATCCGGGATAAAAACTGTGGTTTCGCAACTTTTTTTTGCCTGAAATCATGGATCGTTTATTTCCTTCTCCGTTTTAACCTCATTTTCGAAAGCCAGTTGTCGAACGACCATTTCCCTCCGCCTTCGATAATAAGAAAAAGACTGCCGAGCAACATCGACCAGTCTGTCCGGGTTTCGTGCAACATTTTCCAGAATCCCTGCGAAGAAAGCAGCCCGACCTTTGTCGTTAAAATGGCTGTAAGTATGATGATAAACAAAGGAATATTTGCAAGGCGTGTTACCAAACCAATTGTGACCATTGTTCCACAGAGTATTTCAAAGAAGCCGACAAATAAAGCCATAAATTCAGGAAAAGGAATTCCAATCTCGACAAACCTGCCGGCGCCCAGAATTTCAGGAAACATGAATTTCTGTATGCCTTCGGACAGAAAAACGGTTCCAACAAGCAGCCGAACGAAAATGGTGGAAACGGATTGGTCGGTATGGATAATTTTTTGCAGCACAGCTAGTTCTGAATTTTAAAATCCTGGTTGGGAAAGCGGAAGAATTGGAAGTGATACAACGAATATTTTCATTTTAAACCTGGGTTCGTTATCGTTCGAGAAATGTACATTTTCCTGAAGCAGGGCGAGAACATTACCTGGCATTTTCTTATTACAACTTCTGAATTACGAATTGGTTCGTTCCCTTACGATCTTTTTTGTCGCCGGGTCCTGTTTACTTTCACGGCAGGCTTGGCTTGTACCTGTTTCCTGGTTCGCACATAAATGTGTTTGATGTGGGTTTTTTCCACGTCGCGTTCTTCAACTTCAAAGTACTTGTCGAGCGATTTTATCAGAGGTGTCAGCTTGGTAAATCCGTAATTCCGGGGATCAAAGTCCGGTTTCTTTTTGTTGATCATTGCGCCCAAACCCGCCATCGATGCCCAGCCATCTTCATCGGCAATATCGTCAACCGACGATTTCAGGAGTTGAATAAAAGCAGTGTCTATCGCGTCAATTTCAGGAGTAGGGATAACCGATGGAGCCGACGACACTGTTGCAGCAGATTTTGGAATTTCCTTGATCCCGATAATTTCGATGTAAATAAATTTGTCGCAGGCTACAATAAACGGATTCGGCGTTTTCTTTTCGCCAATGCCGATCACCACCATTCCCGATTCGCGCAGGCGGATGGCCAGCCGTGTAAAATCACTGTCGCTCGAAACCAGGCAAAATCCATCCACTTTCTGGCTGTGCAAAATATCCATCGCGTCAATAATCATGGCCGAGTCGGTGGCGTTTTTTCCTGAAGTATAACTGTATTGCTGAATGGGAGTTATGGCGTGTTGCAGCAAGGCTGGTTTCCATCCCGAGACGGTTGGTTTGGTCCAGTCGCCGTAAATGCGTTTGATGGATGGAACACCAAGTTTGGCAATTTCGTCGAGCATGCCTTTGATGTTCGAATACGGAATGTTGTCGGCATCAATCAAAACGGCCAGTTTCAAATCTGTTTTTTCTCTCATGGTGTTCATCGCTTAAATTTTACAGTAAATCCTGAAATTGATTCGTTGATAATTGGTCATGCGAGGGGCACGAATATTGGTTTTTACGATCAAAACCCTAAGTTACTGAAGTAAATTAAAGATTACCTGCTTTTAAAGGAGTTATTTCAGTTTGCTTATTTTTTCCTGAACAGTTCCACGTTCAGTTATTCGTACCAGCCACAAAACGATGGACGCAATGAGCCCGGTTTTTAAAATTACACTGGTTTTAGCCATAACTTTCCGGTCTCGTTCGGCAACAGCCAATTCAATTTCTTCTCCGGAAAATTCCGGTAAGCTGATGGCAAATTTCCAGGCGCCTTCGCGCGCCAGTTTCATGCTGAAATCGACCAGGTAATCGTCGACTTTACCGGTGTATTTCAGGATAAATTTCAGGGCTGGCCAAACCAGCGATAAACAGTCTTCGACTTCGTGCACCAGCGACGACAAAATTTCGTTGATTTTGATGAAGTCGTTTTGAAGATCATCCGGATTTTTGCCCTTCGACATTTCGGCAGCGGCAATACCAAGATCCAGATTGATGTGCGCATTCATCCCCAATAACAGGTGTTGCAAAACGATAGGTTGGTATTTACGCGACAGATCAAAGGCTTTTTGCCACGATCCGGTGACCGGTTCGTTTTTCTGCCAGGCAAACCAGGCATCAAGGTATCGTTTGGCAAACACAACGTCGAGGATTTCCATGCGCGGCCCATCATCGAACAGATTTTGCGCGATTCCCTCTTTCACTTTTTGGGTTACTTTTTTGTAAAGCGCTGCAAAATACCCCAACGGATCCTGGTTTTTTTCGCACTCGGTAATGATGTCCTCAAGAATATCAATTACGTCGTCAATCGTGTTTATATGCATATTTTTCGCGATTGATTCAGAATTATTCTTCACCGGCCGGGTTGTTTTTCTTCAGGTTTGCCCAAACAGCTTCCACATTTTCTTCGCCTTTGTGGTAGGTTACCTGCGTGTCTTTTTCGAAAATCATTCCGAACGGGAACACGTTAACTTTTCCCGAATCCGGGTATTCTGTTACGTCGATGCCCATGTTGGTGCGGATATCGAGGTACACACACGGCGTGTCCGAATGGTTGAAAAACTGGTGAGCGCTGGTTTCGCCCAGTTCGAAAAACACCAGTTCTCCCGGACCGATGATTCGAAGACCTTCGGGCGTGCGCACTGTCATTTCTCCTGAAATCACGTACATAAGTTCTTCCGAGTTGTGGTGATAATGATACGGAAATGAATACTTGTCCGGATTTAATTGACGTATATCAAAAATCAGTTGCTTCGAATCGGTTATTTTCATCAGGCGGGGCGATAGTGTCAGCAAATCGAATTGCGACGGAGCAGCCGGATTGTTTTGGTACTGAAGTTCTTTTGGATTGATAAACGTTGCCATAATTTTATGATTTAGGTGTGTTGAACTAACAAAATGAGGAAGGGTTTTGTTGTTTCATCACTTAACAACGCATTAACCTGTTAATTTTCATCTTCGGTGTTCACAAAGTAGCTGAGCGCTCCCGACGGGCATTTTTCCAGTTGCGCTTTCAACGCTTCGGTGTTGGCGTTTTCGATGGTAATCCAAGGCTTTGCTTTTGGGTTATACACCTGAGGCAAAGTCCTGACGCATACGCCCGAATGGATGCACTTCTCCGGTTTCCACACAATAGTTATTTCGCCGTTGCTGTATGTTTTTGTGGTTTCGTCTGCCATATCTTTTTGTTTTTTTATTTGGTTTTGATCTGATTGTCCATTCGTTGTGATAAAACTGTTGCCGCCAAGGCACTAAAACACAGAGATTCACCAAGAAGGAAAATTTATTGTGCGACTGCTTTATCTCACAACCATGCTGTTATATTCCGGATGGCGGTTAATGTATGCTGCTACAAACGGACAGAGCGGCACCAGTACCAGTCCTTTTTGCTGAATATCGTCGAGTGCCTGTTTAACCAGCTCCGAACCAACACCTTTGCCCTCGAATTTTTCAGGTACTTCGGTGTGTGTCAGGAAGATCTTTCCTTGCGCTTTGATGTATTCGATCCGTGCCAGGTCGCTGTCGATCTGAAACTCGTATTGCTTTTTGACCTCATTGTCAATCAGTGTGTAGCTCATCTGTTTTGTTTAGGAGTTTAAACAGGCGGGGGTGGGAAAGGTTGAGGAAGAAGCGTATTTCCCGGTACTTGCCAGCGGCCAAATACCAATGGAAGATGGTAAATCGCTATACGAGACCTCTCGTTTAAGATCACCAGTGCTTCCCCTCGTTACAAACGAGGGGAAAATGGTATTGAGTTCGTAACTTAATCAGATGCTTATTGCAAAATTAAAACAGCGTCACAAACGCAAAACCAACAACCCCCTCATTTCCGCTATCACTCAAACAAGGGGCAGTAAAAA
This sequence comes from Prolixibacteraceae bacterium, assembly GCA_041652995.1. Classification (GTDB taxonomy): domain Bacteria; phylum Bacteroidota; class Bacteroidia; order Bacteroidales; family Prolixibacteraceae; genus Aquipluma. The sequence continues at coordinate 48,298 of JBAZGO010000037.1, forward strand.
GTAATTAGGGTTCAGGGCAAAGCCCCATCTGTCGGAACAATTAGGCATTCAACCGGATACTCATATAATTTAAATACAGCAATTAAAACGGGGGCAAATAAAAGTGCCCCCGTTTTTTCCAATGAAATGAAGAATTGCCTCTTTTAAAAGATAAGTATATTCAAAAAATGTAATTTAGCTTGAACTATTTATGGTTTTACAGGTCAGGTTAACTCTTTATTAACCTGAAATCTCTGGAACCAACCCAACTTAAACCAAATTGTTATGAATCAATTGTCAAGAATTCTCTCTTATATTTTTGTTTTATTTTTTTTCTCCGGAATAAATTCTCTCGCACAAGGTGCAAATACCGAGCAGAACTTTCCTTCCGGACTTTCAATTAATTTTCTGACGCACTCCGGTCTGGTTTTCCTGAACGGGTATCCGGTTGCAACACCGCTTTATGAAGCTGTTAATCAGCACGAAAATTTTCAGTTTTCAGAAATAGCGCAAAAGAAGCCATTTTTCGGATGGATCGTGAATTCCAACCAAAATAATACGCTTCAAACGGCTTATCAGATTTTAGTGGCTTCGAGCCTCGAAAATATTCAGAAAGATCAGGGCGATTGCTGGGATTCAGGAAAAGTGCCGGGCAACGAATCGCAAAACATCAGCTATGCAGGTAAAGCACTTCAGCCCAATTCAGTGTATTTCTGGAAGGTAAAAACCTGGGACAATCACGGTGTTGAATCTGTCTTTTCGGACGTGGCTCAGTTTAAAACAGCCGACATGCTGGTTGATTACGCCACAGCCCGGTATCCGCTGCAGAAAATGGATGAGTCGCCGGTTTCAATTAAAAATCTTTCTGCTGATCTTCAGTTTATCGATTTTGGGAAGGATGCATTTGGGCGAATTCGTATAACTCTTTTCGGGAAAGCTGATGGAAATTCGGTCGCAATCAGACTTGGGGAAGCGCAGAAAGATGGCCGGGTTGACAGCAAGCCCGGTGGAACCATCCGATTTTCAGAATATAAACTGGCTTTGCGTGGCGGCTGGAACACCTATGTCATAGCTGTGAAACCCGATAAAAGAAACTCAGGTCCAAATGCCATTCACATGCCCGAATACACAGGCGATGTAACACCATTCAGGTATTGCGAAGTGGAAGGTTATTCGTTGCCAGTTGCCAAAAATCAGATCGTTCGGGAAACCGTATTTTATCCGTTTGACGATACCGATTCGGAATTCATTAGCTCGGATACCGTGCTCAATAAAGTCTGGGATTTGTGCAAATATTCCATGAAAGCAACTTCGTTTACCGGAACATTTGTGGATGGCGATCGCGAGCGGATTCCTTATGAAGCCGACGCGTACATCAACCAACTGGGCGTTTACGGTGTGGCCTGCGATTACAGCATGGCTCGCCATTCTGAAGAATACCTGATTCGTCGCCCGACATGGCCAACTGAGTGGATTCTGCAATCGGTGCTGATGGCCTGGAACGATTATCTCCACACGGGAAATAAAGAATCACTGGAGCATTTTTACACCGATCTGAAAGCCAAAGCGCTCATGTCCTTGGCTGATGAATCCGGATTAATCAGCACCAGAACCGGAAAAGTCACTCCGGAAGTTCTGGAATCCATCCATTTTAAAGGTCAGTTGAAGGATATTGTGGACTGGCCGCAAAGTGGAATTCTGGGTTTGGGCAAGCACGAACCCGGCGAAACCGATGGTTTTGTTTTCAGTGATGTCAATACGGTCGTAAACGCCTACCATTATCAGGCAGTCAAAGTTTTGAGCGTAATTGCCAAAGCTTTGGGCAATACCACCGATGAAGAATTTTATGCATCCACTGCAGAAAAACTGAAAACGGTTTTTAATGAAAAATTGCTAGATAAAAAACGAGGTATTTATCGCGATGGCGTGGGCGTTGATCATGCTTCGTTGCATGCCAGTATGTTTCCGGTAGCGTTTGGATTAGCTCCTGAAAAATACATCGAAAAGATCAACGCATTCATTCAGTCACGCGGATTGGCCTGCAGCGTTTACGGCTCGCAGTTTTTGCTCGATGCTGTTTACGAAGGCAAAAACCAGCAATACGGACTTGATTTACTCACATCAACTGCCGAGCGTAGCTGGTACAACATGATTCGCGCCGGATCTACCATTGCCATGGAAGCCTGGGACAACAAATACAAACCGAATCAGGACTGGAACCACGCCTGGGGAGCAGCTCCGGCTAACATTATTCCACGTAAATTGATGGGAATCGAGCCGATGGAACCCGGGTTTCGAAAAATCAGGATCAAACCACAACCAGCATCTCTGGAACACGCCGAAATAAAATGCCCAACCATTCGCGGCGATGTTCTGGTTTCGTTTCAAAACAAGCCACAGCAGTCGTTTATCCTGAATGTGACCACGCCAGCAAATACAACGGCTGTTGTTTATTTGCCATTCTGGTCGAAATCGCAAAAGGTAATCCTGAACGGAACGCCGGTAAAATATCGTCAGGAAGGAAGTTATGCCGTTATTGAAAATATTGGCTCCGGAAGTTCGGTATTTGAAGTGACAAAGTAGTTATTTCAGCAAATTCTGTTGCCGCCCTGCGGCTTTAAATACACACCGCATTAAAGACGATGAGCGGCTCTCGGTTCTTCAGAGCGCCAATGTGGCTCACACCAACGGCAAACGATTTGTGGCCGCCGAAGGGCCAAACAGCATCGGGCCGCAGAGGGAACGTTCGCACATGGATTTGAAAGGCAACATCGACCGCATTTTTTGTTCCGGAGTAAACCGGATTGTGTGGCACACATTTACTTCGTCGCCGAAGGAATTTGGTTTGCCGGGAAACGAATATTTTGCAGGGACGCACCTCAACCGCAAAATGATCACGAAATTAAAGAAATTGCAGTCCGTTCAAAAAACATGAAAAACTGGAAAGATATTTCCGATCAGGTTCCTTTTCCTTCAGGAGTGAGGCATGGAACGGCTTTTAAAATTTCAGAAGATATTTTCAGGAAACTGATTGAAAACAGATAGAAACTAACGAAAAAATGTCAATCATTTTCCAACCAATTCCGGATCGCGGCCACGAAGTGCGCTCCATTTTTCGTCGATGGCAATTTTCGAGACAGGTCTCAAACCGCCCAAAGCAAGAGCTTCCCAAACTGTTTCGCGTTTCAGATCATATTTTTGCTTCGGCGTACTTTTCGGATAGCACGCCCAAAAAATACAATCATGTTTACCAGCTTGAGCTACACTTTTCACGAGCTTTTCCATCTCGGCCTGCGACGACGCGAAAACCTGTACAAAACCGTAACTACCTGTCTTTTCTACAAGAGGAACGCTATCAAATTCGACACTATTCAGAATTTCAAGGTATTCTTCCGGCGCGTTTACAATCAAAGATGGCCATGAAGAACCAAATTTGAGTTTTTTGAAAATGACTTCTCTATCCATGATTTTCGGATTTTCATAAGTTAGCTTCTTCGAGATAGATGTTTCAATACGGTTTATACACGGTATTCATCACATTTAAGGTTTGCTTTATCCAAACGCGGTAGCGGGCTTCATAACTCCACGTGTTTCCGGCCGACGCAAAATCGCAGAAATAAACTGGCCTCGGATTTCGGAATTCGCCTTCCAAATCGGTTCCCAAAACAAGCGGCGCTGTATAAGCCATCCAGATGTTTTCAGGCTTCTTTTTTGAAGGAAGCAATTCAACCGCATCATCTTTTGCCTGAATAACAGCCGTTTCGTCAACAAAATCGTCATCAAACCGTGAGTCGCGAGCCAGCAAAACCGGGCCCCTCAAAATGGCCTGATACCCGTTGAGTGTGATCAGCCTGCCATTCATATCCAGGTTCAGTTCCACTTTATCGCCTGCTTTCCATGCACGTTCAATCCGGAAATAACTTGCCGACCGAACGCCTTCCATCGAAGTACCATTTACCAATACTGTACTTTGTTTGCTCCACTCCGGAATGCGAAGCGCAAGGGTAAAAGTTTCCGGTTTTTCAGGACGAATGGTGATTTCTATTTTTCCTGCCACCGGATAAGTTGTTGACTCAGAAATAGAAATTTTATTTTTCGGATTCAATTGTAAATCGGCATCCGATTGGCTGTACAAATTGAATACAATCTCATTTTTACCTGTCATGAGGGCAAGTTTGGGCAGCAGTGTAAAAGCCCGTGGTCCATTGGCATTGCAGCAATTGATGTGCATTCCGCACTGTTGCTCGCCTTCGTGGCGCATCCCTTCCAGCGGACTGTATTTAGCTATCTGCGAACCATCAAATTTCATCGAAGCGAGCAAAGCATTGTAGGTGGCTTTTTCAATCTGATCGGCGTACATCGGGTTTCCGGTCAGCCGAAGCAAGTTGTTACAGAGTTTGATCCAGGTAAAAGTTACACAGGTTTCCATGGTGTGGTAAGTTGGTTCAGTCTGCCGTTGTGCGCCGTGATAAAAACATTCGAAAGCCGTGCCAGAACCGGCTGCATTGATTTCGGTGTCGATGATGTTTTGCACCGCCATTTCTGCCGATTTCAAATAACTGGCCTCGCCTGTGATGCGGTAAAGTTCGAGCAGCCCTTCGTAGCACGACATCATTTCGTAGGCTTTTTGTCCGTTCTCCCACGACCACCAAGTTTTGGGATGTGGAAAGCGGTCAGCGACGTTTATGCCGTCCAGTGCTTTGCCGATCAGTTTCGGACCATCGGGAGTTTCCCATTGTTCGGCAATGTATTTGGCGAAATCGAGATACCGATTTTCTCCGGTGCGCCGGTACAGCAAAACCATCGGCTCCAAAACCGAACTGCTCGGCATTCCCCGGTAATTGCCGGTTTGTACAATGTCAGCTTTTCCGGAACCGACCTGTGTAAGCAGGTAATCGGCCAGTTTGCACGCGGCATCCAGCGCCTTTTTATCTTTGGTAAGGTCGTAATAGGCCTGAAGACCAAGCAAGGTGTATTTTATTCCCCATATATTCCAGTCTTTCAACTGTGAGTCCGGAGCATAATTCCCGATATAGCCATCCGGAGTTTGGGTTGCCATCAGTCCGTTGGCAGCTTCCTGAACGATTTTCAGCATTTCCGGATCGTGATTGTATTCGCAAGCTGCAATGGCCGACAAAATCCATTTTCCCCAGAATTCAGATTGCCACAAATGTTTTTCTGTGCGGGTTTTGAAAGGCTCAACCAACATATTAACATCTTCCTTTTTGATGCGTTGATTGATACACAAATCGATTTTCTCGCCCAGATAACCCGAGATTTTCATAGATGAGGGAGTCCAGGCTTCGAAAGAATCGGTTTTGGCCGGAACAACAGTCACCGATTTGGATTTTGCCATCAGGAAAAGAGAAGGAAGGAGAAATAACAAACAGGCGGAAATCAATTTTTTCATGGGAATGGGTTAAGTTTAGTTGGAAGTATTTAGTGAGCGGGTGACTTTAAGTCACCCGCTCACTAAAAGGAGAATTAAACCTTAGGCAGCGACCATGGCGCGCGATAGTTGGCTTTGGTCAGTGCATTAGCTTCCGGATCGTTAATAAATTCCTGCTTTTCGTTATCCCATTCCAATGTTCGGCCCAGGCGATAAGCAATGTTTCCCATTTGCGAAAAACGGGCAATGTGTGCACCGGTTTCAATGTCACAATTCGGTTTATTTCCTGTTTTTATGCAGTCGATAAAGTTGGCCACATGTAAATCAAGACCTTTACCTGTTCCTTTCTGAATCGGGACATCTACAAATCCGGGTTTGGCACTGGTACTTTTTGTTTCTGCCATAACTTCCCAGCCTCCGCGGTCAACGATCAAAGTTCCGTATTCACCAATAAACGCCACTCCATGTCCACGATGTTTAAACTGAGCGCCATAAATACCAATGGTGTGATCCCACAAAACGCCAAAGTCGCCAAAATCGTAAATGGCCATCATCGTATCGGGAGTTTCCATAGCATCGGTCGGAAATGCATATTTCCCTCCTGAAGAACTGATGGATTTTGGCACATATTGATTCATTCCAAACAGGGCATAATCGAGTAAATGCACGCCCCAGTCTGTCATAACACCTCCGGCGTAATCCCAGTACCAGCGCCAGGAGGCATGAAAACGGTTCTTGTTATACGGATGTTCGGGGCGTGGGCCCAGCCACATATTGTAATCAACACCGGCAGGAGCTGTCGCATCGGCGACTACGGGGATCGACTTCTTCCAGCCCACATACGACCAGGCGCGAACCGAGCGGATACGGCCAATATTTCCGGCGTGAAGATAATTTACAGCATCGAGCCAGTGCGGATCGCTACGCTGCCACTGCCCCACCTGAACTACCTTTTTGTATCTTTTGGTAGCCTTCACCATCAGGTTACACTCTTCGATGGTGTAGCCGAGCGGTTTTTCGCAATACACATCCTTGCCGGCTTCCATGGCATAAATCATCGGAATACAATGCCAGTGATCTGGCGTTCCGACAATAACCGCATTGATATCTTTTTGCTCAAGTAATTTCCTGAAATCAGTATAAAGTTCAGGCTTTTTACCGGTCATTTTTTCAACTTCGGCAGCCCGTTGGTTAAGCACATTCTGATCGACATCGCACAAAGCCGCGCAAACCACATTGGGTTGTCCCAGAAATGCCTTCAGGTCAACAAATCCCTGATTGTTGCAGCCAATAAGGCCCACGATCATTCGCTCGTTTGCCCCCACACAACTGGCATTCATCAGCCCGGGCAAAACACTTAGCGCAGCAGCAGCCGTAGCCGATTGTTTAATAAAATTTCTTCTGTCATTTGTCATATCTCAAACTATTTAGTTGGTTTATCTGTTATCGCTCCGGAAATTCAGGACACCGGAATAAATATTATTGTTACTTTTATTGGCGGAGAATTTTGCCCTAAAGGTATCAAACCAAGGCAAAAGTTAAAAGTTAAAATCATGAATATTTCCTGAAAAATGCATTCGATTGCACAATATAGAATTTCGTATGAAGAAGCATTCCTGAATTTGCGTTATGATTATGTATGTATCCTTCGGGAAAACATTTACAAATGAAATTCATGTTTTTGCATAAACAGACAATTTAAACCCAATAAATCCGAATATGAGACCGTATATTTTAGCCGAAACAAACTGGAAAACTGTTAAAGAAGAAAATTACCAATTGGTTGTGCTGCCCTGGGGAGCCACCGAAGCACACAATTACCACATGCCCTACTCAACCGACAATGTTGAAGCAAAGGCAATTGCTACAGAAGCAGCACGCATTGCATGGGAAAGAGGCGCTAAAGTAGTTGTTTTGCCAACCATTCCATTTGGTGTGAACACCGGACAATCTGATGTAAAACTCGACATAAACCTAAACCCGTCGACCCAGTTTGTCATTCTCAACGACATCATCGATACCCTTAACCGGCAAGGCATCTACAAATTTGTAATCATAAACAGTCACGGCGGAAACGACTTCAGGCAAATGCTGCGCGAACTCGGATTGAAATATCCAAAAATGTTCCTTTCGGAAGTGAATTGGTACAAAATGAAAAGTGGTAAGCCAATTTTCGAAGATCAGGGAGAACACGCCGGAGAAACTGAAACCAGCCTCATGTTATACCTGAAACCTGAATGGGTTTTGCCTCTTTCAGAAGCAGGCAACGGAGCTGCAAAAAAATACAAATTCGCAGCCATGCAGGAAGGTTGGGGCTGGGCTGAACGCAAGTGGACCAAAGTAACTGCCGACACCGGTATTGGCAATCCGGAGAAAGCAACTGCCGATAAGGGTGAGCGTTTTTTCAGGCATGTAACCGAAAAGATCGGGGATTTTTTCGTTGACGTTGCAACGACCGGCAGTGAAGAGTTTTACTTGTAATCGCTGACTGCTTCAATTCAAAATTTAAGTATATCACCCAAATAGCCAACCCTATGAAAAAATTGCTGAAGATTATCAGCGTTATTTCCGTTGTGAAGTGATTGCCGGGAAACGGAAAGTTACGTGCGTTGTTCTGATATTCACAGCAGTTTTCTACGTTTGAAACTAAACCAGACTAAACTTATAACAGCATGACTATAAAAGTGAAAACCAATCCGGCCCAGGCATTAACGTTGGGCGATCGCGTGACTTCCATTGACTTTTTTCGCGGACTGACCATGTTTCTGCTGATAGGCGAAAGTACCGAACTCTTCAGCCACATTGGTAAAGTTGACAACAGCGTGATGCATTTTCTGGGATCACAACTAAGTCACCACGAATGGCATGGCCTCCATTTCTGGGACCTCATTCAGCCATTCTTCATGTTTATCGTCGGGGTAGCTATTCCGTTTGCGGTAGCCAACCGCGAGAAGAAAGGCGCTAGTCAGCAATCCATCCGGAATCATGCGGTAAAACGTTCGCTGACTTTGCTTTTGCTCGGTTGGGGACTTTATATTATGGGCTCCGAACACATTGTCTTCAGGCTTCAGAATGTGCTGGCCCAACTTTCAGTGACTTATCTGGTGGCATTTCTCATCCTGCGCAAAAGCTTCTCGTTTCAACTCATTTTTACATTGGTCGTTTTGTTGCTCACGGATTTGGCTTACCGCTTTTTCCCGATCGAAGGCTTCAACCAACCCTGGGAACCTTTTCACAACCTGGGAGCCTGGGTAAATACACAGATTGAAGGAACAGACCAAACCAGTATCTGGGCATCGCTAAATGCCATACCAACCATAGCCCATACAGTTTGGGGCGTGCTTTGCGGCAAATTGCTGATGAGTAAAAAATCAGGAATTGAAAAAGTAAAACAACTGGTTATGTGGGGTGTTGCCGCCCTGGTTATCGGTTTTGCACTCGACTGGCTGAGCATTACGCCGATTATCAAGAAAATTGCCACCTCTTCGTTTGTGTTTGCCAGTGGCGGCTGGGCTATTTTAATGCTCGCCTTTTCATATTGGCTCATCGATGTAAAAAAGCTATTTCTAAAAGGCTCCAAGATGTTTATCATCGTTGGAACCAACTCCATATTTATTTACATGCTATTCTCGGTTGGTGGCGCAGGAATCATTTCACGGGCATTCACACCGATAGCCAACTCACTCTTTGGCTGGACCGGCCATTTGACTGCAGAGATAATTGCCAGTTTCGGCGTGTGGGCAGCTTTGTGGTATTTGTGTTACTGGATGTTTATAAAAAAGATTTTCATCAAAATTTGAGTTCCAGCTTCTTGCAAATGAACAGCAATTTGACCTACCATCCGATTAGAATCTTATTTTATTCGAATCAAGGGTTGTATTTTTAAACCCGGAGGGTTGTAATGATTGTAGAAAGGGTTAAATAAAGTTCTTTTAAACCACGAAGTGGTGACATAAATCTGTCATGCCTTCTGCATTTTAACTCTTTTTGCATACTTGATTTACTATAATCCTATCATGCCTTCGGCATTATGATTTTATTATTTTTCAACTCCTGATTCGCATATTTTATATTAGAATACAGCACCTTAATAAGGTTTGAGTTTTTGGATGCCATGTTTTGTACTGAGGTTTCAAAAAAATAAGGTTTTATCCATAATCATAGAATCGAAAAAGATGTGGGTACGTTGTAGCTTCATTGGGGAAGGGTTGTGGATGGAGCAGTTATGCAAACTACGAACAAACAATTATAAATCGAACTCGGGTTATTAAGTTGATCTTGTTGGGGATTTAGAAATAAATTCAAAAATATCTGGCTTTTTCTTGCATTTCAAATTTTCATATTTTATTTTTGACCAACCGTTCAGTCATAAAAATAAATCAATCCAGATGTCGCCACGAACATCCACACAATTTGAAGCCATTCGTCAGGAAAAACGAAAAGTAATTTTAGAATCGGCACTCGAACTTTTTGCCGAGAATGGATTTTATGCCACTTCAATGAGCATGATTGCAAAAAAAGGAGGAATTTCGAAAGGACTTGCCTACAACTATTTCGAAAGCAAACATGAGATTCTGGAAGCAATTATTGATGAGGGGTTTCATCAGGTTCATGATTTACTCGACCCCGATAAAGATGGAGTTCTTTCCGAAGAAGAATTTGTTTCGTTTCTCGAAAAAACTTTAGCCATGGTAAAAAACAACCATCGTTATTGGAAACTTTATTTCGCATTGATGATTCAGCCTGTGGTATCAGAGAATCTCTCCGGGAAATATGCTGCCGCAGGCGAACCCATGTTCCGGATGATGTATGAATTTATCGCCAGCAAGGGAAGTTCTGATCCGGAAGGAGATTTAATGATCATTAGCGCCATGCTCGAAGGCACATTTCTCTACGCCATTGTCGCTCCGGATATTTTCCCTATCGATCAAATGAAAGAAAAAGTAATTGATGGAATTTTCCGGATTATTCAATCGGGAAACAAAAACAAAGAAGTATGAAGACAAAATTAATGACACTCCTATTGGGCCTGTTTGCCATTTCGGCATTCGCTCAGGACATCGATATCAAGGAAATTGTCCGTAAATCAGACGAAAAATTTCGGGGAACCTCAAGTACCGGAAGTTTCTCGATGACCATACAGCGTCCAACCTGGTCGCGCACCATTTCGATGAAAAGCTGGTCGCTTGGAAACGAGTACTCGCTGATTTATGTGACTGCTCCGGCCAAAGAAAAAGGTCAGGTTTTCCTGAAACGTGGCAATGAAATGTGGAACTGGGTTCCGACCATCGAACGGCTGGTAAAAGTACCGCCATCGATGATGATGCAGTCGTGGATGGGTTCCGATTTCACCAACGACGACTTGGTGCGCGAATCGTCGATCGTAAAAGATTACACGCACAAACTGCTTGGTGAAGAAACCATTGAAAACTACCCATGCTACAAAGTGGAACTTATTCCGCTCGAAAATGCGCCGGTAGTTTGGGGAAAAGTACTGATGTGGGTTAGCAAGCAGGATTTACTGTGGTTGAAAGCTGAGTTTTACGACGAGGACGGCTCGCTGGTCAATACCGAAATTCTGAGCGATGTAAAAAAAATGGACGACCGGGTAATTCCAACCCGGATGGAAATGATTCCTGCTGACAAAAAAGGCCAGAAAACCATCATGATTTTTGAAAACACCGACTTTGACGTTCCGCTGAAAGAAGATTTCTTCTCGATACAGAATATGAAAAAAATAAAATAAAGAAGCCCCACTCCAACCCGAAAGGGAAGAGCCTCATCCCCAACCCTTCTCCCAAGGAGAAGGGAGTCCGGCAGTGAAAATCCTGAACATTTACAATTTAACTATGAATACAAATTCAAAAAATAAATCACCTCATCCCGATTCTTCTCTCCCCTCCTTCGGAGGGGTTGGGGGAGGCTTATTTCGGAGGGGTTGGGGGAGGCTTTTGGATGGGAGGCTTTTTATCATGGCATGGCGAAACATTTGGCGAAACAAACGACGGACGCTGATTACGGTGGCATCCATCTTTTTCGGTGTATTGCTCAGCACATTCATGACCTCGATGCAGGAAGGAACCTACACGAAAATGATCGATAACGTGGTCGGATTCTATTCCGGATACATCCAGGTTCATCAACCTGAATACTGGGAAAATAAAACCATCGATTACACTTTCGAACCGAACGATTCGCTAAAGGAAGCCATCAGCCACAACCCTGCCGTCACTTCTTATGTGCCGCGCCTCGAATCGTTTACACTCATGTCGTATGCCAACAACACCAAAGGCGCTGCGCTGATTGGCATCGATCCGGAGAAAGAAAATCGAATGAGCAACTTGTCGCACTGGATTGAAAAAGGTTCGTACCTGAAACCGGGCGACGATGGCATTATTCTGGCAGTCAATCTGGCCAAAAACCTCGGAGTGGATGTTGGAGATACGCTCGTGCTGATCAGTCAGGGCTACCACGGAGCCACTGCCGCAGCGCTTTTCCCGGTTCGCGGAATTCTTAAATTTCCGGCGCCAGCTATGAATAACCTCGGTGGATACATTGATATAACCTCGGCACAAAACTTCTTTTCTGTACCCGGCAAATACACTTCGCTGGTAATAATGGTCGACGATTACGGCAAGGTAAACCATGTGAAACAACAGCTAAAATCGGAGCTTGGAAATCAATATGAAATTATGACCTGGGACGAAATGGATCCGGTAACCCGCAACATGATTGACGCCGACCGTTCCGGCGCTTATATTACCAAAGGAATTTTGTATGTTTTGGTGGGTTTTGGCATTTTTGGCACCGTAATTATGATGATGGCCGAACGGCGTAAAGAGATGGGTATTATGGTTGCCATCGGAATGCAAAAAAGCAGGCTAAGCAAAATCCTGTTTTACGAAACAACTTTGTTGGGTCTGGTGGGTGTATTGGCTGGTTTTATAATTAGTTTTCCACTCATCCTGTATCTAGTGTATCATCCGGTTCCGATCACCGGAGAGGCTGCGAAAGCATACGAACAGTTTGGTTTTGAAGCGGCTATGTATTTCTCGGCGCAATGGTTTATTTTCGCCCGTCAGCTTCTCATTATATTCATTATAACCTTAACCGTTTACATCTATCCGCTGGTTAAAACCTACAGTTTAAAACTGACCAAAGCGCTTCATTCATAACCATTAAAAGCATTTAATTATGATACTAGCAGTTGCATGGAGAAACATTTGGAGAAGCAAAACGCGAAGTTTGGTTATTTTGGTTGCAATTTGCCTGGGATTGGCTTCCGGAATTTTTTACATGGGTTTTTATAAGGGAATGGTCGATCAGCGAATCAACACGGCCATAAAAACTGAAGCCTCACACATCCAGGTTCACCACAAAGAATACCTCAACAATCCGGATAAAAAATTTACGATTGCCAACAGCGATTCGGTTACAAAAGTGATCAGGTCGGTCGAATCGGTTAAAGCCACAAGCAGCCGGATTATCCTGAATACGATGATCCAGTCGCCGGCAACAGGCTCTGGCGTTAAGGTTACCGGTGTTGTTCCTGAAGATGAGAAACAAGTCACCAACCTGTATTCGAGGCTGATTGAAGGAACCTATTTTGAAAACGGGAAGCGAAATCCGATTGTCATCGGGAAAAAGCTAGCCGATAAACTGAAAGTAAAATTAAAATCAAAAGTAGTGATCCAACTTCAGGATATGGAAGGAAACATGACAGCAGCGTCGTTTAAAGTGGAGGGGATATTCGAAACTTCGAACACCGCTTTTGACGAGAACTGCGTGTTTGTGAAGAAATCCGATCTTGGCCGAATCATGCTGATGGACGACAATGCCAGCCACGAAATAGCTGTTTTACTTGACCAAAATGAGCACCTCGACCTGGCCGAAGCTGAACTGAAAAGTGACCTGCCGAAGCTCGATGTAAAAACCTGGCGCCAAATTATGCCTGATGTTAGTTTAGTTGAGAGCAGTTTTGGATTGGCCATGATTATTTTCATCGGAATTATTTTGCTCGCGTTGCTTTTCGGAATCATTAACACCATGCTGATGGCTGTGCTTGAACGCACCAAAGAATTGGGCATGTTAATGGCCATTGGCATGAACCGGACAAGAGTTTTCATGATGATTTTATTGGAAACTGTGATGCTCTCATTGTTTGGTGGTCTTTGTGGCATTTTTCTGGGTTGGTTACTGAACCTGTATTTTGGTGTGAAAGGAATTGATTTGGGAGCCTGGTCAACTGCCTATAAATCGATGGGTTTTGATACACTGGTTTACACCAAACTGTCGCTGTCCGTTTCGCTTGACATTGCAGTGATGGTCATTGTCACCGGAATTATTGCCGCGATTTATCCGGCCATGAAAGCACTGAAGCTGAAACCTGCCGAAGCCGTGCGAATTGATATGTAGCGCGAGGCGAAGCGCATGGAGAAAGGAGGAAGGAACATGGAGACGGGGAAAGTTACCAGTCGCAGTTTTCAGTCTCAAAAAGCAAACTGTACGTTTGCGCTATAAACCCTGAAAGGGTTAGATATCAATAGCCCGGAGCAACGCCCGGGATGACGATAAACCTCGAATTTCCGTCCGTGAACGAACGGTGAAAAAATAGATGACCTTCATTCGGACGGAATGAATTAATACGACAAATGAAATGACAACAAAAAACGACATACTCAGCCCAAAAATTCTACTGGCAGGTGCAACCGGCTACCTGGGAGGTTATGTGCTCACCGAATTAATTCGTCAGCAATTTCCAACACGGGTAATTGCCCGAAACACTTCTAAACTGAAAAATTTGCCGGAATCTGTTGAAGTTTTGCAGGCCCGAATAACTCATCCTGACTCGTTAATAGATTGCTGCGATTCGGTGGATACGGTTATTTCAACGGTTGGGATTACCCGCCAGAAAGATGGACTGACTTACATGGATGTAGACTTTCAGGCGAATATGAATCTTCTGGAAGAGGCGAAAAAAAGCGGCGTTCGAAAATTCATATATGTTTCGGTTCTGAACGGGGAACAAATGAGGCAGTTGAAGATTTGCGAAGCGAAGGAGAGATTTGTCGAAGAACTGAAAAAATCAGGACTTGATTACACGGTAATTCGTCCAAACGGTTTCTTCTCCGATATGTCCGAGTTTTTCTCAATGGCCCAAAAAGGCCGCATATTCCTGTTTGGAAATGGTGAACTAAAAGCAAACCCGATTCATGGCGAGGATTTGGCCCAATTGGTTGTTAAAGCCATTTCAGGAAATGAAACAGAAATTAAAGCCGGCGGACCGGAAACACTTAGCCAGAAACAAATTGCTGCAATTGCTTTTGAGGTTGCCGGTAAAATACAAAAAATCACGTTTATTCCTGACTGGATCAGAAGACGGGTTTTGGGATTGATTAAAACTTTTACCGGCAGCAAAACTTACGGACCGATTGAATTTTTTATGACCGTGATGGCCAAAGAAATGATTGCTCCTGAATACGGATCGCACACGCTTAAAGCGTTTTATCAGGAATTAAAGGAAAAGATGAAATAACCAACAATGAATATCCAATATCCAATATCCAAAACCGGAACCTGGAACTTGAAATTTGGAACTTTTTAATTACACAATATGAATGTCATAGAAGTAAAAGACCTGAAAAAAATTTACAACAGTTCGGAAGTAAAAGTCAATGCGTTGAATGGCATTGACCTGAACATTGAACAAGGTGAATTTACGGCCATCGTTGGCCCGTCGGGTTCAGGAAAAACCACTTTTTTAAATATGTTGGGTGGCCTCGATTCTCCAACCGAAGGCGAAATCTCGATTGGAGGAACCGACATTCAGCATCTATCGTCGTCGCAACTCATCGACTTCCGGCTCCGGAACATTGGATTCGTATTTCAGGCCTACAACCTGATTCCCGTGCTTACGGCCATCGAAAATGTCGAATTCATTATGCAAATGCAGGGAGTTTCAAAGCCTGAACGAATTCAAAGAGCCAAAGATTTGCTCAACCAGGTCGGACTTGGAGAGCGGATCAACAGCCGTCCGTCAAAGCTTTCCGGAGGTCAACAGCAGCGAGTAGCCGTTGCCCGAGCCTTGGCATCGAAACCCAAATTTGTACTGGCCGACGAACCAACAGCTAATCTCGATTCGAAATCGACCGAGAATTTGCTCGACATCATGGAAGAGCTCAACCGAAAAGAAAATATCACGTTTATTTTCAGTACGCACGATCAGCGGGTAGTAAATAAAGCGAGGAGGGTAATTACGTTGGAAGATGGAAAGATTATCAGCGATGTGCGGAAATAATTGAACCACATAGTTCACATAGAAAAACATTAAAATGTGACCTATGTGCCTATGTGGTTAAAATATAAATAAACAGAAAATCAGATATCGGCATGCAACACTTATTGCTCTTTTTCTTCTCGATCTTTTTCTTAACTGGTGCTCCGGAAAAACTTCAAGATGAAACACCTTGGCCTGCTGAACTGAATACAGCCAAAGAGGCAGTTTACCTGGATAAACTCGAAAAGGATGTCATTTTTGAATTGAATAAAGTCAGGAGTAACCCGAAACGCTTTGCCGAAGAATACCTTGTAGAACTCAGGGCGTCGTACGAAGGAAGAACATTAACCTATCCGGGTCGGACACCGATCAATACAACTGAAGGCGTGTTTCCGCTGAATGAATGCATCGAGGTACTCAAAAAAACTGATCAGTTGGCCGTACTTCAACCGGCAGAAGGATTGGCAAGAGCTTCATATTATCTGGCCGAAGATCAAAAAAAGCACGGTGGAATTGGTCATATTGCGAAAAACGGCGCGACGCCCAAAAACCGCATTGAGCGATACGGATTTTGGGACAAGTGTTCAGCCGAAGACATTACCTACGGCAGCTTCGAAGCGCGGCAAATCGTAATTGCTTTGCTGATCGACGACGGAGTTCCAGACCGGGGACACCGCAAAAATGTGCTGGATCCGTGTTTCCGTTTTGCGGGTGTTTCATTTGGTGGTCACCCAACCTACCGGTCGATGTGTGTCATTGATTACGCCGGAGAGTACAAAACCAAATAAAAGCCCCCGTGTCCTCCCCAGAAAGGGGAGGATACAGTCGCGAAGGCACGTTGAGTGGAGTTTGGCAAATCATGAACAACGCTAAAAACCCGTAACAAAACGATGAATAAACTGAAATATATCAAACTCCTGGCGATTTTAGTGCTTTTCCCGTTTAAGGCATTTGTTCAGGAAAGTAAAGTGAGCCTGAATGGCTATGTGAAAGAATTGTACATGTTTTATTCGCCTGAAACGCCCATTCCGGGATTTGATGTCAATTATTTGGGCATGGACATTGTGCACAACCGGCTTAATTTTAAATGGTACACCAGCTCCAAATTCACAACGGTGGTTGAAATGCGGAACCGCCTCATGTTTGGCAACCTGGTGAAGGATTATCCTGATTACCAGTCGACCGTGAATGTGGATAACGGGCTGGTGAATATGTCGTGGATTACAGCGAGCGGCACGGGTTGGTTTGTACATTCGATGATTGACCGCGCCTACATGGATTATACTTCAGGAAAATGGCAGGTTCGTGCGGGTCGCCAGCGGGTTAACTGGGGCATTAACTTCGTCTGGAATCCGAATGACATTTTCAATACCTTTTCGTATTTCGACTTCGACTACGAGGAACGTCCGGGTACCGATGCCATTCGGGTTCAATATTATACAGGAGTCACTTCGTCGGCCGAGCTGGTTTATAAGCCTAACCGCAATTCGGTGCGTTCGGCTCTTGCCGGAATGTACCGGTTCACCCGATGGGATTACGATTTCCAGTTTTTAGGCGGACAGGCAGGCAACGACTGGGTGTTGGGCGGAGGCTGGTCGGGCGATATTTACGGCGCAGGTTTCCGGGGCGAGATCACCCATTTCGAGCCGCGTGTGAGCAGTTCGGTGCGGGCAACTGTTGCTACAATTTCGGCCGATTATACATTCAAAAACAGCTTGTACATTCACACAAGTTTTCTTTACACGAGCAATGGCAAAACCGGGAAAGCCGGCGGAATGGACCTGCTTTTCAATCCCGACATGTCGGCCAAACAATTGTCGTTTGCACGCTACTCGCTGTTTGGACAGATTTCGAAACCCATCACGCCATTGTTTACCGGTAGTTTCTCCGGAATAGTAAATCCATCAGATGGTTCATTTTATTTTGGTCCGGCGCTAACTTATTCGCTGCTCGACAATCTGGAATTGATGGTTACCGGACAACTCTTCTTTGGCGACACCGGCACCGAATTTGGCGACATTGGCCAAATTGCCTTCGGAAGGCTGAAATGGAGTTTTTAAAGAATGCGTTTCATTATGTCAATTCCAGCTAAACCGGGAAAACGAAATATTTGCACCGATATTCCACCTTTTTACTTAAACAAACTAATTCTACTTTAACAGATTAAAAAAAAGTATATAAATCATTGATATTCATTTAATTATACTTGCATACGTAATTATTTTTTAGTATTTTAGCAGTGTAATCGAAAAACAAATCTATCGTTCCGA
>JBAZGO010000038.1:0-10790 GCA_041652995.1 Prolixibacteraceae bacterium
ACTTGATCCATCGTTCTCCAACAAACTCCCGATCTGCGGTCAAACAATCCAACGAAGCAGATCCAAAAAGACGGATAAACCGTTCAATCAATTCAATGCGTTCATTGGTGTTTGAATTACCGAACTTGGGCAACAACTTAAACAACAGTGGAAAAGCAACTCCATGATAAACAACTGCAATTACCAATACGTTGATATTCTGCTGTCTAAACTTCCAATTTGTCCTATCCATTGCCAGACGGAAAGGTGGCTTGTGGGGTAATAGTCTGAATATCAATTTGGCTATCAAATCTGGATCAAGTAGATATTCAGCCATAAACCGCGGTATTCTCCTCAGAGAGGAACTAGTACTGGCATTACTATCAAAAGCTGTAGCCAACTTCTCAAAACCAACTGTTTGCACCTTACATAGTGCACTGATCATGAAAACAAAGAACTTTACTCTTGCCAAATTCCAACCTGATTGCTTATGGAAAATGGAAACAAATTCACTACTTTTAGCATCTACCCTGGGTGTCATATTTCCTACTAAGTGATGTGGTAATCCCTTGTAAGATAATGATATTCAGGGTTTTAAACAAATATCTTAATACTTATTTTGCTGATAACCAGCTATTTATATTTTTGTCATGTACTAAGCTTTAAAGATTAAATTTGTTCAAAAAAAAATCAATAATTGTGTAAATGAATATTATATTAGACTTAATATAACTTTTTTAGTATCGAGGATTTACTGGGTATAACGGCCATTGTTCGTTGTGAGTTTAATATCAATGGGTTTAGAAACAAAAACATGCAAAAACTACTCGGCTTTAATGGAGGAAAAATAAGCAGGTGAATTAAACGCTTGAGGATACATGGGCTAATAAAAAAGTCAACCGATTCGTACAAATACTACCACACCAAAATCGGAAAAGAAACTATCATTATAGCTCAGAAAATTAAAGAACTGGTGCTGGTACCAGCTTATTGCTATTGAATATTATGCCCAAAAATACATCGAATTAAAAAATAAGGTACTATAAGGCTTAAAGCAACAACTCCGGACATGGCTATATCCGAGATTGGGAAAAGATTCAGGTTCACAATAATGCCAAAGGAAAACTCACCGGAGAATATCACCTTGTACGGGTATTTATCTGGAATAAAAGCATAAACCAGGTCGAACCACGAATGCTGGTCATTCGCCAGACAAGGTCAGCCCAAAATATCGTTGAAATAAAATATTCTTCCACCAATGCCAATTTTGGAATAATACACTCATCAGGCATTTGCGTACATGCAGGCTCAAAGGTTCTTTGTTGAGCATTGCATCAAAGAATCCAAGCAAATACTGGCTTTAGACCAGTTCCAGACCCGTAAGTGGTTAGCATGGCAGCATCAGGTGGCTTTGAACTTTTTAATGTCTTCGTTTATCTTGAAAGAAAAACTACGATGTTGTGATGATTTACCATTGCTTTCCGCCAGAGATATAAAGGAATGGTTTGTATTTAAGCTTTATAAGGAAATGACCGAAGAACAGTTGTTTGACAGAATGTATGCCCGGCATCTTATCAGACAACGAGACATAAATAACTCGTATCTAAGAATTCAAATATGTTAAAGTAGGAATATATTAGAAATTTTTATTGGGTAATTTGTGGTTCAGTGGATGAATTATTGCCAGATGAAAGCTATCCGCTGTTGAAAAACATGTGAATTATAATTTTGTATTGTATTTTGTATACAAAAATGTTTTAGCTTTGATTCGAGATTGAAAATTGAAAAAAAGATACATAATTGATAATTAGTGTTTATGGAAATCCAACATCAAGATCTCAGTTATGAGATTTATAAGCGTTTGAAAAACATGATCTTGTCAAACGAATTTGAAGCCGGAGCCAAACTAAAACAGGAACATATTGCGACTATGTTTGGGGTAAGCCGGATGCCATTGCACCGGGCTTTTCAAATGCTGGAAAACGAAATGCTGATAGAGGGTGTCCCTCGGCATGGATATTTTGTCACGAAAGTTGACGTTGATCAGTTAATTGATGCCTTCGAATGTCGGGAGGCTCTCGAGGGGATAGCAGCACGACGAGCAGCCCAGAATATTACCAAAGACGAGCTGGTATATCTGAAATCTCTTTTTGAGAAGTTTATTGGTTCTGATGAAATCAATGTTCCGGAATATCTTGAATCGGATCAGGAATTTCATAATATGATTATGAAGGTTAGTGGGAACAAGCTTATTATCAGACTGGAGATTCTTGGAAATAATACGATCCGTACCTTTCGCGGTGGGCTGCTCCGTCCACCTCAGGAAACATTGCCAGAACACTTAGCAATATTAGCTGCCCTCAAAAATGGAGATGGTGAGTTAGCTGAAAAGCTTGTTCGGGAACATACTCGTAAATCCATGGAAACCTTAAAAAGGAACTCAAAAGCAATAAGCAGGTGAAACGAACATTCATTCCTCTGCGATTTGTATTGGTTTTCAGTACATTTTTACTTACCATTCTACTTTATATCGACCGTGCCTGCATATCTGCCGCTAAAGGTGATATCTGTTCTGATCTTGGTTTTAGCATGACAGATTTTGGATGGATCATGGCCATTTTTACTCTGGGATATGCTTTGTTTCAAACTCCTGCGGGGAAACTGGCTGACAACAAGGGAGCCCGTGGAGTAATTGCTGGAATTGTGGCCGTATGGTCTCTTTTAACTTCACTAACTGGTGCAGCTTGGAGTTACACTTCGATGCTGACTATCCGGTTCCTTTTTGGGGCAGGAGAAGCCGGAGCTTTTCCAGCATTATCAAAAGTAGTTTACAATTGGTTTCCAATAAAAGAACGTGGCATCATTCAGGGAATTAATTTCTCCGGATCGCGCATTGGCGCTGCATTTGCCATGCCTTTGGTTGCCTGGCTCATTAAAGAAATTGGTTGGAGACATACTTTTCTGGCATTTGGTGCTATTGGAGTTCTTTATTCATTATTGTGGTACCGTTTATTCCGGGATAAGCCTGAAAATACAAAGTTTATTGGCTCAGAAGAAGTTGCATTTATTCAGAAAAACAGGCAACAGCCTTCTGTCGGCTCCAAAGTTGGCCTTCCATTCAATACAATTATAGAATCGGCTACCATGTGGAAAACCATGGTACAATATATTTGCAGTAATTTCACCTTCTATTTTTCACTAACCTGGATGTACCCATACATCCAGGAACGCTTTCATCTCGGGTTGGTAGAAGCCGGGTTTTATACCTCCATCCCCCTCATTGGTGGCGCGGTCGGCAATTGGTTGGCAGGAATATTGGTCGATGCCATTTACCGGCGCGGAAAATGGAAATTGTCAAGAAGTATGCCCGCCATTATTGGTTTTTCGCTTTCAGCAATCGGAATGATCATGTTCACTCTGGTTTCTTCACCGGAACTTTCAGTAGCCTTTATGACCCTGGCAGTTTTTGGCGCCGATATGACTTTGAGTCCATCCTGGGCCTTCTGCATCGATGTAGGCAAGGAAAATGTGGGTGCCGTTTCAGGAACCATGAATATGGCCGGAAATCTTGGTGCTTTTGTTACTATCATCGCGTTTCCTTACCTCTTTAAATGGACCGGACATTACGAACCGTTTTTCCTGATATGTGCCGGATTAAGCCTGGTAGCAATAATAATGTGGTCAACCATGAATCCTGAAAAAGCTATAAACAATTAATCCAAATCTCAGTAATAATATAGAAATGAAACAAACATTTTTTTTATCAATAATAATCGTCCTTTCTGTCGTAGTTAACTTCGGAAATTTAAGCGCGAAAACGAAAGATTCCAAACAAACTATCATAAGTATTAAAGGCGATAAATTTCTGATCAATGGTGAATTAACATATAAAGACCACAGTTGGCAGGGACATACCATCGAAGGACTTTTAATGAATTCGCGAATGGTACAAGGAATTTTCGACGATTTAAATCCCAATACAGCCGATCAGTGGAAATATCCTGACACTAAAAAATGGGACGCCAATCGAAATACAGATGAATTCATCAAATCCATGGACGAATGGTACGCAAAAGGCTTACTTG
Source organism: Prolixibacteraceae bacterium (assembly GCA_041652995.1). GTDB lineage: Bacteria > Bacteroidota > Bacteroidia > Bacteroidales > Prolixibacteraceae > Aquipluma. The sequence continues at coordinate 4,065 of JBAZGO010000038.1, forward strand.
CATTTACCATTAATCTGCAAGGTGGAAGTCCGCTCGGGTATGGCAATAAGGGTTGGATCAATTCGGCCATCGATTCGAAAGGCGAATTACGTCCGGATTACATGGCTCGATTGGAAAAAATACTTGATCGTGCCAACGAAAAAGGAATGATAGTAATACTCGGAATCTACTATTTTGGACAGGATCAATTTGTAGAGAACGAAGCTGCTGTTATTAAGGGTGTTGATAATACAATAGATTGGCTGTTCTCTAAAAAATACCGGAATGTGATCATCGAAATTGCGAACGAATGTAATGTTTCGGGATACGATCGTGAAATCCTGAAAAAGGACCGGATTCACGAATTGATTGAACGAGTGATATCGAAAGAGAAAAATGGATACCGTTTTTTAGTCGGAACTAGTTATGGAGGAAGATTTATTCCGGAAGAAAATGTGGTTAAAGTTTCTGACTTTATTCTGCTTCATGCGAATGGTGTTGAAGATCCGGCAAAGATTGGTGAAATGGTAACCTTGACAAAAGCTGTTAAAGGCTATAAAACAATGCCAATTTTATTCAACGAAGACGATCATTTCGACTTTGATAAACCTGTCAACAATTTTGTAGAAGCGATAAAAGCTTATGCTTCCTGGGGATATTTCGACTACCGTTTAAAGGGCGAAACTTCCATTGACGAAGGTTATCAGTCTATTCCGGTGAATTGGGACATTAGCTCTGATCGAAAAAAAGGTTTTTTTAATAAACTGGAAGAAATTACCGGTGGCCTGAAATAAAATTATTAAGTATCTGATTAAGTAACCAAGTTATCCTTTGCAGACAGCTTCATTGAAAGGATAATAACACAAAAGAATATATTACAACAACAAAATATGAAATTAGCATTAAATACATTAGTGTATGAAGTAGGTAACAAAGGCCCTGAAGAATCGCTTCGCAGTGCAGCCAAATTTGGCTTTAAATACATCGAATATGCCGGAATCCGCAAGGGGAACCCGCTAACGATGACTGCGGAACAAAAGAAGGAAGTGGTGCGCATTGCCAAAGGCGAAGGTTTATTAAACACCCAAATGCTTTTAGTGGCTACCAAAGATACAGCTCATCCCGATCCTAAAAAGCGTGATGCGGTATTCAATTACATGAAAGCCTGTGCCGAATATCAAAAGGATCTGGGTGGCCGTCAGTTGTTGGTTTGCTGGGGAGGAGGTTTATACGAGTTGGGAACCCGTCCGGAGCAATCATGGGAATTCATGGTGCACAATGTTGGCCGTTTTGCTGAGTATTGTCTGAAAGAAAACATGCTGGTTGGAATAGAACTCGATCCGCATGTATATTTTATCTGCAACAACACCTATAAGCTGGCCAAAGCAATGGAAGACATCAATATGCCAAACCTTTACCCAAATGTTGACGTTGGCCATTTGGTGATTACCCGCGAAGAACCTGCACAATTGGAAAAACTGAAAAGCCGTTTGTTGCACGTTCACCTGAGTGAAACCGAATCGTTTGCCCATACTAACAGTATTTTAGGAACCGGCGCTGTCGATTTCAAAGCGTATATAGATAAACTTATTGAATTGGGTATTGAAGAAAATTGTGCTAAATACGGTGAGCCCTGCGTTGCAGGTATTGAAATGGGCAGTGAAGCCAGTGGTGGATTTGTTGAAAATCCGGATATGTGGGTAGAAGAGAGCTTGAAATATTTGGAAAAAATATTGCCTGAATTAACCCTTCGATAAATAGGAGCTATTTTTTTTGCTAATAATTGTATACATTATTTAATATACAGAATACATTGATGAGAAAAAATCAAGATTGTAGCAGCAATTCACACAGCATTCTCAATGGCTGATGTAAAAACATTGTATCACAACATGTTATTACTCGAACGATTTATTGACGTGTTCGCTGTTAACCCAAACAAGCTAAAAAATCAAGATATTGTCAAAGAACTTATATATTACGGCACCATTGCCGCTTAAAATCTAACGGAGTATTGATATGAATAAAAAACAAATTATAAACTATGAAAATTGCAATTGACTGTGATGATGCGGCAGTAAACCTTAAAAAAGTGCTGTACGATCATCTGAAATCAAATGGGATTGACATTACCGATCTCGCATATAGATCGATTAAAGAAGGAGCCATGTATCCTGAAATTGGCTATAACCTTGCGGTTAAAGTTAAAAACAAAGAGTACGACCGCGGTATACTGATTTGTGGAACCGGACTTGGAATGGCAATGATTGCCAATAAGGTGGAAGGTGTTTATGCCGGTGTTTGCCACGATGTTTTTTCGGCCGAACGTTTACGCAAAAGCAATGATGCCCAGGTTATTACCATGGGCGAAAGGGTAATTGGGCCTGAATTGGCTAAAACCATTATAGATGCATGGTTGCTTTCCGAATTCCAGGGTGGTGGCTCAACGGAGAAAGTCGAGCAAATGAGGGAACTAGAGAAACAATCGTTTCATCCCTCACGATAACCAAAAATGACGACAAACAATATCCCTATATTATACAATTATGCAAAAATTTATTAATGATCCTTCAAGAGTAGTCGACGAAATGTTGGAAGCTTATGTTGTAGCCCATGCCGACCTAGTGTCAAATACCGAAAATGAACGGGTTATCAAATATAAAAATGCTCCCATCCAGGGTAAAGTTGGGATTGTAACAGGAGGCGGTTCAGGCCATAAACCAGCTTTTATTGGGTATGTAGGGCGCAACATGGTTGATGCCGTTGCCTGTGGCGAACTGTTTTCGTCGCCTCCTGCACAAATGTTTTACGACGCAGTAAAAGCTGCCAATGGCGGAAAAGGCGTTGCCATTCTCTACGGAAATTATGCAGGCGATAATATGAATGTAGCCATGGCCATGGAAGAACTTGCAGAAGAAGGCATTGAAGTAAAAAAAGTGGTTGCCAACGACGATGTCCCTTCTGCCCCCAAGGGTGATGAAGCGCACCGCCGTGGTGTTGCCGGCGAAATACTGATGTGGAAAGTTGGTGGTGCAAAAGCGGCCATGGGAGCTACACTCAATGAAGTAATTGCCGCAGCACAAAAAGCCATTGACAATACGCGTAGTATGGGTATTGGTTTAAGTCCCTGTACAATTCCTGAAGTTGGCCATCCTAATTTTTCCATTGCTGAAGGGAAAATGGAAATTGGCATTGGCCATCACGGCGAACCGGGTATAGGGGTGGTCGATCTTGAACCGGCAGCCAAAGTAGCTGAACGGATGTGTGATGTTATTTTACCGGATTTGCCATTCGTCATTGGAGACGAAGTCGTGGTACTCATTTCCGGCTTGGGTTCAACCCCCGTGATGGAATTGTATATTCTTTTCAACGACGTGCAGCGGATACTGAAAGAAAAAGGCATTAAAATTCATTTGTCTTATATAGGCAATTATTTTACTTCGCTCGAAATGGCCGGTGCAACATTAACATTGATGAAACTTGATGAAGAATTGAAAACTTGTATCGACTACGAATGCGATTCAGTCGGTATGCGCCAGTTTCAAAGGATATAAAACACGATTATTATGCAAACATTTACCAATACAGCAGGATCAGTCATCGTCGACCAACTGATCCAAACCATTCAGGAAAACAAACAATATTTGAGCGATATCGACGGGTTGATCGGTGATGGCGACCATGGCATCAACATGAACAAAGGGTTTACCATGTGCCGGGAGGAGTTGGATAAAAATCCGGGGGATATGACACATGGGTTGTCAGTATTGTCGAAGATATTGATGATGAAAATAGGAGGCTCGATAGGGCCGCTGTACGGCAAGTTATTTAAAGCTATTGCATTGTCACTCGAAGGGAAGGCAGAAATCGGTATCAACGAAATGGGTGATGCATTAAATGCAGTTGTTGAAGCGATTGCTTCGATTTCTCCTGCAAAGGTGGGCGACAAAACCTTGATTGATACGCTCGTCCCGGCAGTTGCAGCATACGAAAAAGCCCAGCAGCAAGGAAAAACGTTTGACGAAGCATTGGAAACTATGAAAACTGCTGCCCGCGAAGGCCGCGATTCAACCAGAGATATGATGGCCAGATTAGGCCGCGCCAGTCGGCTTGGCGAACGCTCACGCGGGGTTTTAGACGCTGGTGCAACATCTTGCTGCCTCATCCTCGAAACAATAGGAAATGGCGCTCAGAAATTAATAAGAATTAACAAAACATAAAATATATCAATATGAAACAAGGAGTAATTATTGGTTTTCTGGGAAAAACCCAGGATCGTTTTTCTGAGTATCAGAAACCTGCCAGCACACGTGAAAAGTTGGAAATAGTGTCGAAAATTGATGGCTTCGATGGAGTTGAAATAGTATTTCCATACGAAAATACTACTCCTGAAGAAACCATGCTCCTGATGAAGGAGTTCAACCTTAACTTTGCGGCCATCAATGTCAACGTTAAAAAAGAGACCGAATGGGTTGCAGGAGCATTATCACGCCCCGATAAAGGGATTCGCGACCGAGCGGTAGCCATGATTAAACGAGCCAAGGATTTTGCTAAAGCCGTGAATGCCCCACATGTCACTTGTTGTCCGCTTTCAGACGGATACGACCTGCTATTTCAGGTAAACTATCGTGATGCATGGAAATTCATGGTTGAAACTATTGGCGAAGCAGCCGATTATTTGCCTGAAATTCCTTTGTTTGTCGAGCCAAAATATTCAGAAACCCGTGTGCATTGCCAGTTAGATTCAACGGCAAAAGCATTGTTGCTCCTGAAAGAAGTGGGCAACCCCAATACCGGCATAACGCTTGATATGGGTCATTCACTGCAAAGTTCTGAAAATCCGGCACAAGCGTTGGTAACCATTTACGAAAGCGGTTTCGACGCTTACATTCACACCAACGACAACGATACCAAAGCCGATTGGGATTTGATTGGCGCCAGCCGCCATTTTCTGCATTACGTAGAACTGATGTTTTGGGCGCAACAATGCAACTACGACAAATATTTCACTACCGACGCATCACCAAGGATTTTCGATGTGATTGAGTTCTTTAACCGCCATTCAGAAATTACTATTGGAGCTTACAATCTGGCCAAATCACTTAATCAGCAGCAAATTATGCAAATGATGAAAGACGAGGATTTTAATGAGCTGATGAAAATGGTTAACAAATCAATATACCGGATATGATGCACAAGTTAATAGCTAAACATTCGCTTTCGCACGAAGCTGCAAAAACATTAATTGGCTATGCCATCCTTAAAGCTAAAGAGCTTGGGGTTGGCGGTGCCATAGCAGTAGTTGATGATGGTGGCCACCTGATATGCCTCGAACGGATTGATGGCACTATGGCCGCTGCGGCCAATATTGCAATAGGAAAAGCGGCAACAGCCATTGGGTTTAAACGACCGGGAGCAGTTCTCGAACAAACGGTTGCTACCCAACCCGCAATGCGAACATTAAACAGCGTTACTCCTGCTCCCTTTGTGCCTTTAAAAGGCTCCTATCCGATCGAAATTGACGGTGAAATTGTTGGCGCCATTGCAGTCGCCGGTGCAAGAAATGGAGAAAACGACGAAGCTATTGCCCTTTTTGCCACTGAAAAGTTTATGAACATACCCATAGTAACTAAACTTAACTCGCCTAAACTAAACTAAACTAAACTAAACCATGAAAATCAAATCATTTTTTTCCAACCAATGTTTTGATTCAAATATTGCTTCAACCCATTGTATTAATCCTTCAACTGTGAAATCTGATTTTCTTAAAATATCACAAAATTCATCTGCATTGTCTTTTAGCGTTTTAAAGCATTTGTCAATACTGAGATATCGGTTTGTTTTGGCATAAATATTATTTCTAAAGACCAGTATGATTTCCCAGTTGATCATGATCAGCAGCAATTTTGCCGTTCAGGGGAGTTTCCCACCGCAACGCCCAATCCAGATAATGAACACATAGCTGGTGCGAGCAACAATGCGTACATCGAAATTTTGCCCGACACTCGCGTGACACAAGACGACAAGCTCATCAATGGCGAAAATTTCTCGACTATTCCTGGGAAAATGGGAATTTTTCATTACAAAGTTAAAATCAATATACCGGCAGCTATTACGTTTGGGTACGGGCCTATTCATCATGGGCAGAAGACAATGGACTACATGTTGGGTTCAACAATACATGGCCAGAACATGGGAAGGTATGCAATGGTGAGAAGGTAAGGATCAGTGGACATGAACCAGCAAACAGCTCACCGAGCAAGAACATTGTGGTGTAACAAAGAGAATTTAGCTCGACATCGATAAGGCTGGCATTAAAGACATCCAGTTCAGTATGCGGGAAGATGGATTCTAAATGGACAAGTTTATCCTGACCAAAGACATCAACTATTTACCCGAAGGGGAAGATCCGGCAATAACGCATCGAGCGGAATACCGACATGAATAAAGATAAATTGGGTCTGGCGAAGCATGTCGATATCTATCTGGATTACCTTGCTTGCGCTCCTAGCTCATCCCTCAATTTGACTAGCGTTTCAGGAGATTTCACTATCGACTGGTTTAATCCGGTAACTGACGGAAAATTAATGAAAGGCAGCGTTAAATCGGTGAAAGGTGGTAAGGTTATTTCACTGGGCACCCCACTAAAGCCAATCAGGATTGGGTTACGATCGTGAGGAAGAAATAAAGCTGAGGCTGGCCAAAACGGAGATTCATTGAATATGTGTGATGTATTGTATAGCATTA
>JBAZGO010000038.1:10800-60508 GCA_041652995.1 Prolixibacteraceae bacterium
GTCTGCATTTATTGAGCTTTATTTTAGAAACAGATAAAGCATCAAGAACAATTTTTGAATATAAAACTCAAATGGTAGGGGTAGCCATAATTAAAGTAATTAACTGGTAATTAATACTTTAATGATACAAATTTTTATTGATTTATACTGATAAATATTAAATTATTTTACTGTAAATCAGATAAATAACTAAGTTTTAACCGAAGTGTTGTTATAATGGAGGATTATCAAACTGTTATAAAACATTCATAAATAGTAATTGTATAATGTATCTTGTATACAAAAATTTAAATATATTTATGGCCATCATTACAAAATTCAATAGTTCGTTCAAAAAGTGATATATAATCAAGCGGCCATCGTGCCGAAAAGCAATAGTTCATTGACATGTTGACGATTTTTGATTGAGTTAGGGTTAATGGCGAACAGGCGAAAAAATCTTAATTTCATTAAGGTATTATGGAACAAGATCTTGTATATTGCTATAGAAAATGAGTTTTCCCTTGTTTCTGGATTGCTCAGTTGCATTACCGTGGCAATATTTACTGTTGTCAATGCGGTATTGAAATGTAAGTTGAGCTTATTTCCGCTTCTGGCCTGCGAGTTTTCAAGCCCTGTGAATTGCTGGCATCCTTGAATCCAAATTCTATTTGGAAGCGGGTATGATAAATATCGATAACATCGATGGGGCTTGCTTGGTATCGGTTGAAAATAAGAGTCGGTAAATTATTTTTCCTTTCAATTGGAACAGTTCTACAACCAGCAAGATATTCCTTTCTCGTTTTCAACCGGAGTGAAGTGTTCGGGATTTAAGTTGGCAACATCAACCTTTCTCCCTACTTTGCTGTCCGGCCTCTTTTGCCTGTCTTAGGTTGTATCGAAATGTAAGATAAGTCCGCATCCCCCGAAGTTTGCTTACCAAATGGAGGGTGCATTCCAGTATCTTTTCGACAAAGTTTTTTTTGGAGAAATACGCATCTGCAACAACATATTGGGTAATGGATAATATCTGTTTCATGTATTTCTTGATAACTCCGGCATACCAGTCGATTAACGACAGGTCGTTATCCTGAAGACAGTTTGTCGGTGGCGTTTGTACAGCATCCAAATGAAAACTTAATCTGGTGTCTGCATCGATTACTGAAAGACCAAGGATTTCAATACCGCGAAGTGCCCGACCTGCGCAGCCCGACCAAAAGTATCCGATTCCAGGAGTATGCTTACCCGATTTATGGATGAAACTCGGATCGAAGGCAACAGCGGTGCGACTTCCCATCCAAGGCATTGACAAGGCTTTGTTGAAGCCAAAAAAGTCAAACCGCTCCTCGAATTGACGACGGAAGCGTTGTTCACCAAAAAGGCTGTATCTGCCTAACTGGAGAAAGTTAATCCGTGAAGGAATACTCAGGTATAGCATGAAAATCTCAATCATAAAATTTCGTCTGCATTTATTGAGCTTTATTTTAGAAACAGATAAAGCATCAAGAACAATTTTTGAATAAATAGCATAAATCTCAGAGGTGGCCAAAATTAAAGTAATTAACTGGTAATTAATACTTTAAAGATACAAATCTCTGCGGTTTTAATCAAATAAATAATCAATTATTTTACTGTAAATCAGATGAATAACTAAGTCTTATCGAAGTATTGTAAAACTAAATATAAATTAACATATTAATTTAACGAATATCTATGAAAAAAAAATCTGGTAATCCCATCTGCGAAAGCAGTTGGCAAAAAGTCTTATTTGGATTGAGACTCACAGCATTTCTTTTACTTGCTTCATTTGTGCAAGCATCAGCTGGGGTCACCTCTTCAAAAGTAAAAGGTCAAACAAAGGTAGAAGTACCTGAACAAAATCACAACTTCGAACAGCCCCAAAAGAAACAGTTAAAAGGAAAGGTTATTGACGACAAGGGTGGACCTGTTCCAGGAGCTACCGTTTTGGTAAAAGGTAGCTCCATCGGCACTATTACTGATGGTGATGGAAATTTCAACCTTGATGTTCCCCTGGATACTAAAACACTTGTGTTTTCATTTGTGGGTATGAAGCCCCAAGAACTGCCAATTGATAACGAAACAATATTTAATGTAGTTTTAGCAGAGCAAACTGTTGGCCTTGAAGAAGTGGTTGCTGTAGGCTATGGAGTACAAAAGAAAGCCAGTGTGGTTGGATCCATTGTTACAACAACAGATAAAGAACTAAAACGTACAGCGAACACTACAAACCTTGGGCTGGCCTTAGTTGGTAATCTTCCCGGTGTCACATCCATTCAGACAAGCTATCAGCCGGGGAACTCTGATCCTAAGATTGTAATTCGCGGCCAATCGTCATGGAATAACACCGATCCCTACGTCTTGGTTGATGGGGTGGAACGCCGAATGAATGATATCGACATCAACGAAGTTGATAACATTTCAGTGCTTAAAGATGCGTCAGCGACGGCTGTTTTCGGGGTAAAAGGTGCAAATGGCGTTATACTTATCACCACTAAACGAGGTTCAAAGGGGAAAACTTTATTTGAGGTATCAGCCAACTCGACAATGGTCTTTCCATCGCTCTTATTGGATAAGCTGGATGCCTATGATGCATATATGGTAAAAGATGCTGCCATTGAGCGAGAGTCGGTTATAAACCCCGGTTCGTGGGCCGAATATGTTCCGCTGCAAATAGCACAACGTTACCGCAATCCGGGAAATTACCAGAATTTGAAGTATCCCGAGGCTTTTCCCAACATTGACTGGCAAAGCTACATGCTAAAGAATTTCTCGATAGATTCAGAGGTAAACCTGAACGCTTCAGGAGGCAATGATATTGTTAAATATTTTTCGTCACTATCTTTTATGTCCCAAGGCGACCTTTTGAAAATTCCCGACATAGATAATTATCAAGGAGGGTTTGGTTATAAAAGGTTTAATTTCCGGTCAAACTTAGATATCAATATCACCAAATCAACGGTGCTGACATTAAATCTGGCTGGTAATTACGGTATACAGAAAACATATAACACAGGGAGTTGGCCAGCAGATACATATTCCCTTGCTGGTTTATATACAACACCACCTGATGCATACCAGCCCATATATTCTGATGGCAGCTTTGGTGTGTCACCAACAATTATGACTTTTTTATATAATCCGTTAGAATTTGCAGCTACAAAAGGCTACCAAAATAATAACACTACAAATGTAACTTCTGATATTTCTCTAAACCAAAATCTCGATGCTATTACTAAAGGATTGAACGCATCGGCAAGGTTCTCTTTTGATAACAGTTATGTAAGTGTAAGTGGTATAAATGCAGAAGGTGCTCCTCAAAAATATATTGATCCAGCCATAGAAGATGCCGAACCAGGAACTGAATCTCAATATATTACCATATATCCTGCAACTGGAATAAACCAATTCCCCTGGGTGATGGGTCATTGGGGACTTCGGTCCGAAACTCCAAGTTTAACTGCTTTTAAAAGGCGTTTCTTCTATCAGGCACAGTTAAATTATGCGCGTCAATTCGGGAAACATGATGTGGCAGTTACCGGAGTATTTAACCGTGAACAGTATGCCAGTGGTAGTGAGTTCCCTAATTTTCGTGAGAACTGGATTGGCCGAGCTACATATAATTACGACAATCGCTATTACACAGAAGTAAATGGAGCGTATAACGGTTCTGAGAAGTTTGGGCCGGCAAATCGTTTCGCCTTTTTTCCATCAGTAGGTTTTGGCTGGACTCTGAAGAATGAGTCGTTTTTCAAAGATGTTGCTTGGTTAGACAGGTTGCGATTGCGTTATAATTTCGGTTTTATTGGTGACGATAATATTTCAACACGTTGGCTGTATATGTCTCAATGGAGTTATGGTGGAAGTTTATCGTTGAACAACCAGTATGACCAATACAGTCCTTATACTATTTATCAGGAGAGTACTACGGGAAATCCCAATGTACACTGGGAGAAAGCCAAGAAAATAAACTATGGTCTGGATCTTGCTGTATTTAAAAATCTGATCTCAATTACGGCTGACTATTTTACTGAAAACCGGTCCGACATTTTACTATCAGGAAGTCAAAGGGTATTTCCGTCATATTACTCTCCGTTGTCGCCGCCGGCAGCAAACGTAGGCCGTGTTAATAAAAATGGCTACGAGGTAGAGTTGCAGTTTAGAAAGAAAATTAAGAACATTAATATCTGGGCAAATCTGAGTATGACGCATGTCGTTAATAAAATAATTTATAAAGAAGAGCCTCTCATGACCGAGAGCTACTTATTGGCAGCGGGTTATTCGTTAGGGCAAACCAAATCACTAATAACTGATGGGTTCTTAGAAAGTTGGGACGAAGTTTACGGTAGTACGATGTTTCAGACCAACGATCAGAATAAAATTCCGGGAGATTTCCGCATACTTGATTTTAATGCGAATGGTGTAGTCGAGTCAGATAAGGATATTGCCGCCAACGGATACTCCGATATACCTCAAAATACGTATAATTCTAGCATGGGATTTGATTATAAGGGCTTTAGTGCCATGGTTCAATTTTACGGGGTAAATAATGTCACCCGTAATGTAAGCAGAGGCAACTTTGCAAATAATACGAATATTGCCTATGCCCATGCATTGGATTATTGGTCTGTTGACAATCCGAATGGCACTTCATTTTTACCCAGATGGAAGGCGCAAGGTGGAACTACAGGTGACTATTACAATGCTGATGGGTCATACATCCGATTAAAAAATGCCGAAGTGGCCTATACGTTTGACGGGGCATTTGTTAAAAATCTTCGTTTAAGTTCTTTGCGCCTCTACGTGAATGGTAATAACCTTTTATTTTGGTCTAAACTGGTAGACGACAGGGAGTTTGGAAATAGTACAGCTTATCCTTCCTCCAAACGAATTAATCTGGGATTAGATGTTAAATTTTAATAAAAGAAGTTGAGATGAAAAAAATAAATATAAAGAGGAAATTTGGATCATTTAAGATAATCTTATCGCTTTTGCTTCTGTCAGGGAGTAGTTGCACTAGTTATTTAGACGTATCCCCAGATGCAGGGGTTAGTGAAACAGATGCATTTAAGGACTTTGTAAGTTTTCAAGGCTACGTCGAGGGTGCTTATGTTATGGTTACTAATCCGTGGTATATTGGAGAAATAGCTCAACCTAATTTGGCTGATGATGGATGGTCGCATGGTTGGGGGCAGTTTTTTGATGGTTGGGATGCCGGAGATTACACGGTATGGGCTACCAGAGCTGAAAGCTATTTTGGTAGAACTAAATTGAACACCAATCCTAGAGTACAGTCTGGTAAAGGTGAATGGCCTGCCAGTTGGCATGGAATAAATGTTGTAAATTACGGTTTGGCAAATCTGGATAAACTTGCTGCTACTACACAACAAGAGAAAGATGTATTAAAAGGGCAGATGCTTTTTTTAAGGGGTTATTTCTACTTTACTTTAATGCGTCACTGGGGTGGCATGCCATACCTCACCGAACCTCTTGATGTAACTGGGGGAATACCTCAGTTGCCACGTCTGAACTATCAGGAAACTGCTGCATTAGCTGCAAAGGATATGGCAGATGCCGCAGCACTACTGCCAATGGATTGGGACAATGAGCCGGTTGGGCAGCTAACAATTGGCAATAACCGCTTGCGTATAAATAAAATCATCGCGCTATCTTTTCATGCCAAATGTTTGCTATATGCAGCCAGTCCGTTGATGAATTATGAATCGAAGGGCAGTAAGGCTTATGATCCAGAGCTCTGTAAACAGGCTGCTCAGGTATTTAAACAGGTGATTGATCTTTGCAATTCTACCGGACGGTATTCGCTTCAGCCATGGGCTAGTATTAATGATGTGTTCTTTAAAACGAACAAGGAATTACCTGGAGGGAAAGAGATGATTTGGGCTGGGCCCGTTCTTCAAAATAGAGTAGTAAGGGCGTACTTTGAGTTCCTTTTTCGACCTGCCGGGAATCCTTATGGCTGCAGTGATGGCTTTTTCAGTTTAAGCTACCAATACTCCAAAAATTTCGGTATGAAAAATGGGTTGCCCATCACTGATCCTGCTTCGGAATACAATCCATCAGATCCATGGAGCAATCGCGATCCGCGTTTCGATGCGTGGGTGTTGATCGATGGAAATCCGGTTACAAAAGCTGTTCAGGCGAACCGATTAGATGAATTTGCTCAACTTTATAATGGTGGTGCACATAGGACAGGGACTATGGTGGAATCAGGAATTGCAACCTCAAAATTCTGGGACATAACTTGCAATTATAGGGATAATACAGGGATTGATAAGAATTTTGTGTATAATCCACCTTTCATGCGTTTGACAGATGTATATCTGATGTATGCCGAGGCAGTATTGTGGGGTTATGGAACTCCGAAGAGTGTTTTACCGAATGATGCCAGTCCGTTGACACCCGAAGCTGCTGTGAATCTGGTTCGGGCTCGTGCAAATGTACCGGCAGTTGACGCCAAATTTACAGGTTCGAGAGATACTTTTTTTGAACAACTTATTGTAGAGCGTGCAGTTGAACTCTCTTTTGAAGGATTTCGCTGGGATGACTTGCGCCGTTGGTTACGGAACGACGACCCAAGATATATCGATAAAACTATGATAAAATTCAATCGGGGATCTGATGGTAAGCCGATTAACTTAGAGGAAGTCGTGTATAGAAAAAGAATAGTTGGCGAAAAGCACAACTGGTTGCCTCTGCCTACAAGCAGCGTTACAATATATCCTGAATTTAGACAGAATCCAGGTTGGTAGCTAATATTATAACTATATAAATTAGAAAAAAATGGATAAAATAATTAAAATATATTTGGTTCTGCTTCTATTTGCTTTCACTGCCTTACAGGCGCAGGAATCTAATAAACAGATGAGAATAACCGTAAAATCAATTGTGAAGGATGGAAATAATATACCAATTTCGGGAGCTACGGTATATGCGAACGGTGGGAGACCAACAACAACCAATGCTTTCGGAGAATTTACCGTAACAACAATAGCTGGTTCAGAATTATTAATTGAATCTGATGGCTATAAATCGGTGACAGTCAAGTCGGACAACGTGTCAGGAGGTATTACCATGCACGCAACTCCATATTTGTTTGGTGAAAACGATGATGTAAACCTCGGTTTTTTTACCCAAAAACGGGGAGATGTGATTACTGATGTTAAACAAATAAAACCGTCAGATTTTCTTGGTTACGATGGTGCTGAAAACTTAACTGATGCATTAAGCGGTCGCGTATCGGGTATGGTTAATGTCAATAATATACGCGGTTTAGGCGATGCATTGTTGGTGATTGATGGTAATCCAAGCAATTTGACTTTTTCGCAATCCAGTTTAAGCAATGAGGAGATAGAAAGTATTACAGTTCTGAAAGATGCTTCTGCGGCAGTACTTTATGGCACACAGGCCCGTAATGGAGTTATTGTGGTTACCACCAAACACGGTGTAGCCAATAAGCGCACGTTTAATGTGAATGCAAATTATGATATTAGAGACCCCAAAACATGGCCAAAATACTTGGGTTCTGCTGATTATATGTCCTTGTATAATGAGGCGCGGGTAAATGATGGATTAGCTCCACTCTATGATCAAACGACTATTGATAATTACAGAAGTGGAAATAAGTATCGCTATCCGGATACGGATTATTTCTCGTCAGATTATGTGCGGAGATTTGCAAAATCATCCAGGGTAATGGGTGATTTTTCGGGTGGAAATGATAAAGCTACATATTATGTTAATTTAGATTGGGTCAATACCGGAAACTTCATCAATTTTGGGCCCGCTGCCAGTATGAGTAATAACCGGTTGAAAGCACGTGCCAATGTTGATTTTGCCATTACAAGTATTATTAGGAACAGTGTCAGTGCTTCTAATATAATGGATTTTAATAAAGGACCTGTATCAAATTACCTGGCAAGCGCTTCAACTCTACGCCCTAATCTATATTCGCCCTTTCTGCCCATGGATTTATTGGATACAACGGTTCCTGATGTTAGTAATATTTTGAACGCACGAAAAAACGATCTCAATGGTCAATACCTGTTCGGAGGAAATTCACAGACATTAACAAATCCTTTTGCGGACATCTATTTAGGTGGATATAAACAGACGGTTAGACAAATTTTACAGTTTAATAATCGGGTTAACGTCGATTTAGGTATGCTCACTCAAGGATTGTCTCTGGCGGCGAATATCGGATTTGATTTTTCAAACCAATTTGATCAATCCGTTAGAAATCAATATTCAGTTTATGAACCAGTATGGTCGTCCGCAGGTGATCAGATTGTAGGTTTGAATAAATACGGATCAGACATTCGAAATGGTATTCAAAACCTTTCTAATCCAAATCTGTACCGTCGAATCAGCACTTATGTGCAGATGAACTATGAACGTTCGTTTGATCAGCATGCTGTAAGTGCCACCATTCTTGCCTCTGGAGATCAATTTACTCAATATACCACAGCGAATGGAGCAGCTTTGCAGCCTGATAAAAATGCAAATATTGGGTTAAGACTTGCTTATAACTACAAACATACGTATTACGCTGATTTTAGTAGCGCTTATGTAAATTCAACTAAACTTCCTGTAGGAAACAAAGGTGGTTTTAGTCCCACCTTGGGTCTGGCCTGGGTTCCTAGTAATGAAAATTTTCTGGCTAATATTAAATGGATTGATTATCTAAAGGTAAAAGCTTCTACTGGAATAATTAAAAGCGACATGAGTATCGGAGGTTATTACTTATATGACAATAAATACCAGACAATAGGAAGTTTCAGCTGGAATGAAAACAATAATTCAAATAGTGCAGTCGGGTCAGCGTATGGTGCAAATCCTGATTTGACGTATGAAAAACGTAAGGAATTTAATTTGGGTTTTGAGTCAATATTGTTTAAACATGCGCTGCAAATCGATGCGAACTATTTTACTACACGCATTTCCGACAAGGTGATCAGATTATATAATAGTTTCCCCAATTATTTTATTGACTATGTTCCTTATGGCAATAATGATATAGATGGATTCTCAGGTATTGAGCTGGGAATTAATTACACCAAGAACTATCATAACTTAAAATTTATGGTGGGCGCTTCAGGAATCTATCGGGAAACAAAAGCCATCAAACGCGATGAATTTTGGGAAAACGATTACCAATACCGTCAAGGTAGACCTCTGGATGCAATGTTTGCGCTTGAAACGCTTGGTTTATTTAAGGATGAGAATGAAATTAAAGATTCACCTTATCAGACCTTTGGGGAGGTTAAGCCTGGCGATATCAAATATAAAGATCAGAATAGTGATGGCATTATTAACAGTAACGATCAGGTAGAAGTTGGTCGTTCAGGATCTCCATGGATATTTGGACTAAATCTGAACTTAAGCTACAAAAATCTCAGTTTATTCGTATTTGGAGAAGGCGCTATAGGTTCCGATCAACTATTGGAAGGAAGTTATTACCGCATGAATGGTAATGATAAATATTCTGTTATTGCACTTGAAAGGTGGACCGAGGCAACCAAGACGACTGCTACCTATCCACGCTTAACAAGTCTGAGTGGTGACAACAATAACCAAAGTTCAACATTCTGGATGTACAATAACAGTTATTTCAATATAGGACGTGTGCAGCTTACTTATGAACTACCTCAAATAGCCTGTCGTGTTTTGGCAATGGATAAATTATCTGTTTATGTTAAGGGTTCAAATTTAGCTACTCTGTCAAAACGAAATGACGTCCGCAATTTATCTGTTGGCACTGATCCACAATGTAGAGTTTACTCTTTAGGCATTCGCGCCTCATTTTAACATTTAATTCGTAAATCAAATGAAAATGAAGAATATATTTCGACTGAATTTTATCTTACTTACCTTGTTGACAAGTTCATGTAATTTTTTAGAGCCACTAAATGAAAATCAGGCTTCTGTTCAGCGCGTTTACACTGAACCAGCCTTTGATGAAGGATTGCTGTTGAGTGCATACACAAAATTACCACCCAATAATGGCTGGAGTTTTAATGATGTAGCTACAGACGACGCAGTTTCTAATGATCTAGCAAATAATTATCTTCGAATGGCTTCGGGGCAATGGACACCGGTATTTGCGCCAACCAGCCAATGGATGTTAAATCGCCCAATTATCGCTCTGAATCTGTTTCTCACTACTATTGATTCCATGAAATGGAGTGCGGATGAAATTGTTAATAAACTTTTTAAATCGCGGCTGCGCGGTGAAGCTTATGCTTTACGAGGTATGCTGCGATACTATATGTTACAGGATGTGGCTGGAAAAAGCACTGATGGACAATTGCTCGGAATTCAGTTTATTGACGATTTCATGGAAAATAATGCAAACTTTAATATTCCACGCGCAACTTTCGAAACATCGGTAAAAGCCATACAGACGGATTTTGATTCAGCATCAGTTCATCTGCCGTTGATTTATAAAAATTGTACGTTAGATAATCAGGTGCCTGTTGAGTTCACTTGGGCGAATAAAGACCAATATAATACCGTGATGGGCGATTTTAACCGGCAACGAATTCAAAGAAGGATTGTGAATTGTTTCCGATCGCGCCTTACTCTATTAGCGGCTAGTAAGGCATTCAATCCGAATGCCGCCACGACTAACGATCCCCTCTGGATTGCAGCAGTTCAAGCTGGAGCATTGGCTTTGCAAAATATAGTTATGAGTCCGTTAGGGAACAGGTATTTTGAAGCTGCCCAGATTAATAGTGTCCCTATAGTTGAAAATGACAACAATGAGATGGCTTGGAGATCACAAAATGTCAGTACTTCTTATGCCCTAGAGCAAACAATATTTCCTCCTTCTCTAAATGGGGAAGGACAGATTAACCCGACTCAAAATCTGGTAGATGCATTCCCTACGGCAGATGGATACCCAATAACAGAACCGGGTCATGGTTTTTCTCCAGATAATCCTTATGCTAATCGAGACCCACGGTTCGCACGTACAATACTATATCAGGGGCAGAACTTTAAGGGGAAGATTATAAACATCACCAAAGGAAATGATAAGAAGGACTCATTAAACGTGGCAACGCGTACCGGATATTATCTGAGGAAACTAATTCGTGAGGATATTACTTTCCCGGATAATGGTACGGCTCCAACACCTCAGAAGCATTACAAGGTGTTCGTTCGATTCACAGAGATTTTCCTTAACTATGCTGAAGCAGCCAACGAGGTAGGAGGGCCAGATTACGTAGTCCCAAATTTTAACCAATCGGCAAGAGATGTTATCGGTGCGATACGCAAGCGAGCAGGGATCAAACAACCAGATACTTATTTAGCCAGTATTTCGGATCAGCAGAAAATGAGAGAGTTGATCCGCAACGAACGTCGGCTTGAACTCTGTTTTGAAGGGTTCCGTTTTTATGATTTACGTCGATGGGATTTGAATTTAACTGAACCGGCAAAGGGTGTGAATATTACGCCAAATGGTAATTCATACACTTTTGATTATGTGAACATTGATGATAGGAAGTATGAACCCTATATGCAATTTGGTCCGGTTCCGTTACAGGAGATATTGAAGTATTCTGAATTGAAACAAAATGCTGGTTGGAATTAGTTGAAATTATTATTATTATTTAAACTCAAATTCAAATGAAAAAATATATATTATATCTATTTGCGATAATACTTCTAATGGCCGTATTGTCGTGTGATAATCAGGAGAATGATTTTCCTGATTACAAGTACTCTTCAGCATACTTCCCATATCAGTATCCGGTAAGGACATTGATTTTAGGAGATGACGAATTGACCAACACCGTAAACGACAATCAATTAAAATTTAAAATTGGCGTTACCCTTGGCGGATTGTATAATAACACTCAAGAACGGAAAGTTGAGTACTCCATTGATGAAACTCTTGTAAACAATCTGTACACGCAGGACGGGTTCAAACTATTGTCTCTGCCGAAGAAATATTACAACCTGCCTGAAAGTGGGACAATTGTAATTCCAAAAGGTGAAATGCAAGGTTATTTGGATATTCAATTAACATCCGATTTTTTAGATGATCCTAATGCTGATACGACCAAGTATGTGATCCCTATTCGGATTACAGGCGCAGAGACTGATAGCATCTTAAAAGGAATGTCCAATGTGCCGTTACCAGATCCTAGGATTAGTTCTGATTGGTCAATTTTGCCCTTGGATTTTACAATCTTTGGAATCAAATATATTAATCCTTATCATGGCACCTATTTATATAGAGGCAAGGATGTCTATACCGATGGAACAATAGAGAGTAATGTGGCATATACTAATAAATATGTAGAGAAGACAGAGGTGAAATATTTGAATACCTTATCTAAAAATCAAGTAAATTTTACCACTTCCATTCATCGAACATCAGGTAGTCCAGGTAACTTATCAATGATTCTGACTTTTGACGAAAGTGGTAATTGTGCAATTTCCAGTGATGCTAGTTCTAAAGTAGTTGTTATAGGTACAGGAAAGTTTGTTAAGGAAGGGGATGAATGGGGAGGTAAAAAGCGAAATGCTATTTTCCTTAAGTATAACTTCACTGATATGACAAATAATGAGTCACACACCGTAACCGACACCTTGGTTATTCGCGACCGAAATGTAAAACTCGAAACCTATGTGCCTGTAATTAAATAAGTCAATTTGAGTAGAAATAATCACATCCAAATCACATTTTTTTTCATAAGTTTTGCAGGTTACTGGAAGGGAATGTTCTGTGCATCCCTTCCTTTTTACTCTTCAAATTCTTAAGAAACTTTTTAATTCTATTAAAAACAACACTGATCACAACCCTGAGGGGGTTAAAACATTTTATAATCAAATGGGAAAATTTAAACAGTTGCTTATAAAATTATAATATTTGAAAACAGATACAAA
The DNA here is from genome assembly GCA_041652995.1 of Prolixibacteraceae bacterium. Taxonomy (GTDB): domain Bacteria; phylum Bacteroidota; class Bacteroidia; order Bacteroidales; family Prolixibacteraceae; genus Aquipluma. The sequence continues at coordinate 23,710 of JBAZGO010000038.1, forward strand.
TAAATGCAAATATGAAAAAAAGGACCTTCAATATTTTAATTTTAATGATGTTGTTATCAATTTCCCAAGGCACTTTTGCTTACGCTGGAAATGATAAAAATGTTGACCCTCGTTCGCAACCGGTAGACACAATTTTTGCGCAAAAACTGGGAAATGCGTTAAACTATATTGAAGGTGTTTGTGGTGAGAATGGAATTAAGAGGGTTGTCATTTTAAAAGATGATAAGGTTGTTTTTAAAGGGACAGAAAGTGAGGTAACACAGCGTGTCTGGTCGTGTACCAAGTCATTTGTCAGTACTGTTTTAGGGCTTCTTATTTCGGAAGGAAAATGTTTGTTAGACGATAAGGTTTGTAATTATCTGCCTGAACTTAATGAATATTACCCGGATGTGACCTTTCGGAATTTTACCACAATGACTTCAGGATACAAGGCTATAGGCGATGATGAAACTGTTGGTCATGGCCAAAGCCGTACACCTTTTCGTCCTTCGGGAGATAGACTTTTTGCTCCCGGCACTGAGTTCCGGTATTGGGATTCGGCAATGAATACTTTCGCTTTGGCCTTGACAAAAGTTGCCGGAGAATCTCTCAAAACTTACTTTACAAAAAAAGTGGCCGATAAGATTGGAATGGATCCTGAAAAATGGGATTGGCAAGATTTTGGTGAAATCGATGGCCTTTTAGTTGCTAGTGGTGCAGGTAATAGAGGTGGGATTTTTATTTCTGCCAGTGAAATGGCTAGGTTCGGTCTGTTGTTCCTGAACAGAGGGGTTTGGGATGGACAGCAAATTATTCCACAACCCTGGATTGCGGAGGCAACTTCTGCTCAGGTTAAAAATATCATTCCAAATAATGAAACACCTTATGGGTTTAACTGGTGGACTGCTGGAACTTTTCCCGATGCACCAAAAGGGACTTTTGCAGCCCAAGGTCATAACAACAACAATTGTATTGTCGTACCAGAATGGAACCTCGTAGTGACACGGTTGGGATTGGATGGCAACATTGATGATGAAAAATGGAATAAATTTTTACAAATAATTGGTGAAGCATTCCAATAAAGTTTAATTACTGGGGTATGCACTTAAGACATATTAAAAAATTTAATAGTTATTGAAATAATGGGAAAAGGCACAGTTAAAGTAAGAATATCATTAATTTCAGATGCTTAAAAAATGTCACTGGGGGAAATTTATAAATGAAAATTTCGAAACCGGAGGCAATTTAATAACTGAAGGATAGAAAGGATGTATTTGGAATTTCAAAGAAAGGATATCACCATGAAATTGAAGATAGGACTAAGATGCTTGATGGGGATAAATCACACCCAATTTTCATCGAATAGCTTCATTGTTAAAAAGATGGCTCTTAGGAACTCACCAGAATTATATTGGAGAGGAATACCTATCGTATTATTTGGATTAATACACCTTTAAGTATAATAGACGAAAATCTAGCACCAGGGAACCTTTTTTTCAAAGATCAATTGAATAAGGAGTTTTGCGTGAATCTGTTGAATATAAATCAATTAAATGTATGTGACATATGCGTACCCCAGATTATTTTAATAAAAAAAATTTTTCACAATGGTAGAAAATTATAATATTCTTCAACGAAGCATTACGTTTGCTCTAATTGGTATAACCGCCTTTCCCTTATGGGCTAAAACTGAAAACGTAAAAACCAGGAAACCAAACATCTTATTCATTGCAGTTGATGACTTGAAACCCTTCATCAGGGCTTATGGTGATATCCATGCTAAAACACCAGGGATGGACAAATTGGCAAAAGAGGGTATCGTTTTTCAAAACAGTTACTGCCAGCAGGCAATATGTGCTGCAACCAGAGCCAGTATTCTGACGGGTATGCGACCTGACAAAACCAGAGTGTGGGATTTGGTAACCGATTTTAGACAGGTCAATCCCAACGCAGTCTCCTTGCCGCAGTACTTCAAACTAATGGGGTACGAAACAGCAGGAATGGGGAAAATATTTCATACAGAGAGTATCGGGCATGACGCTCCCTCATGGAGTATTCCCTACCGCGATCCCAAATGTAAGACCTATGTTTTGCCCTATGTAGCAAATGCAAAAGGAAGAGGTCCGGCAACGGAATGTGCCGATGTATCGGATGAGACCTACCACGACGGCAAAATGACTGGAATGGCCATTGAATTACTTGATAGTTTAAGCCGGAACAAAAAACCTTTTTTCCTTGCAGTCGGATTTTTAAAACCTCACCTTCCTTTTGTTGCACCTAAGAAATATTGGGATCTTTATAACAGGGATGAATTTGAAATCGCCCCTTTTCATAAAAAGGCTCTCAATAGCCCTGATATTGCTTATCACAATTCGGGCGAATTGAAGTTGTATTCAGATATACCTCAATTTGAAGGTTATTCTGAAAAAGAATTAGATCATCTTTCCGTCGCGAAACAAAAGGAATTGATTCATGGCTATTACGCCGCTGCGTCGTACACCGATGCCCAGATTTTGCAATTACTCGATGAACTCGAAAGGCTCGGAATCCGCGGAAACACCATTATCGTGTTATGGGGCGATCACGGTTGGCATTTGGGCGATCACGGACTATGGAATAAACACACCAATTTCGAGCAGGCAACGCATACGCTGTTCATGATGAGTATCCCTGGCAAAAAAGCGGAGATTAAACCCTTGGCCATATGTGAATTTGTTGATGTTTTTCCAACACTTTGCGATTTAACTAATTTGCCTATCCCCAAATACCTCGATGGTGTAAGTTTGGTTCCAGCAATCAACAATCCCGCTGCTGCCATAAGAGAATATGCACTTAGCCAGTATCCCCGGGAAAAAGATAAAATGGGTTATTCCATCCGTACAAAACGTTTCCGCTACACGGAATGGCTTTCGGAAAACTTCAGGACTAATAAAGTTTATGACCCCAGTCTGGTCGTAGCACGCGAAATGTACGATTATGAAAAAGATCCTTTGGAAACCGAGAATATTTTAGGTAAACCAGAATATCAGAAAAGTAAAAATGAAATGGAGCAGCTTTTCAGAGATTGTATGCAGCGCGAATTCAAGAGTTGTACCGAATACTCCAAGTTGGCTGATTATAAAGAACCTATATATACAAATTCAAAATCCATAAAATAACAAGCAATAACGATAAAAAAAGCTATGAGAAGTAAATTGTTGATCAATTTAGCACTGCCCTTGTTGGGAAGCACTGCCCTTTATTCACAAACTAAGCCCAATGTGTTGTTTATCATGACCGACCAGCAATCGTATAATATGATGATCTGCATGGGCAATAAATGGCTTAGCACCCCCAATATGGATAAAATTGCGGGCATGGGATATCGCTTTGATAAAACATATTGCGTTAATCCGGTGTGTATGCCATCACGATTTTCTCTGCTTACAGGGCATTATGCTTCGGAGGTTGGTGTTAAAGAAAATACAACTGCTTATGACATTCCGAAAGTGGAAAAAATAATTGCAACCGATGCACTTGGCATTATTTTTCGCAAAGCAGGGTACGAAACGTCATACTCTGGCAAAACCCATTTGTTCGGGACGAAGAATGTTTCGGAATATGGGTTTAATATTAATAATACGGATCCTTACGACAGGCCGGCAATTTACGCAGAACAGGTTTTGGCTGAGACTGGGAAAGCAAAACAAGATAAACCATTTTTTCTGTTTCTCTCTTTTATGAATCCCCATGATATCTGCTATAAGGCTGGGGCAGACAAGCGTTACCCTGACAATTTGCCAGCATCAAATGCCCGTGAAACAGTGAGGCTGCTCGCCCTTCAAAAAAGTCTTAGCACTGCTGATTATCGCAAACAAATCCCACCTCGAGCTACCAACTTTGCCCCTATAAATGATGAAAATCCGGATATGGTTTCCATGGATATTGGCTCAAGAAACTAGGATGAAAAACAATGGAATTTGTACAATTGGATGTATCATCGGTTAACGGAAAGTGTGGATGCCCAAATCGGACGGATACTAAATGCTTTGGAGGAAAACGGACTTGCAGATAACACCATTATTGTTTTATGGGGCGATCATGGGTGGAAATTGGGTGAATACGGAAACTGGTGTAAACATTCAAATATGGAACTGGATACCAATGCCCCGCTGATTATCGCAGCTCCCGGAATGGTGAAAAACGCTCAGACTGAATCGCTGGCAGAATTTGTCGATGTTTATCCGACTTTATGTGATTTGGCCGGTTTGGCAAAGCCCGGGCATTTGGAAGGAAAATCATTGGTTTCGGTATTGAAAAATCCTCAGGTAAAAATAAAAGAAGTGGCTATTAGTCAGTTTCCAAGGGGGAAAAGCCTTGGGTTTGATCAAAAACTGGAGATAATGGGTTATTCCATGCGAACTGGAAATTATAGGTTTACCCGCTGGCAGAATTACGAGAACCCATCAGAAATTGTTGCAGTCGAGTTGTATGATCATTCTGAAGGAAAGATCGCGACTGTAAACCTTGCAGAAAAACCGGAATACAAAAAAGAAGTAGACAAGCTACATAAACTATTGAGTTCCGAATTAAGCAAATATAAATTGCTGAAATCAAAACCTTAATAGCAGATTTATGGTATGAAAAGAAAAATATTTTTAGAACTTGCCGGACTATTCCCGGTTTTTTACGGAATATCAAAAGCGCTTTTTCATAGGTAATGATCATGTTCTAAAAATGGAAAAATGCACAATTCTATGTTTCATCCATATTATGACGAAGGATGGGATTTTGAATGGGATTTGATTCATTTTAACGTTGGCCTGCATAATTTGAAGTATATTGTGGATGGTAAACTTGATCCCAATCGAGAAAGTTTCAAGAAGTTCCGGTTGGATGCCTGTTGATATTCAAAAAAGATGCCATTTATACCAAGGACAAGCTTTGTACAGCCGGGATGTTGAGAGGAGCTCTAAAATGCAATAAGCCAGGAGAGATGATTATATTTAATTGGGAAGGCATCATGCTGGGAATAAATGATCTGACACAGAACCAGACTGTTGTTATTTAAATGAGTATCAATGGAGGAGTTCCTCAGATTCTATCACGGCCACAAAACAATACCAAAGCAATATATGCCCGATGTAAGTTTCTACCTGAGGTTCCAAATGGTAAACACTCAGCGAAGCTGACAGTAAAAGAGCTTCCCAAAGGGGGAATCCAATTATGTGGGGCAATTTTTGCAAGCCAGATCGCTTTCGGTAATCGGTAATCGGTAATAAGAAATAGCGAAATTGCAAAATAACAGTACTAACTTTACATTAAATACATGAAGATGATTCCAAAATTTATGTTGATGACAGCAATTCTTTTTTCTGTTCTGTCAACAAATGCCCAAAACAAGAATATTGGCTATGACTGTTCAGCAAAACTCGAAAAGGATGTACTGACCATCGAAAATTCCAAAATTTCGCGCATATTCAAATGGAACAACGGGAATTTGATTACCCGTTCGTTAACCGATAAAGTTAGCGGTAAGGATTGGAAAATGAATAGTAATAAGCCGGATTTAACGATACCAGGAGAACCTGAAATTGCCGAAAATGGAAAGTTGACAACTCGGTTTGTTCCTGAAACAGCCATTTCCACTGAACATATGGAGGTGGAAATCACCTATGCACTAGGTTCATTGGGGGTAAAACGTGTTTTTCGTATTTACCCTTATTGTGCATCAATTGCTTGTGACCTTTATTACAGGGGCGTTTCAAATAGTGTTTGGATACAGTCAGGAACAAATTTGGCCGATATGGTAAATATTGAAAAGTTGAACCCTGGTGCAGCAGTAAATAATGTTCCGGTAATCGAAAAACTCGAACTTCCGGATAAGCATTGGAAGTTGGAGGCAGTAGAGTTTGCTGATATTACCGACCGGAATAATACGCTGGTGTTTCCGGTAAATGCGCTTTCGTACCGAACCAATTTTTTTAAAGGCAATATTCTTTTTGCAAGCAATAATGTGAGCGAAGATGGGGTATATATTTTAAAGGAAGCGCCAACGTCCAATGTACAATTAGACTATTCAGGAAGTGATTTTATAGCGCAATTCGGAACCTTGAGAATGATTGGGGCTGGCATTTCGCCTTCTGATTTAACTTCATTGGAGTGGCGGCGTGGTTATGGTTTTGTAACCGGTGTTTATTCGGGCAATGAAAACAATAAATATCTGGCATTGCGCGAGTATCAGAAAAAAATTCGCATTCACAAAGCTGGTCGTGATGAAATGATAATGGCCAATACCTGGGGCGACAGATCGCAGGATTCGCGTGTAAAAGAATCATTTGCCCTTGCAGAACTCGAAAGTGGCGCTAAGCTGGGTGTAACTCATCTGCAATTAGATGATGGTTGGCAAACCGGTCGTTCGGGAAATTCCGCCTTTAAAGGCGGAACATTCAACAGCATCTGGGACAGAACAGATTATTGGACACCCGATTCCGTTAAATTTCCACACGGATTAGCCCCCCTTATAAAGCGAGCTAAAGAATTAAGTATTGAGATTTGTCTTTGGTTCAATCCGAGCAGGGATAACGGTATGGAACATTGGGAAAAAGATGCCAATGTGTTGATCGGTCTGTATAAAAAGTATGGTATTCGTATCTTTAAAATTGATGGTGTAAACCTGCCAACCAAAATCGCCGAAATCAATTTCAGAAATTTTTTGGACAAAATTTTGGAAGAAACTGAAAATAAAGTTGTTTTTAATCTCGATGTAACTGCCGGTAGAAGAGGTGGATATCACTACCTGAATGAGTATGGCAATATATTTCTGGAAAACCGCTATACCGACTGGCAAAATTATTACCCTTACACCACTCTACGCAACCTATGGATGTTATCGAAATATGTTCCGGCAGAAAACCTGCAAATTGAATTCCTGAACAAATGGAGAAACCAATCCAAATACGATGGGGATCCCTTTGGACCTGCTAATTACTCGTTCGATTATCTTTTTGCCATTACAATGGCAGCTCAACCTCTGGCCTGGTTCGAAACTTCCAGTTTGCCCGAAGAGGCGATAGCTCAGGCCGGGCCGGTGATGCTTAAATACCGGACTATTCAGCATGATTTCCATAGTGGCAACATTTTCCCTATTGGTGATGAACCCTCCGGAAAAAGCTGGACTGGTTTTCAGTCGATTCAGGATGGAAAAGGATATTTTCTGGTTTTCAGGGAAACAAATAATTTAGCAAAAGCGGAACTAAAAACCTGGTTGCCAGCCGGAACTTCTATAAAATGTAGTCCGGTGGTAGGTAAAGGCAAAGCTTTCATGGCCAAAGTTGGCACGAATGGAATCGTGTCATTCGAATTGGCGGAAAAGAATAGTTACGTGCTATACCAATATACGTTAAATAAATAATTCAAATCTTTGATAATCAAGACAGAGTCATTTGTTGTTTTTAGGATATGATATAAAATTTAACAATATAAAGAGAATCTTATGTTGAAACATTTATTGAAGATTTTGGTGATTTGTGCAGTCGGAGGGATACAGATTGCGGTCGGTCAGGTAATGACTTTTCCAAGCCCTGCCGGTCTTGATCCGGCTCCGGATTTTACAGTGGAAGTCAATGGCGTTGAACAGTTTGTTTACGATTCTCCTGTAGCCCCTTTTGCATTATTCGCATTTAAAGGGAAGGTATCTGTCCGTATCAAAGCCTCTCAGGATGCTCATTTGGGTGTCAGACAAAGCTATACGGCCTGGAACAGGAATATCCAGGCTGTTCCTCTTCGGGGGGATATTAAAAAACTCGTTGTTCGTCCACTGCAAGCAGGCATCAGCACAAAAGTCGAAGGAAACACGATTTCTTTTACACTAAATAAACCCTGCCAACTCAGCATTGAGATAAACGATAATTTAACGCGTCCTCTATGGATTTTTGCTGATGCTGAAAATCCCGATCTTCCTCAACCAAATGATCCAGGAATTCGTTATTTTGCCCCAGGTTTGGTTCATAAAGTTGGCGAAGTTCAACTGCATGATAACGAAACAGTATATATCCCGGGAGGTGCGGTAGTTGTTGGCTGGATTCGTGGCGAGGGTGTTAAGAATGCCCGAGTAATTGGTCAGGGAATATTAGATGGAAGCAATCATCAGAAGGTTAAATCCCAACTAATTAGCCTAATGGAATGCCATAATATCCTTTTCGATGGATTGGTTGTGTTAAATGAACTGGGTTGGACGATCGTTCCCCGAAAGTCTGAACAGATTACCTTTCGTAATATCAAACTCCTTGGCTGGGGCAATAATTCCGATGGTATAGACATCAGTGGTTGTAGTAATATTACGGTTGATCGCTGTTTCCTGCGCAACAACGATGACTGTATTACTATTAAAGCTACCATCCGTAATCAAAACAATGATGTAGATGGCGTAACCGTCAAGCGTTCAGTGTTCTGGAACTCCAGAGGTGGCAATGCTATGGAGATTGGGTTTGAACTTCGTACAAATTCTATTCGCAATGTACTCTGGCAAGACTGTGATGTAATACATGTTGAAGATGGAGCGGTCTTCAGTATCCACAACGGCGATTGGGCGACAGTGGAAAACGTGTGTTATGAAAATATACGTGTGGAAGACGCACGCGATGAGTTAATCGACCTCTGTGTGGGACTCTCCATTTACAGCGATGACTGCCCCTTTGAGTTCTCCCGCAGTAATGCAAAGCGTCAAAGCATTACCGAAGCAATGATGGCTCAACCTACTACCAACAATAAAGGGGTATGGTTGCGTCTGCCCGAAGCAGAAATGGCTGTACGTTCTAAAAACCGTGGACAAATCAAAAACATTATTTTCAAAGATATCCGGGTATCGGGTGATAATTTTCCCACCTCGATTATCCAAGGTTACAATGATGAACGTCCGATTGAGAATGTCACCCTTCAAGGCCTGACAATTCAAGGCTTGCCGATCATAAATGCAAAACAGGGGAATTTTTTTATTGAAAGAGCTGTAAACGTCCGTTTTAAAGGTACAAAAGCAAAATAGATTTAAAGTATTCCAACCAAAGATGGTCTTAGTAATGAAACTCCGAAACCGAAGCCTTGCGATTACGCTTATGTATTCAGAATTGTACGCAAAAGACCATTTTAGGCATCTCAATTTCAAATTATGATGTTCATAAATTATCTGTTTTTTTGTATCAGACTCACTTAAAATAATAATATGAAAATTCACAATCTAAGTTTTCCTGTTTTAGCGGGGATTTCTGCTTTCGTGGGACTTAACGGTTGTAAAGAACCTAAACAAAATACATTGCCAAATATTCTATGGATTACATCGGAAGATAACAGTCCTTTTTTAGGATGTTATGGCGATTCGTTCTCAACAACACCTAATCTTGACAAATTAGCATCAGAAGGTTTTCTTTACACCCATGCTTATGCCAATGCTCCTGTTTGTGCTCCCGCGCGTAACACTATTATTACCGGCGTTTATGCCTGTTCGGGAGGAAATCAGCACATGCGCAGCCAATATCCAAAATCGGATGCTATAGAGTATTATACCCATTTCCTTCATCAAAAAGGATACTATTGTACCAATAACCCCAAAGAAGATTACAATATTAAGCTTGACCAGACGAAGGGAATATGGGATGAATCGGGGAGGAATGCACACTATAAGAACAGGAAGCCGGGACAACCCTTTTTTGCCGTATTCAATTCAATGATTTCACACGAAAGCAGCCTCCATAAGTCGATTCCAACAGAACAGCTTCGTCACAACCCGCAAAAGGTGAAGCTGCCACCATATCATCCCGACACGCCTATAATGAGACACGACTGGGCCCAGTATTACGATAAAATTGAAGATATGGATGCCTGGGTAGGTTCAATCCTGAAAGAGCTGGATAAAAGTGGTGAGGCCGAAAATACGATTGTTTTTTATTACGGCGACCATGGAGGAGTACTGGGACGCAGTAAAAGGTTTATTTACGAATCGGGAACCCGGGTACCATTTCTGGTCCGTATTCCGAAGAAATTTAAAAACCTATATCCCACAGATAAACCGGGCGATAGGATTGACCGCATCATCAGTTTCGTTGATCTGTCTCCCACTTTGTTAAGCATTATTGGTATTCCAATTCCGGATTGGATGCAAGGCAATGCTTTTCTGGGCAAACAAAAAACAGTTGAACTTGAATATGCTTACATGTTTAGGGGCCGGATGGACGAACGGTACGATATGAGCCGTGCCGTGCGCGACAAAGAGTTCCGGTACATTCGCAACTACATGCCTTACCGCATTTTAGGCCAACATATAAACTACCTGTGGAATGCCCCCTCAATAGTGTCATGGGAGCGGGCATACCTGGCAGGTGAATGCAACGAAACTCAATCGGCATTCTGGAAAACAAAAGTTCCGGAAGAACTTTACGATACAGAAAAAGACCCGTGGGAAGTAAACAATCTCGCTACCGATCCGGCTTACACCGATGTTTTGAAACGGATGCGCCAAGCGAATAGCGATTGGGTCAATAAAATTCTGGATACCGGTTTCATTCCTGAAGGAGAACTTAATATCAGGGCAAAAAACCAGTCGTTTTACGATTACATGCGCAGTGGCAATGTTTCGCTTAAAACCATTGTTGAAGCAGCCGATCTTGCTTCCCTGGGCCAAAAGGAAAATCTGGAACAAATGATCGAATGGTTAAAGAATGAGGACAGCGCCGTTCGTTACTGGGCTGCTACAGGATTATTGATTTTGAAGGAAGATGCCCGGAGCGCTATTCCTGAGCTGAAAGAAGCATTAAGAGATACGTCTCCCGATGTAGAGGTGGTAGCTGCAGAGGCCCTGTATTATTTGGGAGAAAAAGAGACTGGACTAAATGCCATGCTGGAAGTTCTAAAATACCCGGATGTCTTTGTCCGCACGCATGCGCTCAATGCGATTGACTATACCAATGAAAATAGCATAAAGGCAAAACAAGCTGTGATTGATATGCTGAAAAATACCGAAGGCCAAAATGCTCAGACACGTTATGACCAACGTGTGGTGGATTGGCTCTTTGAAAAATGGGGAATAAATAAGCTAGTTTCGCCTTAAATTGACTGAATGGCATTGGGCAAAAAAAATGGTCTATCCCTGTTTTCCAACTGAGAAAAACCTTTTTCAGGTAAGGACGCCGACGAGCTTGTTGACGGCAAAAAGATACAGAGGTATAAGTATGGCCCACAACTGCTTAAGGAAGACTGGAAAGGGAATATACAAGAAGGAAAGGCGCTGCTGGGAAAAGGTGCTGATTTGAATTATCGGAATTCAGACGGATTCAGCGCCCTTGACAGGGCTAGGGATAATGGTCATCGGGGAATATACTTGACATAGCTCAATTTTTTGTTTTCGGTTGTCGGTAACCGAAACGGTGGCTGCACCAGCTTCGATGTTGTATATTTTTAAATTCGAACGGCTCACACACAGATAATCATAGCCATTGTCCAATACCATCTTCAGGTTTCCATCGGTGGCAATGCCCGCATTTATTACGATCAGGGCTTTTCGGGCCGAGAAGGAGGTTTTGATGCGCAATTTGTTGATCATCCCTTCCAATGTTTTACAGTCGGCCATGCTCACTTCCAGGATCGAGGAGTATTTGATAAAACCTTAAGGATTGATCACCAGCCCCAGCACAACCAATTTAGCATCGCTACGGTTTTCCTTGCCGCGTCCAAATTTTGCCAGTTTGCTGCCCTGTTTCCGGCCTTCAAAATAAGTGTTTGTAAGGTCGTAAAGTATTATTTTATCCTGAATGTCAAACAACTTGTTGGTGCGCACCGACAAGTGTTGTTCCAGTGCTTCCTTTTCGGCGTACAACTTTTTTGAGATGGAATACAGGCGGTCTTTGGTAATTTTCTCGATGTTTTATACCCGGTGACCTCGCACATCGCCGAGTTTTCCTTGATCCATCGCATTGTTTCAAACTCCGAGGCTGGATAAACTGGCCGGCTGATGATATGGGTGTGGGCCAGACGTACCTGATCTTCGCTCCATCTGCATCCAAGGCTTTCTAAAAACGGGGCTATCGCAACTGGCACATGGCCTGGTACGACAACCATTCGCCACAAATCTCATGAACATCTTTATTGCGGATGCTGTTCAGGTCGATCATTTGCTGGTCTTTCCCGTTTTTTGATGCCTTTCTCTCTTTTTTTCGACAAACACATTGATGCGTTTTTCGGCAACCATCCGCTTGAAATACTCATCGACATAGCGGATTACCGTCGTATCATTGGTGTAAGGAAGTTCAAACAGCGGGTTATCGTGGTTGGCAACTTTGTCCGTAAGTATCTTCTGGATCAGGTTCAACTGGTCGATGGCCAACTGGTCGAGATAACCGTCATTCAAAATAGTTCGATGGCATACCCGGTCGCAATAGTTGCGATAACTCTCAACTAATCGGTAATAACTCGAATAGACTCCCGTTGCGGGATTGGTGCGCATGGATACCTTGAAATACATGCCCGAAAGTTAATAGCGAACTGACTGATATACAATACCCCTCTGGGGACTACAAATGAAAATTAGCGGAATTACATCACTGAATATCAGATACTTACACTGTGATAACGAAAAATGTTCCCGCTTTTATCGCTAAAAATCTGCATTTTCAAATGATTTTTCTGCTATTTTGTAGAAAAGGCTGCAAGTTGGGTGTAGAGTTCTTTGAATATTAAACAGCCAACCGGAGGTTGCGAGCGATCGAATGAAGCGCTGCCGTATGATCCGGAGAAATTGGGAATGAATCCGCCGGAAGTGATGGCTTTGGTAATTTCAACCGCAATGGCATAAGCCAGCTCCTTGTTTTCCACGCCGGCCATCCATGCGCCAAAATTGGTATCCCAATCGAACAAAACATATTGCCCGCCAAAATTATCGTTCCACAAACGGCTTACAGGAAATATAACATGCTCATTGGAGGTGTCGTAAATCACATTCCAGCCAACAACACTTTGGATAGCCTGATAAGTCGAAGTAAGCGCACCGTATTTTTGATAGATGGATTCCTGTTCACTCCTTCGTTTAGCAACCAGTTCTTTGATTTGGTCGATGCTTTTGGGTTCACCAGTATAAAAGGCAACGGATTGATCAAATTTTGCTGCCAGATAAGGAGAAGTGTTTGCCAAGTATTCTTTCTCCGAACGCCCGTTGAATGAACGATCAGATTCTTGTTTTTCGTTTTTACCTTGATTGAATTTCCGTCCAATTCCAATGTTCCTGGATGATTCCATAGCATTCCGGTTTCGAGAACAACTGAAGGAATATTCTCCGGATTTTGAATGGGTGTTACCAGCAGCAATAAATCTTGATTTTCGGTTGTCGCACTTTCGATCCTGAATTTCACCCTGTTTCATTCCACAGTCAGGTCGGAATAACTACCATCATAAGCTTTATAACCCGGAGTAATTTTCTCGGGACGTGGGCCACGTAACGAGAAAAACGCCTCTTTCAGGTAATTGTCGGCATTGTTCTGATGCAATTTAATGCTAATATTTATCGCAAATCCTTCGGCCAAAAGTACATGGCTCAGCACACTTTTATGGTTGAAAGTTCCCCAGCCGGTTTGCCGTTTGGTTTGAACAGCTTTGTATCTGGCTTCAGGAGAATCGGGATTAATGGAATCACTATTCCCTGAAATAATCAGGAAAAGGATAAAACAGAAAGTAAATTTATAATTTTTAGCTTGATATTGTTCTTGATAACTACGCTAATTTGCCAAATGAAAAGGCTGATCATTGAATAACCGCATGTATTTTCCCGCGATGATTCAATTTTTGTCTTTCAGATTTGGAATACGCCTATTTCTTCATTTCTATTCTAACTACAGTATCGTATTCCATCGGTTTCTGGGGTGAGCTTCCAATAGTAATAAACAGGTTACCCGGCTCTTTATTTCCCCACCACGCCTTATGATAAGACAGTTCTCCACCGGATTTCAACAGATAAATATTCTTCACCCGATCGCTGTCAATTCCTTTGGTATTCAGTTGTCCAAGGTTTGGATTCATCCAGTGGGCATAAATTGTATTTTCTTTTTGGGTATAGCGTCCCCAGTCAGGTTTTGGCAAATTGGTAGCTCCACAGCCATAAACGCTCTCGCCATTCATGGTCATCCATTTACCAACTTCAGTCAGAATATCCACACTTTCCTGTGGTATTTTTCCGCGTGCATCGGGACCCACATTCAGCAACAGGTTCCCATTTTTGCTTACACAATTCACCAGGGTTTGAACGATCAGTTCCGGAGATTTCCAGTTGTGGTCCTGTTCGGTGTAACCCCAGCCGCCATTGAGTGTCAGACAAGTTTCCCAAGGAAGCGGATTGTTGTATTTATCGATTAGCGGTGCATCCGGAATTCCCTGTTCGGGACTTTCAAAATCACCTATTGGCTTCAGCATACGCTGTTTGCCTGATGTGCCTTCATTTACCGACAATCGGTTATCGAGAATAATGTCAGGCTGATATTTACGGATCATCGAAACCAGTTCGGTGGCTTTCCATTTTTCGCCACTGTAATCGTCGAACGAATAATCGAACCACATGATGTCGAGTTTTCCGTAGTTTTTAACCAGTTCTTCAACCTGTCCGTGCATATATTTCAGGTAATTGTCCCAGTTGAAAGTCCGTTTGCCGTATTCCTTATCGTCCCGCTGCGGATGGTTGCCAACATTTGGATAGTCAGGATGATGCCAGTCGATGAGCGAATAATACAGTCCGACTTTCAATCCTTCAGCCCGGAATGCATTGAGAAATTCACTTACCAGGTCGCGTCCGTCAAAGTTTTTGCTGAGTTTGTAATCGGTGAGTTTGCTGTCGAACATGCAGAATCCGTCGTGGTGTTTGGCAGTCAAAACTGCGTATTTCATTCCGGCGGCTTTTGCAGTTTTTGCCCATGCCTTGGCATCAAAATCCTTTGGATTGAATTCATCGACGTATTTCTGATACGTTTCAGTAGTCAAATGTTCAGTCGATTTCACCCATTCGCCACGCGCCGGAACAGCGTATGCGCCAAAGTGGATGAACATTCCAAAACGTGCTTCGCGCCACCATTGCGTGCGTTCCATTACTTTCTGGTAATTTGCGGTGTACTCTTTGGAGGCAACTTCCTGTGCAGATAACTGACTGAAAGATAAGGTCAGCAACACTAAAGATAGAATGATTGATTTTTTCATGATTTTCTTTTTATTTAGTTCTTATGTTTACTAAATTACTTTTACAGGTATTTCCTTCCTACTGTCGGATGACGAGGCTCCAATCAAAATTTGTATTTCGCCAGGCTTCATCACAAATTCGTTTTTCTCATTCCAGAAACACAGATCGTTACGGCTCAATTGAAAGTTTAAAGTCTTGGTTTCGCCTTTATTCAGTTTAATTCGCTGAAATGATTTCAATTGCTTAATTGGTAATTTCAGACTGCAAGACTTTTGCTGAATATACAATTGTACCACCTCGTCACCATCATAATTTCCTGTATTCTGAATATCAACACTTTCCAACACTGTATCACCCCGCTCAATTTCAGGTTTACTGAGCCGGATATTTGAATAGGTAAAACTAGTATAACTCAGACCAAAACCAAAATGATAGATGGGTTTTCCGATAAAATACATGTTTGTGCGACCGTTGAAGACTTCGTAATCATCGAAAGCCGGCAAGTCGCTGATCGATTGGTAATACTTGAGCGGCAATCATCCGGAAGGATTGTAATCGCCAAACAACACATCAGCAATTGCATTTCCGCCCTGTTCTCCAGAATACCAGATATTCACTACTGATGTCACATTCTCCTGAATCCAGTTAATGGCCAGCGAACTTCCTGTAACCAGAACAACCACGGTTTTAGGATTTGCTTGGTATATATCCTGAATAAATTGCTGCTGATCATCTGGTAATTAGAGCGTTGTGCGGTCGCGGCCTTCTATTTCAATTGATTTATTGATGCCCAGAACTGCAATCGCCACATTGCATTTTTTGCCAATTTCTTTTCCGTCTGGTGCATCTCGGCAGCTTTTTTATCCGGAGTTTTCCACGAAAGTGCACAATACGCCTGACTGCTGATGCAATTATATTCCAGTTTCAAAGCATAACTTTTCCTGGCTTCTAGATCAAGTATAGCCAATTCATTTTGGGTATTCATAACCATTTTATCGTCCAGGTACAATTTGTACTTCCCTGATTTTCTGATTGCGAAGGTATATTTTCCTGAAATCGTCGGATTAAGAAGTCCGGACCAACGGATCGAAACAGGAACTGGCGGAATGGCCGTATTCGGTGGCTGATTGGCCGGGTCGAAAAGGATGTATTTCACAAATCGGTTAGGTGTTCATTTCAAAGATAAGACTTGCATTTTAAACAAAGAGAAAATATGCAGAAGATAATTTAATTTTTTACATAATCTATAATCCCATAATTACAGCTAACCCAATATGATAATTACATCTATCAGACAAAAATCCATTATTTTTTGTATTAATGAGCTGATTATCTCCCAAGAATTGCAACTCTTAACTAATATTTCAAATTTCATTCCTTATCTAAGCAGCAAGAATATTTTCAAGAAGCTTTAAATCCTCCAATAAATGGTTCGAGTTTTGTACCAGCTGGGTCACCAAAGCGGGGATTTTATCAAGTTTGATAAAATCCCCTTTTTTTGCCCTCTCAAAACCCTTGCTAATTCTGGGATTGGAGAAAAAAAGTATTAATTCTTGTGGTTCGAACTAAGTCTAATTCGTGGTTATAGTAGATTCCTTCCGCTTTACAAATGTGGTTGATAATAAGCTAATTGTAAAACAAACACCCAATTTTACACCCAATAGTGTAAGGTTGGGTGTTTTAGTATTGTTACTTAACACAATACAACCTCTTTTCCAATGAGTTGGTAGGTTCCATTTTATATGCTATTCTGTTGGTTTCATTCATTTAAGATTTCAAATACGATTAAAGCAAAAAAAGGAATGAATTCAAAACTGGTTTCTGTAAGATAACCTCATAATGTAGTGAAATTTATGTCTCATTTCACGAGTGATATAGCAGAGTTTTTTGCTACATCTTTATAAAATCTTTATACATTTTGTGACAGTCTTTACAAAATCCTTATAAGATCTTACCTAAATTTGCGCCTTAAAAAACATCAAATGAAATGATATAAAACTCAAGACCCTAAAAAAACTTGGTTACTCTTTTTTCGTAAAGATTAACTTTCATATTAATAAATGAGATAGTAGCCGTAAGTTATAACTTAACGGTGCATTTTAACCAGCCCCTTCCTTTTTAAAAACAAATGAAATGTCGGAGACGAAACACGATTCAGCGCTAAGCAAAGTAACTTTTGCCGGATTATTAATCACCCTGGGTATCGTATTTGGTGATATTGGAACCAGTCCATTGTATGTGATCAAAGCAATTACCAACGGTGCAGAACATTTCGACAAACTTCTGGTTTATGGCGCCTTATCCTGCGTCTTCTGGACATTAACATTACAAACTACCATTAAATATGTGGTCATCACCTTAAGGGCTGATAATCATGGAGAAGGTGGGATTTTTGCTTTGTTTGCCCTGATGAAAAAAAAGCCAGTCTGGGCAGCAGTTCTGACCATGATCGGTGGAAGTACTCTTTTAGCTGATGGAGTAATTACCCCTTCCATCACAGTTACTTCATCCATCGAGGGGTTGAAGCTTATCAATCCTCAAATTCCGGTAATCCCGGTTGTCCTTTTTATCCTGACATCTTTATTTTTTATTCAGCAGTTCGGAACTAAATTCATTGGGAAATCGTTTGGCCCGATGATGGTGATCTGGTTCGGGATGCTGGCAACGCTTGGGTTCATTCAATTAGTTTCCTTTCCTGAAGTATTGAATGCGTTAAATCCGGTTTATGCCTATAATTTTCTGACAGAATATCCGGAGGGATTTGTTTTATTGGGCGCGGTATTTTTGGCCACTACAGGAGCCGAGGCATTGTATTCCGATCTGGGGCATTGTGGCGCCCGGAACATCAGGGTTTCATGGATATTTGTCAAAACCGCGTTGTTGCTGAATTACTTTGGACAGGGAGCGTGGTTAATGATGCACCCACAACCTATTGCCGATTTAAACCCATTTTACACCATTATGCCCCAATGGTTCCTTTTCCCCGGAATCGTGATTTCGACAGCGGCCGCTGTAATAGCCAGTCAGGCCTTGATTACCGGTTCATATACCTTGATCAGTGAAGCAGTTTCGCTTAACTTCTGGCCCAAAATAAAAGTGTTGCATCCTACCACCATTAAAGGCCAGGTGTACATTCCTTTTGTTAACTGGCTTTTATGGGTTTCCTGTAGTTTTGTTGTTCTTTTCTTTCAGGAATCCTCGAACATGGAAGCCGCCTACGGATTGTCGATTACCATCACGATGATCATAACCTCATTGCTCCTGATGTTTTATCTGCATCAAAAAAAGTTGCCCTGGCCATTTCTGGCATTGTTCGCGATTGTATTTGGCACCATCGAAATTTCGTTTCTGACTGCCAATATGCATAAATTCTCAAATGGCGGATGGTTTTCGATTGCATTGGCACTTGTGTTTTTAGTTGTTATGATTGGCTGGTATTTTGGCCGGAAAATCAAGAACCGGCACATCAGTTTCTCGAATGTGAACAAGTACCATCATTTATTCGAAGACCTAAGCAAGGATAAAACAATACCCCAGATAGCGACTAACCTGGTTTACATCATCAAGGCCAATAATCCGCACCAGATTGAATCCAAAATTATGTACTCCATCTTCAATAAACAGCCCAAACGCGCTAAAACTTATTGGTTGTTACATGTTGATACGGTTGATCAGCCGGATACATTTTCATACGAAGTCAACCAGATTATTCCGGGCATATTGATCCGGATTGATTTTCATCTGGGATTTAAAATCGAACCACGTATCAACCTGTATTTTAAGGAAGTGCTGAAAGATATGGTGGCTAACAACGAAATTCAACTGAGCAGTTCATTCGAATCGATTAAAAAACATCACTTTCCGTCTGATTTCCTCTTTGTAAACCTCGACCGGATTATGACACAGGATTATGAACTTTCACCCTGGGAATCACTGATCATGATATTGCATTCTTTTACCCGGATCATTAGCATAACCGATGTAAAAGCGCTTGGATTGGATCCCAGTTGCGTAATTGAAGAAAAAGTTCCGATTTCGATTGAACGCCCGCTGAACAGAAAAATCCAACGAGTTGAATAATAAATTGTTCAGGTGAAGATGCATTCATTTAATTCGATCTGTGCTTAGCTGACTTTTTGTTTCGAGATCAGGTTTATGAAGTATAAACCAAAAGATTTATGTACTTTTAAGCTTAACTGTCAGAGAAGAATAATTTGTCAATGGCAAATAGCAGTAAATAATTCATTAATTATCAGTTTTATCAAAGTGTACCTCCAGAATTTCAGGATTGTATTAAATTTATTTTATTTCTAACTGATAGAGCCTGATGGGAGGCGAGAGAAAACAGCAGCGAGTTCAGTAGCTACCTGTGTGGCAATTATTGGTTCTGGCATAAGAACCGTTGGTTCGGCAAGTAATCTTGCTCATTTGCCCGAATTGGGTAAATTAATCGTGTCTTTTTAATGCTGGTGGGCCGATTGGAAATTTATACCGTGATTTTGCTGTTTACTTTTGGGTTATGGAAAGTTCAATACCGATGCAAATGTGTTAACTTATGAAACGAAAAGCCCTATATAAGATTCAGGAAAAAATTTATAAACTATTTTTTATTCTGACAGATTATGCGAAGAGTTTATTTACAGGTCTTTCGGCGATAAGTAATTTTATATTTTCAGTTACATCCGTTTTTTTTATTGCTTTTTTTTGTTTTCACATTGGCTTCTTCCAGGAAGGGCTTGACGATCTGGATATTGCAAGCGCCTATAAAATCATTTTTCTGGCATTATTTACCTCCAAATACATCCAGGTAATTCTTAATTTCAGCAAAAGAAAACTACATCATCTTATGATTGATTTCGTGATTTTCTGCTTTGGCTTAGCGATTTTATGGTTTACAAACTACCCAGATAACATTACTGAACCTGTAAGTATATTCTTTACGGGCGAGATTCCAATCTTGTCGATTTCGTTTTTACTCATTTTTACTGAAGCCAATAAACTATTTTCGGTCATTAATTCCTTCAACATACCGGCAGCCTTATTGTTTGTTTCGAGTTTCTTGATTATTATTCTGGTTGGGTCGGTTTTGTTAATGCTTCCCAATGCACATACTCAACCGATTTCGTATCTGGATGCCCTGTTTACCTCGACAAGTGCGGTATGTGTTACAGGTTTGCTTGTTGTTGATACTTCCACCATGTTCACAACTACCGGTCAAATCATCATCTTATCGTTAATTCAGATTGGCGGTTTAGGCATTATGACATTCACCGGATTCCTTGGCTATATTTTTACAGGTAGCGCTTCTTTTCGAGAACGATTCATGTTGAGAGATCTCCTTTCTTCAGAAAATTTGGGCAGCTTGTTTAAGATTTTAACCAAAATTATCATGTTTACTTTTTTTATCGAACTGATAGGCGCTGTAGTAATTTACCTGAATACGCCGGAAATGATTGGGGACAAATTTCTCTTTTCAATTTTTCATTCCATTTCAGCGTTTTGCAACGCGGGCTTTTCAACCTTGCCCGAGGGCCTATTCACCTCCGAGGTAAGAACAAGCTATTCTATTCACATGACAATTGCTTTTCTTATCGTTTTGGGAGGGATTGGTTTCCCAGTTATTTTGTCTTTATATCAATATTTCAAGCGCTTATTTACTTCGTTGGTGTTAGCTTTCAGGGGTAAAAAAACGACTTATGCCAGAAATAGAAATATCAATAATTCGATGGTATTAACGACAACTTTGATCCTGTTGCTCGTTGGCATGTTTATGTATTTTTGGCTGGAAAAAGATAACAGTCTGAGAGACTTAAGCGCTATTCAAAAAATTGCTGTCACTTTTTTTTGCAGTGTGAGCGCCCGGACCGCTGGGTTTAACGTTGCCGACATCTCTTTGTGGGGTTATCCAACCATATTTTTAATGATTTTTTTAATGTGGGTGGGCGCGTCGCCCGGTTCAACAGGCGGGGGCATAAAAACCACAACATTTGCCATCGCTTTGCGGGCTGCCTGGAATTTCATCAGGGGAAATACAAATTTAGAGGTGCAAAACCGTACAATCGGTTCGGGTACCATAATCCGTGTATTAGCAGTAATCATTCTTTCAATAGGGATTATCTTCATTGGTTTTATGGCACTTTTAATCTCCGAACCTGCGAAAAACCCTGTACACCTTCTTTTCGAAAGTTTTTCAGCATTTGGTACTGTGGGGCTGAGCCTGGTTCATACTTCTACCTTAAACGAATACAGCAAATGGATCGTTATTTTTTTAATGTTTATTGGCAGAGTTGGCCCTTTAACCTTATTAACCGGCATTTTCATCACGAATCGAAAAAAATACTATAAATACCCGGTACAAGATGTAATTATTAACTAAATCAATGTAAGTCATGAAATATATTGTCATCGGATTAGGATATTTTGGCGGTACTCTTGCTGCAAATTTAACAAGTGAAGGGCATGAAGTTATTGGAATTGACAACAGATCCGAAAAAATTGATGAGCTCAAAGACACCATTTCTATTGTAATGGAAATGGATGCAACCAATCAAAATGCTTTAAAATCTCTACCACTTCAGGATGTGGATGCTGTTATTGTAGCCATAGGCGAAGATATAGGTTCTTCGGTGCTTGCTTTATCCATTCTTCAAAACCTAAAAGTGGAAAGAATTATTGGCCGTGCAATTACTCCACAACACCGGCACATTCTCAAACAACTGGGCATTGACGAGATTGTCCAACCGGAAGAAGATTCTGCCCTGTTGGTTTCTTCAATGCTTCAAATTAAATACGCGAAAAGAGTAATGGAACTCAACAGTGAAAATGCGATAGCTGAAATTTTAGTTCCGGAGCGATATATCGGCCATTCGCTGAACAGTGTAAATATTAAAGGCCGTTTTAATTTAAATACCATAACTGTAAAAATTTTTCCTGAAGGAAAAAGAATAGACCGGAATACCGATTCTGATTGCGAAATTGATTACACTATTGATTTCGACAGACCTCTGACCGAGACCGACATCCTTGTAGTTACCGGTAAAAATATGAATATTAAAAAATTTACTGAGTCGTAATTCCAAATATTTCAGGGCTTAGAAATGCTGCAATGTAGGTTTGATTTATTTGTTTGAAAATTTGCAACCTACAGCAAATGATCAATCTGGGACAGGATTCTGGTTCTTGTTTCCTTTTCGGGCTCTTTACTGCGATCAGACTGTTAATTAATTCCTCCCGAAAGTCAGAAAAAATAAAGAAGAACGATTGATTTTTCTCCTGAATTCTCCATTTATTCCCGAAAAAAGATGATTTCTCGTCTTTATAAAATCTTTATACCTGCTCTCCAAATCTTTATAAAACCTTTATAGAATCCGGCGCAAATTTGTATCGTTCAAATAATGAAACGATATGAATACAATGATTTTTATTTTAGGAGTTGTGCCACCTGCGATTGAAGGCGGCACAAAAGTCGGCGCGATGAATAGTCCGGCATGGTATATTGTTGGGGTGTTGCTCACTATTTTTCTAATGGCATATTTGATATATGCACTTATTAAACCTGAAAAATTCTAACCAATGAGAAATAATTACCAATTTCGCACTGCAATTCTTGCAATTGTAACCTGTGTCATAATCTCTTTCCCGGTCAAAGCTCAGACCACTGATTCCACGTCAACTTCGTCATACAAAGTTACTGCCGATCTGGTGAGTAGTTATGTATGGCGCGGTGTTTTGTCAACTGCTACCCCAACTCCAAATTTTCAACCTACCCTGGCTTTTGTTAATGGTGGACTGGAAGTTGGCGTGTGGGGATCGACTGATTTTACAGGAAGCTATAAAGAAGCTGACCTGTACGTTTCCTTTGCAAAAGGTCCTTTGAAATTTACCATAACTGATTACTATTGGTTTAATACCACAACCACTGGACTTCGTTACTTCAACTACAAGAACAATAATACCAATCACATTTTTGAGGGTTCGGTAGCTTTTTCTGGTCCCCAGTCGTTTCCGGTAAGTATAGCCGCCAATGTAATGTTTGCAGGTGCCGATAAAAAGTATGATCCACTCCTGAATGCCGCTAATCCAGATAAACAGGCCTATTCAACGTACTTTGAGTTGGGGTATGCCGGTAAATATTTCAGCCCATTTGTGGGCATTACTCCTGCCGACGGATATTATGGCGATGGTTATGGCGGAGTTACTGGACTTAGCGTTGTAAATATTGGGGCAACAAGCACTAAAGCGCTGAAAATAACAGATAATTACTCTTTGCCATTAAAAGCCACACTCGGTTTTAATCCACAGAAAGAGGATATCTATTTAGTATTTGGTATAACTTTCTAATAAAACATAAATAAGTATGACAACTCTTGATTATTTTCAGATAATTCTGTTCATCGTCTTATTAATTAGCTTAACGCCTGTATTAGGCAAATTCATGTACAAGGTTTTCACTGGCGAAAAACATATTATGCACCCTGTTTTTGGCTGGCTCGAAAAACTGATCTATAAATTTATCAGGGTAAATCCTGATGAAGAAACAAACTGGAAGTCATATACTTTTGGATTGCTTCTATTTAATATGGTGGGATTTCTCTTTGTATTCCTGATTCAACTCTTTCAGGCACAATTGCCCTTGAATCCAGCCAATCTTGCGAATGTCTCGTGGCATTCGGCCTTCAATACTGCGGTAAGTTTTATGACCAATACCAACTGGCAGGGATATGCCGGTGAAACTACCCTTAGCTATTTCGTCCAGATGATTGGGCTTGCAGTTCAGAACTTCGTAAGTGCTGCAACAGGAATAGCTGTAATTATAGCTGTATTAAGAGGCGTTTCCCGTAAAAATACCGATAAATTGGGTAATTTCTGGACGGACCTTACACGTTCAACCTTGTATATACTGTTACCACTTTCAATTCTGTTTGCTGTGGTTTTGGTTGGTCAGGGTGTTGTTCAGAATTTCAGTTCCTACGAAACTGTTCATACCTTGCAGGGAGCTGATCAGGTAATTCCAATGGGGCCTGCCGCTTCGCAAATTGCCATCAAGCAACTCGGTACAAACGGAGGTGGATTTTTTAATACCAATAGTTCGCATCCTTTCGAAAACCCAACACCTTTTAGCAATTTTTTGGAGATGTTTGCCATTCTTATTATATCGGCATCACTTACCTACACTTATGGAAAAATGGTTGGTTCAACCCGTCATGGTTGGACAATTTTTTCGGTGATGATGCTTTTGTTTGTGGTTGGACTGGGAATTTCATTGTATGGAGAGTATTCAACCAATCCGGTTTTTGGTCACATCAGTTCGATGGAAGGCAAAGAGACACGGTTTGGAATAACGAACAGTGTGATGTGGTCAACGGCAACAACCGACGCATCCAACGGTTCAGTCAATTCCATGCACGACAGCCTTTCTCCGTTGGCCGGAATGGTGGCAATCATTAACATCATGCTGGGCGAAGTTATTTTTGGCGGGGTAGGCGCCGGATTATACGGTATGTTCGTATTTGTTATATTAACTGTATTTATTGCCGGGCTGATGGTGGGGCGCACACCCGAATATATGGGCAAAAAAGTAGGCGCATTTGAAGTGCAAATGGCAATCATTGCCAACCTGTCAACAAGCTTTGTAATATTGATTTTTACGGCATGGGCTGCGGTTAGTAGTTATGGTTTATCGAGCCTTAACAATGCCGGGCCTCATGGCTTTTCCGAAATTCTTTATGCTTTTTCATCGGCTGCCGGAAACAATGGAAGCGCTTTTGCCGGACTCAATGCCAATACACTTTTTTATAATCTGACGCTTGGAATTGGAATGCTGATAGGCCGTTTTGGGGTAATTATCCCGGTTTTGGCTATTGCCGGAAGTTTGGCCGGTAAGAATATCACCCCGACATCGGCAGGTACCTTCAGGACTGATAACTGGCTTTTTGCCGGGCTGCTGATTGCAGTCATCCTGATTGTTGGAGGATTGACCTATTTTCCGGCATTGTCGTTGGGGCCTGTTGTTGAGCATTTGTTAATGAATAGTGGAATAACCTTTTAATTTCTGAATAAAATGAGTACACGACAAATAAATAGCCTTTTCAATAAAAAGATATTGATCCAGGCAGCAAAAGATAGTTTTATCAAATTAAATCCGGTTATTCTGATTAAAAATCCGGTTATATTCATGGTAGGCATTGGATCTGTTCTTACCACAATCACAGTTTTTAGCGGACTATTCACTGGCAATTTTTCAGGTTTTAATTTGAATATTGCCATCTGGTTATGGTTTACCGTGCTGTTTGCCAATTTCTCCGAGGCCATTGCTGAAGGAAGGGGCAAAGCGCAGGCCGACAGTTTACGAAAAAGCCGTATTCAAACCATGGCGCGCAGGCTGGTTGGCGACAAAGAAGAGACGGTTGCTGCTCCCGAATTAAGAAAAGGTGATGTGGTTATTTGCGATGCCGGTGATGTTATCCCATCGGATGGTGAAGTAGTTGAGGGTATTGCCAGTGTTGACGAATCGGCCATAACCGGCGAATCTGCTCCTGTAATCCGCGAAAGCGGCGGCGACCGTTCGGCAGTTACCGGGGGTACTAAAGTGATCAGCGACCGAATTCTGGTTAAGATTACTTCGGAACCTGGCGATAACTTTATTGACCGGATGATTGCCCTGGTTGAAGGCGCCAAAAGACAGAAAACGCCCAACGAGATTGCGCTGTCAATACTACTTGCAGGCTTATCAATTATCTTTTTACTGGCTGTTGTTACGCTTCCTGCCTTCTTCGGATATAGTTTGTCGGCTTCAGGATTGCCCTTGTCGCAAAACCTGACTATTCCGGTATTGATTGCCTTGCTGGTTTGCCTGATTCCAACTACCATTGGCGGTTTGCTGAGCGCGATTGGGATCAGCGGGATGGACCGGCTTTTGCAACGAAATATTATCGCTACCAGCGGAAAAGCCATCGAAGCTGCCGGTGATGTTGATGTACTTTTACTCGATAAAACCGGAACCATTACCTTGGGTAACCGAATGGCCACCAACTTTTTCCCAGCCGATGGCATAACTGAGACCGATTTGGCACATGCCGCACAACTTTCTTCGCTGTCGGATGAAACTCCGGAAGGACGTTCGATCGTGATTCTGGCCAAAGAAAAATTTGACTTCCGTGGTCGTGACGTTCATCAAAAAAACGCAGTTTTTATTCCGTTTACCGCGCAATCGAAAATGAGCGGGGTCGATCTGACAGATGAAAAAGGTAAGGTTCATCAAATCAGGAAAGGATCGTCGGAGGCCATTCGTTCGTTTATTTTGAAGGGTAACGGCTTTTTCCCGAAAAAGATGGAAGAAAAAGTTGCTGAACTTTCGCGAATGGGCTCTACGCCATTGGTTGTAGCCGAAGACAACAAAGTTTTGGGAATAATTCAACTCAAAGACATTGTAAAAGGTGGCATCAAACAGCGTTTTGCCCAATTGCGCAGCATGGGAATCCGCACTATAATGATAACAGGCGATAATGCGCTGACAGCCGCCGCTATTGCTGCTGAAGCCGGGGTTGACGATTTTATGGCCGAAGCAACTCCTGAAGATAAACTTCGGCGTATCCGTGCAGAACAGGCCAACGGCCATTTGGTCGGGATGATTGGAGACGGAACAAACGATGCACCGGCATTGGCTCAGGCTGATATTGGAATTGCCATGAATTCAGGAACTCAGGCTGCCCGTGAAGCCGGGAATATGGTCGATTTGGACAGTAATCCAACCAAATTAATTGAAGTGGTTGAAGTAGGCAAACAATTGCTGATGACCCGTGGCGCTTTGACAACTTTCAGCATTGCCAACGATGTGGCAAAATATTTCGCCATTATTCCGGCCATTGCGGTATCGCTTTATGCCGGGAAAGACGGCGTTGGACCGTTGTCGGCATTAAATTTAATGCACCTGGGATCTTCAGAAAGCGCCATTCTGAGTGCGGTGATTTTTAATGCACTTATTATAATTCTCTTAATTCCCCTGGCGTTGAAAGGAGTCCGCTATAAACCTATGTCAGCCAATAATGCTTTGATACAAAATTTACTCATTTATGGTTTGGGTGGAATTGTAGCGCCCTTTGTCGGGATAAAACTAATAGATATGTTAATCAATTTAATCGGTTGATAATGGAATATCTGATTAAAGATCTGATGGAAAGACTAGCAAGCCGGAAAAGAAATGAAATGGCCCACTTTGAAAAATACAAAGCAGAAGAGATCAAGGATTTAATGCTGATTTCATCCGGTAAAATATTTGAAATTGATTATCTGATCGGTGAATTGAAGGACATGCTGAAATACAAATCGAAAAATAAAAATTATTAGTTATGAAACGAGCCATCTCAATAATTTTGGCACTCAGCAAGATGATTGTAGTGGCGAGTTCCATGTGACAATTAAAAAACAAATTATAAACACATGAAAACACAAATTTTAATAGCACTAAAGATATTTGCCCTGTTTACCATTTTGTTA
This sequence comes from Prolixibacteraceae bacterium, assembly GCA_041652995.1. Lineage (GTDB taxonomy): Bacteria > Bacteroidota > Bacteroidia > Bacteroidales > Prolixibacteraceae > Aquipluma. Next base: position 51,365 of record JBAZGO010000038.1, read on the forward strand.
GGCTTAGTTTATCCGCTATTAATTACCGGAATTGCTCAAGTAACTTTTCCGGAGAAAGCCAACGGAAGTTTAATTGTTCAGGGAAACAAGGTGATTGGTAGTGAGTTAATTGGCCAGAAGTTCGACAGTACGATCTATTTCTCGTCACGACCTTCGGCTATCGATTATAATCCACTTCCTTCGGGAGGTTCAAACCTCGGGCCTACCAGTTCGAAGCTCAAACAAATGGTGACCGACCGTAAGGCTCAATTTATTGGGTTCAATCAATTGTCCGGAACCGAAAACGTGCCTTCCGAAATGCTGTTCGCCTCAGCCAGTGGGCTTGATCCGCACATTTCGCCAAAAGCAGCTTTAATGCAGGTCGACCGTATAGCAGAAGTCAGGCAATTGAACAGTGACGAAAAGCAAAAGCTTTTACAGTCGGTTAAAGAATTAACGGAAGCGCCTCAGTTTGGGTTTCTGGGTGAGCCTCGCATAAACGTTTTGCAACTTAACATCGAACTGGATAAGTTGGATAAAAAACAATAAAGCCACTCCGAAAAGTGAAAAACCCCTAAATCCCCTGAAGGGGACTTTGAAGAGTTCTTTGATTTTCAACGAGTTCCCCTTTAGGCGTCAGGGGTATAGAAGTTGAAAATAAATGAACTCGAACTTTTCGGAGCAGAATCAACATTAAAACAACAATTAAAAAAAGCGAAACGATGAAATTTTCAATACGAACAAAATTTACCTTAGGGATGGTATTTATGTTTGTCATTATTTTGATTTTGCTTGGTTTTTCGGCTTGGTCACTCCTGCGGCTATCAAAAAAAACCAATGCCATATTGAGCGAAAATCAAGTGTCGGTAGTGTATGCGCGAAGTATGACAGAAAATTTGATGAACCTGAATCAGGAAATGTCCAATAGTTTTGTGACCAACCGGGCTGTTGATACGATTTTCATCAAAAACGAGTTTAATGAATTTGATAAAACCATTCACTTAGAACTCAATAACATCACTGAAGTCGGGGAAGATAAACTGGCAACAAGCATTAAAAATGGAATAAATGAATATCATGACATGTTCAGCCAATTTATTGAGTCACCTAAACAAGTTGAACTCATTCTTCATCTGCAAAAGAATTTTGTAATGCTTTATCAGCAATTGGCAATTTTGTCACAAATGAATGAAAAGGCCATTGAAGTGAAAACCAATGATGCCAAGGATTCAGTAAAAGCGGCTTTAACGCAATTGTCGGTAATTGGCAGTTTTTGTTTTTTAATTGCTTTTAGCTTCATCTTCAGTTTTGCATCGTATTTTAACGAACGCTTTTCGCAATTGTATAACGGAATAAAAGAAATCGTATCCAGCAATTACGGACAAAGGCTTTACTTTGATGGTACAGACGAATTCTATGAAATTTCATTGCTGTTTAACCAAATGGCTGAAAAACTGAGTGGTGACCAGCGCGAGGAGGAAGAATCGTTGAATTTTTTGGAAGATTCGGAAATTGAAGATAGCTTTAGCAACGTTGATGAGTTGAAAGACGTTTTAGTACGGATTAAGAGCATTGAAAAACAAGCGGAAGAAGTAATTTCAAAAATTGAAAATAAGACATAATCTATGGACTTCCCTGACAACCGTCCAAATCCCGATGATTTGCTGGCATCGTTAAAAGATGACGAAGAAAAAAGCAAACGCGGAAAACTGAAGATATTCTTTGGCATGTGTGCCGGCGTGGGCAAAACTTATACCATGCTGGAGGCGGCAAGAATTGAAAAATTAAAAGGCGAAGATATTGTTATAGGTTATGTGGAAACCCATAACCGTAAGGAAACGGCAGCTTTGGTTAAAGGGTTTGAATTGATTCCACGCAAGAAATACGTATACAAATCCGCTCAGGTTCAAGAGATGGATCTGGATGCCATTATCGCGCGAAAACCACAAGTTGTACTGGTCGATGAACTGGCGCACACCAATGCGCCGGGAAGCCGTCACTCAAAGCGATATCTGGATGTTCAGGAAATTTTGGGCAATGGCATCAATGTGTATACAACGGTCAATGTGCAGCACCTGGAAAGCCGTTCGGAAATCGTTGCCCAAATTACCGGTATTATCGTCAGGGAAACCATTCCTGACGATGTTTTTGAACGTGCTGATGATATTGAACTGGTTGACCTGACCCCGGATGAATTGCTTCAAAGACTTACTGAGGGCAAAGTTTATACGCCTGAACGATCAAAAGAAGCGATACTGAATTTCTTCAGGAAAGGAAATATTACTGCACTGCGCGAAATGGCTCTACGCATTGTTGCCGACAGGGTTGACCGGCAGTTGCACGATTACATGCAGATCAAGCGAATAAAGGGGCCATGGAAATCGGGAGTTCGCCTGCTCGTCGCCATCAGCTACACGCCACATTCGGCAAAACTGCTCCGCTGGGCAAAAAACCTTGCCGATATCATGGGTGGAACTTTGCAGTCAATTTATATTGAAACTTCGCACGAACTGACTGACAAGGAACGTGAACTTTTGGATAAAAACATTAACCTGACCAAGCAACTGGGTATTCAATTCAGGATTATTACGAGTCACGAAATTGTTAAAGCAATTGTAGATTTTGCGCAAAAGGAAAACATTACACACATCATCATAGGTAAACCACGTGACCGGAACCTTTTCTCATTATTTAAGCTGAGTAATTTTGTCAATCAATTGATCCGTTACAGCGGAAATATCGATGTTTATATTCTCGGCTCCGATACTCAGACGGAGGATAAATACAGAAGAAAAGCCTCAATGCCATCATTTACCTCAAGTATTAATCAGTACTTGACAGCTACATTGACAATTATTGTTACGGCAGCTATTTTCTTCCTGATTAAAGAGTTTGTTGGTTATCAGGTAGTATCGTTTGTTCTGTTGTTTGTGGTTTCTATACTTGCCTTCTTTTTTGGCACTGGCCCCATTTTGTTGGCCGCAACGCTAAGCTCGTTGATTTGGGACTTCTTTTTCATTCCTCCGCCCTATACCCTGCATATTGAAAAGCCGGAAGACATGCTAATGTTGATCATGTTTTTTATTATTGCCTTACTGAATGGGGTGTTAACGTCAAGGGTTAAAAGTCAGGAAATGAAAATAAGGGTGCGTGAAGAACGGACTCATGCGCTTTACCGTTTGGCCAAAGAACTCTCGAATGCTACAGGGATTGACGATGTTTTAAATCTGGTTGTGAAAGATATCCGGAAATATTTTAAATTGGAGAGCGCAGTTATCCTGAAAGACGATGACAACAAACTTGAAAAACAAGTTAGGCACGAAACCACACTTAGCTTTTCGCCCAATGAAATGAGTGTTGCCGAATGGACATTCAGGCATTCGTCAAAAGCTGGTAAATATTCAGAAACATTGCCATCAGGTAAATACACTTTCTATCCGTTAAAAGGAAACATTGACAATATGGGAGTCATTGCGCTTCAGCACGAGAAAGTGTTTACTCAGGGCGAAGAACAATTTTGGGAAGGATTTTTGCCACAGATTTCGGGTAAAATTGAACGTGAGTTTTTAAGAAATGAAGCGCGGAATGCCTTTGTTCTGAACGAATCGGACAAATTATACAAAACACTTTTTAACTCAATTTCTCATGAGCTCAGGATTCCTGTAGCAACCATTATGGGTGCATCTGATACATTGATTGCACAGGAATATCCGAATGAAACGAAAATCATTCTTTACCAGGAAATCAATACCGCTGCGATTCGGCTAAACCGGTTGATTGAGAATTTATTAAATATGTCGCGGCTCGATTCAGGCAGGTTAACTGTCAGGATTGACTGGTGCGATTTGCAAGATTTGATCAATAAGGTCATTCAATCACTTTCGTTGGAACTTAAGCCATTTAATGTACACTGCGTTTTGCCTGATGATATGCCTTTGGTTCAACTTGATTTTGGATTAATGGAACAGGTACTTCATAATTTGTTGCTGAATGCCACCCAGCATGCCGCGAATGGTAGCAGTATCCGAATCAAATTCTTTTATGATAATGGGTTTCTTGTCATTCAGGTGATGGATCGCGGCCCTGGTTTTTTAGCAACTGATCTGCCGATGGTTTTTAATAAATTTTATCGCGGCGAATTGGCTGCTGCGGGAGGTACAGGTTTAGGATTGTCGATTGTGAAAGGAATTGTTGAAGCGCACAGCGGAACAATTACAGCCGAAAATCGTGTAAATGGCGGCGCCTGTTTTACCATTCGAATACCGACTAAAATTTCCGATATTTGTAATACTCAACAACAGGAAATTTTATGACCGATAATGAAACCATTCTGATCATTGACGATGAAGTTCAAATCAGGCGATTGATTGAAATTACTCTTTCATCGAAAGGATACAGGATATTTTCAGCGGCCACCGGACATGAAGGAATACAAAAAGCAGTCACTCATGCCCCTGTACTTATACTCCTTGACCTGGGCCTTCCGGATATTGACGGGCTTGAAATACTGAAGAGTCTGCGTGAATGGTATCATAAATCAATCATTATTCTTTCTGTCAGAAATTCAGAAGATGACATTGTAAAAGCGTTGGATTACGGAGCAAGCGATTACCTGACTAAACCTTTTCGTACCGGCGAGTTACTGGCACGAATCCGTTCATCAATCAGGCAGAATCCGGGTACTCCTGAGAATTCATTGCTTGTTTTTGGCTCGCTCGAAGTTGATCTGGCCAATCATATTGCCCGAAAAAATAATGAAATTATTAGACTTACTTCAACTGAATTTTCTTTGCTGGCCATTCTTTCCAGAAACGAAGGACGAGTTCTGACTCATCAACATATCCTAAAGGAAGTATGGGGAATGGGCTATCAGGAACAAACCCAGTATTTGCGTGTATTTGTTGCTCAATTGCGTAAGAAAATTGAAGATGACCCGGCGCATCCTCAATTGTTAATCACAGAATCTGGAATTGGCTACCGGTTTGGAAGTTAGAACAGCGTTTAAAATTTGAATTTTTCATTTTTGTTCTGGCTCTCATTTGTTTTAACTTTCTTTATTCATTCATCTTCAATCTTTTCTGAAGCTTCTTTTATTTTTCTTTCATCGTTTTCCACATTCTGACGAATTTCTTGGAACAGCTTTTTATCTCTGCAGTAATTGAAAATGTCTTCAAGCTAATAAAGATTTGCCGAGCTGGTCCCATCGATTGATTTAATGTATCGGTCTTTGAGCTCATTCAGATTCCCTGATGGTTTCGGGAACCTGACTGATTTTTTGTCCGTGGTTTTGCAAATGATCTGCTGTCAATCAGATCAACTGCTCCGGCTTGATCTGTTGGTTTTAGCCTCAGATTTTGGCTCTGTTGTGAGTTCGGGAGTCGAAAGAGCCGCTAGCTACACTAAAAATAGAATTTTAATCCCATAGGATATTTACCTATGAGATCTTTTATGCATCAGTATCTGCAAATCAGTTGAATTTCTCAGATCATTCATTTGATTGAAAATTTTCTTTCCAGTTTTGATTTTATACTTGTATTATGTCAAAAATGCATTGAACGATTAGTGAATGAATTGATTATTTAGTTGAGACTATTCAGTATATCAAGTAGTTTAAAAGCATTTCTTTCTATACATATCTACATTTGAATATTAGGATAGATTAAGTATCTTAAGCAGCTCAAAATTTAAGGTGAGAATGAGATTTACAAACGCTTAATAATCTCTCAAATGTTACCAGATAAAATACAAGTTATGGAGCCGAGAAGAATAGAGGAATCATGTTCCAGGTGCAAGGACAGATGCTGTGCGCGTTGCTTTGATGACGGCGAGGAAAGTATATTCGATTGTCTAACTCCGGATGAATTGGAATTACTTGTGAAAGAAAAAAGGCACGTTCATTTTAAAGCCGGTGAAACAATATTAAAACAAAATACTTCAGCCAGTCATGTTGTTTGTGTAAAAAGAGGTCTGGCTAAAATTATTTCGGAAGGGGATGGCGATAAAAGATTGATCTTGAGATTAGTTGCCACTCATTCCATATTAACCGGAGGTGGTATTTTTATAGATGAAATCCGGCATTTTACAGTTCAGGCAGTTACCGAGGTCGATTGCTGTTTTATTGATTCGGATAAGATATTTGAACTGGTTTCAAGAAACAACCAATTTGCTTTTGAATTGCTAAAGCTAAACAATCGTCAAAATATTCAGATGTTGAATAATCTGGTTGGAATAACTCAAAAGTATATGCCAGGAAGGGTTGCCGACCTGTTACTGTATCTGAAAAACGAAATCTTTTTGTGCAATCCGTTTGATACCCGCCTTTCCCGTCAGGAATTGGCTGATATGACCGGAATGACCATGGAAAGTTTTATTCGTATTTTAAAGGAGTTTAAATCTTCAGGTATAATTGTGGTTGATGGTCCTAATATTCATGTCATTGACGAAGATGCTCTTCAATTGATCAGTCGAAAAGGTTAAATTTTTTTTCATTTTTTTTTATAGTTGATATTTATCAATTGGTGGATTGTTTTTAATCAGGGCAATACTTCTTAAACATCAACAAAGAGTATTCGAGATTAAGAGTTCGGGTTTCTATTTTAGCAAAGTGTAAAACAGTTCGCATTTAATGCAACGTTTATTTAATAATAGTAATCTTAACATACTTATTCTATGAAACTTAGAAATTTTTCCCGCCTTTTGCTTTTTGCATTTGTAATCATGTGTATTGCTCCCTCATGTGTGAAAGAAGGCCCAATGGGTCCTGCAGGTGCTAATGGAACGAACGGAACAAATGGTACGGATGGTACGAATGGTGCTGACGGTACTGCTTTTTGTTTAGATTGTCACACTGAAGCAAAAATGAATGCTGTACAGACGGCTTGGGCTGGTTCGGTACACGCAACAGGTACTGCTTTTGCCCGCGCATCTTCAGCAGATTGCGCACCTTGTCATGCTGCTGAAGGATTTATTAACTTTATCGAACGTCCGACAGTAGCTGCTGTTGGCATTACAAATCCATCGCACATTACATGTGAAGCTTGTCACAATGGAATGCATGTTACATTTGATGTAGCTACTGATGGTACTGATTATGCATTAAGAACAAAAGCTGCTGTTAACGTAATCACTGATCCGGGTAAAACAATTGATTTGGGCGGTGAAGCAAACTTATGTGTGAATTGCCATCAATCCAGAACACCTTTCCCTGCAGACTCAGAACAGCTTAATGCCGATGGTTCTGTTATGGATGCTGCTGGTAATGGTACTTATGCAATTACCTCTTCTCATTACGGACCACACCACGGACCACAAGGAAACTTATTGGTGGGAGTAGGAGCAGGTTATGAATTCACTGGTTCAGCTAATTATCCTGCCTCAGGGAACACAGCTACAAAACACGCAGAGGTTGGTTGTACAACTTGTCACATGAATAGCGGAAGTCATGCATTTACTCCAAGTTTGGCGTCTTGCACCAGTTGTCATGGAACTTTGACTGATTTCGACGTGAACGGTTTCCAAACAGAAATTGCAACATTACTTGAAGAACTGAAAACTAAGATGGATGAAAGAGGTATTTCAGCTAAAGTTGCCGCTGCAAAATCAACTGCTCCTGCTATTTTGTCAGTTACTGAGGCTCGTGTTTTCTATAACTATACTTTAATTGAAGAAGATCGTAGCGAAGGTGCTCACAATCCTAAATACATCAAAGCTTTATTGCAGAATACAATCGAAGCTCTTAATTAATAAAGTCAAATAAATGCTATAAAAGAGGCTTCTTTTTCCAGGAAGAGAAGTCTTTTTTATAGCAATCATAAAAAATGATAATATGAAAAAACATAGCATATTCCTGATTTTGATTTTATTTACATTGTTTTTTGCTGGCTGTAAATACGATTTTATTTTGCCGGAAGAAGTTCCGGTTATCGATAATGGAGGTGAACCAATTAGCTTTTCAACTCAGGTTGCGCCTATCTTCGTTGAAAAATGTGCCACCTGCCATGCATCGCAAACTCCTCGTTTGACTGCTGATGTTGCTTATTCGCAAATAGTGCCAAATTATGTTAATGCAACAAATCCTGCTAGCAGTACAATTTATGTTAATTCATCTTCAGGTAACCACAACAATGTAAAGGTCACTGCGACACAAGCCCAGTTAATTCTTACGTGGATAACAGAAGGAGCTAAAAACAATTAGTGCAAACATTTAATATTCACGGAAATGAAAAAAAATATTCTAATAATAATACTTTTTGCCCTTATTTCTACAGCTTCTTTTGCCCAACAAGAATCAACTGATACCTCTGCTGTTAAAGAAAAGGATTATCCTGTTGTGGCAACTTTTGAAAGTGGTTCATTAATTGACGCGCAAACCATTGTGATTCCGGACAAAAAGACCTTGGAAATGGTGATTCAGCATAAATTTGGTACCATCGAAAACGGTAGTTCCAATTTGTGGGGAATTTACGGATCGTCAAATATTCGGATTGGCTTAAACTATGTGCCGGTTAAAAATTTTCAGATTGGCACCGGAATAACCAAACGCTATATGATGACTGATTTGAATGCCAAATGGACTGTATTAACTCAGACCAGAAAAAATTCGATCCCTGTTTCAGTTGCTTTGTATGGTAACATGGGAATTGATGGACGAAATATAAGTGCATTCGAAACTGGACAGGTTCGGGTAGCTTATCATACAGGCTTGTCTAATTCATTTAAATTTCAGGATCGTCTGAATTATTTTTCTCAGTTAATTGTTGCCCGTAAATTTAATGATTGGTTATCACTTCAGGCTGGTGTCAGTTTTACGCATTATAATGCTGTTGGAGTTAAATTCGATCACGATAAAGTTGGTGTTCATTTTAATGGAAGAATTAAAGTCACTCCTCAGGGATCGATTATCTGCAATTATGACGAACCGCTTAAGATCAAGAAAATTTCTGAACAACTTGAGTGGACTGATCATCCAAAAACCAATATTGCCCTTGGGTATGAAATTTCAACCGGAACTCACGCTTTCCAGATTTATATGGGATCAACTGGTTCAATTTTGCCTCAGGATATTATCATGTGGAACCAATACGACTGGCAAAATAAAGGTCTTGCCATAGGTTTTGTAATTACAAGACTTTGGGCTTATTAATTAAGGAATTCATTTTAAAACGT
>JBAZGO010000039.1:0-50269 GCA_041652995.1 Prolixibacteraceae bacterium
CCGAAATATTACCAAGCTCATGTGTACTCCCAATCGCACCACACTGGAATTGAAACAATGGAAAGCCCGCGAAGCCTCTATTGTTACGATCTCCCAATCGCACCACACTGGAATTGAAACGACGAATGCTTTCGTTTCGCGATCCACGGGGCGACTGCTCCCAATCGCACCACACTGGAATTGAAACAGGAAAGAAAAAACAATCGTGAGTAATCAACTATCTCCCAATCGCACCACACTGGAATTGAAACTAGACAAATTCAAATTTTCAAAGGAAGGAATTGACTCCCAATCGCACCACACTGGAATTGAAACCGGTAAAAAAGCCGGAAGCCGAAAGTCCGAAGCCGGCTCCCAATCGCACCACACTGGAATTGAAACTTTTAAATCGGGTTTGGTTCTGTCCTCTTTGAGTCTCCCAATCGCACCACACTGGAATTGAAACTCGACTCACCAAGATTAATTTGTGCTTCGAGAATCTCCCAATCGCACCACACTGGAATTGAAACTCGAGAGTTACACTCTGTAACTTCTCTGTTTTTGCTCCCAATCGCACCACACTGGAATTGAAACGAGTGAAGCAATACAGACTGCAAATTTCAACATATCTCCCAATCGCACCACACTGGAATTGAAACTCGGTAGCCATTATCTGCACATCGTAAGGCGGTGCACTCCCAATCGCACCACACTGGAATTGAAACGAGATGTTAATACAACATTACCTAAATCGGAAAGCGTCTCCCAATCGCACCACACTGGAATTGAAACGGCTGAAAAATCTGACTGCCTTCAGGTAATTAAACTCCCAATCGCACCACACTGGAATTGAAACATACCAAAACCGGAAAAATTGCCGAAACAACCATAGCCTCCCAATCGCACCACACTGGAATTGAAACAAGTATCTTTTGTGTAATTCCCGTTTTCGAAAAACTCCCAATCGCACCACACTGGAATTGAAACATAAACAAACTACTGCCACAGCTAACGAAGCCGCACTCCCAATCGCACCACACTGGAATTGAAACACGGGTTCCGAATGCTGACCAGCGGGGCCGACTTAGCCTCCCAATCGCACCACACTGGAATTGAAACTTGCTTCAACGTGCTGTTGGTCGAGTTCGTGAGCCTCCCAATCGCACCACACTGGAATTGAAACAAGTGTCTTTCGTGTAATTTCCGTTTTCGAAAAACAACTCCCAATCGCACCACACTGGAATTGAAACTTAATTCGAATCTTCCTGTTTTAATTCGAACCTTTCTCCCAATCGCACCACACTGGAATTGAAACGTATTTATTTCCCAATTCAGAAAATTACGGTCGATCACTCCCAATCGCACCACACTGGAATTGAAACAGACGATACTAGCTCGGATATTCCGGTAGTATTTAATGCTACCAATCGCACCACACTGGAATTGAAACGCGGTAATTGTTCTAACAATTGAGGTGTTTGATTGCTACCAATCGCACCACACTGGAGTTGAAACCAACTGGAAAACTAAATTTATTCAGGAAGGATTGACTACCAATTGCACCTTAGAGGAAATGAACCCTGGCAGATTGGACCAGAAAAGTCTGTTGAATAGGGATAGTTAAATAAAACCCAACCTTACATTCTTGGGTGTAAAATTGGGTGTCACTTACTTATACAATTGATTATGAATATTATATGCGGAGAGCGAGGGATTCGAACCCCCGGTACCCCGAAGGGTACAACAGATTTCGAGTCTGCCCCGATCGACCACTCCGGCAGCTCTCCTTTTTATTTCAGGCACAAATATAAATAAAGTTCCTATTTCCGCTTCGAAAATTCGGCCAGAGCTGAATCTAAAAATTCAACAAAATGATCGGCGTTTAAATCGTATGCTTTAGGCTGAACCAACAATTGTTCGTTGTTATCGAGCAAAACGTAATATGGTTGCGCATTCACTCCATATCTCGTAATCTGAAAATCAGCATATTTCTTACCCAGAGTCTTTTTTACCTTCCCATCGTAGGTCGATGTTATCCATTCACTTTCCGGCAACGAAGACTTATCGTCGACATACAGCGCAATGATAATAAAATTATTTCGCAGCCGATCCAAAATGCGTGGATCTGACCAGACGCTGGCCTCCATCTCGCGGCAATTTACGCAGCCGTGTCCGGTAAAATCAATGAATACCGGCTTATGCTGCTTTTTGGCGCATGCCATTCCCTGTTCATAATCAAAATAACCTTCAAGACCATGTGGCAAATGCAGGAATTCGGCAAATTTCGGTTTATCACAAAGTTCATCATCCGTAGCAATTGTTCCGGCAGACGTTGTGTGAGGCATTCCAAGTTTTATTTCGTCACGTATAATTTGGTGCAGATCAAAATCGTGGGTAGCCTGTGGCGGCAAATATCCTGAAATAGCTTTAAGCGGAGCTCCAAGCATGCCCGGCACAAGATAAACCACAAATGTAAACGAAAGGATAGCCATCAGCAGTCTGGGTACAGACACAAATTTCACATCGCTGTCGTGTGCAAATTTCAATTTGCCCAACAAATAAAAACCGAGCAATGTGAAAATTACAATCCAGATGGCCAGATAAATTTCACGATCGAGAAGATTCCAATGATATGTTTGATCTGCAACACTTAAAAACTTCAGGCCCAAAGCCAGTTCGAGGAAACCAAGCACAACTTTTACTGAATTCAGCCACCCTCCTGATTTTGGTAAATTATTCAACCAACCAGGGAACAGGGCAAAAAGTGTAAATGGCAGGGCAAATGCCAACGAGAATCCAAACATTCCGATAATCGGTTTTAATACCTGACCACCGGCCGATTGAACCAAAATTGCCCCCACAATTGGGCCAGTGCATGAAAAGGAAACCAAAACTAGCGTAAGTGCCATAAAAAATGAGCCCATAAAACCACCGCGGTCAACCTGTTTGTCCGACTTGTTCACAAGCCAGCTAGGCAAAACTATTTCGAACATTCCGAAGAATGAAAAGGCAAAAAGCATGAATACTGCGAAGAAAATCAGGTTAGGCAACCAGTGTGTACTCAACCAGTTTGCCGCTCCCGGACCAAAAAGAACAGCAACGAGTGTTCCAACTATGGTATAAATGGCGATTATTGAAAATCCGTAAAATGCGGCATACAAGCGTGACTTAAGTTTTGATCCACCGCTGTTCATGAAAAACGAAACAGTCATCGGAATCATCGGAAAAACACATGGAGTTAAAATAGCAGCCAATCCGGCAAGAAATGAAAAGAATAAAAAGTAAAGCAAATTCTCTGATGGGGGCTGCAAGTCGTTTCCGGAAATGGGTATTTCGGGCTTTACATTTTCCACCTTTCCTGATCCTGAATTTAAACTAAATGAAAAGTCAGCTTCGGTGGGTGGCGTGCAGGTTTCGTCGTTGCACGACATAAATTCAATCAGTCCCTTTATGTCAGTTTTATCCGAATTTTTAAGTTTTATTTTTTGAGTAAAAACAACCTGATGGCTGAAATAACTCAGTTTCATATTGAATGTTTTATCAAATACTTCAGTCGGTTGCGGATCTTTAACCAGTTCACCAACAAAGTCGAACTGGGAAGAATCGGCATATTGAATACTTGTTTTCACAGGACCACCTTCAGGCAAATTTGTATCGTACAAATGCCATCCTTCGTCGAGAACTGCCTTAAAAATGAGCGTAGCCTCCGTGCCTTCCTGTTTTGAATCGAAAGTCCATTTTACCGGCTCAAGTATTTGGGCAGATAATTGGATTACTGTAAAAACCAGAAGGCTTAGAAAAAGAGTGACCCGTTTCATGAATTGAGTTTTAATGGATTAAGGGCAACAAAAATACACAATGCATTTTATCTATCTATGAAAAGTATCATTGAAATACTCGAATTGCAGATCGGAAATCTCTATTAATAAAGACACTAAAAAATCCCGGTTGAATTTACCGGGATTTTTTGGTGAGATTAAAAAACGATCTCTTCATGGTTTTCGTCGAAAAAATGATACTCGGTGAAGGTATACGAGTTCATTTCCTGAACTTTAATGCTTTTAAAGAATTTGAAAGCCCACTTATTCTTTAAAGACCAGATGCCTTTATTCAGAAAGGCAGCTAAATAAGGATGTGTTTTAATAACCACTTTGTTCTTATTTAACTCTTTAAAAATATAATTGACCTTGCTTTCCAATTCATCGACCAACAATATTGATGGTACAATTTTCCCGGTGCCTTTGCAGGTTGGACAAACTTCCGCGGTTTCAACATGTTCCTCGGGACGAACGCGTTGACGGGTTATCTGCAAAAGGCAGAATTTACTTAATGGCAAAATGTTGTGTTTGGTACGGTCAACATCCATTGCCGCTTTCATCCGTTCGAAAACCTTATGACGATTTTCGGCCTGATGCATATCAATAAAATCGACGACTATTATCCCGCCCATATCTCGTAACCTGAGTTGGCGCGCAATTTCGTCAGCAGCCGCCAGATTGACTTCAAGAGCATTTGTTTCCTGATCAATTCCGGCTTTCGAACGATTTCCACTATTCACATCAATGACATGAAATGCTTCTGTGTGCTCGATTATTAGGTATGCTCCATTCTTGAAGGATACTGTTTTCCCAAATGATGCTTTTAATTGCTTATCAACTCCGTAATATTCAAAAATCGATTGATTGCCTTTGTAAAGCTTTACGATTTTCTTCTTTTCAGGAGCGATTGATCCCAGATATTCAGTAATTTCTTCACATACAACAGGGTCATTTACAATGATACTGTTGAAGTCGGGATGATAAATATCCCGCAATAACGCAGTTGTTCTGCCAAGTTCTCCTACAATCAGCGCGGGTGCATTTACCCGTTTTAATTTCTGAAATGTAGTTTCAAATTTAGCGACCAGTCGTTTTAGTTCCTGATCGAGTTCGGCAACCCGTTTTTCTTCGGCTGCAGTACGTACAATTACACCGTACTTTTTGGGCTTAATACTTTGAATAAGCTTTTTCAGCCTGTTCTTTTCTTCGTTCGATGCAATTTTTTGCGAAATACTAACCTTTTCGCTGAAAGGCATCAGCACCATGTTGCGGCCTGCAATCGACAGTTCCGAAGTTAAACGTGGACCTTTGGTTGATATGGGCTCTTTAGCCACCTGAACCAAAATGTTTTGCCCGACTTTAAGAATATCTGAGATTTTTCCCTCCTTATCGATGTCAGGTTCTGACTGAACTTTGGAAATGGAGGTAATTTTGTTGTTTTTCGATGTGGCAATTTTCAGGAATTTATTCAAAGTTGAAAATTGGGGACCCATATCGAGGTAATGCAGAAAAGCATCTTTTTCGTATCCTACGTCAATGAATGCAGCGTTCAGACTGGGCATTATTTTTTTTACACGTCCAAGATAAATATCCCCAACTGCAAATTTAGCCCCTGTCACTTCTCTGTTCAGTTCAACCAGCCCTTTGCCTTCCAACAGGGCGATTACAACTTCCGTAGCAGTGACATTTACAATTAAATCGCTACTCACAACGTTTCCTATTTTTACTTTTACAACTACCAGACTTAAAAACATATTAAACCTAAAGCACTAATGCGCTTTAGGTTTAATTTTAACAAGGTCTTTAAAAGCTAATGCTTATTAAAGCAAGACTATTTTTTCTTTTTATGTCTGTTTTTTCTTAGTCTTTTCTTACGCTTGTGCGTAGCCATCTTATGTCTTTTTCTTTTTTTTCCGCTTGGCATAATAAATTATTTTACTTGGTCTTTAACTTGTGCAACAAAGGTTTTTGCTGGCTTGAAAGAAGGGATAAAATGTTCAGGAATAATGATAGTCGTATTTCTGGAAATATTACGCGCAGTCTTCTCTGCTCTTCTCTTTACAATAAAACTACCGAAACCACGAAGATAAACGTTTCTTCCTTCGGTCAGGGAATCTTTCACAGTTTCCATGAAAGCTTCAACTGCTTTTTGAACTGTCACTTTTTCAATACCAGTGTTCTTACTAACTTCGTTAACAATATCTGCTTTTGTCATCTCTTAAAATATTTAATTTTCAACAATTTATATTTCTGACACAATTGGTGTGCAAAAATAAAAATTATTTAAAAACTAGAAACATTTAATTTCGATTATTTTTACAATTTGAAAAGATTTTAAAGCAGTTAGGTAAAAAATGGACTTTTTCAACTCGCCAATTCATTCCTGGTATTCAATATATAAACGCGATTTACCCTGGAGAAATACCCGTAATCCATACCATATATGGTTGTCTGAAATCATCCTTCAACAAACACGAATCGACCAGGGAACAGCCTATTATTTACGATTCGTCAGTGAATTTCCAAGTATTTCTGATTTGGCATCAGCCTCGGAGGATCAGGTTTTAAAGCTTTGGCAAGGATTGGGTTATTATTCGAGAGCCAGAAACCTCCATTTTACAGCCCGTCAAATTCATGAAAATTTTAACGGCGTTTTTCCTGATGATTACAAAACAATACGATCGCTAAAAGGAATTGGCGATTATACTGCGGCTGCCATTTGTTCGATATCGTTTAATCTGGAATATCCCGCTGTTGATGGCAATGTTTACAGGGTTTTCGCGCGTTTCTTTGGAATTAATGATCCGATTGACAGCGCATCAGGGAAAAAGAAATTCCACGATCTGGCAACAAAATTAATTACCGGAACAAATCCGGGAATGCATAACCAGGCCATGATGGAGTTTGGAGCATTGCAATGCACTCCCCGGAATCCGGACTGTGGAAAATGTCCGTTGAATAAAAGTTGCTACGCCTTTTTGAAAAACAAAATAAACGATTTACCGGTTAAAAAAAATAAGACCATTCAACGCGACCGATTTTTTAATTATCTGGTTATAACCGATCCTGATCATACATGGCTTCGAAAAAGGACGGGCAAAGACATCTGGACAAATTTATTTGAGTTTCCCATTGTCGAAACCGGCGAAAAGTCAGGCATTGAGCAGGTAGTTGAAGCAGATGAGTTTCGGGACTTCATTCGCTCCGGACTGCCAGTTATTGAACATGTGAGTAACTGGAAGATTCATTTGCTAAGTCATCAACGGATTAATTACCGTTTTATCCGCATTCGGTTTGAAGGAAAATTTAACCTTTCCGATCATTTAATCAGGGTGAATAAAGAAGATATTTTTAACTTTGCTGTGCCGAAATTACTGGATTTCTATTTAAATGAAACAGGGAACGAATCATTGTTCATATAAATAATCCAGCCGTTCATAATGATTTTTGATGATTCGGTATTTTAAAAGCGCCAAAACAAAAAGAACTGGCATATTTTATTGTAAATTTATTTAACTAACTTTTAAAATTAATTCTCATGTCAGTAAACAAAGTAATTTTGGTGGGTAACGTTGGCCGTGACCCTGAAACAAGACATCTGGACAAAGGTGTCGCAGTTGCAAATTTTCCGTTGGCAACAAGTGAAACTTATACGGCAAAAACAGGCGAAAAAGTATCTACAACCGAATGGCACAACATTGTTGCCTGGAGAGGTTTGGCTGAAGTAGCTGAAAAGTATGTCAAAAAAGGAAGTCAACTATACATTGAAGGCCGTATCAGAACACGCACCTGGGATGACAAAGATGGCGTTAAACGTTATACTACTGAAATTTATGCCGATACCATGCAATTACTTGGCAAACGAGAAGGTCATGCAGAAAACGGCGGACAGCAGACACAAGCAGATGCCGTTCAAAGTGTAAGCGAACCTGATTTTAGTCAACCTGAAGAGGACGATTTACCATTTTAATAACCTAAATATTCGTTAGTTGGAAACAGAACCGTTAACCATCCTGACTGCAATCTACTGGAACATTGAATTTCATCCCTTTACCACAGGTATCGCAATCAGCTTGTTGGTTATTCTGATTTTGTTAGTTCTCTCTGCCCTGATTTCGGGTTCGGAAGTGGCGTATTTTTCCCTTAGTCCGTATGAAAAGCACTCCATTGAAACAACTTCAACCAGGAAAAACTCATATATTCTTAAAAATCTGGATTCTCCGGAACAATTGTTGGCTTCTATACTAGTAGCCAACAATTTTGTTAATGTGGGTATTGTCATTCTTTCAAGTTTCACTGTCGATTCGATTGTGGATTTTTCGAACGAACCAATATTGGGCTTCATCGTCCAGGTAATTGTTATTTCATTTGCCATTTTGCTGTTTGGCGAAATTGTGCCAAAAGTCTATTCCACACATCACGCACTGAAATTTGCACGTTTCGTTGCCATACCAATGTATTACCTGATAAAAGTGCTGAGTCCGCTAAACTCGGTGCTCATTTATTCAACTTCGTTTTTGAATAAACGGATTCATGCCTACAACAAACACATTTCGGTTGATGAACTTTCGCAGGCTTTGGAACTCACTTCGCAAATTGAACTTAAAGAAGACAGTGAAATTCTGAAAGGCATTGTAAAATTCGGCAATAAAAGTGTTGTTGAAATAATGCATTCGAGAGTTGATGTTGTTTCGGCCGACATCAATTTAAATTACGGAAAAATCATGAAACTGATTACCGATACCGGTTTTTCGAGAATACCAGTATATTCCGAAACATTCGACAATATTAAAGGAATACTTTACATCAAAGACCTGCTTCCTCATGTGCTGAAAGGAAACACCTTCAGGTGGCAAAGCATTATTCGCCCACCGTTCTTTGTTCCTGAGACAAAAAAGATCGACGACCTGCTGGAAGAGTTTCAGAAAAACAAAGTACACATGGCCATTGTGGTTGACGAATACGGCGGTACGTCAGGAATTGTAACGTTGGAAGATATTCTGGAAGAAATTGTAGGTGAAATTGCCGACGAATTTGATGACGAAGAAAAATTCTACACCAAAATAAGCGCAAACAAATATCTCTTCGATGGAAAAATCCCGCTCCACGATTTTTATAAAATTGTAGGATCAGAAGACACCATTTTCGATCAAATTAAAGGTGAAGCCGATACGCTCGCAGGTTTAATTCTGGAACTAAAGGGTGAAATTCCTGCAAAAAACGATACAATAACTTACAACAATTTCGTTTTCTCCATTGAGGCCGTCGACAACAGGCGCATCAAACAGATAAAAGTTGAACTGAAAAATACCGGAGAATAAATCCAATGTCGAAGTATATTTTTTCTTTAACCACACTTTTTTTATTCCTGACGGTTTCGTGTCGAAAAGATTACATTCCAAAACCACACGGTTATTTCCGGATTACTTTTCAGGATAAATCCTACCATAAATTAGATTCTGCGGCTTTACCCTACCGCTTCGATATTCCCGATTACAGCAAAGTTGAACCTGACCGCGATCGGATGGCCGAACCTTTCTGGATAAATTTAAAAGTGCCTGCACATAAAGCAGAACTCAATATCAGTTACAAAAAAGTACAGAATAATCTGGAAAAACTACTGGAAGATTCGCGCACGCTGGCTTACAAACATTCCATAAAAGCTGATGCCATTAACGAACGAATCTTTGTGAATCAGCAGAAAAAGGTTTATGGAACCATTTACCAGATTGATGGCAATGCGGCATCACCGCTTCAGTTTTACCTGACAGACAGTGTTCACAATTTTCTGCGTGGCGCGCTCTACATTCGCGAAGTGCCAAACATCGACTCGCTTCGGCCGGTGATAGATTTTCTGACTCCCGATGTCATTCATTTAATCGAAACCACCGAGTGGAAAAACTAAATGCCAGTATTTAAAATCATACCACAGAACGGGGGAATTATCGGAATCTGGCAACTTACAGAAACGCTTGAAGATTTGCTTCCTCAAGTTTCTCCTGAAGTTCTGAAAGATCCGGCATACCTCCAATACACCTTTGAAAAACGAAAAATCGAATGGCTTGCCACGCGACTTTTAATTAAGCAATTGATTGGCGCCAATTTCACCATTTCGTATTCAGAATTTGGAAGACCAATCCTGAATCACATCCAATTCAACCATTTATCGATCAGCCATTCACGAGAGAATGTGGCCGTTTTTGTGCACGAAAACTTACATGCCGGAATAGACATTGAAAACATTTCAAGAAACTACAGTTCGGTTGAAAAGAAATATCTTTCCGACGAAGAATTGATGCAGGTAAATCACAATCCGTTTCTTCAATGCCTTTACTGGTGTGCCAAAGAAGCTATTTTCAAACTTGTTCCTGACGATGGAATTGAATTCAGGCAACAAATTCACATTTCTCCGTTTAATCCTGAAAAGGAAAATCAGTTCACCGCAAAATTTATTTCCGGAAATATTGAGTCGATTTATAAATTGCAATATTATACTTTCGACGATCAATGTCTGGTGTGGGTCACGAATTAATATCTGACAAACAACGGCCTAACCTCAATTGTCGTATATTCTGAAAAGTTGATTGTTTTCATTTTCAGGAGCAAGATTTAACTTTCTCATGATCAAATTCGGATTACAAACGTTTATCTATGCCTAGAACAACAGAAAATAGAAATACATGAAAAATTCTGAATCACATATTCTGGTTATTTTCGGAGCTTCCGGTGACCTGACAAAAAGAAAACTTATTCCGGCATTGTACGAATTGCACACGCAGGACTTGCTACCCGAAAAATTTGCCGTTCTCGGTGTTTCACGCACCGAACTTTCGGATGAATCTTTCAGGGAAAAAATGCTTGAATTTTTACCTGACGAAGAGCACAACCGGAAAGACATCGAAGCTTTTCTGGAACATTTGCATTACCAGCCGCTGTCCACAGCCGATTCTTCAGATTACCCGGGTCTGAAAACCAGACTTGAAAAACTCAGTAAAGATTTGGCGATTCCGGAGAATTACATTTTTTACCTGTCGACACCGCCCAATTTATACCAGATTATTCCTCAAAGTCTGGCTGAAGTTGGACTGAATGATTCGACAAATGGGTACAAAAGGCTGATCATTGAAAAACCATTTGGAACCGATTTGAAAAGCGCTAAAGAGTTGAACAAGAATCTGCGCAACTATTTCAATGAAGATCAGTTGTATCGAATCGATCATTACCTCGGAAAAGAAACCGTGCAAAACATGCTGGTCACCCGTTTTTCGAACGGTATTTTCGAACCCATCTGGAATCACAATTTCATTCATCACATCGAAATTACTTCAGCCGAAACACTTGGAGTGGAAGACCGCGGCGGGTATTACGATCATTCAGGAGCTATGCGCGACATGGTTCAAAACCACCTGATGCAATTGGTTGGACTGGTTGCCATGGAACCGCCGGTTATTATTGAGGCGGATGCCATTCGGAATGAAATGCTGAAAGTTTTTCAATCGCTTCGGCCCATTAAAGAAAACGAAGTTGCTGCGCATGTTATTCGTGGCCAGTACACGCAGTCGCACATCGGGAAGGAACTGATAAATGGTTATCGTGACGAACATGGAGTTGACCCAAATTCTCGCACTGAAACATTCCTTGCCATGAAATTTTTCATCGACAATTTCAGGTGGGCAGGCGTTCCTTTTTACATCCGGACCGGTAAAAAATTACCAGCACGGGTTACCGAAGTTGTCATTCACTTCAAAAGTACGCCACATCATTTGTTTGAAAATCAAACAGAAACAGACACAGCGAATAATCAACTGGTGCTGCGCATTCAACCCGACGAAGGTATTTTGCTGAAAATTGGCATGAAAGTTCCGGGTGCCGGATTCCGTGTTCAAACTGTAAATATGGATTTTCATTACAACGAGCTGTCTGATGTTTATCTGCCATCGGCTTACGGACGGCTACTGCTCGATTGTATACAGGGCGATGCCACGCTTTATGCCCGTGGCGACGCTGTTGAAAAAGCCTGGGAATTTGTACAACCACTGCTGAATGCCTGGCAAAATAATCCTGAGATTCCGATTTATGGTTATCCTGCCGGAACCTGGGGTCCCGATGTTGTCGATAATTTGATTGAGGAAGGACTTTGGCGCTACCCCTGCAAAAACCTGGCTCACGACGGCGAATATTGCGAACTATAGAAAAAGTTCCAAATTCCAGGTTTCAAGTTTCAAATTAAACTTTCAATTCAGTGAACAACAACATGCGTATTTTTAAAACTCCGGAAGAATTGGCTGAGCAGTTTGCCATCCAATTAATGAATGAAATTCAGGATCATTCCGGAGAATTTTTTCATCTGGCAATTTCCGGAGGCAAAACTCCGGATATACTGTTTTCGATCCTTGCTGAAAAATACCCTGATTCTGAACTTTGGCAAAAACTTCAGCTCTGGTGGGTCGACGAACGAATGGTTCCGCGCACTCATGCAGAAAGTAACTTCGGAGTTGTTCAGAAATTGTTGCTTTCAAAAATTTCAATTCCTGAAGAAAATATTCACCGCATAAAAGGTGAAAACGATCCAGAAGCCGAGGCCCTCTCCTATTCAAAACAAATTCAGGACAAACTTCCGGAGCGAAATGGCTGGCCCCAATTCGACCTGATCCTTCTGGGAATGGGCGACGACGGGCACACCGCTTCAATTTTTCCAAATCAATTGGAGTTACTGGACTCGGATCAGATTTGTGAAGTTGCCACGCATCCTGATTCAGGACAAAAACGGGTAACTCTTACCGGAAAAGTTTTGAATAATTCCTCCGAAGTATTTTTTTTGGTTACAGGAAGAACAAAAACTGAACGGGTTTCAGAAATTTTGGAAAAGAAAAACGGGGCCGAAAAATACCCGGCATCCCACATTTCACCTGATTTTGGCGATTTGAAATGGTATCTCGATGAAGCGGCGGCTAAAAAAATTTAATAAATCAACCGTCGTTATGTATCTCGTCCAGTATTTCCTGATCTGAACTGATTTCGGCGTCGGAAAGTAAAGTTGCCGTTTCAATCAGCGCCAAATGCGAATAAGCCTGCGGAAAATTTCCAAGAAGACGCTTACTCTCAAAATCAATATCTTCGCTGAATAAACCAACATGATTGCTGTACGAAAGCAGTTTATCGAACATTCTCCGTGCTTCTCTTTTTTCGCCGATTTTATACAAACTGTTTATCATCCAGAACGTGCAAATGGTAAACGAAGAAGTTGGCCGTCCAAAATCATCCCTATTTTTGTACCGATACATTAATCCATTAAACATCAAATGCTCTTTTGTTGCTTTCACCGTTTTCACATAACGTTCGTCTGTTGCAGGGAGCAATCCGTAACTTTCAATCAGCAACCCGGTGGCATCTAGTTCAGAGCTTCCATAAAATTGGGTAAACGACTGCAATTTTTCATTCCAGGCATTTTTCATGATATCAGCTTTAATTTCATCGCGCAGCATTTCCCAGCCTTTAACATACGATTCCATTTTTACCAACTGTGCAATTTTCACAGCCCTGTCAATAGCTACCCAGCAAAGTACTTTCGAGAAAGTAAAATGTTTCTGTTCTGTTCGCAATTCCCAAATTCCACGGTCGGTTTTTTTCCAGTTCTTTTCCACGGTTTTCACTACCGAACGAACGATTGTCCAAAGTTCTTCACTCTGAGCCAGCGAAACATTATATATATCAAAGTGCAGATAAATCACGTCCATCAGGATGCCGTAAATGTCATTTTGCTTCTGCTTGTATGCCGCATTTCCAATGCGTACGGGCGCAGAATTTTCGTAGCCATCCAAATGATCCAGAATGTATTCGGTTAACTTTTTCTCGCCGTTAATACCATACATTATCTGAATTTTTTCGTCCTTATCGGGAATGAGATCGATAATGAATCTGAGGTATCGTGAAGCGACATTTAAATGCCCAAGCTGTGTCATCACTTTTATGACCATCGACGCGTCGCGAACCCAGCAAAACCGGTAATCCCAATTCCTCACTTCTCCAATGCTTTCAGGCAACGAAGTTGTCATTGCGGCCAAAACTGCTCCTGATTTATCGAAACTCAGTAATTTCAGGACTAAAGCACTCCGGATAATTTCATCGTTGTAACGGGCATATTTACGCGTCGCTTCCGACCAGTTGAGCCAATAAACTTTAGTACGCTCAAATTTAAGCTTCGTACGCTCAATATCTTGCTGAAGTAACTTTTGGTTGTAGCTCATCAAAAAATAGCCATCATCTTTCAACTCAAGTTCTTCTCCTGAAAGCACTTTTTGTTTGTCAAAATCGGTATACAAATACAGCGAATCGTAGGAACCAACCCTTGTCAAACTTTTGATATAGTCTTTTTCTATAACATTATCAGTTGCTGTTACGCCATATTCAAGTTTCGGATTGTAAATAACCCTGAATCTCGGTTTTCCGCTCACAAGCTGAAAAAAGCGAATTATATCAGGCGGTGAATAATGTTGCCGATTGCCATTCATATACCTTGGCATAAAGTCGAAAACATCAAAAATATTTTCCCCTTTCCGAAACCTGGTTCTCAGGATGTTGGTGCGGTTCACGTATTTCTGCGTAACCGCTGTACCTTCTTCAGGAATAATCGAAAAACTTCCGCCTTTCTTTTTATCCAAAATACTGGCAAATACACTCGAAGAGTTAAATTCGGGCAAACAACACCATTCAATTTCGCCTTCTGCTGAAACAAGGGCTCCGCTCTTGCAATTTCCAATTACCCCATAATTCAGGTTGTTCATATAGTAGTATTTTAAAACGTTAACCACATAAATTTGATTCCCGTACAAAAAGGAAGTAAATTGTGCGTAATATAAAATTACTCTTAATATGCAAAGATTTCTTATAGTTTCCAACAGATTACCCGTAAGTATACAAACTGATAATGAAAACATAAATATTACCGCCAGTGTTGGTGGTCTCGCAACAGGTCTGCGTCCGATTCACGAGAAGTACGACAGCCGATGGATTGGCTGGCCGGGGATTAATCCTGAAGACTATTCAACAGATATTCAGGAAAAAATAAACCTTGCACTTGAAACGAACAATTACATTCCTGTAAATATCGAATCAGCTTTGTTCGACGATTATTATTACGGGTTTAGCAACAAAACGATCTGGCCTCTTTTTCATTACTTTATGCAGTACGCCGAATACGATGAAACTCATTGGGAGGCTTACCAAAAAGTAAATGAGCTATTTGCCAATGTAATTTCGGAACATATTCAGGAAGGCGACATTTTATGGATTCACGATTACCAGTTGATGTTGCTACCACAATTAATCCGGAAAAAATTTCCGAAAACGACCATCGGTTTCTTTCTGCATATCCCATTTCCTTCGTACGAAGTTTTCAGGCTTTTGCCCTGGAGGCGCGAAATTATTGAAGGTTTGCTTGGAGCCGACCTGATTGGATTTCATACCTACGATTACCAGCGACATTTTACTAGTTGCGTTAAGCGTTTGCTTGGGCACGAATCGTCTTTCAACCAAATTAAACTGGACAAACGAAATGTGGTCGCCGACAATTTTCCGCTTGGAATTGATTTCGACTGGTTTCAGAGCAGGGCTACTGCCAATTTATCGAAATCGATTAAAGACAAAACCGACATTCAGAAAGAAATCGATAAATATTTCCTGATGTCGCCCGAACGAAAACTGATCATTTCAATCGACCGGCTCGACTACACCAAAGGAATTCCAGTCAGGCTCGAAGCTTTTGAGTATTTTCTGGATACTTATCCCGAATACATTGGGAAAGTGACTCTTGTAATGGTTGCCACGCCCACACGCGATTCGGTGGAATATTACCAGCTCCTGAAAAAAGAAGTCGATGAACTGGTGGGCAAAATCAACGGGAAACATGCTTCGATTAATTGGACACCTATCTGGTATTTTTACCGGTCGCTGCCCATCGAATCGATCATCGAATTGTACACAGCCAGCGAAGTTGCGCTGATCACTCCGGTACGCGACGGCATGAACCTGGTAGCAAAAGAATATGTAGCTTCGAAAATTGACCGGAAAGGTGTACTGATTTTAAGCGAAATGGCAGGCGCTGCCAGGGAAATGAGTGAAGCGCTCATCATCAATCCAAACAACAAACGCGAACTGGCCGACGCCATCAAAACGGCACTCGAAATGCCTGAAGACGAACAAATTCAGCGCAACGAAGTACTTCAGAAACGACTAAAACGATATGATGTAAATAAATGGGCCAACAACTTTGTCGATAGTTTGCTCGATGCAAGAAAAAACCGAACTATTTCTTTCGGGATTGAATTAACTGAAGAAATTGAGCTTACAATTAAAACAAAATACAGGAACAGCAAAAAAGCGCTATTTTTTCTCGATTACGATGGCACGTTGACAGGGTTCAAAGACGATCCGCAAAAAGCAGTTCCCGACGAACAATTGTACAATCTGCTCGACAAATTATCAGCACAGAAAAATACTGAACTCGTAATTATTAGCGGACGCGACCGCGACACTTTCACCAGATGGTTTAAAAACAAGAACTTTCACCTGATAACCGAACATGGAGTATGGCTGAAGAAAATTTCAGAAGACTGGCAGTTTTTGTTGCAGATTAACAGCGACTGGAAATCGAAGATTATTCATACGCTCGAATATTACGTCGACCGGACGCCTGGCAGTTTTATCGAGGAAAAAAATTATTCGCTGGTTTGGCACTATCGCAAAACCGACTCTGAATTGGGGCAGATGCGCGCCATTGAATTGAAAGATGAGTTGTCGACCCTGACTTCGAATGACGATTTGGAAATTATGGAAGGCAATAAAGTGATTGAAATAAAAAACCGCGGGGTAAACAAAGGTCAGGCTGCCATGCAATTCATGCAGGGAAATCAGTACGATTTCATTGTTGGAATTGGCGACGACTGGACCGACGAATATTTGTTCGGAGTGTTGTCTCCCGATGCTGTTTCAATAAAAGTTGGCATTGGAAAAACAGGGGCAAAATATCATCTGTCTGATTATCACGAAGTACGCGATTTCCTGAAACATCTCACCGATTAGTTCCCAACTTTTAGTTTATTTAGCACAAAATATTATTCCTGAAAATGAATTTTCGACAGATAACTATTCTTGATTCCTGTGGACTCACTCAACCTGTTCTGGAACAAATCGCGTTGCTTTCTAAAAACCAGATCGTTATTCATACTGATCTTCCTGAATCGGACGAGGAAATAAAAAAACGCATCGGACTTTCGGATTGTGTACTGGTAAGTTGGCGAACCAAAGTGAATGCTGATGTAATTAATGGGTCGCCAAACCTGAAATACATTGGCATGTGCTGCAGTTTGTACGACGAAAAATCGGCCAATGTTGACATTGCACAGGCGCGAAAACAAGGAATAGTGGTGAAAGGTGTCCGCGATTATGGCGACAACGGAACTTTGGAATTCATTTTTGCCGAATTAATTTATTTACTGAAAGGACTTGGCAAACAGCGATGGCAGGCCGAACACCGTGAGTTGCGCGGAAAATCGATGGGAATTATTGGAATGGGAACATTGGGAAGTATGGTTGCCCGAACCGCCCTTCATTTTGGGATGAATGTATTTTATTTCAACCGAAGCCGGAAACCCAAAATGGAAGCCGAAGGCATCCAGTTTTTATCCTTGAACGAATTATTAAGTACTTGTGACATAATCAGCACGCATTTGCCCAAAAATTCAATCGTAATCGGCGAAAACGAATTCAGGCTAAAAAAGCCAAATTCCATTCTGATAAACACTTCCATCGGACTTACATTCGACAAAAGTGCTTTCATTCGCTGGATTACAGAAGATCAGACTTCGTTTGCCATTTTCGACGGCCCTGCAATAGGCGAGCATTTCGAAGAATTTTCAAGATTCCCAAACATTATTCTTTCCGATCGCTCTTCAGGATTTACGCTCGAAGCTCAATCGCGACTCTCGGCAAAAGTGCTTGTAAATATTCAGGAATTTTTACTCAATAGCTGAGTTCAGTAAATTATCCTGAAAAGGAATTGATTCGATAGCGCTTATTTTGCTGGCAAGCTTTTTCCCTTTCCCGGATTTCTGAATTCGCCCGGTGTCAACTGCGTTTGCCGCTTAAAAGAAGTTGAAAAATAGTCGATAGATTCATAGCCAAGCCCAAGTGCAATTTCCTTGATCGGCATGTCCGAAAGTGTCAGTAATTCTTTGGCTTTCTGAATCTTCAGTTGCATCAGGTATTGTGCAGGCGCCAAACCAGTGTATTGCCTGAACATCCGGCGAAACCAGGTGTAGCTCATGTTCAGCGTTTGCGCAATATCTTCAGGCGAAATTGAGGTGTTAAACTTTTCGCGCATAATCAATCGCGCTTTTTCCATTTTGGTTAGTACTTCTTTGTCGCTCCAGCTTTTATTTTTCTCGCGATACACAAAATAAGCCAGCAAATGAACAAGCATTCCGGAAAGAAACTGTTGAAAACCGGGATGTTCGCTCTTACTAATTTCCAAAATTTTGTTGCATAAACTCACAATTTCTTCGTCGTATCCAATCTCAACTACCGGATTTTCCGGAGAAATCAATTTGCTTTCCAACAGTTTTGCGGCTTGCTGCCCCTCGAACCCAAGCCAGTAACTTTCCCAGCCAGTAGCTTTATCGGGTTGATAGCTGTGCCATTCGCCGGGGAAAAGAAAAAAAACCGAACCTTCTGAAATCGGGCGCATCGGACAATGCCGCGAAACAAAACGGCCATTTCCTTTGGTAATGTATACCAATTGGAATTCCTGAAGGATGCGGCCCTGCTCGAAATTAAAGCTGTATTCCTGTGGATGACCGGCTGTAGGATAACTGGCCCGTTCCGGAACCGATTCGAAACCAACCGTATTCACTTTCAGGTTCCAAAGGTTTTCAGATTCGTGAAAAGTTATGTAGCGGATTTCGGAATTGGAAGTATGTTGCATAATAGGCAATTTGTGTCAAAAATTAATGTCTTTCGGTCAATATTAAAATATCCGGTGAGCTAATATATTAATAACTTGCATCATCAGCAAACCAAACCAGAATCATGCACTGTGTCAAATTAATCTGGTAACCCGAAAACTTAACCTAAAAAACGATGAAGCCATTTTTCTTCCTGATTTCTACGTTGATTCTCCTGATGTATTCCTGCAAAAACGAAGAAACTGACTGTGCAGTCAAAAATCTGAAATGCACATTCAACCAGTCTGTTTCGGCAACAGGAGTACAAACTCCCCAATTTAGCTGGCAAATGAAATCTAACATGAGAAGTCAGGTTCAGTCTTCATTTCGGCTTATCGTGGCGACCAGCGCAAAAGATTTAAAGTCTGAAAAAAATATCGTTTGGGATTCAGGAAAAGTCAATTCCGGTCAGTCGGTTTTGGTTTCCGGAGAAGAAGTAAATCTTGAACCGGCCCAAACGTATTTCTGGAAAGTAAAAATCTGGAATCAGGATAGTGTGGCAACAAACTGGAGCGAAACCGAAATTTTCAGAATCGGATTACCGACTGAAAGTGACTGGAAAGGCGCCCGTTGGATCGGCTACAAACAAATACCCGACAGCATGCGGATATTTCCCGGCGTGCATGGCTCTGGAAATGATTTAGGCGAAAAAGGCCTGGAACGGCCTGTGGTTCCGCTTTTCAGGAAAGAGTTTGAGATAACTAAAAAAGTGAAGGACGCAACGTTGTACATCAGCGGGCTGGGGCAATACGAAGCATCAATCAACGGAGAAAAAGTCGGAAATGATTTTTTGACGCCAGGATGGACTGATTACAACAAAACCGTTTTGTACAATTTATATGATGTAACCAGCCAGCTTCGACAGGGTAAAAATGCAATCGGGGCAATTGTAGGCAACGGGTTTTTCAACATTAACCGCGAACGATACCGCAAACTGGTCATTGCGCTAGGCAACCCAATGCTGATTGCACAGCTTCGTATTCGGTTTGAAGACGAAACCGAACAGGTAATTGTTTCAGGCGGCGACTGGAAAACAAGTCCTTCGCCCATAACTTATTCAAGCATTTATGGCGGCGAGGATTACGATGCGCGTCTCGAACAGGCTGGGTGGGATCAGGCTGAATTTGACGATCAGAACTGGCCAAACGCTTTGTTGGTGACTCCACCTTCAGGAAAATTGACTCAGGAATCGGATTATCCGGTTGAAGTTATGCAGGAATTTCAGGCAACAAAAGTTACCAACCTGGCCGACAGCGCTTACATGATCGACTTCGGACAAAATGCTTCGGGAATTGTTGAACTAAAAGTAAAAGGCAAGAAAGGACAGGAAGTTATTCTGACTCAATCGGAATTAATTAAACCCGACGGACAACCCAACCAGTCGGCAACAGGAAAGCCCAACTTTCTGACATACACATTGAAAGGCGAAGGCGTTGAAACATGGCAACCACGATTCACTTACACCGGTTTTCGGTACGTAAAAGTTAAAGGTGCCGTTCCTGATTCGCTGAAGGGAACGGCAGATGAGGCGCAGCTTGCCGAAATAAAATTGTTGCATACACGCAATTCGGCGCCGCAAACAGGTACGTTCTCGTGTTCGAACGAATTGTTTAACCGCACATTCGACCTGATAAACTGGGGGATAAAAAGTAACCTGCAAAGTGTACTGACCGACTGCCCTCACCGTGAAAAACTGGGGTGGCTCGAACAAACCTACCTGATGGGCAGCGCCGTTCACTACAATTTCGATTTGTATTCGCTATACAGCAAACAGGTGAACGACATGATGGAAGCTCAAACTACAGATGGTTTGGTTCCCGATATTGCTCCTGAATATGTAACATTTGGCGGCGGTTTCCGCGATTCGCCCGAATGGGGAAGCGCTGCGGTGATTTTGCCCTGGATGATTTACAAATGGTACGGCGACATTTCGGTGATGAAAAAAGCCTGGCCTATGATGATGCGCTATGTGGAATACCTCAAAAGTAAATCGGATCATCAATTAATAAATTACGGACTTGGCGACTGGTTCGACCTTGGACCAAACCGACCTGGAACTGCCCAATTGACTCCACTGGAAATTACGGCAACTTCAATTTACTATTACGATGTAAGGCTTCTGGCTGAAATGGCCGGCATCCTGAACAAACCTGACGATCAACAAAATTTAATGAGTTGGGCCGACAAAATTAAAACAGCTTTCAATGCCAAATTTTTCAATCCTGAAACAGGCGTTATTTCTACTGGCAGCCAGACTTCTATGGCCATGCCATGGTGTATAGGATTAATCGACGACGACTACAAAGCCAAAGTGATGCAAAATCTGGAAGACTCCATTCGGGCACAAGGCAAACCACTTACCGCAGGCGATGTGGGTTTTCATTACCTTGTTGAAGCGCTGACCAAAAGCGGCAGGTCGCAGTTGCTCTACGAAATGAATAACCGCCACGATGTGCCCGGCTACGGCTTTCAATTGAAAAAAGGCGCAACAGCGCTAACAGAATCCTGGCCGGCACTTGAAAATGTTTCCAACAATCACCTCATGCTGGGGCATTTAATGGATTGGTTTTACGGTGGATTGGGCGGTATTGGCCAAACCGAAAATTCGGTGGCTTACCAGGAAATTGAAATTAAGCCTGAAATGGTGGGCGGTTTAAGCTGGGTAAAAACCAGCTACCAATCGCCTTACGGTGAAATTATTTCGGATTGGGAAGAATCTGGGGGAAGGATAAAAATGAATGTCACCATTCCGGCCAATACGACGGCACTGATTTATATTCCAACTAGTTCAGGATCAGTAATCCAGGAAAGTGGAAAGGCTATTTCCGAAATAAAAGACATTCAGGTTTTGGGCGAGGAAAACGGACGAAAAATCTGCAAAGTGGGTTCGGGTTCGTATTCTTTCCTGACTAATTTAAATTGAGCGATAACACATTAAAAATGAAAACAACAGTTTTTAAATCCATGTTGGCATTGCTGTTATTTCCGGTATTTCTTCTCGGGCAAAAGAATGCGACTCCGAAAATTACGGTTGCTGCGTACTATTTCCCGAACTACCATACCAACGATCCGCGAAATATTCAGAACAAAGGTGCCGGTTGGTCAGAATGGGAATTGGTGAAAGCTGCACAACCACGATTTCCGGGACACGACCAACCAAAAGTGCCACTTTGGGGCTATACCGACGAAAAAGATCCGAAAGTGATGGTGCAAAAAATAAAAGCAGCGTCGGATTATGGCGTCGACTGTTTTATTTTCGACTGGTACATGTACGAAGATGGCCCATTCCTGAACCAGTGCCTCGACGATGGTTTCCTGAAAGCTAAAAATTCAGGTAAAATCAAGTTTGCCCTGATGTGGGCCAATCACGACTGGGTCGACATTCATCCGTACACAAGCGGAACAAATCAGAAATTGCTTTATCCGGGAGTGGTCTCACCGGAGCGATTTGAGGAAATCGGTGATTTGCTGATCAAGAACTATTTCACGCAGCCTAATTATTGGAAAATCGATGGCAAAGCCTATTTTTCGATTTACGATATTCAGAAATTCATGGAAGGCTTTGGCAGCATCGAAGCAACCAAAACTGCCATGAACCGGCTGGACGAAAAAGCCAAAGCTGCCGGACTGAAAGGGATACACTGGAATTTGGTGGCCTGGGGACGGCCGGTTCTTCCGGTTGAAAAAGTTCCGGCCAACATTCCTGAACTGATTAAACTGCTCGGCTTCAATTCGGCAACCTCGTATGTTTGGGTTCACCACGTTGGATTGCCCGATCGACAAACCGATTACAACCAGAAACGCGACGAATATTTCGCATTCTGGAACCAGGCAAAAAGCGAATATTCTGTGCCATATTTCCCAAATGTAACCATGGGCTGGGATCCAAGCCCACGCTGCGACCTAAAATCGGAATGGGGAAACTTTGGTTATCCGTTCACGAATACCATTGGCAACAATACGCCTGAAAATTTCAGAAAAGCGCTACAGATGACGAAAGATAAATTGCTTGCCGATCCAAACGGGCCACGAATCATGAACATCAATTGCTGGAACGAGTGGACCGAGGGAAGCTATTTGGAACCCGATACCAAAAACAAGTTTGGCTATCTGGAAGCTGTAAAAAACGTATTTGAATAGGAGCCCCTACAACCTCCCAGGAGGGGAGACTTAGAGCGCTGCAAGCCAGAAACGTTCCCGAGAAAAAGGGAATTTTAAAAACCTTGGTTACCTACTCCCTTCCCTTTCGGGGAAGGGATGGGGATGGGGCTTTTGCACTGTAGTATTATTATTGATTCAGATTAATATAGAATTATGAAACATCTTAAAATCACACTTCCGGTTTTATTGTTCTTCTCCGGATTTTTGCTACTCTGTTTCCCTACTCAGGAATCTGATAATCTGATCGTTACCAAACTGAAAGAATGTTTTGTCAATCCGCCGGATTCGGCACGTCCGGGTGTTTATTGGTATTTTATGGATGGCAACATGTCACGCGAAGCGATTACCAAAGATCTGGAATCCATGAAGAAAGTTGGAATCGGAAATCTCGTTTTTCTGGAAGTCAATGTGGGTGTTCCGCGAGGTCCGGTCAATTTTCTGAGTGAAGAATGGCAGGATTTATTTAAACATGCTGTTCGCGAAGCTGAACGATTGGGAATTGCAATTACGTTGGGTGTTGGTCCGGGCTGGTCGGGAAGCGGTGGCCCCTGGGTTACAGGTCATGAGTCGATGCAGCATTTGGTTTCAAGCAGTATACAGGTTTCCGGAGGGAATTCAGGAGTAATAATTCTACCCAAACCTGATGCCAAAAGTCCCTATTTTGGCGAGGGAAATTTTACACCTGAACTGCTGAAACGCTGGAAAGATTTTTACGAAGACGTTGCCGTGCTTGCATTTCCAACTCCTTCAGGAATTTTCAGAATCGGAGATATTGACGAAAAGGCACTTTATTATCGCGAGCCGTATACCTCCAAAGAAGGTGTGAAACAATTTTTACCATCATTTGCAAACTTTCAGGAATTGCCTGTAAAATCTGTAATTGATCAACGAAAAATAATTGACCTCACCGGATTGATGGCTCCGGATGGAACCTTAACCTGGAAAGTTCCACCCGGAAATTGGACCATTATGCGCTTAGGTAGCAGAAACAACGGTGCCGTTACACGTCCTGCTCCTGCGCCCGGTCTGGGTTTCGAAGCCGATAAAATGGATACAACTTCCATCAATGCCCACATGGAGAATTTCACCGGAGAACTGTTTAAGAAGATTGGTATTCCGGATAAAAATTTGCAGGGAGGCCTGAAAATGCTTCACATGGACAGTTGGGAAATGGGCGCTCAAAACTGGACACCTAAATTCAGGGAAGAATTTAAAAAAAGAAGAGGTTATGATCCACTGCCGTATTACCCGGTTTATTCAGGTCTGGTCGTTGAAAGTCTGGAGAAAAGTGAACGCTTTTTGTGGGATTTACGGCAAACCGCACAGGAACTGGTCATTGAAAATCATGCAATTCACCTGAAAAATTACGGACGAAAATACAACCTCGGTTTTTCCATTGAACCATACGACATGAACCCGACAGCCGACATGGAACTGGGTGCAGTTGCAGATGTTCCGATGTGCGAATTCTGGAGCAAAGGTTATGGATTCAATTCATCGTTTAGCTGTATTCAGGCTGCATCCATTGCGCATGTAAATGGTCAGCAGGTTGTTGCGGCCGAAGCTTTTACAGCACATAAGGAAGACTGGAGGCAAAATCCGGGATCGATGAAAAATCAGGGTGACTGGGCTTTTGCCGCCGGAATTAACCGGTTCGTCTATCATACTTTTCAGCATCAATATCTGAATGATGACCTGAAACCCGGAATGACCATGGGACCGTATGGCGTACACTGGGATCGGAGCCAGACCTGGTGGCCAATGGCAGATGAATACCACAAATACATCACCAGGTGCCAATATATTCTTCGGCAGGGCAGAACTGTTGCTGACATTCTTTACCTCACTCCTGAAGGCGCTCCGCATGTATTTCGTGCACCAGCATCAGCATTAACGGAAGATCCGGTACTTCCCGACCGCAAGGGTTACAATTTTGACGGATGTTCGGCTTCGCAACTACTCACTGCCAGTGTTAATGAAGGGCAAATTGTTTTTCCCGGAGGAGCAATTTACCGGATTATGGTTATGCCGTCAGTAGAAACGATGACTCCAAAGTTGCTCGAAAAAATAAAATCATTATTGAATGATGGTGCTGTTATTATTGGAAATCCGCCACTCAAATCACCAAGTCTGGTTAATTATCCGGAATGTGATCAGGAAGTTGGAGCAATTGCACAATCTGTGTGGGGAACAATCAAAGCTCCTGCAGAAGTTTCGGAAATTCCGGTTGGCAAAGGCAAAATGATATGGGGCGGTGCATTTTCAAACATAAAACTTCCTGAGCTTTATCCAAATTATAACGCCACTGCTAAATTGCTTAAGAAAATGGATGTTGATCAGGATTTTGAATCAAATGTCTCAATCCGGTACACCCATCGAACTGAAAAGGATTTGGATATTTATTTTGTTTCAAACAAAACCAACGAAACACTAAAATCGGTCTGTAAATTCAGAATCAGTCAGGGAACTCCGGAATTGTGGGATCCCATCACCGGTGAAACACGTGACCTGCCCGATTTTGAGCTGAAAAATAATCGGATGAGTATTCCTGTTGCATTTGAGCCCTACCAAAGTTTTTTCATTGTTTTTGACCGGGAAGAAAAATCAACCCGCTCAGCAGCTCACGGGGCAAAGAACTTTGTTGAACCCAAACTTTTACTGCGGATAAATACGCCCTGGAATGTTTCGTTTGATCCGAAATGGGGCGGTCCGAAAAGTATTGTTTTCAATCAGTTGCAGGATTGGACCAAAAGGCCGGAAGATGGCATCAGGTATTATTCAGGAATAGCAGTGTATCAAAATACGATTCAGCTTTCTGAAAAAACAATTGCCGACAAAACTTCGGAATTCTGCATCGACCTGGGTGAGATTTATAACCTTGCCCGTGTAAAAGTTAATGGTAAAGATATTGGGGTTGTGTGGACGCCACCCTATCGGTTGAAAATTTCCGATGCCTTGATTGCCGGAAATAATCGGATTGAAATTGAGGTGGCTAACCTCTGGCCAAACCGCCTGATCGGCGATGAGCAGTACCCCGACGACGGCATTAAAGACGGCAAATGGCCCGACTGGCTGATCAATAACAAACCCAGAACTTCCGGCAGGTATACTTTTACAACCCGCAAATTCTATGAAGCCGGTTCGCCGCTCCTGAAATCGGGATTGATTGGACCGGTGAGGATACTGGTGAAATAAAGCCTCATCCCCAACCCTTTGCCGGGGGAGAAGGGAGCAGGGCTTGAAAACCTGAATCGAAATCGCTTTGAAAAGAAAATGTTTCGAATATTCATGGCCTGAAGTCCCCCGCCCGGGGATTAAGGGGCTTTCAAAAAATAAAAATATGACCAAAGTTGGATTATTTGGAATTGGGCTCGAAACCTATTGGACGCAATTCGACGGATTGCTCGGCAATCTAAAGAGCTATCAGGAACAAATTAAAAACCGGATTGCCGGTTTCGGGGTGGATGTTGCCGATGCCGGAATGCTTGACAATCCGGTAAAAGCACGCGAGGCTGCCGATTTCCTGAAGTCGCAGGATGTAGAAATTGTATTTCTTTATGTTTCAACTTATGCCCTTTCGTCAACCGTATTACCGGTAGCGCAAAAACTGAAAGTTCCGGTGATTATCCTGAATTTGCAGCCGGTTGCCACGCTCGATTACGAAGCTTTCAACAAACTGGGAGACCGCGGTAAAATGACCGGCGTGTGGCTCGAACATTGTCAGGCATGTTCAGTTCCCGAAATTGCAAGTGTATTTAACCGCGCCGGAATTCAATATGACATGGTAACCGGATATCTTCAGGACGAAGAAGCATGGCGTGAAATTGAAGCCTGGACCGAAGCTGCACGTGTGGCTGCTGCGATGCGAAACAATCGGCTGGGCATTTTGGGTCATTATTACGGCGGAATGCTGGATGTGTATACCGACATCACCAAACAATCGGCTGTCTTTGGCACACACATCGAAATGCTCGAAATGTGTGAATTGAAAAAGTTCCGCGACGAGGCCACCGAAGCTGAAGTTCAAACTAAAATTCAGGAATTTCACTCAGCATTTGAAGTGACGTCAGAATGTGAACCTACAGAGATTGAAAGAGCCGCACGAACTTCGGTGGCACTGGACAAACTGGTAAAAAAGCGTAACCTGGGTTCGATGGCTTATTATTACGAAGGCGAGTCGGGAAACGAATATGAAAATATCGTGACTTCGGTTATCGCCGGAAATACTCTACTGACGGGCAAAAATATTCCGGTAGCAGGCGAATGTGAGGTGAAAAATGCCCAGGCCATGAAAATAATGGCCGAATTTGGCGCCGGAGGTTCGTTCTCCGAATTTTATCTGATGGATTTCAACGACGATGTGGTGATGCTTGGCCACGATGGCCCTGCCCATTTTGTTGTTGCCGAAGGACGGGTTAAACTGGTTCCACTGCCCATTTACCACGGGAAGCCGGGCAAAGGTTTGTCAATCCAGATGAGCGTAAAACATGGGCCAGTCACCTTACTTTCAGTTGTTGAAGGGAAAGATGGAGTATTTCTTTTGGTTGCCGAAGGCGAATCAGTTGCCGGACCGGTACTCGAAATTGGCAACACCAACAGCCGTTACCGCTTTTCTCTTGGCGCCAAACGATTCATGAATGAATGGTCGAAACAAGGCCCGGCTCACCATTGCGCCATTGGCGTTGGTCACATTGCCGATAAAATTGAAAAACTGGGTAAAATTCTGGGAATTAATACAGTGAGAATTTGCTAGTTTTCTTCTATTGTAAAATTTCGATATTTCCAGAACTAACTCAACTAAATACGAACAATCATGAACAAAACTACCATTTTAACAATCTCCGGATTTATCCTTCTGAATGTTTTTGGCTGCAGTAAAAAACCTGCTCCGGAAGGTATTCAAACGGTTATAGAACTAAAAACACTGTTTGCAGATCCGCCTTCGGAATATCGGAGCGCACCGCTTTGGGACTGGAATGAACAGATCTCGGAAGAGGGAATTGATTTCCAGATGAAGGAATTTAAAAAGGCCGGCATTGGCGGCGTCTTCGTTCATCCGCGTCCGGGTTTGCTCACTGAATATTTGTCCGACGACTGGTTCAAATTGTTTGATTATACCGTTCAGAAGGGAAAAGAACTGGGCATGAAAGTCTGGATTTATGATGAAAATTCCTATCCGACGGGGTTTGCCGGTGGTCATGTTCCGGCCGAAATGCCTGACTCGTACAAAAACGGAACTGGTCTGAGCCTTGATATTCAGGATAAACTAAATGTTGTTCCTTCAGATACGTTGGCGGTAGTTTTAAAGAAAACCGATGTCGGATTCACTGATGTTACCTCCTCTGTTGGTCAGGAAAACGAACAAACAGGAACGTATTACGTCTTCAGGAAAACGTATCCGGGAAAATCGCCCTGGTATGGCGGATTCACTTATGTCGACCTGATTCACAAGGGTGTGACTGAAAAATTTCTGGACCTGACTATGACCAAAGGTTATGAACGCGACAGCGCCGAATTTGGGAAAACGTTGGTGGGCTCCTTTTCTGACGAGCCCAACCTGGAAGCAGCCATGTCGAAAGGAACAGCGATGCGCTGGACTCCCGATTTGTTTGAAGTATTTCAGCAACGCTGGGGCTACGACCTCAAAGTGAACCTCCCTTCGTTACTGGAAGAAACCGGTAACTGGAAAAAAGTTCGCCACGATTATTACGAGTTGCTGCTTGAACTTTTTGTGGATCGCTGGGCAAAACCGTACAGCAAATATTGCGAAGAACATCACCTGAAATGGACCGGCCATTACTGGGAACATGGCTGGCCGGAACCGACTGATGGATTTGATGAGTCGGCCATGTACATCTGGCATCAGCAACCGGGCGTTGATATGCTTGGGAACCGCCTTGATTCTGTAGGTTTGGGCGGTCAATTTGGAAACGACCGAGCGATACGCGAATTACGCAGCGCTGCCAATCAGGCCGGAAGACAAAGAACCCTGAGCGAAACGTATGGCGGCGGTGGTTGGGAAATGAATTTTGAAACTCAAAAGCGGCTGGCCGACTGGCAAATGGTGCTCGGGGTCAATTTTGTCAATCAACATCTGTCATATTATTCGCTCAACGGTGTGCGTAAATTCGATTACCCGCTTTCGTTTTCGTACCACGAACCCTGGTGGGAAAATTATCACTTGTTGGGCGATTACATTGGACGAGTCTCAATGGCAATGTCTTCTGGCGAGCAAATGAATGAAACCTTGGTTTTGCAACCCAACACTACGGCATGGATGTATTTTTCGCGAAAAGTTAAAAGTCCGGTGATTGATGCTTTACGTGATGGCTTTAAAAACTTTGTTTACCGCATGGAACAACAGCATCTGGAATACGACCTTGGATCGGAAAATGTCTTGAAATCGCTTGGCAGTATTTCCGGAAATAAACTTCGGGTTGGGCAGCGCGACTACTCACTCGTGGTTATTCCCGCTGAAATGCAAAACCTCGATCAGCCAACCTTTGACTTGTTGCAGAAATACCTGGAGAATGGAGGGAAATTGCTTTCGTTTGCAAAGAATGTGGCCTTTGTAGATGGAACCGAATCTGGAAAAGTAAACGAACTGGCAGCCAAATTTGCCAGTCAATGGACAGTTGCTGAAAACCTGAATGATCCGGCTGTTTTGAAACTGCTGAACCGCGATGAATTTGCCATGAATGATGAAACACAAAATGGTATGTTGTACCATCAGCGAAGAGTACTCGACGACGGGCAGTTGTTATTTGTGGTTAACTCGCACCAGCAGAAAAAAGCGGCTGCGGAAGTGACGATGATAGGGAAATATGTTTCGAAACTGGATCTGGTCTCCGGGAAGATTTACGGTTATCCGGCCAAGACTGAAAATGGCAAAGTAAAATTTAGCATCAATCTCAATCCGGTTGGAAGCGCGTTGTTTGTGGTAAACAATCAGAAACCCAGCGAGCTAGAATATGCGCCGGTTTCAGGAACAGAAACTGCGGTGGAAAGTACAGGGCAGGTAACCGTGAAACGCGAATCGGACAATATCCTGATGGTGAATTATCTCGACCTGAAAACGGCCAAATCGAACAAAAAAGATGTGTATTTTATGAATGCGCTGATCGGGCTTTTCAATGAAAACGGCGTAGCAATGGGTAATCCGTGGCAACACAAGATTCAATACAAAAAGAACTGGCTGGCATTGGATACTTTGTTTAAAGCGGATTCGTGGTTTGAAGCGAGATACCACTTCAGAATTAATCCAGATTTAAATGCAGATGCCATGAAAACCATCCGCGCAGTTGTTGAGCGGCCTGAAATGTGGTCGGTGAGCATAAATGGCCACGAAGTAACAAAAACCACAGGCGCTTACTGGATAGAAAAAAGTTTTCCGGAGTATGCTGTTGGCGAATTCCTGAAAGCAGGAGAAAATACCCTGACCCTGAAAGCGCCACGCATGAATGTGCTGGCCGAAGTAATGCCGATTTACATTCTAGGCGACTTCAGGGTTGAACCCGCAAAACAGGGTTTTGAAATTTCAGGAGGTGACATTTCGGGGTTGGGATCGTGGCGCGAAAACGGTTTGCCTTTCTATTCGCAGAAAGTGGATTATTCGCAAAAGTTCAGCGTAACCAAAACTTCAGGAGCGGGTTATAAAGTGAAACTAAAAAAGTGGAATGGCACTGTGGCTGAAGTGACTGTGAACGGCGAATCTGCCGGATTGATTGCCTGGCAGCCCGACGAACTGGATGTGACTTCGATGCTGAAAGATGGCGAAAACGAAATTACCGTAAAGGTTATTGGCAGCCTGAAAAATACATTTGGGTTCTTTTACAAAGAGAATAAAAGCTGGATTTTTGGTCCGCACGAATGGAACTATGCTCCCGAAAAAGTGCCTGATGCTTCCAGATATTTCCTGATGGATTACGGCCTGATGGAGCCGTTCGAACTGATTGCAGTAAAATGAAGTAAGAGCTGGCATTCGACTGATTATATTTTCTGGCTCAACAGGCTCCTTAAAATCAAATGAATGACTGATGATTTGATTTAAATCCGGGGTTCGGAATTCGAACTCCGGATTTACTTTTGTGAAGCGTTCATTCGTTTCAAATTTCCAACAGATTAATATACACATTACATTCCTGATTTAACCGGCAACCACTTTCTCAGCCGTTTTTTTATGTCTATTTTCGCTGCTTCAGAAAAAAGGAGAAAACAATGCCGGGAATACCATTTGCCAAAACCATTTCAGGATTTAAAAGCACATTTCGCTCGCTGAAATACCGAAATTTTCGCCTGTATTTTTACGGACAGAGCATTTCGCTTATTGGTACCTGGATCCAGCGAATTACCATTCCCTGGTTGGTTTATCAGCTTACCGGATCAGCTTTTTTGCTGGGAGTAGTCGGTTTTGCCGGACAGATACCCACATTCGTAATTGCACCTTTTGCCGGAGTCATTACCGATCGGATAAACCGCTACCGGCTCCTGATCGTAACTCAGATAGCCGCTATGATTCAGGCTTTCGCACTTGCTTTTTTGTACCTGAGCGGACACATTGCAGTCTGGCACATTGTCGTGCTGAGTGTGATACTCGGTATTATCAATGCCTTCGACGTTCCGGCGAGGCAGTCGTTTATGATTGAAATGGTTGAAAAGAAAGAAGATCTGGCCAATGCCATTGCGCTGAACTCATCGATGGTAAACGGAGCACGACTGCTTGGCCCGTCGATTGCCGGACTGCTGATTGCCCTGACCGGCGAAGGCGTTTGTTTTTTACTGAACGGGGTGAGTTACCTGTTTGTAATTGCTTCGTTGCTAATGATGACGATCACCCCACGCGTAATAAACAAAAAGAACAAACGGGTGCTAAAAGAAATGAAGGATGGATTTAGCTACACATTTGGCTATCCACCACTGAAATACATCATTGTGCTGTTGGCGCTGGTAAGCTTAACTGCAATGCCTTACACCGTGGTAATGCCGGTTTTTGCCAAAGAAGTTTTGCATGGTGGTTCACACACGTTTGGGTTCCTGATGGGCGCTTCGGGGCTGGGCGCCTTGCTGGGCGCTCTCTTTCTGGCTTCACGAAAAAATGTACTTGGGCTCGACAAAATAATTCCTCTTGCCGCCGGAACATTTGGACTGTCGCTGATTGCCTTTTCGTTTTCGCGCTATTTCCTGCTTTCGATGGGACTCATGGTATTTATCGGGCTGGGCATGATGCTGCAGTTGGCAACAAGCAATACGATTATTCAAACCATTGTTGACGACGACAAGCGTGGCCGCGTAATGAGCATTTACACCATGGCTTTTATGGGAACCGCACCTTTTGGCAGTTTCCTCGCCGGAAGTTTGGCCAGCTCGCTGGGAGCTCCGAATACGCTGTTAATCGGCGGCTCGGTTTGTATTTTAGGCGCCATTGTGTTTAGCCGGAAGCTTCCGAAATTAAAGGAAGCTATTCGTCCCGTTTATGTAAAAATGGGTCTGATTACAGAAGGTCAGCAACAGTGAAATAAATTTCAAAGTTTGTTGCACGCATCAACTTCATTACTTACAGAAATAAAACTGTTGCGAAATCCTTGCCTCCAAAGACCCAGACCATTCCACTTTTTGGTCTCAGAGCTTTAACCGAATCGAAATTCTTGCCAGTAACGAAGCAAAAACAATCATGGCCAAAGCCCAGAGAACAGATCCTGCCACAGCAATGAAAGCGTTATCCGGTTGTTTGTAGATCAGAATATTCAGTCCAAGTCCCCACATCAAATAATACAAAATATCCGGAGCCAGATACGTAGTCAATGAATTCTGACCGGCAGGTTTAAAGATGCTGGCCCATTTGGTAAACCCACGCACATCCATCACATAAAATAAGGCACAAAATACCAGCACACTGATCCCATTACATAGCATAGCCCACGAGGGAGTTCCCAAAATCTTTGAAATGATAAACCAGTTTCGGAGAAAGAATCCCATGAACAACACGGCAATTCCCAATGGGATCATAATTTTAAGCAAATAACCAAAATCGGATTTATACCGAAGCAGCAGTGCACCATTCAAGAGTCCAAACAATACGATGGAAGGTACATTTCCGTTTATGATCACGCCAACAAAAGGATTGAGAAAACTCAGAAAAGACAGTGAATTGAACTGAGCCAAAATATTTAGACCTGAAAAGCCAAGCCAGGCTAAAGCAATAATCCAAACTTTACCTTTTGACCAAAGATAAGTTAATGAAGCTGCCAGGTATCCCCAACCAATCAATCCCAGAATGCCCCACCAGCTTGTGCTCATCCATCCGGGGTTTTCAACAGTACCCGATTTAAATATCAGGGCAAGTACAATAAGTCCGGCAATTCCCAATAATTTAAGACCCTTTACCAAAAATTTATATTTGGGATTATTTGTGTACCCATTCCATATCAGGAACACGCACAAGTACATCAAAATTACCCACACGTTTCTATTTATTCCTGAAATCTCTGGATTCAACCGGGATACATTTACCATGAAAACACCGATGATTAATAGACTTATCGTTCTTAAAAGAATATGGATCGTAATTTTTGCATCACTTTCTCCTTTCTTTTTGCGTGAAAGAAAAGCAAATGGGATGGATAATCCCACCATGAACAAAAAACCCGGGAAAACCCAATCTGCAAGGCCCATGGAATCTTCAGCCGCCTGAGTATGAACCATCCATTTGGGCACTCCCGGTTCATACAGATCGTTCACAAAAAGCATCAAAAAGAGAGTAAGACCTCTCATAATGTCGATTGATAAAATACGGGACTTATTGTCCCCGAGTCCTTGCGTGTTTTCCATAGTTGGTTATTATTTAGAAATCAGGAAACGATGTTGTTTTTCCTGACCAGTATTTGGTCGCAAACGACGTGCGAAAGTGTTTCCGATTCGTGATTGGCATAACTTACTATCATGCTGTTGTCATAAGTTTCAACCGAGTGGATTTTCAGCTCAGTTCCAAGAATTAAATCACGGGCTGTTAAATACTTCAGGAATTCGGTTGAAGAATGCAACAGAGCCGTTAACTGAACTTGTTCGCCTGCTTTGCAACTACTTAATTTCTCAAACGTTTCGCCTGAAACACTTCCGTTCTTGTCAGGAATTGGAGAACCATGCGGATCAATGGTGGGAAAACCAAGCAGCTCATCCATTTTCTCGAAAAAAATTGAAGAGTCAACGTGCTCAACCTGCTCGGCAATTTCGTGCACCACTTCCCAGCCAAAACCCATTTTCTCAACCAGGTACATTTCTGTAAGCCGGTGTTTGCGCAAAACCAGCGCTGCCTCCTTTTTCCCTTTCTCAGTAAGCGAAAGTGGACGGTATTTTTCGTAATTTACAAGGCCTTGTTTTTGCAGGTTTTTGGCCATACTATTCACCGTGGGTAAGCTGACTTTAAGCAGGTTACTTAGCTCCGAAGCATTAACGCCTTCTTTGTCGTTAGCAAGAGTGAACAGCGATTTTAAATAGTTTTCTTCGGTCTGTGAAGCCATGATTGTTATATTATTCGAAACAAAAATAAACAAATATTCGAACTTTATTGTTAGGTGAATCTAAGTTACTATTTTTGATTAAATTTTAGTATTGAAATTCCTATATGCAGAACAAATCAGAATCATTAAGCGAAGTACATTCAAGTGTGCGGACAGACAAAAAAGGCTGGCGAAAAATACTGGCGTTTATCGGGCCGGCCTACCTGGTTAGTGTGGGTTACATGGATCCTGGAAACTGGGCCACCGACATTGCCGGAGGTTCAGAATTTGGGTACAAATTAATCTGGGTGCTGCTCATGTCGAACCTTATAGCCGTTCTTTTGCAATCGCTAAGCGCCAGGCTAGGTATTGTGAGAGGAATGGATTTGGCTCAGGCATCGAAAAATGCTTACCCGAAATGGGCCAACATTCCCTTGTATATTTTAGCCGAAATTGCCATTGCCGCCTGTGATCTGGCCGAGATTGTGGGGATGGCCATCGGGCTCAATTTGTTGTTTGGGTTGCCTTTAATCTGGGGCATAAGCATAACAGCGCTCGACACAATACTTTTAATGTTTCTCCTGAATAAAGGAATTCGCACAATGGAAGTTTTTATTGTCTCGCTCGTATTCATTATTGGTTTTTCATTCCTGATAGAAATGATTATTGTGTCGCCGGTGTACGGTGAAGTTGTCAAAGGGTTCATTCCGTCAAGCTTAAATGGCGATGCCCTGTACATCGCCATTGGAATAATCGGTGCAACAGTGATGCCACACAACCTTTATCTGCATTCATCGCTGGTTCAGACCCGCAAATTCGACCGAACCACTTTGGGAATGAAAAATGCCATAAAAATGAATTTTTTCGATACCGTAATTGCCTTAAATATGGCCTTTTTTGTGAATGCCGCCATTTTGGTTCTGGCTGCAGCAGCCTTTTACGTCAATGGTTATTATCACGTTGCCGAAATTCAGGATGCATCTACACTTCTGGAACGATTATTTGGGAAAGCGGCTCCAACATTTTTTGCCGTCGCCTTAATTGCATCCGGTCAGAGTTCAACAATTACAGGTACTTTAGCTGGTCAGATTGTTATGGAGGGACACCTCAACCTACGAATCCAGCCCTGGCTAAGACGGTTAATTACCAGGCTTTTAGCTATCATTCCGGCCCTGTTTACCATTTTGTATTTTGGCGACGAGGCTTTGGGAAGTCTGTTGAT
Source organism: Prolixibacteraceae bacterium (assembly GCA_041652995.1). GTDB lineage: Bacteria > Bacteroidota > Bacteroidia > Bacteroidales > Prolixibacteraceae > Aquipluma. The sequence continues at coordinate 35,675 of JBAZGO010000039.1, forward strand.
TCTGAGCCAGGTGGTTTTAAGCCTTCAGCTTGGATTTGCAGTTATTCCGCTTATTCATTTTAATTCTGACAAAAAAGTGATGAAAGATTTTACCATCAAATTGTGGGTTAAACTTCTGGCTTGGATCAGCGCTGCCGTCATTGTTTATCTGAACATTCACCTGGTAATTGACGAAATCTCGTCGTGGATTGAAACAGCAGGGAGCAATAAAATTCTCATATATGCCATTGTGATCCCCATAGCGTTGGGTTGCCTCTTTCTTTTGGTTTACATTTTTGTGTATCCGTTTATCAAGGAATCAGGTAAAAGAAAGTCGCAGTTGCCGCACGGCCGGGCCATGGATTTTACAGTGGTCTCCTCAATCGAATACAAGCGCATTGCTATTGCCATTGACTTCTCAGGAAATGACCAAAAGATAATTAAGAATGCTTTGAACCAGGGCGGAAAGTCGGCACATTACACATTCATTCATGTGGTTGAAAGCGCTGCAGCCCGCTACCTCGGTAAAAATACGATGGATTATGAAACGCAGCTTGATCACGATAGTTTGGTAAAGTACCAGGAAGCCCTGACAGAATTGGGCTATAAATCGAACCTGAAAATCGGCTTTGGCAATGCTGCATCAGAAATAATACGGATTATTGCGAAGCAGGATATCGATTTGCTGGTTATGGGTGCGCATGGGCACAAAGGATTCAAAGATTTGGTTTTTGGAACTACGGTCGACACAGTAAGGCATAAAGTTAAAATACCGCTGTTAATTATTAATTAAACCCACAACTCATGTATACCGAAATCCTGAAAGGAATCAAGATTAAAACCTTGTGCTACGGAAAATTGATGTTGATGACAGAATTCCTGCTTCAAAAAGATGCCGTCCTTCCGGAGCATGCTCACCCGTATGAACAAACAGGTTATTTGGTGAAAGGAAAGATTCGGTTGTTCATCGATGGCGTTCCCCATGAAATGAACCCGGGTGACAGTTGGAATATTCCTGAAAATGTAACGCATCGTGCCGAGATTTCAGAGGACTCGGTTGCCATCGAAATTTTCAGTCCCCTTCGTGAAGATTACCTGAAATACATTGACATTAATCAACTGAAATAATTGTAAGTGAACGCTTTGATACAATAGTTTTTGATTATTTTCGAAATTCAAAACCAAATACAAATAACCTATGTATCGCTCGAATTTTGATATGATTTACAGCCAGATTAATGAAACTGTCAGAATAAAAATTTCCCATCAGGACGAATCGGTAGTCATGGCAGAAGTGACGATTCAAAAGGGGACTTTGCTTCCGGAGCATGTTCACCTTAGCGATCATTCTGGATATTTACTTCAGGGAAAACTACGCATTTACACTGAAGGCATTTCTCACGACTTTGTAAAAGGCGATAGCTGGTACATACAAAAAAATGCCAGCCATTGCACCGAAGCCCTCGAAGATTCGGTTTTTTATGATATTTACAGACCGGATGGAGAAGACCTGCAGAATTACAAGTTTACCGAATCCGGCCGATCGCAATAAATTCTCCGGAAACAAATTAATTCAGGCTAAAAAATGTTCCTTAACCGTAAACTTACAATCGGATTTCTGCTGATTTTTTGTGTATTCTACCAGGTTTCTGAAGCAAAAAAAACCTCATTTAAAGTCATCGCTTTTTACACGGCAAAAAACGATCAGGCTCACATCAGTTTTGTACACGAAGCCAACAAATGGTTTTCAGAAATGAGCGCTCAGAAAAAATTTATCTATCGGACTACCGACGACTGGACCAAATTAAATCCGGATACCTTGACGAAATATCAGGTGGTGCTATTTCTGGACACCCGGCCTGAAGAGCCCGGCCAGCGAAAAGCCTTTGAAGATTACATGGAAAATGGCGGTGCATTTATGGGCTTTCATTTCTCAGCGTTTGCACTAACGCCATCAACTTTTCCTCAAAACTGGGATTGGTACCACGAAAATTTTCTGGGTTCAGGCGAATATGTCAGCAACACATGGCGCCCAACATCTGCCATACTAAAAATTGAGGATCGAAAACATCCGGCGATGAAACATCTTCCGGCGAAATTCGCATCGCAGCCCAACGAATGGTACCGCTGGAAGAACGATTTAAGGACCAATCCCGACATCAAAATACTCGCATCGATTGACCCTTCGGGTTTTCCGCTGGGAACAGGTCCAAAACCTGATGAAATCTGGCACAGTGGCTACTATCCGGTGGTTTGGACCAATACGAAATACCACATGATATACATTAACATGGGACACAACGACATTGATTACGAGCACAAAACAAATCAGGAGTTGTCGTTTAGCTTCGTGAATAAAAATCAGAACCGCTTGATTTTGGATGCTTTAATGTGGCTGGGAGAAGGAAAAAACAGGGCGAATTAGAAAACTAACACTTTGTGGCCACAGCATCAGGTATGTTAGCGGAGGAAAATTTCATTCGCTAATTTTCCTCCATGGCTTTCAGGGCAAACTGAATTAATAGATTTAACAAATAATTCCTAAATCCTAAATCAGGAATAAATTGCTGTTTATTGCCTTGCTGAGTTTTTCTATAAATGTCAGTTTTGGTCAATATTTTAAGTTAACTCCTGAAGGTTTTATTAATGCACTGGAAGAGAAAAATGACTATATTTTTATAGATGTTCCGAATACATCTCAAAGCGATTTATTCAAGAAGACAAACATTTATGTAAATACTTTATACAATAATCCCGACTTTGTTTCGTCGAAGGTTGAAAATGAACAAATTGTTGTAGATGCTATCGATTCAAAAGAAATTACGGTTATATTATCAATGAACGAATCAAACATATTGCACTTGTGCTATAAATACATTTTTTCATTGAAAGATAATACGATAAAATTCTCACCACATTTCAAAGTGCTTATAAACCCAGAACATTATACAATAGACTTAATTGGAGTTAGTTTGTTGGGCTCAACCGCCGGAATTTACAACAAGAAAGGTAAATGCTTTAAACAGAAAGCTATTGATGAAGTTGAAAAATGTGTGAATGATTTTGTCGATCAATTGAAAATTGCCCTGAATAAAGGTGCAGCTAATAATGACTGGTGATTCTCATCGAATAAAAATAAATAACCTCAAAAAAGGGGGAAGATCTTCCCACCCTTCTTATGTTTCAGCCTTGCATCCTCGAATGTAGATGAGAATTCAAGCGTGTAAATAACGTTAGAAGCGCTGGTATTGTGTTTGTAACTTAATCAGATGCTCATTGCAAAATGAAAACAGCGTCGCAGACGCAAAACCAACAATCCCTCGTTTCCGCTATCGCTCAAACAAGGGGCAGTTGCAGTTCAAGGTTTTGTTGAATAAGTAAGTTTTGCTTTTGCAAATAATTAAAACCGAAACGGCAATTCTTTAATGGAACCTTTCTCCCCGATCCATCATTTCAAGAATAGTTTGCATCCGTTTCGCCCTTGTTTCAGGCCGTTTTGCGGTTTGCAACCGCCAGGCGATGGCGTATTTGTTGGCTTTATTCAGCGATTCAAAAAACTCATACGCTTTTTTGTTTTTGGCTAATTCACCAAGAAAATCTTCCGGAATACTCATTTGAGCCGGAGAATCATAAGCCATCTCCCATCTGCCGTCGGCTTTTGCCAGTTCCACCGCTTTTTGTCCTGAAAGGCGCATTCGTCCTTCTTTTTCGAGGCGTGCCACATGTTCAATATTTCGTTTCGACCAGATGCTCTTAGGCCTGCGCGGCGTGAATTTCTGGAGATACGAGTTTTCATCAAACTTCGTGGCTTGTCCGTCAATCCAACCGAAGCACAGAGCCACATCCAGCGCCTGATTGTAATTCACCGATTTCAAGCCTGAAGCTTTTTTATGAAACTTCAGCCACACGCCATTTGATGCAGAATGATTTTGTTCGAGCCACATTTCCCATTCGGCAGGCTCTTCGAAAGAAAGAACCGGATAATCGTTTGAATTATTTCTCTTGGTGACCATCTTTCTTAGTTTATGTATTCTGGATTTCCTGTTTCATTAATTAAGTGTGCTGAACTAACAAAATGAGGCAAGGTTTTGTTGCAGCATCACCTCACAACGGCTCAACCTGTTAATTTTCCTCTTCGGTGTTTATAAAGTAGCTGAGCGCTCCCGACGGGCATATCGACAACCGGGCTTTCAATTCTTCAGAACTGGCATTTTCGATGGTAATCCACGGCTTTGCTTTTGGATTATAAACCTGCGGCAAAGATCTGACACACACGCCCGAATGGATGCACTTCTGCGGTTTCCGCACAATGGTTATTTCGCCGTTGCCGTAGGCTATTGAGGTTTAGTCTGCCGTAAATTCACTTATTCAGGCTAAAAAAGTGCAGGCAGGAAAGCAGGAAAACCAGTAAAAATCCAAATAGGTAACTGGCAGCAAGCAGGTAATTTTCCAGTCCGGTTTCGTGAATGGAAGTATTCTCAACCAAATTGGCAAAAAACTGGTATGTCATGTTGGCGCCCCAGTGAAGTCCAAGTGTCAGCCAAAGTGTGCCGGTTTTGTAATAGCTCCACATCAGCAGCCAGCCCAGCACAAACAGGTAAAGCATCACATCGGGTTTGCCCAGTCTGAAAATATGGTTCAGCACATACACCGCCGCCGAAACAGGAACCAACCAGTAAAGTTTCCACTTTTCAGGCCAAAAGGCACGCAGGTAGCCGCGTGTCAGAATGTCTTCGGCCAGCGAGGGCAGCAAAGTGCCCAACGCAAAAAGCAGGATTTGTGGAATCAGGTGCATCCAGTCCATCCGGAGCGAAATGTTGCTCCAACCCATCCAAGCAGGAACCAGGTTGGCCACCAGCGGAATCAGGATTCCCAGGAGCAATCCTTTGACCAGGTTTCCGCTGTGTTGCCCAAAGGCAAACAAACCATACAGGCTAAACCCGTTTCGGTGAAACTGACGGCCAAAATAATAGGCAAGTAACGTAAACAGCAGCATGCCCAATTCGAGCACCAGGATCAGCGGCTTCTGAAAATGAATTTGCAAAAATTCAGGAACGTGATAAAAAAGGAACAGAACCACAAAGCCCATCAGCGCAACAAGTATTTTCTTGCGGTTAGTTGCAACATTCATTCTTCCAGCCTTTTCCATAGATTTTGATTGGAGAAATATGAAACAGCGATATACTCAATTAATTTAAACCCGGGTTTCAAAAACGGTACTTCTTAATGTACATGTTGATGGCTTTTTCCAAATCGGGTTTATTCTCCAGAAATGGAATATGTCCGACATCACTTCTGAAAAGAATCATGTTTGGGAAATAAACCCCTTCGTAATTTTCTGGTCCGGCCATCCAATCCTGATTGCCGGTAAAGAAAAGCACCGGCATTTTCATCTTCGACGTTAGATGTTTAAAATCTGCCCAGTATTCTTTTATCGATAAGCCCTGTCTACCCAAATCGTAATTCCAGTTAGGAAATTCGTCGTAAGAGGCATCCATAAGTTTATTGTTTTCTTCCTTTTCAAATGCCATTTTCCAGTTCAGCTTTTTTGCATTTAGCTGTCCAAAAATGCCCATCAATCGGTCGAGAATGGCAATTGAATCGTTCCTGTAAATATTGTTAGCGGGCAGATCGAGAAATTCGCAGGCCTTTGGAATCCAGCTTTTCGAAAAGCTTTCGGTCATGTTTAACGTGCAGTTAATCATGATCATTCCTGAAATTACATTCGGGTGTTGGTCTGCATATCCCATTTGTAAGATACCTCCAAAAGAATGCCCCATAGTTAGCCATTTTTGAATGCCCAAAGCATTGCGTACTTCCTCAAAGTCTTTAACCATCCGGTTCATTGAATAGTCATTGTCCTTGGGACTTGTTGATCTTCCGACGCCACGCTGATCGAGGTAAATCATTTTAAAATGTTGTTCCAGTTCTTTACCAAAAAACTTTTCAACCCAGTAACTTCCCGAGCCCGGTCCGCCGTGAATAAACAAACAGGGCGTACCACTGCCTTTAACATCGACATACAATTCAACACTGTCGGTTGTTAAAACATGTTGCTCCTGTGCCCTGATGTTCAGGCCGACAAGATTCAGAAAAAGTAAAAGATAGATTGTTTTCATTGCGATGTATGAGCGATTGATGCCATTTATTTTGTAAGTTGATATCTGTTTAAGCGTTCTTTCACCAGCGATACAGGCATCAAAGAATTCCTGAAATCTGCGCATTTTATGATCCTTAAATTTTACCAGTGAACAAAATCTGATTTGTATATTTTACAGGTTGCTTTTGCGAGACATTTCATTTATACGGTATGTCTTTTTTTTGTAAAAGCGCTATACAATTGCTTTACGCTTTCGATCTTAGCCGCAATTTTATTCATATTTTTAGAAACTGTTTAAATTTATATTGAACCCGCTTTGGGGTTCTTAAACTTATGGATTCATTTGCCTCCGGTTTTACCGAAGGTTATTCAAATTCAAGTCCTTCGGACTTTTGGTTCTGTACAACCCTGAAAGGGTGTGATTTTAATAACCGTGGGTGTTAACCCACGGAAAATGAATGATAAAATCCGGCAACCCTGAAGGGGTTGAACTTTAATACATATTGAATAAATCAAATTTAAACAGTCTCTTATATAGGATACAAAGAAATTGCCTATAACTATCTGTATTTCACAATGTTGTGTCGATGATATTTTTTTCTGATTTTTTTTGTTTTATCTTCCTTTCAATGTCCTGATAAAATCAGGCCTTGTTAAAAACTTTGTTGATTTTACATACATATAACTTCCATTGTTATATATTTATCAATACTAGTGATGTGTTAATGATAAATGTAATAGGTTCCGAATATCTACTGCCGAAACTCCCTTCTCCTCCGGAGAAGGGTTGGGGATGAGGCTTTTAAACCATTATCCTGTCATGCTTTCGGCATTCTGATTCCTTCAATCATTCGGTGCTACAATTATTACCTGCCGTCGGCATTAACCAATTGACATTTACAATTAATTCATTTACAATTTACGATTATTCTGATAAAGCCCTCTAAATCATCCTAACTGCGACAAGCAGAGGACTTTTTTCGCTGTACAATTCATTGTGGTAATGCTAAATGTGATACTCTTTCGAACCTGCTCCTACCCCTCGTTTGTAACGAGGGGGTAATGGCTAATTGTTTGTAACGATAATATATAGATAGGGTTAATTGCACCCCTTATGTCATCCGAAAATTATTTCATAAAAGATCAAAATGCATGTTATTTTCTAACATTTGAGTCCACTCCGAAAAGTCTGAGTTCATTGATTTTCAACTTCCTTACCCCTAACCCCTAAAGTGGAACTTGTTGAAAATCAATGAACTTCTCAAAGTCCCCTAGGGGAGTTAGGGGTTTTTGACTTTTCGGAGCAGACTAACATTTACGATTGTTGATTATTCCGGAAATAAAGGGCCGGTAATAAGTAAAAGAAGTTACTGAAAAAGGAGTTATAAACTCAAGACCAATTACCCCTCGTTGCAAACGAGGGGCAGATTGAGAAGGGCCGAGGATGAGGCTTTTAATCATTACATGCCTTCGGCATTAACCAATTGACATTTACAATTTATTCATTCACAATTATTTATTAATTGCCAACAAAATGGTAACTTTCGCGTATTAAAAATTTTAAAATCTAAAAACCTATACCAATAAACACCAAGAATGATTGAACAAGCTATTCCTGCTGATGCTTTGGCATTGGCTGAACTTCATTGCCAAACTATCTCTGAAGGATTTCTGGTTCGTTTGGGAACGAGCTTTTTAAAGTCACTGTATGCCTTTCTAATTCGGCACGAGATGGTGTTTGTATACCGCGATGGTTCTAAAATTATTGGTTTTATTTCCGGTTCTATCCGGCCCGACGGAATGATGATAAAGTTTCTGATTTTATGTCCGTTTAGTTTGGTACGATTAGCCTTGAAGTCGTTGGTAAATCCAAAATTATTTAAATCCATTCTGGAAACATTCAAAGTTCCGGAGAAATCGAAATGGAGCCAGACTGAAAATGCTGAAATTAAACTTCCTGATACAGAAATGCTGTCCATGTCGATTGATCCTGCGTTTCAAAACCAGCAAATTGGAACACAATTGTTTCTGACTATGGAAAAACATCTAGGCGCTCTTGGTGTCAAAAAATATAAAGTAATAGCCATGGAATCACTGATTGGCGCCAATAATTTTTGTATCAAAAATGGATTTTATTTAGTTACAAAAATCAAAGTTCATGGGGACACCATTTCAAATGTATATGTAAAAGAAATCACTAGCCCTGTCTTCGCCTGACTAAGGAACGTTGGAAGTAAGAAATGGAATAAAAATGCACAAATTGTAGAGTCGGACATGTTCTGCCCGACCCCGGTTCAAAGCCCCTTAAATCCCCCAGGCGGACGATTTTTTGTTCGTGAAAATTTAATTGGTTAACGATAAATGTGATAGTTTCCGGAATATCTACTGTCAGAACACCCTTCTCCTCCGGAGAAGGGCCGGGGATGAGACTTTTAATTATTATCCTGTCATGCCTTCGGCATTCTGATTCCTTCATGCCATCCGTTACTACAATCAGTACATGCCTTCGGCATTAACCAATTGTCATTTACAATTTACGATTATTCTGATAAAGTCCTCTGAATCTCACTGACTGCGGCAGGCAGACAAGCAGGAGATTTTTCGCCGTACAATTATTGTGGCAATGATAAATGTGATAATTTTCTGAATGGCAGATGCCGAAACCCTACTCCTACGCCTCGTTTGCAACGAGGCGTTAATGGCTTAATCGTTTGTAACGATAAACTTCTTCTCCGGACAAGGGCCGGGGATGAGTCTTTTAATTGTTATCCTGTCATGCCTTCGGCATTCTGATTCCTTAATGCCATCCGTTACTACAATCAGTACATGCCTTCGGCATTAACCAATTGCCATTGACAATTTATTCATTTACAATTTACGATTATTCTGATAAAGCCCTCTGAATCTCACTGACTGCGGCAGGCAGACAAGCAGATGACTTTTTTCGCTGTACAATTCATTGTGGCAATGATAAATGTGATAATTTTCTGAATGGCAGATGCCGAAACTCTACTCCTACGCCTCGTTTGCAACGAGGCGTTAATGGCTAATCGTTTGTAACGATAACCGGGGGATGAGGCTATTCATCATTTATCATTCCCATGTCGGAAATTACTACTTGACTTTCAGATTTTTCTGGTCGATATTTACAGTTAAAAAATAATGAAGGCATAATGTTATTGCTATTGTGTCTTATCATCAAACACCAAAACCAAAAATCAAATCCTAACCTGTTTCTTTTTATGAAGAATTATATTCAGCACGAGGTATACAAAAGGTATTTGCCCAGATGGATTGTGCTTTTAGCCGATTTTTCCATTATTGCATGTACCTTTGTTTTTATTTATTTGTTGCGGTACAATATTTTCGGAATGTCGCCTGATGTGGTTTCGCTAGCCTTTCAGTTGCTTGCAGGACTTCCGTTTTTTGTATTGGGTATCCTGATCTTCAAACCGCATCTTGGCATCATTCGCCATACCACTATGCACGAAGCGCTCTCTTTGTTTAAAGCTAACCTTGTTCTTACAGCAGGTTTTTTTCTCATGAGATACCCCGGTGAACTATTGCATATCAATTTAAACATTCCTGTTTCAGTGATATTTGCCCAGCATTTTGTATCGGTTACCCTGATGGTCAGCATGCGTTTTTCGATCAAGTTTATTTACCAAAACTACCTGATTAAAAATCAGAGTGAAAAAATCAACGTATTGATCTACGGAGCCGGCCAAGTGGGACAAATGATCCTGAATGTTATTTCCAACGATAACTTAATGAATTACCGGATTGTTGGTTTTGTTGACGATAATCCGGAGCTATGGAACAGCCGCATAGCCGGAATAAAAATATTTCCGCGTGAAAAGATTTTCAGTGAACAAGCCAAACATTTACAGGTAAAAGAAATGATCCTGGCTATATCGCCCGTTAAAATTGACCTTAACTGGAAACGGGAAGTGGTGGATTTATGTCTGGCTAATGAAATAAAAGTCAGTGAATTACCTGATCCGTCGGAATGGATAAACGGCAAACTCGGAAACAACATGATCAGGAGCGTAAACATTGAAGAATTACTGGGCCGCGACCCCATTTCCATAAATGTCGAAAAAGTCTCCCGGGGAATTAACGGGAAACGTGTAATGATTACCGGCGGCGCAGGATCAATTGGCTCAGAAATTGTCCGTCAGTTGTTATTCCTGAAACCGAGCGACATTATCATTGTCGATCAGGCTGAATCAGCTCTTTTTGATATTCAACATGAAATACTTCCGCAATTGAATGAAATTAAGCTTACCGTATTTGTGGCGGATGTAACCGACAAATACAAAATGCACCGGATTTTTGACCGATGCCGTCCTGAAATTCTGTATCACGCAGCCGCCTACAAACATGTTCCAATGATGGAACTTCAGCCCTACGAAGCAATATGCAACAATGTGGGCGGGACAAAAACACTGGCCGATCTGGCTGTGGAATTTCAGGTTGAGAAGTTTGTGATGATTTCGACCGACAAAGCTGTTAACCCCACAAATGTTATGGGCACAACCAAACGAATCTGTGAAATCTATACGCAGTCGCTTTCAAACCTTCCGGGAATGAAAACCCAGTTTATTACCACTCGTTTTGGCAACGTACTTGGTTCGAATGGCTCGGTGATCCCTCTGTTTAAAAATCAGATTCGCAAAGGGGGACCGGTTACTATAACCCACAAGGATATTATCCGCTATTTTATGACCATTCCTGAAGCCTGTCAACTGGTGATGGAAGCCGGATTCCTGGGGCATGGCGGTGAAATTTTCCTGTTCGACATGGGTCAGCCGGTCCGTATTTACGACCTCGCCAAAAAGATGATTTCTCTCTCCGGATTTGTTCCCGATCAGGATATAAAAATTGTTGAAGTTGGTTTACGCCCCGGAGAGAAACTCTATGAGGAATTACTGGCTGATCAGGAAACAACCCTTCCAACAGAGCACAAGCGGATCATGGTTGCTAAAATAAGGCCTTACCCGTACCGGAAAGCAATGAATCTGATCAAACTAATGCTCGAAGACCTCAATACATTCGACGATTTTCAGTTAGTATCAATCATGAAGGAAATCGTTCCTGAATTTAAATCGAACAACTCCAAATTTGAGCAGTTGGATAACGACCCTGTTAAACAACTGGTGTGTTAGGCCAGTGCTAAAACCAATAAGTTTAAAAAGCTTTATCGGCCACAAATTCACTCCGTCTGCTGGCTTCAGGAATCGGATAGAGACACTGGAGCCGAGTATATTATTGGAATTTTAAAGAGCAAAAAGCTGTTTCTATATGAAAAAGGGAATCTCCTGATCTTACGGGGATTCCCTTTTTTGACATTTATTGCTAATGCACGGCCATTAATTCTCGACTTCAAATTGATTAACAGTAGTTGAATTATAATCTCCGGCTTGGGTAATGTATGAAATGCCACCACCACTCTGATGAGCATTAATCATATTATAATTTCCAGTAATGTCAATCTCCGAATGGTTTTCTTTTCCTTCCTGGGCAAGTTTTATCCCATATTCATCACCAGCAACTAAATTTCCATTTAAATTGCCTTCTACATCAATTCTGGAATAATTTGATTTTCCTTTTTGGTCAACTCCAATCTCATTCGATACACCATCCAAATCAATAACCGAAATACCTCCGTTCCCTTTTTGCATAAATGTCACCAGATTATTAGCTCCATTTACATCTTGATCGATGTTATTTCCAGTTCCGGTCTGATTGGCAAATACCCGGTTGTAATCCCCGGTAATATCCTGATTGGCATAATGCCCGGCTTGCTCGGTATCGCCTCCTCCAGCCCCGCCTCTTTGGGTAATGGTTGCTTTATTGTAATTGCCCTCAATATCCATTTCTGCAGTTGAATTTTTCCCCATTTGTTTTATTGAGACCCCGACAGTAGAAACAAAAACATGGGTTTCATCATGTGGCGGAGGGATTACCTCAGGCATACCGCCATCTCCCTGGCCATGAGATCCACCCTGATTCCCATTTCCTCCGGTATCTGGTGACCCCTCATCTGTTTCTCCTTCAGGCTCCGGAAATTTTCCTTCTTCATGCGCCATATAGATACTTCCATTTCCTACTCCTTGAATCGCCATTGTTGCTCTGTTGGTATTTCCACTTTGTGAAGTCCAAACCTCGTTCAAGTTACCGTTAAGAACTTGTGAAGAAACATGAATCCTCCCAGCCTGATAAATCCATGCCTGATTGGAATTTCCGTTGGCAGTCTGTGTATTCTCATGATAATCTCCATCCTGATTTGGAAGAGCATTATTCGGTAGGGTTTGAATATTATCAGGATCGCCGGGAAAATTGCCGGCAATATTAAATTTATTATTGCTGCCATTTTGTGTTTGCCAGGATTTATTATGCGAACCGTACTGATATAGGAACGACAAATTTCCGGTACCCGAATACTTCTGGTCAACTGTGGCATGATTGTCTTCAGGAGCAGCATCATCAGCTATTTCACCAGACTGGAAAACCCAGGCATATTGAGAACTACCTGAGATTTGCTCGACCAATATTTCGTTGGTTATTCCCTGTTGCGCCGTTAGAGCAACCTGATGATAGCCGGTTTGTAGGATTTCGGACGTTTGGTCGTTCCCGATTTGTATTGCATCTGCACTATTTTGCGCAATCACAAAACCGGTAGCAAGCATAATAACCATTAATAAGCTTAGTTTTTTCATGATTTGGGTTTTTTAATTTATACTGAAAACTTGTATTTACAGATCAGTCAACAGAATAATTTGTCATTGCCAACAAAGAAAACCGATCGACAGATTGATTGACTTTTCAGAACTTCATTAAATCAGATTTAATCGCAATAAGAGGAAGCTTCAATATCAAATTTCGACAGTTTTAATGAAGAAGTCAATACGTGATTTAAGCAAATCAAGAAAAAAAATGAATACGGGAAATCCTGCATTGACCTTTATTAAGAGTGCTTTTCAACCCAAAAACAGGGATTGAACTGGCAATGCACGAATCGCTTAATTAGAACTAGATAAATGACCAACGTTTTAATAGATAAAACAGAATGAATATTGCGAAACTGTTTAAAATTTATTTGTTTGCTCCGTTCTGTTTTGAACACTGCTCAAAGCTCAATTAAATCGTTCTTAATAGCAAATACGATTACTTCGACCATTGAATTTGCGTTGGTTTTTTCCATAAGATGCGCCCGGTGACGCTCAACGGTCCGATCTGAAATCTGAAGTTTATCGGATATTTGTTTAATTGATAAACCGGAAATGGAAAGTTGTAAAACATCTAATTCGCGTACCGAAAAAAAATTATTCAGGTCAATTTTTCTGGAATACACAACAGTGTCGATAACGTGAGAAAGTCTCTGTGTTAATTGATTGGATACTGTAATATTTTCTTCTCTGAGAGATAGTAATAGTTCCTTTAAAAGTTTATTGTGATCAAATTGAAGACCTAATGTGTTAGGTGGAATGAGCAACCCTAAAAGAAGAGAATATCCAACGTTTTTTTCGCTTCTTGAAACATATATAGCCATATCCAGTTTAGAACCATCAGATAAAATAACAGTAACAAATTCATTGAATTTTTCAAGAATTCCCATTTTACACCGCTGAATCTTGTCTTTTATACTTTCATAGGAAATTGGATCAAGAATCTCTTCAATCGTATGGGTAGTAATAGATTGTGAATCGATTCTGAAAAATTCAACAAATGATGAATTCACCTCGAATAAGCAAGACCCGTCGAAAATAAAAATGTAATTTGGAGATAACTCAAACAATGCCCTAAATCGCTTATTTCCAATCTCTAAAAGAGAATTGTATTTCTTAAATTGGTTTTCGACAGAGGTGATTAGTTCATCAGTTTTAATTGGTTTCACCAGGTAGTCGTCAGCGCCTAATTCCATCCCAAAACGAACTTCACCAATACTGGAATTTCCTGAAATAAAGACAAAAGGAATTTTATGGTTAAAAGTGTTATCCTTTAGTATTTTTAAAACCTTGTATCCATCTATTGGATTCATTCTTACGTCACATAGAATTAAATCAGGATTATATTCAAATATTTTTTCAATACCCGATGCTCCGTTATCGGCAGTACAAACCTCATAGCCATTAAAAGAAAGAATACTTTTAACGGTTAGGCCAATTAATTGATCATCATCGATTACTAATATTTTCCTTTTTACTGACATCTTATATTTCGATAAACTCCTGCCTCATAAAAAGAGGTGAAGCAACAACCGTTTATAATTTAATTCCTTGACCTTTTGTAATTATTATCTGCATCGACTATTCTACATTTTAGAACAATATTATTTGGTTTAATGAGTATCCGTTACTTTACCTAAAATGAAAAGTTTTCCTTCGTGTACCGACTGGCCTCGTCCGGAGAGCCGAAAAACAAGTGAAGACGGCGTTAAAAAATCTTTTCTGTTTGAGCCGCAGGCGAGTTTAAAAGATTTTAGCCGTCGAGCGCTGGTTTTTCGAGCGAGG
>JBAZGO010000039.1:50279-59602 GCA_041652995.1 Prolixibacteraceae bacterium
ACTTTTTTTGATTACTTTTTTGTGTTAAGACAAAAAAGGAATTAGGGTTTGGGGCAAAGCCCCATCTGTCGGAACAATTAGACATTCAACCGGATACTCATATTTGGTTTTTATAGTTTTAATACTTTAAGAAGGGGAATCAGATCGACTCCCCTTTTCTATTTTCTTTCAAATAAAATGAATATCTGCAAAATACCTAAGTCAAAATCTCTCATTTTTGAAGGTAGATACCTTTCCGTCCGAGACACGATTTTTGCCTTGAATAACCTTGTCTCGCGGACGATTTTCTTCACATATTCCCTTTTTCTACAAATATTCTGCCCCTCTGGGGCAACTGCTATCCCGTTAGGTAAAAAGTGCCAGCGGCACGAAATATTTGTAAAACAATGAACAACTACAATACCCCGAGTGCCGTAGGTACGAAACATTCATTTTGAGTTCAGGTTGCCAGTTGGTCAATTGCGGATATTCATATTACTTAATCAGAGGCTGCAGCAGTTTTAAACGACCATGTTGGACTGAATGCCACCTTATTTCCTTCGTAATTCGCAACCACATACCAGTAATAGGTTGTCGAATTTTTCAGTGCGGAAACAGTTACTTCCTTATCGGTTATCCCCTCGCCCACCAAATTCTGAACAGTGGAACCAGATTCAAAAAGATAGATGCTATACGTTAAAGTTGTGGTTGATTTCTTACCATCCACATTCCACTTTAAAGTAAATCCGGTCAGTTGATCTAAAGCTCCGTTTCCCGGAACCGGATCGTAAATAGTGATGTTGCCAATATTGTTCTCATCTTTAAAAATCAAAAAATCCAGATTGGTTTCCTCGTCACCATAAATGGCTACCGATAAGGTGTTCGCCAGGTAGTCCTTCTTTTTTACATTTACAGCCACATCCCCTTCTTTTAGTTTTGGTATACTAAATTTGCCTTGGGCATCTGTTAACAACGCAACACTTGCAGGCGTAGTTGTAATTAAAACACCCTGAAGAGGTTCATAGGTGTCCCCATCGAGAACAGTACCATTAATTGATCCATAGTTGACAATATCCAGTTTTACTTCATCACACGAGGATGCAAAAGCCAGAAAATATAAACATGCGATATATATAATTTTTTTCATGATTCGTTTAGATTTAGAAATATGCCACTTTTTGTCTTAACTTAAAGAAATAGAATTTTAATCCAACAGATATCCCCCAACCGGTATCGTTGTAACGACCGCTTCGGGTTCCGTCAAACCGATCGTTCAAATAATAATTCCAGCCTGAAGAGACAGAAATGCCTAAATTTTTTCGGGCCATGTATTCCAGTCCAAAAGTACCAACCGCTTTAGGTAAAAAACTCTCACCTGAAAGACCAACTCCGGAATTATGGTAGTCAAACCCACCTCCGATACTTAAAAATGGAGTGAGTTTATCGTATGGAAGAAATACGTACCGAAGAGAAAGATCGCTGAATAAGGAATAATCGTCAACTTTCTTTTGGACCATTAAACCACGATATCCGGTTTCTGAATCAATATATAAGTGGCTGTTTAAGGCGATACCGATTGCAAACGAAGTTTTGGGTCTAAGTTCTCCGGCGGTGTAATCACCCAAAAATGTGTTGGAGCCTACTGAGGCACCAAGAGTCAGTTTTCCCCGGTTATTTTTCTCTAATACACGACCTAAAGGATCTGATTTATAGTTCGTACGTTTTTCTTCCTGATAATTGGTAAAGGTAACCGAAGTCGTGTCTTTCGGATTGTCAAGCATCCAAAGCTTATCCTGAACTCCTTCAATAATCAGACTTTCAACAGCCTTTTCGATGGCTTCGGTGACACAAATCTCAGTCGGTTCGTTGTATGTAAATCCGGTTTCGGCTTCCAGTAAACGTTTGGATTTCACGTATCTGAACAATCCAATTGAAACCTCCTGCGATAAAATTGATTTCGTGGTATATACTGTTTTCAGCACTTTACCATTGGCCGACGAAACCGCCCGGATGTATATACTTACACGATCTTCGCGATACTGACCGGAAGCATCGGCGCCAAAATAACGGATGCCTGCACCGCCGGTTAAAATATTGGTTTCGTACGAAATGATTCCTCCCTCCAGAATAACGCCGGCAAACAACAGTGGCGGAAGCAATGAACCATTTTTATCTTCACCCCCTTCATACTGAGCCCGGCTTGTCCGAATTATCTTCCTTTCATTTAATAAATTAGCCATATTTTCGCGTTCGATCGGAATGAACCAACCCGATTCTTCCAGAGCACGAATCAATATGGTCGTAGCGCCTTGTGTTACTGCAGTCGACCAGTTTGCACCGGTTTCCGATGCTTTATACTGGCCGGTTTGGTCCCTGAATTTATACACTGCAACCACAATTTTTTCTTTAGCTTTCGGCAATTCCAGAAGTATTCTTTTGGCCGGGGTTTCCGGGCCTATTACTGCTCTTCTGGAATGCATTGGCTGATGCATATATGATCCGCAAGCTGCCACCAGGACCATAGTAATCAGCACAATTAAACTCCTTAACAGAATGGTTTTATATTTCATAATATCAGTTCTAAATACAACGCAGTTAGAAATACGGAACCGAGACCGTCGTCTGGCTCCCGGTTTTGTTATCCAGAATAGTAATGTTCAAGCCATCAGCCTGATCCCCCACTTCAATCTGATAGTCGCCCAGTACATAAGTACCGGCGCTTAGGGCATCTTCGCCAAACTGCTTTGCAACAATCTGTCTCGAAAGTTGACTCAGAATCTGCCTGTTCAAACTCTCCGAAAAATCAGCCAGAGGATCAGAGCTATATGAGCTATATGAGCTGGAAGTAGTTTCCTTTATATCGTTCTGCGCCTGTGCCGAACTCAATAACCAGCTATAATTGTAAGGATTACCCCCAAAAGCCGGGTTTTTAGGAGTGTAAGTAAAATCTTGTGCGTAAGTTTTTCCTGCCACGAAAAAAAATACCATCGTTAGTATAGTCATTAAAATCTTCATAATCTTTGGTTTTTTTGTATGATATTCTATTCAAATAATCAATGAAAGAATGATTATCAAGTGTAGTTTCTATCTGGGGTCAAGGTATTTCGAACTAAAATATCCCTGTACCAACCATGTCATCGCCATTAAGTTGCCTCATTATTTCTTCATAATTAGCCAGATAGCTTTGAGTTGTTTCAATCGCATTTATAGATAACCCTTCAATAATATCCTGTCGGGGTTGAAGGATGGACTGATAAACAGGAGTATCGTTAATCGACACCACAATCAGTGTAGAGGTCAGGCGAAAAGGTTTTTCGGAAATGGTTATGATATAATTTTTAGCCTCTAAAGGAGCAACCCAACTACTGTAAAACAAATCATAAAAATCCTTCCCTATTTTGGTTTTTGTATCATCAACCAGTAATCCATCAATTTCTATTTCCAATTCATCTGCGTTTTCAGGTGATTTAACGACCTGTTCAACCAATTTCTTCAGGGATTCGGGGACCGGCTTTGTTTTTATAGTATCCTTTTGTTGAACAAAAGGCATTAAAAACAAAGCTGAGAGAAATATACCTGCCAGGTAATTCATGGTTATCGGGTTGGAAATGAGAAAAATGACTGATCAACTACCACTTTCATGTCGTGGCCGGTCTGACTAACTTCGATGCCCCCCAGGGTATTGGTAAATTGATTGTTTACCTCCAACGACAAATTCACGCCATTCTGGATAAACGAATTTCCGTTTGGTTTAGACCTTGAAACATCAGTTGCATTAAGAATATTCCCTTCACCTTGCTGAATAATCGTTTCAGTCAAAATGTTAGCAGAATTATTTTCCTGCTTGTATCCGATCACCTCGTTATTCTTTCCTTTCTGGTAAATAACCAGGTAATTGTTGGTTCCATTCTGACCAGCTTCAATGCTATTTTCACTTCCCTGTTGAACAGCAACAACAGCATTATTATTACCAAGCTGATCAACTTTCAATTCGTTTCCTTCTCCAGGGATCAACGATTGATTTACTTTACTTTCATTTCCATTGGCAAAGGCATTGTCCGTGTCAAGCCCCAAACCAAACCGATTTTCAGTATTTCGGTCAAGTTCATTGGTCGCATAGCCCAACTGCAAACCCAACAACAGATTACTGCTACCTATTTGACCAACAGTCATCTCGTTCGAGTTTCCCTGCTGAATGCTGTACACCTGATTGGCAAATGCCGATCCGGCATCTGTTTGCTGACTAATATTGGCTCTATTTTGATTGCCAACTTGCTGGATCTCAACAAAACTACCAACAACATTATTCATAGTCTGAAAGCTCAGAATATCAGCCAGCCCGGACGTTTCTACCTGTTGAATGACTTCATGGTTCCCTTTATCCTGATTACCTCCATTTACTTGGCTAAATGCAGAATTGGAGAAGTTGGCAAACAGAAACAGTATGAATATGATTTTCTTCATGGTAGTAAATTTTAATTACCCCGGCCCGAAGGCCGGGGATTAAACCATCACACATTAAGGATTTAGGGACTAACCTATTCCGGTTTGAAGATGGTGGCAGGTATTTTTAGTTTTGAATAACTACTGACGTATTTGTCATACCATCTTGCATAACAGTAGCAGATGCACCATTGGTTTGTTGCAAATGAAGAGTATTGCCTGATCCAATCTGGTCAAGATCTAAAACACTTCCATTAAATGAGGTAGCAATAGGATCTATATCTAAGCCCATTAAAGTGTTGTGATCACCATTCTGAACAATGTCAGCATCTGCACCACCGTCTTGAGTAAGATTTACGACATTGAAATCGCCTGTTTTCTGAAGTACTGTAACTTTGTTAGCATCTCCATTTTGAACAAGTGTTACATCGTTGTCACTACTTTGAATAACCACACCGTCTTGCATATTCCATGCAGTTCCAACAAAATTTCCGCTACCATTTTGTGCGATCACAACATCATTTCTATTTCCAGCAATTTTACCAGTTGCAGTATTGTTTGAACCTTGAGCATTTATATCAAGACTATTTCCATTTGATGTTGTATTCCATGGTCCACCTAAAGATGCACCTGTTTGAATTGACCAATCACCTTTATTGCCAGAATAAATACTTCCACCAACATTACCATTCGATACAATTGTAACCCCATTATGATTTCCGTCAACAGCAATTCGATTAAGGTGTCCATTACCTGTTTGAGTTACGTCCAAAGTATTATAGCTACCACCAATATCCCCCCGACGAATTTTATAATCCAGTCTATTTGCATCACCTGATTGGGTAACATTTAAGATATTGTTTGTTGCTTTACCAACATTGGCATCATTCAACCAAAGAATTCCAGTATTACCTTCACCTGTTTGTGAAATTCCGGCATTATTAAAATCACCATTTTCTAATACTTCTACTGTATTTATAACATCTCCAGCAATTCCAGTTTGTTTAACTCTAGCCTGGTTGTCGCTTCCGAATTGATCAATATTTGCGGAACCATGATGTTCTTGTGAAACTCCAGCTTTGTTACGATCTCCAGTCTGAGTCACCCAAAGTTGATTATTATCGTCTGAGAAATAGGTTCCATTTTTCTGAAATGCCATTCCGGTATAATTAGCATAACTTCCAAGAACATTACCGGTTCCGATCTGATCAATATCTGCAGTATTCGGACCTGATTGTTTTAATTTTGCAACATTTGCAGCACCCTCCTGATTGATATTAACTTCGGCTCCTCTTTGATCTTGAAGCACATCACTGATATTCTTTGTTCCTTCAATATCTTGTACCTGAGTAACTATAGCTTGGTGTCCAGTACCCCAGGTAGTTTGATTGATTGTACTTTCATTGTCACCGGTCTGAGTCACAATTGCGCTATTGCTTGCTCCGCTTCCAGTTGTAGTTTGGTTAATCACAGATGTTTGTGCTATTGCAAAACTTGCGGCAAGCACCATTCCTAAAAATAAGCTTACTTTTTTCATGATTTTGGGTTTTTAATTAATAACTAATTGAAAAATTTAAAATGTTCATCAATATTTTATGATTTACAGATAAAATCCTTTTTCAGAAATCACAATAACCTCCTTTCTTTAGTTTTTTTGATTATGAATTATTTGTCTGACTGTTTTATACTTACTTTATTATTATTGCCGGTTTGCTTAATATTAACTTTTCCCTTTTTATCAATCTGATTAACGATAACCGAATTGGATTTGCCGGTAATCGTAACGATATTTAAATCCTTTCTGATTTTATTTTTGTCTTCGGGTTCATTTAGGCCTATTGAGTCGTTTCCAATTTGTACTGAATTGCTTTCTCCGGTAATGTTTACAGAAAAGTTGGCTATGGTATCCGTTGTTAAAACATGGCCGGGTGCTGCTATTTCCACTTTAGACTTAACTGGTATTTTATGTTGCTGAATGGTCAAAGCCGCTGCAGAAACAATACAGAAAATCGGAAGAACTATTAAACAGCTAATGATTTTCATAACCAGGATTTTAATTTTATAGAATTAAATCGACATGATAATCAATGCACTTCAAAACACAGCTTAACCATCTACCATGCAATGTGGAAAATGATCGTAAAATAGTTACAATGGATACATCTACTTTGTGCAGTCCCTTTAGCACATTATTTATTGAATCGCTAAATCAAAGTTCGACCAATAATTATCAGAAGGCAATACGTGAATTCACTCAAAATGTAAAAGTTTGTAAGATACTGGATTTCACCCATTGACTTTAACCAGGATTAGTGAAAACAGGATGACGTGGAAGAATTAACATGCTCATCAGAAAGTCAACTGCTGCCATAGAATGATTTATTAAAAAGCTGCGAATTGTATAAAAAAAACCGACAGGTGTTAACTTACCAAAAGCAAATATCAAAGATAAAATCAGAGAATACACAAACCCTAACTCTCGTTTTTGATGAAGATGCATTATGAAATCAATTTGTGGCCATAAATGGAAAAAGGGGTTCAAATCGAATCGATCTGAACCCCTTTTTCCCCTTATACAAAAAACCGGATATTTCGTTTTGGCAAGAACTTAGTCTTTTATATTTCAATCAAATTATGCCTAAGCGCGTAGATAATTACTTCAATTATGTTTTTTGAATTGGTTTTTCCCATTAAGTTAGCCCGATGTTTCTCCACCGTGCGCTCAGAAATGGAAAGCTTATCTGCAATTAGCTTCATTGGCAATCCTTCCATCGAAAGACACAACACTTCTGCTTCACGCGTAGAAAAAAGGCCTTGTTCGTGCCGTTCCAAACTTAAATCCTGATAGTTAACTTCTCCGGCGAAATCCTTATCGAATGTATCGTGGAAAGTCATATTACCTCGTTTCAAAACCTTTAAAATATTTGTAGCAAAACCTTCATTTTCCTCTTCGTGGATTTGAGAATGAGTGACAAGTCCGACCATAAGTGAGTGCCCTTGACACTTTTCGTAAACCGAAACAACAAGGTCCACGTGCAATCTATTTCGATCTGCAGTTTTCAGTAAAACCTGCTCGCTGAAAAAATTAAGAAGCCCCTTCGAACATCTGCTAATTTTTTCTTCGATTTTATGATATGAAACCGGATCAATAATATCTTCAATGGTATAGGAGGTAAGATTATCTTTCTTAAATCCCAACATTTTAATCAATGCTGGATTAGCATCAAATACGACATTTCCATCGAACAAGAAAATTCCATCAGGAGCAACCCTAAACAAAGCATTAAATTCTTTTCTTCCTATTTCCTTTAACTTATTCAATTTATTTAACCTCTTTTCAATAGTAAGAATCAGATCTTCGACATTAAATGGTTTTACAAAGTAATCATCAACACCCATATCCATGCCAATCCGAATATCCTGAATATCTGAATTGCCAGTTATAAAGATAAACGGAACCTGATCAATTAATGAACTTTCCTTTAGTACATTATAAACCTGATATCCATCAACCGGATCCATATTAATATCGCACAAAATCAGATTCGGACTGAATTCAAAGGCTTTTTGAATGCCCTGAGCACCATTATTTGCAACATACACATCATAATTCTCTGACTCAAGTTTATAACTAATTGTTCTTGACAAGAAGTTATCGTCATCAATAATTAAAATTTTATTTTTAATTTTCATAATTATGTGTATAAATAATTATATGGAAAAGCAATTTAGCGTGAGATAAAAATCTCTTTAACTTTTATGGATTTTATGAATCCTGATACAATTACAAAAACTAAAATCTTAAGACAGTTCCAGGTAGAATTCACACAGGATGTAAGAAAAATAGTCAAAGAAGTTTGGAATCATTTAATGTTGGAACGGAATAAACACCTGTTTGACAATCAACTAACATCCGGGCATAGTAAATCCTACTGTCATCCACATTAGAGGTAGAATAACACAAGCATTTAAAAATTATTTTTAACATTGAAGAATGAAAATCACGAATCAGCAATTCTTCAAATCAAAATCAATAACGATTAAAAATTTAACAAAAGTTAAATTTTATCGTTACGAATAAAATTACAATTCTATTTTCTAATTTAGGCATTTGTTTATACAAATTTTGCAATTTATATACAGTCTAAATTACAAAATGCAATACACGATCATACATGCTATAAAACAGCAAGTTAATGTCAGAATAAATATGA
Source organism: Prolixibacteraceae bacterium (assembly GCA_041652995.1). Classification (GTDB taxonomy): domain Bacteria; phylum Bacteroidota; class Bacteroidia; order Bacteroidales; family Prolixibacteraceae; genus Aquipluma. The sequence continues at coordinate 58,916 of JBAZGO010000039.1, forward strand.
CTTCTTTATCGAAATCTCGCACACTTATTGAATCAAACCAATTAAAAAACAATAAATATTCCAAATTCGAAAATAGAAATTATAAATACCGGTATTAATTCAACGAAAGTTCGGTTTACTATTTATATCCAATTCATCATTTATCATTAACAATTAACTATGCAGTCAATCAACATCACTTTGAAAATCAGAAACTTTAACCATTCACCTCTTACAATTCATTATATAAAATTCAAAATTCATCATTCCTTTTTCATCAGTTTCAGGAAAAAGTCGATGGCTTCGTTGTGATTGGAATACGTGAGATGGTAACAGCTTAGCTTGCTGTACCAACGCAAAAAGTGGCGTATAGTTTTAGGATTGGACGATACCCACGATTGCTCAAAAAATAACTTAAGCGACTCCGAAGCCGATAGTTTCTCAGCCTGAAAACCGGAGCCTTCCCTGTACACCAGAAAGATCAGGAACTTTACCGGATAGATGCGCCGATAAAATTCATCGTCGGTAAACATAGGTAGCAATCGAATCTCTTTGTCCACACGAAGCCGGGTATGCACATCCTTTTCGGGCAATGTATTAAACCAATTGGAAAGCAATTCTACCGATCCTTTTTTAACCGAAAGCGCCGTTGGAAATGGGTAAGCCGCGAAGTTGGCCGTGTCGATCTCTACAAAGTCGTCGGCCACA
>JBAZGO010000040.1:0-56536 GCA_041652995.1 Prolixibacteraceae bacterium
ATCTTTTGGCCATCACCAACGACATTAAAACCATCACCAAAAAGTTAGCTTCCGGCGAAGGAACAATCGGTAAATTTTTGAACGACAGTTCGGTATATGCAAGTATCAATGCTGCCACGGCATCGCTCAAAATTGCGTCGGCAAAAGCACAACAGTTGGTTGGCTCGCTGGAAACGTTTAGTTCGAACTTAAATAAAAAAGGTACCTTGGCCAACGAATTGACAACCGATACCGTGGTTTTTAAATCGGTTAAAGCTTCGGTTTTGCAATTGCAACAAATGGCCGATACGGCAACGGTGTTTATTGCCAACCTGAAACAGGCAAGCGCCAATCCGAATTCGTCAATCGGAGTTTTGCTGCACGATGAAGAATCAGGAACCCGCTTAAAAGAAACGATTAAGAATTTGGAAAGCAGTTCGAAAAAGCTGGATGAAGATTTGGAAGCCGCCCAGCACAATTTTTTGCTTCGAGGTTTTTTTAAGAAGAAAGCCAAAGCCGAAGCAAGGGATTCGTCAGGAAAATAAAATGTCGGGCTTCTTTATCGAAAAACGACGGTTGCCGGCTTTCCGATTTCAAAGTCGCGGAAGCCGAAATCTGTGGTCCGGAACGAGTTTATTTTAATCACATTGTTGCCTATGCCGGGAATTGACGGATAAAATGCGATGGAGATTTGAAAGGTATTCAAAATCAGGTTTTCGTTCCGGATCAACACGCCCAAGCCAATTTGTGAATACAGTTTGCTATTTCTGAATCCGCTTGCCTCATCGCCCAGCATTCCAACTGACCAGATCAAATAAGGGCCGAATCGGAATCCTAAAAAATTTGCCGGGGAGTAGGTTTGTGTTTGTAAGGTCAACAGCATCCGACTGGTTCCGGTTAAGGTAGGACTCCTGAATCCGTCGAGTCCGTAGCCATCGTTAATCGTTAAACTATCGTTGACGAAGCGGTTGAACCCAATGGTGAGCTGCGGTTTTACTAACTTCCGGAGTTTCCATTTTCCGATTTCAAATAATCCGGAGCTATAATTGATACCTGCTTTTAAAACGCCTTGTTCAACATGCCCGGAATGAAGAAATGTTCCATATTCGAAGTTTGTGCTCAGGTAACCCCACGAATAATAATCTCCAAACGAAACACGAGCGGCTAAATAAATTCGGCTGTTATAGCTTTTATCCTGATATCCGCCGGTCAGGCTGAAAATTTTACCTACAGGAACATCTTCTGTGATCCCAAATTTGAAAATGTATTTATCCTGGACATACTTTCGTGCAGAGATTCCAATGCTTGCCAGGTAAAAATTTTCGTTGGTAAAAACATGCTGCGTATCAAGCGCAACAATTGGTTTTTCGAGATAACGGACACGTAAAAAGCGCAACGTGGAAATGAAATTTGTCGTTCGGTCGTATTCCGAATTCCCCTTGAAAATTCGTATCGCGCTGCCCGCCCAGAAATCCTGCATGTTATATTTGAATCGCTGCGGCACGAAAAAAGAATTGTTCGTCAGGATGGAATCGTTGCGAAATTGTTGCGAAAAATTGGCGCCCGCCGCCCACTTTGCCAGTGGAGAAAAGAACGGGCGGTCGAAACCTAAACTCTTGCCTGAATTTTTGTTCCCGTCAATTCCGTAGTGCAAGGTCGTTTGAATGTAAGTATTCCTGAAATTTGGAATGGAATAATCTGTGCTGAATGCATTTGTTCCTTCGGTATAATTTCGGGTATAAATGGTTTGAAATGAGTGTCCCAAGCCCATGAAATTCTTATCAGTCAAATTAACGGTAGTGCCCGAAGTTGACGTTGAACCTTTGGGAATGAGGCTCCAAATGTCTAACACACGAATAGTTATATCAACAGAATCGGAGTTTTCTGAAGCAGCTTTAACGAAAAATGAAACATCGCGAACATAATCTCTGCTGCGCACCAATCGTTCAGATTCTTTGACGAGCAGCGCATCAAACTGTTGGTTTTGCCTGATAAGCAACAGATTCCGGATCGTGATATTCTGCGTTTTTACATGCAAATTATTCCCGGTTTTTGTTACGAAATTTCTTGCTACAGCAGAGGTGTCATCAATTGAAAAGCCAAACGGATCAAATGTTTCAATAAATATATGCCTGATTATTTTTCCTTCAAAGCTGCTGTATGGTTTTTGAATCAGTTTCTTATATATTTTCCTTTTGGTTGGGTCGTGTTTTGTTGGTTTAAAAACCAATTGATACATAAACTTAGTAAACTTGCTTCGTCCGGAGTAGGATTCAATATCTTTATAAACCTTTGTTGAGTCTTTTTTAGCAACAGGTTGCTGTGCAGATGCAAAATCGCTTATCAGGATTGAAACAAGAAATAGTATGAAGATATGTTTAGTGCATGGTTGCATGTATTGGTTTTGAATATCCTGAAATTTTTGTTTTTAAGTAGTTTGAACAATTTAATGTCGTATAAATACTTGACTCACCCCGTCGCCCTTGAACCGGGCGACCGCTCCTCTCTTCACAAAGAGAGGGGCAGAGCATCGCACGATGCGACGGGGTGAGTCAGGAAACAGAAAAAATAAATATGACATTGTTCTATTCCATTTACTTATTCCTGTTCTTCCTCCTTCTTTTCGGCTTCTGCTTTTTTCTTTTCGGCCTCTTTCGCTTTCTTGTTAAAATAGCCTCTTAAAAGGAAATTATGCTTGGCCGCATTCATGTTTTCATCAAGTCCTTTGGAGCTTTGTTTCAGATTTATGATGGTCTGATTCAAATTTCGCGCAATGGTTGAGTCTTGAATTAAGCGACCAAGCGTTCCGGTCCCGCTGTTTATTTTGGTCATAATCTCGGCAAGTTGTTGCGTAATAATTTCGGCATTGACGGCAGTCACCTCCAGGCTCGCCATAATTGCATCTGTTTCAACCGGCTCTGTTGATTCAAGCTGTTGTCCTTCTTTTGCCAGAGGAGCTTCAGCGCTGCCCTGGGTGATAACCAATAGCCGGTCGCCGATCAATCCTTCCGAACCGATTGTCACTTCACAATCCGATTTAATAAACTGCCTGACCTCTTTCCGGATCAGCATATCCACCTGTACCGTTGAATCGTTTATAATCCTGATATTGTCAACGGTTCCAACATTTATTCCGGAAAAACGGATATTGTTTCCAACCTGTAATCCGCTCACATTGTAAAATTGAGCAGACAGTTTAATAACCGGATTAAACAGGTTTTTTTGTTTCCCGATAATAAATATCGTCAGTATAAAAAGTGCCAGTCCTCCTGCAATAAAGAGTCCCAGACGAACTTTAAATTTTTGTGTGTGCGTGTCCATGATGATCTTATTAAGTGTATGAATTAATACATGTCGTGATTTCTTGCCCCAAACCCCTGAAGATAATGTCATTTGACACAATCATAGGGGATTTAGGGGTAAAGTGACCGACTAAAATATTTAGAAGCCCTTATTTGTCCTTATATTGTTGAACCTCTACGAGCTACACCTTTCCAAGAGGCTTGTTTTTTTTACAATACTAAATCTCCTGCGGAGAACTGTCCGCGTAGCGGATAAAGTGTTGTAGCACAGCAATAAAAGAACGTCCAGATTCCGCGTAACGGATAAACTTTGTTTTTCCTCCGTTACTATTGAATTTTTTCGATTAATTAAAGAAAGATTTGATCAACGGGTCGATTGAATTTTCAAAGTCGCTGACATTTCCTTCTTTGTAAACTTCTCCTTCAGATAACATGATAATGCGATCTGCGGTGTTTAAAGCACATTTAATGTCGTGCGTGATAATGATGGATGAGGTCTTGTATTTTTTCTGAACATCATTGATGAGTGAACTGATTTCATCGGATGTCACCGGGTCAAGACCCGTGGTAGGTTCGTCGTACAGCATAATCAGCGGATCGACCACAATGGTGCGTGCCAGGCTTATTCGTTTCCGCATCCCTCCTGAAAGTTGTGATGGCATTTTATGCAATGCGTCGGCCAGACCAACATTTTCGAGTACTTCAGTTATTTTATCCGCAATTTCTTTTTCCGAAAGATTCTTTCGTATTCTTCGCAATGGAAATTCCAGGTTCTGTTTTACGGTCATCGAATCGTACAACGCGCCACTTTGAAAAAGGAAACCTATTTTTTGTCTTAATTCGTCTAATTCGTTGTTTTTCAGTTTAGTAACATTTTTGTCAAACACCTGAATTGTTCCATCGTCAGGAATTAATAACCCGACGATACATTTGATGAGAACAGATTTTCCGGAGCCCGATTTACCAAGTACTACCAGGTTTTCGCCATTAAAAAGCTGCAGCGAAACATCTTTCAATACTTCCTGATTGTCAAATGACTTCCGCAGGTTGTTTATGTCGATAACCGGTTTACCGTTCTTCGGTTTAAGCGATGTCCTATTTTGAGTTTCTGCTTGATTTGAGTTCATAACAACAGCATATCAGTAATTTGTACGGCAACCATATCAACAATCAGCACCAGGAGCGACGCCAAAACGACGGCCGAATTTGCAGCGATACCGACACTTTCAGTGCCTCGTCCGGCATTGTACCCTTTATAGCATCCAACTAATCCGATTACAGCTCCAAAAAAGAACGTTTTGATCACAGCCGGTAAAAAATCAATAAAATCAATGTGGCCGAAGGCTTGCGAGAAAAACAAGACAAAGGCTACATCGCCTTTAATATTTGCAGCTCCCCAACTCCCTAATATGCCAAATGCATCGGCATATAAAACCAGCAGGGGAACCATAAGTGTGGCCGCCAAAACCCTGGTTACAACCAGAAACCGTATCGGATTGGTTGAAGATACTTCCATCGCTTCAATCTGTTCCGTCACTTTCATGGAGCCTAATTCGGCTCCCATGCCTGAACCAATTTTTCCGGCACAAATAAGCGCCGTTATTACAGGCCCCATCTCCCTGATCAGCGATACGGCAACCATTCCGGGCAACATGGTTACTGCTCCGAAATTGACAAGTACCGGACGCGACTGTATGGTGAGCACCAAACCCATAATGGTTCCGGTAACCGTAATGAGCGGCAGGGTTTTATAGCCAATTTGAAAACATTGGCGAAAAAATTCCCTGAATTCGAAATCGCGCGAAAATGTTCCTTTCAGAATTCGAAGCAGAAAAAGGAAAACATCGGCAACATCTGCAAAGAAATGACTGATCAGCTTACTATTTTCGAGTGTTTTCTCACTGAGTTTCACCATCGTTTGTGTTGTCGCACTCCGCACCTTAGGGATTACTTTAGTGATATGAATTTTCTTTTTCATAATTTACAGATAAAACACTAACAATCAGCTTTCTTTGTTAGGCTGATAACAAAAACTTTTCTGGTTGAGTCAGAGTTCTCGCGATGTAAAGTTGGGATTATCTGTGCTGATATGCGTTACATAATTTTGATGAAGAATTACATCATTCACACATTTTGGAAGGAAGTTTGGGATGGAAAGGAAAGGCAGGGAAATAAAAAAAGCCTTACGTAATGTAAGGCTTCAAAAAATAAATGTCTTTATGATATTTAAACTAAGCTAGCTTAACATTTACGGCATTTAATCCTTTTTTCCCATCCTGAAGGTCAAAAGTTACTTCGTCATTTTCTCTGACTTGATCGTTTAAACCAGATACGTGTACAAAGTATTCTTTATCTGATCCACTGTCTTTGATAAATCCAAATCCTTTGGATTCGTTGAAAAATTTTACTGTTCCTTTATTCATGATAATTTTAATAAAAATAAATATTCGCGCAAGATACACTTTAATCTCGGATAATACATTTATTTTCAATAAATTAATTGAAAGAGTTTTCTTTTGTGCGGTCAGAGAACCTTTCGGTTTTGGTTTCCTGAATATTAGATTACCTTTACCCGGATGAGAAGAATACTAATTTATCTGTTTTTCCTGCTGGTACCTGTTGTAAACAATGCCCGCGTTACTGAAATCGGTTCAGGCGAGGCAATGAATAATGATATTTACGCTACCGTGAACTTAGCTGACACCGGATTGTCCAGAGATGTATTTAATCTGGCAATCAGAGGTTTAAATAAACTTGACTCCGAAGGTAAATTGAAAAACCCAAATATCCTCACCATTGCTGATTACTCTCAATCGAGTAATAATAAACGCTTGTATGTGATTGATCTGAAGAATAGAAAGCTCTTGTTTAATACTTATGTGGCTCATGGACGGAACACCGGGGAAGAGTATGCGAAGTCTTTCTCAAACAAGGAAGGTTCTTTGAAAAGCAGCCTGGGTTTTTATATTACTGAAAACCCGATTGTTGGCACTCACACCGGTTTTGCACTGCTGATTGATGGCGTTGAAAAAGGGATTAACGACCGGGCAGTAAAACGTGCAATCATCATTCACGGAGCTGAGTATGCTACCGAAAGTTTCATAAAAAAACATGGCAGACTGGGGCGAAGTTTCGGTTGTCCGGCACTTCCGCCTGACCTGAATAAACCCATTATTGAAACCATTAAGGGAGGAACTTGCCTGTTTCTTTATAATCCTGATACTAAATACATTTACAGCTCGTCATTATTGAATTAGTCCGTAAACATCTTTCAGGAAAGTTACTTTTTCACCGTCAACTCTTACCGGCATATAAATAATGAAAACCGGAACCTTTTGATCTAACCTGATTATTTTTGATTCAGGATCTTTCTTTCCGCTTTTTATTGTCTGCGCATCAATCTTTCCATCGGTAAGCTTTTCAGCTAGTTCAACGGGTTTTTCCAACCTCACACAACCATGACTCAGAAACCGGTAATCTTTCGCAAATGCTCCTTTCAGGTTGGTGTCGTGTAAATAAATGCTGAATGGATTTCCCATATTAAACTTCAAAATACCCAGCGAATTGTTCGGACCGGTCGACTCGCGGAAAAAATAAGGAAAGGTTTTTTCAGTGTATTCAGCCCAGTTCAGGTCCGAGTCGTCAACAATGTTTCCCTTTGCATCAACTACCTCAAAGTTATTTCGCTCCAGGTAGCTTTCGTCCTTTTGCACTTTGGGTAAAAGCTCTTTGGACGCTATCGAAAAAGGAACGTTCCAGAATGGAAACGTCACAATATTCGTGATGTACGATGCAATTGTCGGGGTAGGATTTTTCTTCTTGCCAACCACTGTCTTCATTTTTAAAACCAACTGGTTATTTCGGTAATAGCGGACTTCGGTTTCAGGAATGTTTGCGACGATGTATTCAGGGTGTTTATTCACCGAGAGAAACCTTCGGTAATTCATGGCCAGAGCAATTTTTTTATACTTTATCGAATCAGTAGTTTTGATGGAATCTTTCAGGTATTTCTTCAGGACTAAATAATCATGATCCCGACAATCGAGCCTTGAAACAATTTTCGAAACCAGTCCCTTGTACCTTGAATTCCTAAGCTGATAAATATATACAGAATCACGAGGAGCGCTTACTTCATCGTATTCAAAAGTTACAAATCCTTCCTGAAGTTCTTTGATGAAGTTTAAAACCAGCGCTGTTATCTGCTTGTCGGTCTTTTCTTTCCGGATCTTATCTTTGCTATTTCTGCTTAATAATTCAGCACGAATCTGATCAATTTGTCGTTTATCCGAAACCAAACCATAACTCTTGGCAGATTCAAGGATGGTGAGCCATTCGGCCGCTCTTTTCATGCCTTTACGCGACGAAAACCAGTAAAGCGGATCGTGATTAATGGCGTAAAATTTTTGCACCAAAGAGTCTGATTTTACATCAGTATTTACCTTCGAGGCCGGTGTTAGAGCAAAACCGGCAACAACAAAACAAGTGAAAGTTATTAAAGCAATGAGTTTCTTCATGATAGCTTCTGGTAAATTAATTGTGAGTCCGCTCCGAAAAGTCTGAGTTCATTGTTTAATGTGTAATGTCCCTGTGACCCCAATTCCTTTTTTGTCTTGACACAAAAAAGGAATCAAAAAAAGTCAAGGGTGCATCCGCATCGCTCGAAAAACCAGCGCCCGACGGCTAAAATCTTTTAAACTCACCTGCGGCTCAAACAGAAAAAATTTTTTAACGCCGTCTTCACTTCTTTTTCGGCTCTCCGGACGAGGCCAGTCTGTATACAAAGGGAAATTTTTCATTTGAGGTAAAATAACGGATACTCATATAGAAAAAAAAGGCTGGTTTAAAACCAGCCTTTAAATATTTGCTTTTAAAGTCTACTTTTTATTTTCGACGGTAAAATTCTTTAGTTCTTTTTCCAATTCATCCATATCGTTGTTATACTCAGTTTTGAAAGAGGACCATTTGGTTTCTCCATTCAGTTTATAATCAACAAGACGTTTTTTCAGGTTCTCATTTTTTTGTTTCAAAGCAGCGAGATTCTTTTCGTATTCGGCTTTATCTTTTAAATCCGCTTTCGAAACTTTTACTTTTAAATCCGCCAGGCTTTTTTCGTTGTTCAGAATTTTAGCCTCTGCCTCTTTTTTAAAGTTTTGATAATCAGCAACTGAGTCCTTTTGGGCTACCTTTAAATCCTGTTTTGCATCAATCACATCCTTTTTGCCTTCCAAAATATTTTCTCTGGCTTTTTCAGATTTTTTATCAATATTCTGTCCATAAGACGTTGAAGCTGTTATCGCAATAAATGCAATTGCAGCCATTGTTAAAATTGTTTTCTTCATTTTTCTGTTTTTAATGTGTAACTAATTAATTCTTCAAAGGTGATTGCTTTCAAGCCTGAAAGTGTTACACAATTTCAGGAAAAAGTTACATCATTCACAGGTTGGGACTAGAACGGATACCCAATTGCTACATTCAAAACCAGGTTATCTTTTCTCCAGGCCGAACTTCCGAAGTTTATCTCATTGGTTACCCACCTGAAATTATCTCCGGGCTCTGGAATCTTCCGCAATGGCATGGCCAGATCGAACCGTAAAACGAAGAAAGAAACATCAACCCGAAGTCCGAAGCCTGTGCCGACTGCCAGTTGATCCATAAACTTCGAAAACAGGAAGGGGCTTCCCAGGTTTGAAGGATTTGATTTTTGCAGCCATACGTTTCCGGCATCGACAAACAAAGCTCCTTTAAAATAGCGGTAAATGCCAAAACGATATTCTACATTCGCTTCCAGCTTTATATCACCACCAATTTGTAAAATCCCCAATGTATCGGTTTTCTGATTATAGGTACCCGGACCGACGGAATTAACCTGAAAAGCCCGAAGACTGTTCGGTCCGCCACTGAAAAACTGCTTGGAGTATGGTAATACCGAAGAGTTTCCATAGGGTTTAGCTACTCCTGCAAAAATCCGCATCGCTAAACTGTTTTTATCCTTGAAATTGTAATAGCCACGGCCTTCCAGGCTTAATTTGGCAAACTGAGAATAGACAGAACCAATCACTTTGGAGGGATTGGCTGACGAGATTTTCTCACCTGCAATGTTCTTCGCCAGCGAAAAGGCATTTCCCGCAAACTCGGTGGTAGCATGGAAAAAGTATTGCATCTTCTTGCCCTGAAGTACTTGTTCGTTGTAGGTAAACGAATAGCTTCCTCCGGCAATAAATTGTTCTTCGTAACTTTTTTTCAGATAGGGATTGGAATTGAGCAAGGAGTCAAATGCAACTGACTTATTTCCAATGGTAGAAAAGCTCACACTTATTGGAGTCAATTCGTGTTCTTTTAGGATATTTTCTTTCCACTTGTAACTGTATCCGAATTGGAAGGTCTTCATGTCGAAATAGTCCACTCTTTTTAAATAGTTGTACGAAAGTGAAAAGTTGGTTTTGGGAATGTAAATGCTTTGTGTCTGGTGGATATTAAACGGCGTAATAAATCGGGGAAAAGTCAGATCAAGCTGCGGATTCCAGGAATAGGAATACCGGTTTTTCCCGGTTCCGTTCAATTGTGCCTCAAACGATCCGGCCATGTTTAATTTCAGGATTTCGGCGCCATGAAAGGTGTTCCGGTTCTGAAGACTGAGATTCATTCGCGGCCCCGTAAAGTTATTTGATTTGGTAACCAAATCCATTTCAGCCCTGAAGGTGCGTTTCGGCATCGGGGTCATTAAAATGGTTACATCCAGATATCCGGCAGCAGTGGTGTCACTATCGGTAAATTTCACCCGCACAAATTTGAAATTATCCAGCGACATCAGTCGGTTCAGCGTGATGGCGTGATTTTTCCGCGAAAAGATTTCATTCTTTTTCAGGTAAACCGATCGGAGTATTTCTTTCGGGTTGATGCCTGGTACTTCATGATTCACCATGAACACCGTGTTCTGAAACATCATGGTATCTTTCTTCACCTCGGCAGCGTCTTCACTTAACGAATAATCCTGATCAATCACCACTTTATGGATGCGGTAAACGGTCAGCGCATTTTGCGGAACACTGTCTTTCAGGGTGAGTTTCAGGTTAACCGAATGATTTGCTTCCGAAGTATCGGCTTTAAAAAGGAGATAATCAGGATTGAAATAGAAATATCCATTGTTTTTTAATTCCCCATCGATGCGTTCCCGCTCGTTTTTTAACCGATCCAGGTTATATTCTTCTCCGGTTTTAATCAGCGATTTTTTCTTTTCCCTGATGATCAGATTATTTAAACTATCGTCTGAAACAGCATAGCTTAGTTCTTTAATTTTATAGGGCTCACGGATGTGACTGGTGTAAACCACTTCCGCTGTATGTTTTTTATCAGCAATCTGATATTCGGTGTAGCTTTTGAAAAATCCGTTGTTAAAAAGCGTCGCATCAATAATTGTGGAAGTAACTGCCGGCTTCACTTCGCTTAGCAAAACCGGAGCTGTTCCGTGTTTCCGGAGCCATTTGTCTAATTTGGTTTTCGGATTTTCTCCGGCGGTATTATACATCCAAACACGAGGTCGCAAGCCTAAAAACACTTTATTCGGCTCCGGACGAAAAGCACCTTCTACCACAGTTTTTATCTGTTTTTTGTTGATGTCGGTTGTCGATTCCAGTTTTATTTCCGCACCCGTATAAAGCTTTTCTCCGGAAGGGAGATGCCTCGTTCCGCTGCAAGACACAAAAAGCAGAGCAGTTAAAATCAGATAGAAAATGTTTTGGAGTATTTGCTTACTTTTTTCACATGACTCACCCCAACGCACCGAGGTGCGTTGCCCCTCTCTACGCGTAGAGAGGGGTGAAGACAGAGTTATCTGTCTTTGGGGTGAGTTTAAATGGCTTTTATAAATTTCAAAGGCTATCATCATTTTATCTCTATTATTGCCTCATTTCCATATAGCTTCATTTGTTTTTCGTTACTTTCAGCGTGTCACTCCTGTTCTTTTTTTCGACTTCAGGAATTCGTTCCATTTATTGAAATCGCGGACATAAATTATTCCGGCGCCGGTTTCGACCAACTGGCCTTCAATAACACCCTCGTATTGATTATGCCTGAACCCCTTCAACCGATAACGGCCATCTTTTGTCAGTTTATATTCAACATCGACATCACTGGTGATATTACTTGCCGAATTTTGGCTGGCCTTTTCACCTTCAACATCTACCGATCCGCCAAGCTGGATACTCAGCCGTTCGCCAAAAAGTTGCTTCTTTAAACCAATGTCCACCTGGGTTCTTCCCTGTGCTTGCCCCGTTTGATAATCGTTATAGGATTGAATGTCAAAACTTAAATCCACACCGGGCAGCACTTTCGAACTCCATTGATTTAGCTGTTGCGATAAAAATTTACCCACTGTGGCGCGAACTAAATTGGAAGTTCCACCCGTTTCGGTTTGCAATGGATTTTCCTGAATAAACCGGCCCAATACCAGCAAGGCAAAAACCTGTTTGTTCAGTGCCGATTCATCTTCATTTAACATGCTCAGCTTTTGATTGACCGCGCCACTCAAAATGCCCTTTTCGTCAGGTGGCAATTGTATTTCAAAACTGATTTCAGGCTGCAAAATTTTTCCCCGTAATTTCAGAAGTACTAAAAACGGGTAACGCTGTTTGTAGCCATTCTGGTCGGTTTCACTCAATCCCGACATTTGGTCCGACATCAAATCGATGGGCGAAGCCCGAACCGGATACCTTGCATTGATCGATATTTCTGCGTCGTATGGATCTCCGTTCCATATAATTGTACTTCCGCGATCAATATCAAATTTCTTTTTAATAATCGATTCCAGCGATGCCATGTAGCTGCCGTCATTCAGATTATAAGCGCCGGTAAGGCTCATTTTTCCACTGCGGTCAATGGTGAAACTTAATGCAGCATCACCTCTAACCACCAGTGAATCAGCCGACGAAGGATCCATTAACAGGCGCAGTGTTGCCTCTTTATCGATTTCGAGAATAGACGAAACATCGAACCCGGTTAAACTCGATTTCTGGACTTCTTTTTTCTCTGCCCGGTATAAAATCGGATTGAGATTGTTCCCGGTTTCAAATTCGACCACATTTTCGCCTTTGTCGGTGGTTAGCTGATCTTCAGGAACGGCAAAAGTAAAGTTGGAGCCTTTTTTTAATTTGATTTTCGCGTTCACAACCGGAAGCGACATCGGTCCGGATATCCCGATTTTACTATCAATGATCATGCGCCCGTAGAATTCCTTATTGTCATCGTGTGTCGTGTTAAAGAGCAAAAAATCTTTCGTATTTACATTCAAGGCAAATTTAAAATCGCTGAATTGGTTCATGTTGACAACTCCATCGAGAATCGCCGTATGTTTTTCCTGATCTAAAATGGTAAACGAATTGAAATAGATTCCATCTTTCTTCAACTGAAAGGTTTCATGCTTTAATTCCAGCGGATTATTCAGAAACGCGGGCGTGATAAACGCGTCGTTGAACGACAGTTCTCCGGTTATTTCGGGCAAAGTTGTGTTTCCTTCAATCTGGAAGTTACCCGTCAGGTTGCCTGACGCTTTGGTAATTGCTCCCATCGAAAACGCCTGAACCGTTTGCAGCGAAAGCGATTGAATTGCTGCATTGATGTGGATGGACTGATCGCCGCCATTTGGCACATAAGATCCATTTGCCGTTAAATTATTTTCTGCGCCTGACAACCTCAAATCGATATTGAATTTTTCGGTAGTCGGATTCTCCGCCTTGACAGTCAGATTACCGATAGGAATATTGCTGACAATCAGGTTCCTAATTTTAGCATCGGCAATTAATCCGTACGAATTGTTAACGCGTTTCAGCAATACATTGCCGTCAACAACTCCTTGAACTAAACTGCTGTCCTTCTCAAAAATTCCTGAAATATCGCCCAACGCCAGATTCTTTAATTCAATATTCAGGTCATCATTAAATTGGTCGTTTACCGAAGCGACATTAATCTGGCTTTCGTCGTCGTTCAGGAAAAAATGATGGATTAAAAATCCCTGTTTCCCAAACTCGATGGAATTGTCGGCGGCAATATTCCATTTTTCATGCATCAGGTAAAAATCAGCCGGATCGAGCGTTAGTTTGTAGTTGGCTTTATCCCTGATTATCTGAGAACTGATCTGTAGTTTCTTGTTTTTCTTCTCGTCAAGCGATGAAAATGTGGTGTTTATTTTGTTGTCCGCCAGATTTCCGTCAATTAAAAAATTGTCCAGACTTGCCAATAAATTTGAAATGTTTCTGCATGAAATCCGGTAATTCAAGGCCTTCGAATCAGAATTCACTTCCATCGTGAAGTCGTTTATTTCAGTCGATCCGTAAATCATTTTGGGGATGGTGGCATCCAGTTTTAGGTTGTTTTTCAGGCTGTCGAAACTTCCCTGGATGATTCCTGGCTGGAATTCGTGTAATTCTGGAAAGACAATTTCTGACAAAATGGGATGATTGTGTAGCTGAATCTCAAAATTGAAATCCTGAAGCCGATTCTTCTTGTTGGTTGAAACAGAATCAGATACCTGGAAATATTGGCTGATGAATTGCCCAATTTCAGAGGGAAGGTTGAACGGAGAAACACTTCCGGAGTATTTAACATCAATCACAGCGCTACTGACGTTGAATTCACTTTTATTTGGTTCATTAACTGAGGTAAACACGACCGAATCGAGCGCATATTTTTGCGCTTCGTGGGCAAGAACCAGGTTGGCAATTTTTGCCTTCCCATTCAAGTCACCGACTGATTTCCCTTTAAAATCGGCGGTGACAACCAATCCAATCCGCAAATCAGTTTGGCTGAAATGGAGTTTCTGAAGATCCGCTCCCGGTAAGTTCAACCGAAACTGAAACTGTTCCTGACCCGGATTCAGGTTTGCTGAGGCGTCCATGTCGAATTCGGCATTTTTATCTTTCAGGTTTATTTTCCCTTCGAATACTCGTCCGGCAACAGAACCATCCATTTTTAAATCGTGATAGGTGTATTTATTCAGGGTTATTGTTGTTGCTTCAGCCTTTATTTTCGCGTTCATCGTTTTTAAATCCAGGCCTTGCCCGTTGGCTTCGGCAGTTAACGAAACCGGTCCGTACATTGCTGTATCTTTGAGCACCCGGCTCAAATCCAAATTACTCAGGTTCAAGTTGCCGCTGAAATTTTCATCCGGATCAACCGAGGCCTTCAGCTTGGCGTCTCCAAAACTGCTGATCATGTTTGCAGCTGCCTCGAAGGACTTTATCCGGCCTTTAAAAACAGCCTGCAAACCAATATTTTCAGGTAGTTCAATGCTTTCAGGCATCAGTGTATCGGCCAGCATTTCAAGATCTTTCTTTCCGGAAGTTATTTTCAGGCTCGGGAAATCGTAATAAGCGGTTTTATATTCAGGCATTCCTTTGATCGAGAAATCTGTTTCTACGATTGTATTCACACCGGTTTTCAGTACCAGATTCTTACCGGTCAGATCATTCATCGGCCCGCTTAGTTGCCCTGAAGCGGTGGTAACGGTCTGACTGTCTTTAAAGAACGGCTGAGCAACCAGATCGGGCTTAAAATAGATCAGATCAGAGTTTTTGAAACTTAAATTTCGCAAATCCAGATTCAGGTTACTGAATTGCAGCGAATCAATCAACGTGGACAAGGAAGCGTATTGTATGTTGAAATCCGCATCCAGGGTAGAGTGGGGGGTGCCGGCTTTCAGCCTGCTGGCCGTAACGGAGTGTTGATCCATTTTGAAATCAGCGGAGAAGTTATTGATTGCAAAGTTGTTCTGATCGATGACGCTGAATTTTGTAACCGAAACGTTTGTCCGGTCCTGCGAGAAATTCAAATCGTTTGCTTCAAGCGTAAAATGATTGTATTTCAAATGATCCGGATCAAATGAATTTTTCAGTTCCGGCTTGTTCCCGGAATTGTACGCGATGGAATTGTCGTCGAGACTGATGTTTTTTACCGAAATTTTCCAGTCATTTCCTGAAGAAGAGGCCGAAACAATGGACGTTGAATCTGTTGGTGCGAAGTTGTTGTAAGTGATTTCGCTTTTCTCCAGACCGATTGTTTCCGCCGTCAATTGTTGCTGTTGCAGATCGATGGACGCCTCTTTTAGTTTTGCCTGTTGGATGGTTGAAAACAGGGCGAGTTTCCCAACTGAATCGGTGAAGTTTATTTCAGAACTGATGATTTCCAGGTTTTTCGCTGAAATTTTAGGCAGAACACTTTTTGAACTTGACGCATTTGAAGATTCCTTCATCAGGATATTTGACTTTAATCCTTCGACTAAAAGATCATCAATATTGTAAATGGATTTTTCCAGATCAATCTCATCCATTTTCAATTCCAGATTCCGGAGATTTGCTGCTATGTCCATTCCGCCATATTCGTCGTTATAACGAACCCGGATGTTTTCCAGGTTCACTTTATCCAGGCTAAATGTCCAGTTTGATGATGTAGCGGTATCCTTCTTTACCTGTTTGGTCGTATCGCTAAAAGCAGTAATCAGGAAATTGTAGTTGAACAGTGAGTCTGTTTTGGTGCTGTTTAGCCTAAGGGTTGCCTCTTTCAGACCGAGCGAACTGACGGCTATTTTATGGGAGAATAAGTCATAAAGCGCGATGTTTACTTTTACCCTTCCGGCGTAAAGTAACGTGTCGTTTTTAAGATCTTCGAGGTAAATGCCTTCAACAACTACGGATTTGGGGAATGCGATGCTGACCTTTTTGATTTCAACTTTTGTGTGCGTTTTGTTACTGACAAAAGTGGTAGCGTACTGAACAATCTTTGTTTGAATAGATGGAATCTGGATTAATGCAGCAACCAGCAGGAATAAAAGCACACCAATGATGACCATCCAGATGAGAGTCTTTAAAACCGTTTTAAAAACAGGAGCCATCTTCATTTCGACGTGTTTATTTTTCAATCAAAGTTCTGCGAGTTGTTAATTAACCACATAGACACACAGGACACATAGTTTTATTATTTCTATTGCGCCCTATGTGCCTATGCGGTTTTCATCAAATTCATATTTGTTGTCCCGAGTACTCGGGATGTCTCGTTTATTTTAGTCCCGATTGTTTCTTCATTCGCTCCAGAATATTGGAGGCGGCTGGTGAAATATTTTCGGGAACAGAGCCTGTTTCGAGTGCTGACCGAAGGTTGTCCAGCAGATCGTTATAGCCTTCCATTTTTTGGTTCCGCAGGATATGATGAATTCCTTGTTGTAACTGAACCGAATCTGATCCCCGTTTAACTAGTGTGTGCAAAAGTTCGGGCCAGGCAGCTTTTCTGAATTTTTCCAAAGCCTTTGCTGCCAGCCAGGCCACATCACTCTCCGGGTCTTCCAGCGTTTTTACCAGGATGGGAATTGATTTTATATCACCAATTTCGCCGAGCGCTTTGGCTGCTTCCCAGCGAGCCTTGTATATTTTGGAATTTTCGAGTACCTGAGATAAGGACGAAACTGCTTGTTTGCCTATTACAACTAAAGCCTTTCGGGCTCTTGTGCGTACCTTGTCGTCATCACTTTCCAGCAGTTTAACCAGAGATTGAGGACTTATTCCGGATTGTTTTTGTGCGTACATCGGTTTTGTTTTAAAATGGAGAGATAATCAGTTATGCCGTAAATATGAGCCGATTTTCCCTGAAAAGCATTACATAATTTCCCTGAAAAGTTACATGATTCACACTTTTCATCAGGAAAGTTTAGTCTCACCTGAAGTCGCCTTCGTAGAGTCGAAGCCTGTTCCGGAGTGCCGTAATTTCTTGTTGCAAGTCGTTTACGCGCTGCAATAAATGCCGGATCGTTTCAATTCCTTCCAGATTAATATCCAACTCATAATAGAATCGCACATATTTTTCCAGTTGCTGAAGTTGTTGAAAATCAATGAATCCTGCATCTTCAATGGTGGTAATTTCTATCAGGCCGGTTTCTTGCAATGAACGGATAAACGAAACTTCGATATCGTGATTTGCACAGAATTCGTCAACAGCTATTAAATATTCAGTTTGCATAATTCAGGATTTTGACAATTGGGTGAATAATTGTTTTTGTTTATCCGTTAAATTCACAGGTATTTTAACCAAGTAGGTAATGAATAAGTCTCCAAATTGCCCTGCATTTTTATATACCGGAAACCCTTTGCCTTTCAGCTTTACTTTACTTCCGTTTTGAGTTTCAGGTTTTACTTTCAGTTTAACCTGTCCATCAAGGGTATCCAGAATCAATTCGCCACCCAATACGGCTGTGTATAAATCCAGATCGACGGTAGCATAGAGATTATTCTCTAATCGTTTAAACACGGGATGATTGGCCACAGAAAATGTAATGTATAAATCACCATTCGGCCCTCCATTTACACCTGGACTACCATGTCCCGAAATTTTTATAGTTTGTCCGTTTTCAATTCCGGCGGGGATGGTGATCCGGATGTTTTTACCATTTACGATTATCGTTTGCTGGTGAGTTTTAAAGGCCTCGATGAGCTCAAGACGGATTTCAGCCGAATAATCTTCTCCCCTGAATCTCATTTGCCGGCTGCTACCTGATCTTCCACCGCCAAATCCACCGAACATGGATTCAAAAAATTCGGAAAAATCTCCTCCGTATTCCGATCCTGAATGTCTTGCCCCCCGCGAACCGGAAGATTGACCCTGATATTGTTTTTGTTTTTCGAATTCTTCGGCATGTTGCCAGTTTTCTCCGTATTCATCGTATTTCTTCCGTTTTACGGGATCACTCAGCACTTCATTGGCCTCATTAATCTGCTGAAAATTCTTTTTAGCATCTGTATCATTTGGATTCAAATCGGGATGATACTTCCGCGCCAGCTTCCGGTAGGCATTTTTGATGTCTTTTGCAGTTGCTGTTTTATCGATCCCAAGAATTTTATAGTAATCTATGAAAGTCATCTTTTTATGAATTGTGAAGAAGTTAATCAAAAGTTAGAAGTTAGAAGTCCGGAGTCCGGAGTCCTAAGTACGAAAAACTTCCGTCTTCTGTCTTCCGTCTTCCGACTTCGGTCTTTAATACCGCACTTTCAATGCAATGTTCCCAAAAGTATTGAATTCTTCCTGATTTGTAAATAGGACACGACCTTTTTTAGAAATCACTTCCCAGGCAATGTCACTGGTAATGTCGTCGATTACACCCGGAAGGGTCACATCATCCACTAAATGGAAGGAATATTGTCCATCCATTTTTACCGACTGATGATAATCATCATGCATAATCAGCAAATCGCCTCTGCCTGATTTAACTGCATTATAGATATCAAGTAAATTGGTAATTGTCTTTCCATGGCCGGCCGCTTCTTTCATTTCCTGAATAGCCTTAGCTCTGCTTTCTTCCTGAATTCTATTTACTATCTGGAAGGCTTCCGCCGCGATGGACTGATTTGCTGTATCGCTGGAATTTAAGCTGACATTTCCATAATAAACAGATGGTTGGTCGGCAACCTGTAGCAGTTTGCTCCAATTATTGTCGGTACAAATCACCACAACATTCATCCCGGTTTTATGGTGAATTTTCAGCACTGCCTTGTCGATGTTATTAAAGAATTCACGGATGAAATTGTCGCTTTGTTTACTATTTCCTGATTTTTCCTGATCGGCTAAAAAATGTGGGTTTTGATCAAATGGGAAATCATCAACCGGTATTTCTCCTGAAATCGTATCGTTAGTGGCACGCAACAACCGAACATCCGTCTGGGAAAGTGCCAAAATAAGATACTCTTCAGTGCGGTTAAAGTCTTTAATTAAAGGTTTGATCACAAAACTTTCAGCAACCGACACCACGTTTTGCAAAGTTGGCCATGATGATTTTACGATTTCTGAAGTTGAATCAGACAGAAAAAAGTGAATGCTACTCAAATTGTATCTGAAATCTATTTCGTGTTCAAGGTTATCAATTTTCCACAGCAAATTACTCACCGGATGTTGGCCAAATTCGTCTACTACATGATTGTGAGCCACTTTTTGAAGCTCCCGGAATTCAATAATATCTTGCAGATTGTTGGGATTGCCATGTGGCGTATTCATAGAAATGGTGACACAAGGATTACTTCTTTCCGAAGCAAGTTTTTCCAATTTGTCTTTTTGCATTGTATCTCTTTTTTGGATTTACCGCTTCTGGCGGGGCAGGGTTGCTGAAATTTAAGTAACACGCTAAAAGTAAAAAGTCTGCCCGTGGGAAGCGTTACATAACTTTTGCTATAAATTACATTATTCACACATTTGGCTACTGAAATATCAGGTAAATCCTAACTATTTTATTGGCCCAATCATATCCTGAGGAACAACCCATTCCTCAAATTGCTGTTCGGTTAAAAGCGCAAGTTTTAAAGCGGCTTCCTTTAAACTTGTGTTTTCAGCATAGGCTTTTTTAGCGATTTTGGCCGCATTGTCATAACCAATATGTGGGTTTAATGCCGTTACCAGCATCAATGAATTAGTAAGGTTTTCGTTAATCCGTGCCAAATTGGGTTCGATTCCAATGGCACAATGATCGTTGAACGATCGGCAGGCATCTGCCATAAGCGCAGCCGATTGCAAAAGGGCATTAATCATGACCGGTTTATAAACGTTGAGTTCGAACTGGCCGCTTAAACCTGCAATAGAAATGGTGGTATCGTTTCCGATAATCTGCGCGCAAACCATGGTCATTGCTTCTACCTGAGTCGGGTTTACTTTGCCCGGCATAATGGATGAGCCAGGTTCATTTGCCGGGATTGTTATTTCCCCAATTCCTGAACGGGGACCGGAGGCCAGCATCCGGATGTCGTTTGCAATTTTCATCAGGCTGACGGCCAACTGTTTGATTGCTCCGTGCGTTTCAACCAATGCATCATTGGCTGCCAGAGATTCGAATTTGTTTTCAGCAGAAATAAATGGCAGGTTTGTTAAGCGGGCAATCGTTGCCGCAACTTCTTTGTCGTAACCATCAGGAGCATTTAAACCTGTACCTACAGCAGTTCCGCCAAGGGC
The DNA here is from genome assembly GCA_041652995.1 of Prolixibacteraceae bacterium. Lineage (GTDB taxonomy): Bacteria > Bacteroidota > Bacteroidia > Bacteroidales > Prolixibacteraceae > Aquipluma. Next base: position 20,250 of record JBAZGO010000040.1, read on the forward strand.
TAATTCTGAAAGATGCGGCAGTGTATTTTTCAAGGCTTTTATCCCGTGCTCCAGTTGCGACACATAACCGGAGAATTCCTGCCCGAGCGAAATAGGGGTGGCATCCATAAAATGGGTACGACCAATCTTTATAATCTGAACCATATCTTTTGATTTTCCGGCCAGGGTGTTTTTCAGGATTTCTATGGCCGGAATCGTGTGTTCAACAATCTTACGGCAGGCGGCAATGTGCATGGCGGTTGGAAAAGTATCGTTCGACGATTGCGACTTGTTTACATCATCGTTTGGATGAATCAACCGCTTTCCTTCGTCTAATTGATTGCCCGATAAAACATGAGCCCGGTTTGCAATAACCTCATTCACATTCATATTGGTATGGGTTCCCGAACCGGTTTGCCAGATAACCAGCGGAAACTGATCATCCAATTTTCCTGAAATAATTTCATCGCACACCTGCGAAATTACCGTCATTTTATCGGTGGATAATAATCCAAGTTTATGGTTGGTCATAGCTGCCGCCTTCTTCAAATAACCAAACGCATGAATCAGTTCAATGGGCATGGATGCAGGCGGACCAATCCTGAAATTCTGAAACGATCGCTGTGTTTGTGCTCCCCAATATTTATCGGCGGGCACTTGTATTTCTCCCATGGTATCGGTTTCTGTTCTGTAGTTCATCATCTTATTTTTTTTAGAACGTTATCCAAATCATCTGATTTAATTACCAATGAGAATCAAGGGTTGGATTTTTAAACCTGAAGGGTTGTAATGATTGTAGAGAATGTTGGAGAAAGATGTCTTAAACCACGAAGTGCCCGCCTGCCGCGGGTAGGGTGATGTCATGCCTTCGGCATTTTAACTCTTTTTCATCCTGATTTGCTATAATCCTGTCATGCCTTCGGCATTATCCTCCTATTATTTTTCAACTCTTAATTCGCCATTACTGATAATGGTTTTGCCTGAAAAATTATAAATTATTTATTATGAACACTTTATATTCTAGTTTGTTTAATAAATAATTTGAGTATCCGTTTGTTTACCTAAACAGATAAATACAGAGCTGATATCCTTTGCCGTTGACTTCAGTCAACGGTTAAAAGAAAGATTAGATATCTGGGCTTTAGCCCCATAAGCTGTGGCTAAAACCATTAGCTGAGTTCATCAATCTGTTCGTCAGATGAAGCTGACGGCAAAGGATAACCTAGGTACATAACCGGAAATTCATAATAAATAATGTGTCTGTCAGGCATTGGCCTTTATCAACTGACCTGAAGATTTTTTTTGAAATGAACCCCAATTAAAAATGTATCCATGAAAACATTCACAGAACAAGAAGTTTTAAGTTTTCTGAAAGAAAATTTAAAGGACTGGACCCTTGAAAAGAATACGATTATCCGTGATTTTAAGTTCAAAACTTTTGTGCAGGCCTTTTCGTTTATGACCGCTGTTGCGCTTGAAGCTGAGAAATTGAACCACCATCCGGACTGGAGCAATTCGTACAATAAGGTAAGTATCGCTTTAACCAATCATGAAGCTAAAGGTATCACTCAGTTGGATTTTGATCTGGCCAATAAAATTGACCGGATATTCCAATAGGGTCTTACTTCTATTTCTATCTTATTCTAATTCTACTTTAACAGATTAAAAAAGCGATTAAATCATTGATTTTCTTTAGCTTGTATTTGTTTTAGTTGTTGATTATTAGTATTCTAGAAGTGTAAGAGAAGAACAAATTTATCGTTCATTCAGAGCAATGTTTAATACAACTTAAAAAAGGAAATCGATATGGAAAAACACTTAGCCTCTGTGACACAGAGGCTAAGTGATCACCTTACATCTGATCAGACAACGAGATATAAATAACTCGTTTCTATGAATTTAAATGTGTTAAAGTAGAACTAATTTACAAACAATTCAGAATTCAAGAGTATTATCCGAAAGCATTTTCATATAGTCCCTTTTGCTTCTCTTGTGCTACCTTTACATTTCTGCATCTTTTCATCCCGAATACTTTCAGTTACATACCGACCTAAAGACATTTCAACTCGTTGGGCATTTACTGTAACTCGCACTGAAAGAGGCGATTTATCATTTTGAGCAACCTTGTTTTTTGCGAACAACAAATCTAACTGCATAAGTTTCTTGTTTTTCATACTAAATCTTTTAATTTTTGTTAGTAAATATACTTTAGCAATGAAAGAACATGAAATGCAAAACACTGCATTTCAACGCAATATAAGCATTCAAGGTGCAAATTCGGGAGTAATTTTGTTTTTCGGGTCAACTCCCGAATTTGCACCTTGGTAGATGCTTTTAAATGCATTTATATGCATTTTTCAAAAATAAAAAACTCCTGTAAATGTGGTATTTACAGGAGTTTGCTTTGAAATGCTTCTTGAAAAAGTGGAGCTGGCGGGAATCGAACCCGCGTCCAAACGAGGAAGCAATATGCTTTCTACATGCTTATCCCCAGACTTAATTTTCGAATAAAAGCTGGATCAGGGCCACCGACTTTTACCTTATCTCCTTAATTTTTGCAGAAGTCCCGGAGAAAGACAACCACTATCCCCGATTTTTTTGCACCACCAGATCGGGCCGCTTCAGGGAAATAGCACCCGGGTGATGTCTCGTTCCAGTATCTAATACCGGAATAAAGTGTAATCTACTTAGTTCGATTACGCAGCAAGAGCGTAGTTATTTTCGCCAATTGAATTTTGAACGCCGAGATTTACGGGCTGTGCGCTCAAGGCCCGTCATGCTTACATACCTCTTCTACCCGCTGTCAAAACCAGTCAGCCCCGGTATTAAGGGCTACAAAAATATAATTTTTTCAGGCCAATTCCGGAGATATCCTGATTTTATTTCGGGCAAAAGGCAAAAAGTTTGGTGCATGAACCAAAGTAAATGGAGACCGGAAACAGGAGAAGCGAATTCTTGCCAACCGAACGTTGTAACTGCTCATTTTTTATTAGTATTCTCCTATCAAAACTCCCGAAACATTCCATGCGCTAAAACTTCCGCCTTCACTCTTGCCCATTGGTATGGCTACTTTAATCTGATGATGGCCGGAAGATAAATCAGGAATAGGATAATATGCCGGATTTGTAGCCGTTCCCGGACACCAGCCCGAACGGCTGTAATCGCTTGATGTAACTCCGTTCCAGAAATTTCCGGAGGCAGGATTAAGCCGACGGAAAGTGGCGCAATCGCTTCGCCAGGGCGTAAACTGAAACAAAACCTGGTTATCGAGCAATACTGTATTTTGCTTCTGGTTAAATTCATCTCCGCCACCCCATCCGCCGTGTCCGGTGGTTATGTAGCGCATCCGTATATTTTTCACTCCTTCAGGAACTTCAAAATCAACTTTCAGCGAGTCGTTTTCGAACATAGTTCCATATTCCTGCCCCGACATTTCCATCACATTAAGTGTGTTAAAAAGTGGCGATACCCAATATTTCTTCGATGGTTTATCTTCAATTTCCATACTTCCCGGGTAATATTTCAGTTTAAGACTGACACGATGACCACCCTTATCGTAATTGCCGATAAATACGCCAATCCAACGTTCACCCTGAAGCAAAGGCAACAATTCGGTTATTTCTTGTTTGTAAAGAGTTGAGTCTTCCCATTGTTGTCCGTAAACCTTGACGTTGTCGTTAAACTGGCCAATTCCGAATGAAGTAAAAAACCGCATAATCTCGATCAGTGGCAAAAATTTTTCAGTGGCAACAACTCCCTGGTACTTTTTCCCGTTCTTTGCCTGAAACACGGGCAGATGACCGGTTCCATTTCTTAATCCTTCCAAAAACGAATGTTCTTTATCCTCCGGAATCAGAAAAACGGAGCCTGTCCGGTCGTACGCGTCGCCGTTTGAATGCTGATACAATTCAACAAATAACTGGGTGTCGTCAGGCACAACGGGTAATTTCACCCTTTTCAGGATAACCGTTCCTGACGAATATTTAAATGTTTTTTCCGAATCAGCATCAATGGGATTGTTGATTTCATTCCCGAAACTGATTTGTTCGTTGGTAAACACAGGTACGGTTGTTATCAAATTCTCTGTTATCCGGTGTTTGTATAAAGGCGAATCCATCGTTTCACCTCTTTCCTCCGGAAGAATCCCGACCTGATCTTTCTTTTTCAGGATCTTTACATCGGTTGCTACCAGTTCATAATTTCCATTCCTGACTATTTTCAACACCAATCCATCCGGAATTCCATAAGCCATTGCCGGTGTTCCTTTCACATCCAAATCGCCGGTATACCAAATGTCGATTGAATTTGACCGTAACGAAGTTTTTACTTTTTTACAGATGTAACCTAATATTGTGGCGGTTTCATCGGTTTGAGTCAAAACCGGATATTCAGAAAACACCAAAGGTGTGTTTATGATTGTTCCGTCTGAAAATTGAGCCAGTTGGAATGTAGTTTTATTCTGAAAATCGATGTAATTTGCCTCTTTGGCCACTCCTGAAATAAGTTTTGCCGAAGTATTCTCTGTCCACGATTTTGATGCGGAGGAAGAACACAACAGGTTGATTGCCGGTACATCGGTTCTTGGTTTTCCATTAATGATAATTTGATAGGTCACTTCCGCCTGTTCAGGCAATCTATTTGGCACAGTATATCCAAAAAGAGCAAAAAAACAAAGCAATGGGGCAATCAAAAATTTTCTCATTCCTACTAATTCTACTTTAACGCATCTAAATTCTTAAATACGAGTTATTTATATCTCTTTGTCTGATAAGATGTAAGGTGATCACTTAGCCTCTGTGTTACAGAGGCTAAGTGTTTTTCCATATCGATTTTCTTTTTAAGTTGTATTAAACATTGCTCTGAACGATAAATTTTGTTCTTCTCTTACACTTCTAGAATACTAATAATCAACAACTAAAACAAATACAAGCTAAAGAAAAATCAATGATTTAATCGCTTTTTTTAATCTGTTAAAGTAGAACTAATCAGTCACGTTTTTTAGTCGGTATAATGTAAAGTGGTATCGGTGTGTGATTTAAAACTTCTTTAGCAACGCTTCCGATCAAAATATTTTCCAGCCATTTCCGGCTATGCGAACCCATCACAATGAGATCAACATGTAAGCTTTTCGATATTTTCAAAATAGCGTCAGCAATGTCTCCTTCCTTTACAACTGTTTGAATCGCTGGGTCTTCCAAATGCCGCTTGGTTTTATCAAGAAAATGTTGAGCGGCATTTACCAGTCCTTCCGTATTTTCCAATTGAAAGGAACCAATACCGGCATAATCGTTGAATCCCAGAATTGGTGAATATTCTGTTGTGGAGTAATACACCGGATCTGATATGACATGCAACAGAATGACTTCAGCTCCCATCGCTTTAGCTAAGTTGTATCCCTCCTCAGCCACCTTTTGTGCGGTTGGGTCATAATCTAAAGCGATCAATACTTTTTTTATCTGATTTGTTTTCCTGTTTCCCATGTGTCTTCTTTTATAAAGTGCCTGTCATTCAGTTCATGTATTCGCAAATTTGATCAGTTCGGTGTTGAACTTTTGAGTTTCTTCCAGGAACAAACTATGACCGCTTTTTTCAAAAGCAACGAGGCTCGAATTTTGGATTCCGGCTTTCATTTGTTCCGCAAGGTCGAATGAGCAAATTTTATCTTTTTTCCCATGCATAATTAATGTCGGAATAGTTATTTTCTCCAGATCAGGTCTCAGGTCCGTATCACGCAGAGCAACCAGACATTCTGCCGTTGCATGTGATGATGCACTTAGTCCAATCCCGTTCAGCCAATTACCAATCCCTTCATTTAAGGAAGTTTCGGTAGCTGAAAATATCTTTGCGAAATTGGAAAGCAGTTTTGGACGATCCTGATAGTTTAAAATAATTAAATCATCAACGGCGCTTTGTGGCAGATTGTATGGAAAATCATCGCGTTGTGTCCAACTCGGGACCGCTGCTCCTGCCAAAACCAATTTGGCTACCTGCCCGTCGTTATATGCTGAGACAAACCGAACGGCAATTGCGCCACCCATAGAAAAACCTGCCAAAACAGCATCTTTAATATTGAGTTTGTCTAAAATCCGCTTAATATCCAATGCATGCACATCGTAATTGTAGGCTCCATAAGGCTTGTCCGATTTTCCAAAACCTCTTAAGGTAATTCCAATGACCCGAAAATCATTATTGATCAGATCGTTGTATTGGTACTCATACATTTCGTCGCTTAATGGCCAGCCGTGTATCAAAACAATCGGTTTGCCTTCGCCCGCATCGGTAATGTGAAGGGTTACGTTGGTTTCTACTTTAATGTATTCAGCCCTGGACTTGCCAGCGTGTGTTTTTTCTTTACTTGTTTCCATTTTTTTATGTATCTGTTGTTACTCAGCAATGTTAAATAATTTGCAAACGTCTTTGTACGACATTTTCTTCAGATCGCTTAAGCCGGGTGTATTTAACGACGCCGATTTCAAGCTGTAGTTCGAAGGGATCAGTATAAATCTGAAATTATAACCGGATGTCCCGGGCATGTCGGCCATGTCGGAGGTAAATTCTATGGTCCCGTACGATTCACCATCATTGGGAAGTAAAAAGTCCCAGTTGGCGCCAATCGCATAAGCAGGTAAAGGCCTGACTGTATAATCGTTGTAAAGGTCGCCACGTAAACTTATATAAGCTAATATTGCTCCACTTTCAACAATATCCTGCGAAATGGCAGAATTCGTAACGTCGAAATACCAATCGCCTGATGAGCCTTCCCATGTGGTTGGAGAGTACCAGGGTGAGGCTGTCACATTTGCGTTTCCATCGAGACCGGCAGGTCCCTGTGGTCCTTCCTGACTGCATCCGGAAAAGATGAGCATTAAAAATGCTGCGAACAAATAAATACTAAATTTTGCTTTCATGTGTTTCTGTTTTTTGAATATTTGTTTATTTTTCTAATTGAGTTCTATTTCTGTCAAATGTTGACATTTGATTGTCATTCTTTGTTTTTTCACTACGAATTGACCACTATTGAGGGTCAAAGACTGTTTAAATTTTATGAATATCCGGTTGAATGCCTAATTGTTCCGACCAATGTGGGTAGGAGAAGAATGACATTAGGATCTTTTGTCCCGCACGGGACAAAAGAAACCTGAAAATCGCTATTTTTCTACCCATATATTTTCCCTTCAGGAAATTTAAACACTTAATGCGAATCAAGGGTTGAAATAGAAATTGGGTGTAATGCCGAAAGTATGATAGGATTATAGCAAATTAGGATGAAAAGAGCTAAAAATGCCGAAGGCATGACAGAATTATGTCACCACTTCGTGGTTTTGGAGCATTTATTTTACCATTCTCTATAATCATTTCAACCCTTCGGGTTTCAAAATCCAACTCTTGATTCGCATAGTCAATTAAATACCAATTCTATTTAGGTTCGGCAACATATTGGTTACTCATTTAAATTTCATCTCGCCGGATGAGTTGATTTGTATTTCTTCAAAATCGAATTCAGTGATCCATAATACGTGCTTAAATTTTTCAGTGTAATTTCAGTATCTTTTTCATCAGGAATTGTGTCGGGCATTTCATCCAAATATTTAGATAACTCCGGATATTTGTTCTTTATTGTCATGGTCATTTTTAGAATTTTTGCATTCAAATCTTTCTTCATTTCCTCGTATTTAGAGGTTTTATCCGAATTTCTTAACTCAAAACCCAGCCGATCTCCATTCCTGAAGTTATCTGGCCGGTGATTGAATGAGGAAACAAACTTCAATAGGTTTTGGTTGAATTCGTAAGGATTTTCGATGTTGCTTAAATGAGCTGCATGTTCAATAACCTGAAGTGTTGAACCTTTGATGGTTTTCTGCATAAACCTCGCTGCCGAAGGAGGTGTGATTTTATCTTCTTTCCCAACCATGATCAATACTGGCATCCTTATTTGGGCCAATTTGCTGCATGTTTCTGTCCGCGCGGCTAAAGCAAGCAAGGTGGAGGTGAGTGACTGTTCAGAAGTTTTCATTATCATCTCCTTTATCGCAAGAGTTTTTTCTTTGCTCGTTATAAAGGTTTCAGGAGCAAACAGTTTTTTGATACTCTCGCTGGCATATTGCTCAATGCCGTATTTCGTTATATTTTCGATCGCTATTCTTCGTTTCTCTTTTGTTTCAGGCGTATCGGCTGCGCAAGTGGTATCGCATAATACAAGCGCGTCAAAGCGCTTTGGAAACTTTTCAATCGCGTTCAGGGCGATATATCCGCCTAAAGACAAGCCACATAGCATCGCTTTTTCTATCTTCAGATAATCCATCAGGCCGAGTAAATCGTCTGCAAAAAGCCCGATGGAGAAATCTTCAGTTCCGGCCTCAGAATCTCCGTGCCCACGTATATCGTATGTAATAACACGATAATTTTCAAGCAGTAATTCCACCTGCTTGTTCCACATCGACTTATTGAACGGAAAACCGTGAATCAGGATGATTACAGGCGTCTCATCCGGGCCCTCATCATTGTAACTGATGGTGTGATTATTTACGGATATTCTGTTATTTCCCCAATATCGCATGATGTTGTTTTTTTATATTTCTTCTACAGTTATTGCTTTTTTAGCTACTCCTAAATTTGCCAGTTGCTTTTCTATTGCATCCATCATAGGTGGAGGACCGCATATATAAAATTGCTGATTGAACCCGGCAATGTTGGCTTTCAAAAAGTCTTTGTCAATTTGTCCGTGTGCATATCCATCAACGATTTCATCGGATAAGATGTTAATGAAATTTTTACCCAGCAACGTTTCAAACTCCGTTTCAAGTATGATGTCTTTTTTTGTTTTATTGGCGAAAATCAGCTTGTTTCTACGTATCTCCTTTTTAAACTGAAGGTCCCTGAAGATGCAAATAAAAGGAGTGACACCTGCTCCTCCGGCTATAAATAAACCCTCGCCATTGTATGCGATTGCACCAAAAACATCGTGCAGAATTAATTCATCATCCTTTTTCAGTTGAAGAAGCTCGTTAGTTACGCCTTTGTGCGAGGGATAAGTCTTGATGGTAAATTCAAGGAAATCATCGACGGGCAGGGATGTAAAGGTGAAAGGTCTTTTTTTATCCTTCCATCCGGCTTTATTTATTGCAATTTCCGTAGCCTGGCCTGGAATAAACGTGTAACCGGGAGGTTTTTCAGTAACAATTTGCAACACATCAGGAGTGATGTGTTTACTTGAAATGATTTTTACCAGATGTTGTTTCATTAATTAAGTTATTTTCGAAATTATCGAATGAATGGTGGCCCGTGAACAGTAAGGAGTTGTTTGCTACTCATAGCTTTAGCCGTAAGAACCAGCTATTTGGGCTAAAGCCATCAACTAAAACGGATCATTTAATCAACGAACACCCGATAAATCTGATTATTCTTAATTTGATTGACTGGCTGAACGTTACGCTTGATTGACCAGGTAATTCTCCAAACCCATTTGATCGATCTGGGCACGTTGTATTTCGGCCCAATCAACATGACCTTCTTCCATTTTCAGTATTTTGGTCAGCAAGTCGGCAGTTCCCTGATCGCCAACCTCACGAGCCAGTTTAATCGCATCGTTGTAAGCGAGTACAGCGTTAAGTTCATCTCCATTGTCGTTACTGATCATTTCCTGAACAGACTTGCCAATTTTCATCGGATTAAGTTTTGAAACAGTTGGCGCACCTTCGAAGAAAATGATTCGTTCAATCAACCATTCGGCATGATGCATTTCGTCCATTGCCTGGCTTCTGATAGCCGTATGCAGTTTCGCATAACCCCAGTTTTCGCACATTTCAGAATGAACCATATACTGGTTAATGGCAGTAAGTTCATCGGCCAAAAGTGAATTTAGGACTGTGAGTAATTTTTCGTTCCCTTTCATGTGAGTATGTTTTATTTATGAATTTTATGGGAACTAAGTTAGGAGACGGCGATCCTGCAGGTGTTACAAAATTTCAGTAAAAAGTTACATGATTCACACTTTTTCAGGTGAAATTTGCAACGCTCATTATCTGCTGCCACTAATCTGTTTATTGTATTCCTTGAATGATTCGTTCTACTTTGACATAGTTGAAAAATTTGACTGTTTTTACCCTGAACCAAGGGAACAACCAGATTTTTCTCCCGACACCCTTTAGTGCAGGGTAAATCAGGAGAAAAATCGAACGCCAATCTTAATTTACCAACGTAGAATTTGCTTTAAAGTGAATTGTTATCCCCCTGATCCTCTTCCAGATCATCGTGATCATCTCCACCTAAACTGTAATAGTTGTTCTCTTCATCTTCACTGCCAATAGCTTCTTGTTCATCGTCCAATTCTGAGCCCGGAATATCTAAATCGCTTCCGGAAAAATCGTCGTTTAAATCTTTTTCGTTACCTGAACTACCTTTATAATTACGGGTTGGCGCTTTGGTTTCCGAAATATCTTCCGGATTTATTTCTATTTCTTCCTGATAGTTACTGTAAATGTCATCTCCTTCAGGATAAACAGGGTATCCGGGAAGATGATCTTCGTCTGCGTTGCCTGCCTGACTTTCAGGCTGATTCAACTTGTCGGTTTTTGCTTTCATCTTTTTGCTGAATTTGGATTGAACTAATTTGAGCAAACTTAATCTGGCTCATGTTACACAACTTTTGAAAAGAATTACATGATTCACACATCATGGAGCGGTTCGTGCTTTTTAAGCGTATACGCATGTTAAGAACCGGAGTTAATCCGATTCCTGTCCTGAATTTATCAGAGTCACGAAAATGAATTCTGTGAATGAATAGAGATTTGCCACAGCTATTTTACTCCTGAAATACCAACGGATTGGCTATATTCTCGTAGTTAACGAGTTTTAAATTTACCTTGCCAACAATGCGAATGTCCATCCGGATTAAAACGGGAATGCGATTGTCGTCGTCGGTTAACCAGATCGTTAAATCGTCTGTTCGTTTAAACATACGCCCAACTTCAACAACCGGGTTTATTTTCAGGCAATTAATCTTACCAAATTTGGTCCGGATACTTTCTTTTCCCATATAAATAAATCGAAAAGGAAATACTTCGTCGCCAAAATACATGTTCAGAAAAATCACCTCGCCTACGGTAATTTTGGCAAAATCAATTCGCCTGATGTAATAAAGGGTAGCAGACAAGTCGAGAATTTTTCCTGGAACTTCGTGTATCCCGGATAATTTGGAATGAACGGTGTTGTTTCTCCGGTTGTAAGTTACCTCATTGTATTTTGTATAATGACCTTCCTTAACGTTGCTTATCTGTTTGTAAGGCAGATTGGTTTCTTTGTCGAACCAGCTTTCGTAAACGTCTTTTATGCCATAAATCTTATCGGCCAATCCCGAAGTTTTAGCAACAGTGTAGGAATGAAATACCAATTTATTTTGCCAGACCGTATCGGTGAGTGAAAGTTGGGTCGTTCCGGCCGTAATAAAACCATACCGTATTTGAAAGGTGAGGTTTTCGCCTGCGATAAAAGCGGTGTCGGATTTAACCGGCGGGTTAATTACTTCTTGTGCGTTAACCGACTGAATCTGAAGCAAAAACAGAAAGAGAAAAATGGTGAAAACTCTTTGTTGTATCAATTTAATGAATTTTAATTTTGTTTCTACTGGTTCTTAGCAGGTTTTTATAACTGACCCAGTCGCATCTTCGGGGTTCTCAAACGTGTTGGTTCATTTGCCTCCGGTTTCACCGGAGGTTATTAAAATTCAAGTCCTTCGGACTTTTGGCTCTTTGTACCACCCTGAAAGGGGGTGATTTTAATAACCGTGAGTGTTAATTCACGGAAAATGAATGACATAATCCAATAACCGTGAAGGGGTTGAATTTTGACACTTGTTGAATAGATCAAATTTGAACAATCTCTCGGAAATTTAAAAAATCTTAAATCAAAGATGAGCGTAAAAATATTGGAAAGTGTTACACAATTGCAGAATGGAGTTACATGATTCACACCTTTTCGAGCGGTTTGCGTTTTTTAACCTTCAGGTGTTTGTAATGGGAAGGAGTTAATCCGGTCATTTTTTTAAATTGGTTCGACAGGTGAGCCACACTGCTGTAGTGCATCCGGTCGGCTATTTCGGTAATATTCAGTTCGTCGTAAATAAGCAGTTCCTTTACCCGTTCAATCTTATGGTTCAGGTAGAAATGTTCGATGGTGATGCCTTGATGCTTCGAAAAAAGGTTGGCTAAATAGGTGTAATCGTAATTTAGTTTTTGGCCTAAATAATCGGATAAGTTAATCTTAAGCTGACTTTCTGAATAATGAACCAATTCAATGACAATGATTTTGATGTTTTCGATCAGTATGTCTTTCCCATCCTCGATTATGGCCAATCCTGATTTTTTCAGGTTGGTATCCAGATGGTTTTTCTTTTCTTCGGAGAGTTCTTCGGTAATTTTCACTTCGCCAAAATTTAGGGTTGAAAAATGCAATCCTAGTTTTTCAAGTTCAGATCTCACGATCATTTTGCAGCGATTGCTTACCATATTTTTGATATGAAGATCCATGCTGCTGTATATTAGATTTGAGTTTGTGATGTGTTACCGGTTGAATTTCAGTTCTTCCGGAGTATCACGTGAAAAGGTGTACTGATTTTAAACTGCAAAAGTTACTTATGCTGCATTCGTTTTTTCCGGATGTAAAAATTATGCTATTTTTTGAATTCAGTAGTATCGACAACCGACAGAAGACATTTTCCATCGTCGCCGGTTACAATACCTTCCATATAAACTTGGTACAAATGTTCAGGGTCGTTTCCAAGCATCACTTCGCACGATTCTTTCGTTTTACCCAAATAGATCAGACTCAAAAAATTATTAAAAGTGGGTAGCGTTTCTTCTGAAACAAAAAACTTAAAACTGCTGTTTATCAGTCCAAAACGCCGGTCGCCAAGCAACTCGGCTCCCGTAAAATTCAAGTCGTAAATTATGCCGTTGTGATCGAGTGTAAAATAGCCCATCGGAGCAAAATCATACATCATGGTGTATTTCTTAAGAGCCGCTTCTGCTCTTTCATTGGCCTGACGCAATTCTTCGTTCTGCATTTCCAGTTCAATCTGGTGCACCTGCAACTCGTGAACGAGCCTTTTGACATCGGTTTCTGCCGTTGTATCGGTCGAATTCTTTAGCGCTTCCTTCAATTTTTTTTCAGCATTTTTGCGCAGTAACTGAGCATCTGTTAAATCTTGTTCTTCGTTCATGGTTTTGTTATTTTTTAGTTTATTGTGTGATATGTTATAATAGTCGGAAGACCGAAGTCGGAAGACCGAAGAAAAAAGGCTTGAAGTACGAAGTCCGAAGAAAAAGCATTGTTCAGCCTCTTAGGCGGTTCCGTCTCCCGACTTCCGACTTCCGTCACTTTATTTTTCCCTTAAAGGCTACCATCATATTCATTAAATTAAATGCAAATTCGTATTGCACATTAAATTCTGATTCTGAAATATATCCTCGTCTTTTAGCCTTGTGTAAACACGTGACAACCTCAGCGAGTGATCGTATAGCATAACCCATGAATTTTTGAAATTCAGGATTTGATTGCCCAATTGAACCTTCGGAAATGTTTAAGGCGATGGAGTCCACAGCTCTTTTAATTTGGGACGATAAATTATAAACTTCTTCTTTAGGAAATTTACATGACAATTGGAATATACTTTCTCCAAAGTCCATCGCTTTCTGCCATATAATGAGCTTTTCAAATTTAAATTCCATATTTTTCAATATTATTAGTCCGAAGTCCGGAGTCCGGACTCCGAAGAAAAAAATCTATGTTCATCCTCTGAGCGCGCTTCCGTCTCCCGTCTCCCGTCTTCTGACTTCCGTCTCCCGTCTTCTGCCTTCCGTCTCCCGTCTTCCGTCTTCCGTCTCCCGTCTTCTGACTTCTGACTTCCGTCTTCTGTCTCCCGTCTTCCGTCTTCTAACTTCCGTCTCCCCTCTATCTCTTCAGTATCAAAATCATTTCAGTTGCTGTTTGCAAGCTGTTGTGCAGGATATTTACCTTCCAATCCACTTCGAAACTCTTCGCATTAGCAGATATTACCTCCATTTTATATCCGGCTTCCGCCTTATCTTTCAGCAGCTTATTCAAGTCTTTTTCTGCTTTTTTTTGCTGCGTTTCCGGAACAAACAACTGAATAAAATTCTGACTGATTACATCTTTGTGTTTTTTTTCGAAGAATTTTTCTGCTTCAGGATTAAATTCTACGATTTTCCAATCGTTTGATAATTTAATGATTACGTCAGACGATGAATTCAAAATCAACCGGTGCATCTGTTCATTTTCGTGCAATTTGGCTTCCATCTGTTTCAGGTCGGTGATGTTGAAGAACGTGATGACCAGCCCGTCAATGCGGTCTTCTAAGGTTCGGTAGGGCATGATGCGAATGGAAAACCAGCGCTGGTCTTTGGTCGGAATTTGTTTTTTGATGAAAACCAGCGTATTCAGTACTTCGGTGGCATCGTCAACCAATTCGGGATAAACCAGATCGGAAACCAGATCGGTAAATGGCCGACCCACGTCGCTTTTTATCAGCTTAAAAATCTTAGTCGCCTGTGGTGTGTATCGTCTGATCTTCAATTCTTTGTCGAGGAAAAGCGTGGCAATATCGGTGCTGTTGAGCAGGTTGTTCATGTCGTTGTTAACCCTCGAATAATCATCGATCTTCGACTGCAATTCGGCGTTAACTGTTTGTAATTCCTCGTTCAGGCTTTGCATTTCTTCCTTTGAACTGGTCAGTTCTTCGTTGGTTGATTGCAGTTCTTCGTTGGTTGATTGCAATTCCTCGTTGGTCGATTTTAGTTCTTCCTGCGAAGTCTGCATTTCTTCCAGCGAGTTTTGCATCTCTTCGCGGGTATGCATCAATTCTTCCTGCAACTCGGCTTCCCTGGCACTTTCTGTGGGTTCAGTTCCTTTTACCGGGGATTGTATGGTCACCGGAATCTTCGGCAAGTCAGTGAAAATGATCATGATCATGCCACTTAACGGTTCGGGCTTATCAATCCATTTGATTGTAACATTGATGTTTTGGGTGCCGCCATTTGTACCTACTTTAATATTGTGCAGAACCACTGCTTCTTTTTTCAAAACAACTTTTCGGAATGCAATCGGAAATTCGTTGCGTAACCCTTCGCGCAGCATGGCAAAAATATTCAGGTTCGCTTTTCCTACCGCAGGTTCCAGGTATTTTCCGGTACGTCCGCTGATGTAAATGATGTCGCCTTTTTCGTTCACTAAAACTCCGGGTGGCGAAAAGTGCTGAAGTAAAAGTTTGTCGGCTAGTTCCTCAATGTTCTGCGTTGATTTTAATGGTAATTTTGGATCCATATTGGTGGGGATTGGTCGGGAATACGAAGAAGGAAAATTAAATAAACCGGGTACCTCGGAGATTTCATCGTGCCGTTTGTAAATTTTCAGTTTATTATCAACCGGTTTAAAAAGATGACTTTGTGTTCCGAGTGTTTCGGAGCTGCCAAGCAGCATAATTCCTTCCGGATTCATACTGTAATAAAACAGCCCAAGTATTTTCTTTTGCAATTCCGAATCCATGTAAATCAATAAATTCCGGCAGGTCAGAATATCGAGCTTGGTAAAAGGCGGGTGCATAATGATGTTGTGCTGGGCAAACACCACCATTTCCCTGATTTCGGTACTGATGCGATAGTTTTCATCCTGAGGGACAAAAAAGCGGCTCAGCCGTTCGGGCGATACATCGGTGGTTATATTGGCAGGGAAAACGGCTTTCCGGGCAGTGTCAATCGCCTCGTTGTCGAGATCGGTGGCAAATATCTGCAACAAAATGCCTCCGTGTGGTTTAACTTTTTCAAGCGTTTCTTTAAACACAATGGCCAGTGAATAAGCCTCTTCGCCAGTTGAACATCCTGCAACCCAAGCCCTCAGGATTGAACCCTCCGAAAGACCGGCAATTAATTCGGGAATCACCATCTCTTTTAGTTTTTCCCAAACCGGAGGATCCCTGAAAAAATTGGTTACCCCAATCATTAATTCCTTGAAAAGAATCTCGACTTCCTTTGGATTTTCTTTCAGGAAACCAACATACGAGGCTATTTTATTGATCTGGTGAACACCCATCCGTCGTTCAATCCGCCGATACATGGTATTTTTCTTATACAATGAAAAGTCGTTTCCGGTTTGGGTCCGTAGCAGCGCAATAATTTTTTCGAGCGAGTTTTTATCATCAACCTCAACTTCAGGAGCTGGTTTGACGACAGGGATATGATTGCGGAATTTAAGTAGATTTACAGGTAACTCATTGGCCGGAGCCACCATATCCACCATTACCGAGTTGATGGCATTGCGCGGCATACTGTCGAATTTTGCTGTTGCAGGATCCTGCACCATCACAATCCCGTTTTGTTCTTTTATGGCCTGAAGTCCTAAACTTCCGTCGGAGCCCATTCCTGAAAGCAGAACGCCGATGGCTTGTTCGTGCCGGTCGTTGGCCAGCGAACGCATAAAAAAGTCGATCGGAAGGCGAAGACCCCGGATTTCGGCCGGATCGATCAGGTGGAGCACTCCCTTGAAAATTGACATGCTTTTGTTGGGAGGAATGACATATACGAAATTTGGTTTAACCGCCATCCGGTCTTTCACCTGAAAAACTTCCATTCTCGAAATTCGTTGGAGTAGCTCGGGCAGCATTCCTTTTTGTGTTGGATCGAGGTGCTGAATGACCACATACGCCATTCCGCTGTTTTCGGGTACGTTACCCAAAAACTGCTCCAACGCTTCCAGGCCGCCCGCTGATGCCCCGATACAGACGATTTGAAAATTACCGCTTTCCGAATCAGAAGATTTTTCCCTTTTTGATTCTGTCGTTTTTTCTTTCCGTGCTTTCAATTGATGGTATGTTGAAAATGTATTGTTTATACGAATCAAGGGTTGAAATAAAAATTGGGTGTAATGCCGAAGGCATGATAGGGTTATAGCAAATTGGAATGAAAAGAGCTAAAAATGCCGAAGGCGTGACAGAATTATGTCACCACTTCGTGGTTTTAGATCTCTTATTTTACCATTCTCTATAATCATTTCAACCCTTCAGGTTTCAAAATCCAACTATTGATTCGCATTGTTTATTAAATATGAATATCCGGTTGAATGCCCAATTTTTCCTACCGATGGGGCTTTGCCCCAAACCCTAATTACTTTTTTGTCTTAACACAAAAAAGTAATCAAAAAAAGTCAAGGCTGCGTCCGCATCGCTCGAAAAACCAGCGTTCGACGGCTAAAATCTTTTAAACTCGCCTGCGGCTCAAACAGAAAAGATTTTTTAACGCCGTCTTCACTTGTTTTTCGGCTCTCCGGACGAGGCCAGTCTGTGTACGAAGGATAACTTTTCATTTTAGGTAAAGTAACGGATACTCATTTTATAAAATATCAACTCAATGCTTTTAACGTGTAAATGTCTGTTTAAAATCAGAAACAAAAGCATTTTTGGTTGAATTTCTTCAATTTCTGACTCACCCCAAGCCCTTGAACCGGACGACGTGGTGAGTCAGTTATAAATATAACAATAAATTGTTTTAACAACTCAAGGTATTCGCTTTACACTGTCGACAATATATTCCGATTCGCCATTCCAGAACAATGCTCCGTGTTTTTGTGCGTAGTGCACAATAACCATTTGTCCCTGAATGGTATCGAGCTGACTGGCCAGACTTTTACTGGTTACTGAAAAGAAGAATTTTTCGGACGCGATGGCCACGTTCTGATTACCGGTTACACTGCTAAGTATCATCTCACCCTCGTAGGTTTTAATCAGGTTTCCTTTGTGCGAGAATTTCTGCAACAACCCGGCGCGATAGCCGTCGCTGAACGTGTAAAAATATTTTCCGTAGATAAATACACCTAAAAGAATTACAATCATGATGATAAAGCCAAAAAGTATTCGCTTAATCTTTCGTTTGGTGCCGGTCCATCTTGAAACTTTTGCCGATGTTGTAATTTCTGACATAGTCGTTTATTTTACTTAAATTCAGGATGTTAAAACCATATTTTCTTCCTTTTCTTTTTCGAAAAAACAATTCCAAGTAAAAAACCTATGGCTAAAAAAATCGGAATTTGCAGCCAGTTTATTTTAGTCATGCTCATCGATAAATTCCCTTGATCTTCATTTAAGTTCATAAAAACTAATACTATAACCAATACTGTTACGAAAAAGAGTAATGCCGAAATTGATATGTTTCTCATAATTTGTTTTTTTACTGGGTTCTCCTTCCTTATTTTTTTATGTACCTAATCCTGCCAATCCATAAGCTGACTTGAATTAGCTGGAATTTGATTGCTCATGCTATATTCGGGATTCGATGAAAGGAACTTGAGCATCCAGACCATTTTTTTATGTTGCTCCAATAATCCGGTTAAAAAAACAGCGGTATTCCTAGCATTTAATTTGTTTGAGACGGATAATATCTCATGCTGGAGCATGGCAATAATCGTTTCGTGATCGCTTAGCAGCGTTTCAAAAATTTTTCCTGATTTCGTAAAATCGTGATTGTCCTCACTCATTTGTGCAATGCTGAGGAAATCTTTCAGGGAACCCAATGCATAATGTCCTAGTGATCGGATCTGTTCAGCCAGGTCATCAATAATTACGTCGAGTGTATTGTATTGGTTTTCAAGAAATACATGCAATTCGAAGTAGTTTGATCCGTCAATATTCCAGTGTGCAGTTCTGGTCTTGGTATAAAGTACATATTCATCGGCCAGTAGAATATTCAAAAAAGTTACCACGATTTCGTTGTTGTGGCTTGGTGTCTCTGTAGATTTTTTCATGATTTCTGATTAGCATTTGTCTTATAAAAGATTATTCGAATAAATATATAGACCAATACCGGCTATGGTGTTACAAAACTTTTGAAAAAAATTACACAATTCACACATTGAAAGCCAGGAAAATACCTGATTGATTTTTAAATGTAATGTGGCAAAGTAAACCGGAATATGCTCCCAGTGCCAGGTTCGCTTTCTAATCCTATTCTTCCGCCATGTGCTTCAATAAATTCCTTGCAAAACAAAAGTCCTAATCCGGAACCCTGTTCGTTATTTGTGCCCGTCATTGAATGAAACTCATCAATTTTAAAGAGCTTCTCTTTTGTTTTTTCTGACATTCCGATGCCATTGTCCCTGACTTCAATTTCAATAAATTTCTTTTTTTCAGTAGCGCTTATAAAAATGACCCCGCCGGTATTTGAATATTTAATGGCGTTGCCTATTAAATTTCTGAATATTGTTTTAACCATCTGTATGTCTGCGGTTACATGCAACCCCGGGGCGATGGTCTGATTCATCGTTATTTGCTTTTGAGTAGCCGCCAGATTAAAACTCTCAAATTCGTTAATGACTAATTCGCGCAAATTGATTTTTTCGGGATTAAAGCTTTTTTGTTTGTTTTGCAAAAGCGACCAGGCTAAAAGGTTATCAAGGAGATTTAATGTTCTGACCGTTGAAACAGCAGCCATGTCAATCAGCCTTTGAACTTCAGGTTTATCTAAATCATCCAGATTATCCTTTAGTAAATCCAGAATACTAACCGTTGTTGTGAAGGGGTTTCTTAAATCGTGTGCTACAATGGAAAGGAATTTAGCATTGCTTGCAACGACTTCAGATAACTTCTTTTTGCCGTCTTCAAACAGACTTTCCAAATGAACATTGAGTTCTTCCATTTTTGACAGCCGCAGTAATAACTGGCTTTCGGATGTTCCTTTTTTGTCGGCATTGCCCAAAAATGGGGTTCCCGGTTCAGTGATCTCCTGTTTTTGAAACCTGCTTTTTTTAGCAGAATCCAAATCGTTTATACTGTTATGTTCCTTTTTTTTCACAGAAATGAATTGGGTGTGGAAAAATTTTAATTAAGTTCAGGAATAATGTTCCTTGGAACCCGGAGATTCTTAAAATGTGAAGGTGTTAAACCTGTTTCGTGTTTGAACTGGTAGGATAATGATGTGGTGTTGCTGTAATGCATTTTAAGCGCGATTTGGTCAAGGTTGAGATCTTCGTAAACCAGCATTTCTTTTATCCGTTCAATTTTTCGTTTGATGATGTATTTTTCAATGGTTATGCCTTCTATTTCAGCAAACAGTTTGTTTAACGAAATGAAGTTGTCGTCAACAATGAGGCTGATGTAATCCGAAAAACTTGTTTTCAAATCTTCATCCGAATATTGCTCCAAATCGATAATCGACTTTTTAAGCTTTTCAATCAGTTCGTTTTTCTGATCATCAATCAGTTCGAATCCATCCTGCAGCAATGCGGCCGATAACTGTATCTGTTGTTCAGAAGTTATTCTTTTTACGAGGCCAACTTCGCCTATTTTCACCGTATCGTATTGAATTCCGATTCGATCCAATGCTGATTTTACGGTCGTTTCGCAGCGGGTACAAACCATATTTTTAATATAGAGCTTCATGTAAATTGATTTTTGATATAACTTAATTCGATGAATATTTGATCCTTTTGCTTTCTTTAGGTTTCCTTTAAACAATAATCACATATTACAGGCGGAAAGACACTTTGTACCTCAATTACAATCTATTAATTGTATTTTTATTTAAAGGTAAACTAAAAATTATTCAGAATTGCCATAAAATTTTGAGAAAAACTTACATAATTCACACATTGGTGTATTTGTAAGATCTGGTTTTTCGAAGCAACCTGTAAAGAGCAGGCGATACACCGGTTTCCTTTCTAAACTCTTCAGCTAAATGTGATGCGTTTCGATAATTCAGTTTCCCGGCAATCACCGTAATGTTGAGATTGTCGTAAATCAGTATTTCTTTAATGAGTTCTATCTTTTGCGTGTTGATGTATCGCTTAATGGTAAAGCCTGTGCTTTGTGAAAAAAGTCGATTCAGGAATATGTAATTGTGATGAACCTTCTTGCTGATGTAACCCGAAATGTTCTGTTCCGGAGAGCTGTCTGAAAAATAAATCAACTGATGGATGGCAGTTTTAATTTCTTCTACCAGTTGAAGTTGCATGTCTTTCTTTAATTCGGCCTTTTCGGGGGAGATATGGGCTGATTGTATTTTTTCGGTTGTTTTAGCGTGCATGTTTTCCATATATCAGGCATAAGAAGAGGTAGAGTATTGTGATGCCTGAGTTATTCTCTTCTTTTATACTTCATCGGGTACCCGTAAATAAAGTTGTTAATCTCAACGTGTTTTATTTTTTTGGGAATTGGATTCCTTTGATTGTTTGCTTCTTTTTGTGTTCTGTTTCTCGGCTCTTGTTGGCTTTACTTGTTTGGTATTCCCCGTTTGCTTTACAGTCCTTCGTTGGGCTGGCTGTGCCTGTTTCTTTTGCTTTTGTGGCGCTACCGTTTTCTGCTGTTGTTCCTGCTTTTTATTATCAGTCTGATTTACATTCCTTTGCTTAGCTGGTTGCACCTGTTTGCTTTGATTTCGCGGTGTTACCGTTTTCTGCTGTTGTTGTTCCTGTCTTTTGTTATCAGGTTGATTTACATTCCTTTGCTTAGCTGGTTGCACCTGTTTACTTTGATTTCGCGGTGCTACCGTTTTCTCCTGCTGTTGTTCCTGTCTTTTGTCATTAGGTTGATTTACATTCTTTTGCTGAGCTGGTTGTGCCTGTCTGGTTTGATTCTGTGGCGTTACCGCATTTCTTTGCTGTTTATTCTTTTTACTATTGTCCGGATTTAAATTTCGCGATTGATTTGGCGAATTTCTTTCTGAAGAACGTTTCACATCTTTCAAATTCACCACTCTTGAAGGAGCCGCCTGATGCCCGGTTTCGGAGTTTCTATTGACTTCAGGACGATAAATTCGTAACCGGTTATTATTCAAATTTTGTCCAGGTGTCCTATTTTCCTGAATGGTGACTGACCGAACTTTGGTGCCTGTAACTCGTTGTACATCGTCTCTTGCCGGTCCTGAAATGTAAGTGGTATTCCTGCGGCGGTCATTGTATGTTTGGTTAATGACGGTGTAATTCTTCATAATTCTGTCGTGATCAGATCGATCGACATAATAACGTTGAATATCACGCCTTTCAAAATCGCGGTCTCTGACAAATGTCCAGTGATCGTAATTGTTTCGGTAATCACGTCCAAAACTTAAACTGATACTAATTCCGGGTTGCATCGGCTGCCAGCCGTAATAACCATCAGACCTAATCCAGGTTACCCACGACGGACCCCATTGGTTATCGGGCACCCAAAGCCATCCGTAATAATTGTCGTAATCCCATCGACCGTAATGGAAAGGAGCCCATCCCCATTCGTAGTTTGACACCCAGGTCCAGCCATATTCGGTATAAACCCATTGTCCCTGAGTTGAATAAGGAACAAAATCCGAACCTGCATCCGGAATCCAGACATATCCGTATTCGGGATAGTCGACCCATTCACCGTAGGGACTTAGTTCATCGTAAAAAGTCTGAAAGCTAACGCTGTATTGCTGAGCTTTCGCCTGTTTCGGAATGATTGCAGAGTATACTATTATTGCAAGAAACAGAATTGTAAATTTTAGGATATTTTTCATGATCGAATGAATTTTATTAGAGACCGTTTAAATTTATATTGAACCCACTTCAGGGTTCTCAAACTTGTTGGTTTATTGCCTCCGGTTTCACCGGAGGTTATTGAAATTCAAGTCCTTCGGACTTCAGGCTGTTTACAACCCTGAAAGGGTGTGATTTTAATAACCGTAGGTGTTAACCCACGGAAAATGAGTGATATAATCTAGCAACCCTGAAGGGGTTGAACTTAGATACTTGTTGAATAAGTAAAATTTAAACAGTCTCAAACTTAACTACCTACGGCGTTTATCGTGTTTCGAATTATAATTTTGCTTTTTCCAATGTCCGCGACTCCAGTATTTTCCACGTGGAGTCGATTTCCAATGTCCGGAAACATAGACCCGGCCCTGTTGCGGTTGTTGCCAGTAGCCCGACCTCTGAACATAAACCCGGGTCGAACGATTGTACACCCAGTCACCGTCAATCCATACATGGAGATCGCTTGGACGCTGAGGCCTGGAATATTCGGAGTAGGTAGGTTCTGTTGCTACATAGCCTGCCATACAGCTATTCAGGAATAATCCTATTCCGGCTAAGCTGCCAATAAAAATAATCTTCCTTATGTGTTTGCTGGTTTTTGAAACAAAGCCAGCTTCAGGCGTGCTTAAAAACGAGTCGCATTTTAACGTTTTTTGAAAATCTTTTGATAATACATTTTCTTTTTTCATAACATTGATTTTTGATTCTGAATGCGTGATCACAACATGACAAAGTTGTGCGCTTTCGTCGCTGAAAGTGTTACATAATTCCAGTTTAGAATTACATCATTCACACATTTGAAGAGGGAATTGTAAAAGCAAATCGTGAACCGGTACCCAGTTCTGAATGAACGGTAATGGTTCCGCCCATCTTTTCGACCAACGCTTTCGAAATGGATAATCCAAGCCCGTTACCTCCATTTATTTGCTTTTTGGTTGGTTCAATCTGGCTGAAACGTTGAAAAATAAGTGATTGGTTTTCAGTTGCAATGCCAATGCCGTTATCGGTTACGAAAAACTCAATGAAATTTTCTTTCAGGATATATCCAAACTTGATTTCACCTTCTTTGGTAAATTTGATGGCATTGTTCAGTAAATTACAAATGACCTGCCTGATCCGTTTCCCGTCTGATTTTATTTCAACCGGGTTATTCGGACTATCGGGTGAATAAACCAATCTCAATTTCTTTAAATCAACTATCTTTTGATAATCAACAAATAATTCATCCATCAACATGTTGACGTTAACTGTTTTTGACTCAACAGAAAACTGACCTGTTTCGATTTTTGAAGTATCAACAATATCGCTTATGATTGACAAAAGATGTTGACTGCTTGCATTAATAATATGAACATATTTCTCCGCTTCAGCTTTTGACAATCCGGTTTCCAAAAGAAGTTCAGAAAATCCATTAATTGCATTCATTGGAGTCCGGATTTCATGGCTCATATTGGCCAGAAATGCCGATTTGAGCTTATCTGATTCTTCTGCCTTTTCTTTCGAGATAATCAAATCATCGTTGATGTTCTGAATTCGATTTATACTTTTGGTTAGCTCTTCGTTAAGGCTCGAATATTCTTTATTCAGGTCAGCGTATTCTGTATTCTGCTGCTTTAGCTCATGTTCGCTTTTTACCAATGCACATTCCGACTTAATCCGATCTGTTATATCCCTGATGTTGCATTGAATTACTTTTGTTTTGTTTTCAAGATATACGTTGCTGATAAATTCCACCTCTGTAATTTTCCCGTTTCGTCGTTGTATCGGCATATCTTCAAAACGAATATAACCGATTGTTTTCAGCTCAATAAAAGCTTGTTCCGATTCTTCCTTATTACTGAATAGTCCGATTTCCCAAAGTTCTTTTCCCACAATTTCGTGCAACGGAGAATCTATAACCTTTACAATAAACGGGTTAGCATCTATGATTCTTCCCGTTTCGAAATCGAGAATCAGTATTCCGTCCTTTGCCATTTCAAATAACCGTCTGTAACGTATTTCCGATATTTTTAGTTTTTCAATCAATTGTACATTTTCGCTTTTAAAGAATGATCCTTGAATCCGCTTATCTTCCGGAGTTTTTTTTGTTGTATTCGAGGGTGAATTGTTCATTGCGTTGAATGAGTTAATGCGTTATAGCGCTTCTATGATTTTGGCCAGTTCCAGTTTTGTTATTCCAAGCTTGTATTCCAGTTTTTCTATCATTTCCTTTTCCTTGCCTTCATAGAAGTCTAAATCCAGGTCGGTAATACCCGGAAACCGTTGTTTGATTTTTTCTTTCTTGCTGTTCCAGTAACCGACAACCATTGTTTCCATAGTTCTATTTTAAAATTTTGACAATTGGCTAGTTTTCTGAAAGTTAAATAATTTTGTCGTAAAGATAATTATAGAATTCTGTAAAAAAATTACATAATTCACACATTTTGAATTGATTAACTTTTTTCCTTCGGAACTTTTAATCCCGCTCCCCGGGCTTCACTTATCCCGATGGCAATTGCCTGCTGGCGGCTTTTTACAAATCCACCTTTACCACCTTTGCCCGATTTCAACTCGCCTTGCTTGAATTCATGCATAACCTCTTCAATTTTGTCCTGAGCCTTTTTTGAATATTTAGCCATAATTAGTTGATGTTAAAAATTTCCGGTGGTTCATCAATACGGGTAGGGTCATTTTTTTCCGGATCGTCTACATCCGGTTCGGGGCTTTCAGGGTCTGGATTTTCATCAGGCTCTTCCGGAATAATTGTTTTGGGCAGTAACGAAATGCCCGGCCTTTTTTGCGGAACTTCACTTTCCTTTCCCGCGGTCAGTTGATTTACCGTGCTGTCAGATTGCTGATAGTATTGGTCTTTTTGATTTTTTGTCATTTCATTGCGGTTGAAAATTAAGACTTAAAGTAAAAACCTTTTATAACAATAAATCTTACAAGATTTTAGGAATAAGTTACATCATTCACACATTGTGAACACGATCTTCTGCTTCAGTTGCAGGCCCTCGCATTTCATCAAAGAATGGCGTACTTTTTAGCTCTACACATTTTGCGGCGTAAAGGTAAAGTGCGGCGCTCCATGTTTGCCAGTCCTGTCCTTTTGGATTTCCGTCCTGTGCTTTTATCCATTCATTAAATCCAAAATTGAGATTTCCGGTGCTTGAAATTTTCACAAGTCGCGAAAGCGCTGCCAGCTTTTCTTCAGCCAATTTATACCTTTTTGCAGCGACCAACGCAGCCACATAAAAACCGCAGATAAAAGGCCAGATACCTCCATTGTGATACTCGCCCGGATGATTGAATTTTGAATAGCGGGGGAGCCAATCTGAATCTTCAGGTTTTATATAAGGAAAGAAATTGGGCGGTAAATCACCGGCGAGTTCACCTCTTTCTCTCATTGCTGAACACTCAGTTTCTATCCACGAAATCATTTCTTCGGCTCGCGTTTGCGATGCCAATCCGGAGAGAATTGCCAGGCTGTTGCCCAACAGATCGAACTGTTGGCTGCTGTAAATTTTATAGGCCCAAAAAGCATAGTAGGGTTTGTGCTTTACCACCAGGCCTTCGTGCGCATGATGGTGTATGGTATCGTCTGAAATGGTAAAACGACCCATTGCCTGACGTAACTTATCCGCTCTTTCGTGTTTGCCTAGAATTTGCAGATAGCTATACACCAGCGTATTTACGAATAGTCCATATCCGGTAACCCATTGTTCGTCGCGCCAGTCGCTGGTGGGTTGCTGTGCTACCAGAAAACGGTCCGACGGGCTTTGGTATTCCATCCAGATCAGAGCCTTTTCAACAGCTTCCTGAAGAAAATCAGATTCGTGGGTCACTTTCCTGAAAATGCCGGTTCCGAGCAAAAAGAGGGGAGTGGTGTCGCTCGCGCCACGATCATCTTTATTATGCACCAGCGAAGGAATGTGTCCGTGTTCGGTCTGATTCTTTGCCAGTGTTTCCAATACTTTGCGGATGCTATCGAGTAACTTTTGATTTTTGGAAACAGCAATACCAAGAATGGAGAACATCAGGTCACGGGTATAGGGTTCCGGATAACCCCATCCGGCCGTTCGCGGCAGCCCGTGAAATGGTCCGTGAGCATTGTGAAGCAATACTTCAAGCGCTGCTTTCTTTGCTTCTTCTATTTCTTTTGAATTTGAGGTTTGCATGTTTTTAAATTTGAAGATTTGAGGATTTGAAGATTAAACTTCAAGTTATGT
Source organism: Prolixibacteraceae bacterium (assembly GCA_041652995.1). GTDB lineage: Bacteria > Bacteroidota > Bacteroidia > Bacteroidales > Prolixibacteraceae > Aquipluma. Next base: position 46,979 of record JBAZGO010000040.1, read on the forward strand.
GTCGAATATATTATTTTTGAAACCTGCATTTTCAAATTTCCATATCTTCCCATTTTCAAATCAGTTTATTCCCATTTTATCATTGATAATCTGCACAAACTTTTTGGCAACAACACGGTAGTCAAAATTTTCAACCACTCGTTCTCTGCCTGCTTTTCCCATCCGATCACGCAATTCTGAGTCATTCATCAGCATCAGGAGGTATTTGGCAATATCCTGAACATTTGCCCGGTAATCTACGGTACGTGGCTCTTTAAATTTCACCTGGTGTTTATCTTCAAAGCCCGATTCTTCTCCCAGCATGACTTCGTTCACCACAATTTTTTGTGCAACTGCGGCCATAAATGCGGTTTCACCCTGAATAAGCGTATCCAGCATTCCCATGGCTTTAATGCTTACCACCGGTTTTCCGCAGGCACCGGCTTCCACCTGTGGCATTCCGAATCCTTCGAGACGGGAAGGTGCCGCGTAGATATCGCACGCACCAAAAAGGTAAGGCATAAATGTTCTGGAAATGGTATTGGTGGTATAAACAACATTCTTTTCGATGCCCAGACGCGTAGCCATTTCCAGATCGAGCAGGTTTTGTTTTTTTGTTCGTGGTTGCGGCCATACTTTGCAAACATATTTCCAATCGGGTGCTTTTGTATCGATAATGGCGAGCGCCTGCATCACTTCCTGTGCGCCTTTCGATGCGGCATCGCCTCCCACAGTCAGAATCATTAATTGATCGGACGAAATACCCAAAGCTTCACGCACAGACTGTATTTTCGGGTCGTCTTTGCTGTAAGGTTTAAACGAATCGGTGTCGCAACCAACTGGTAAAACTTCAATTTTATCGCCATTAATCCCATCACGGACATACATTTCCTTTACCCAATGAGAGGTTACCAGAATGAGCGGCAGGGCATTCAGCACTTCCTGATAATTGGCAATGTAACCGTCGGCAACTAACCAGGGCACAGGCTGAACACCGTATCGTTGCGGGTGAAGAACCAATTGAGGCGTGTGTCCCCAATAGCCTACACCAACAACTACATCCGGCTCAAACCAGCGGTAATACCATTCTTTTTCCTGTGCCGATTCGAAATGAACGGCATGTGCATCAATGCCCAGTTTCAGAAGTCCCCGGTAAAGGAGATCTCCTTGCGTGGCAAGTCCTCCCGGTGAAGGAGGGTAATCATACATTACCAATACTTTCATGCTTAAGAATTTGAAGATTTGAAAATGTGTTGATTTGAAAATGGACGCGCGAATTCGAGAATTGTAGATTAATTATCTTCAAATTTTCAAATTGTTTCATTTTCAAATTGCTAAATATGTAATGAGAACAATTTATTGTCGTATTTATTAACTTGACTCACCCCACGTCCGCAAGCGGACATCCCCCCTCTCTTCGAGAAGAGAGGGGCAGAGCATCGCAGATGCGACGGGGTGAGTTAAGACATGGGAACAAATAAAAATGCGACATTATTTCATTCCTACTACTTATTTATGTCGTTGTTGTCATTAAATTTCCAAAATGCTTCGGCGGCTGGTGTCGTTTTCGCTTCCCAGCTTTCGGGCGAAAAACCATATATTTTGGTCATTACCTGATATTTTTTTAGCCAGATCTCTTTTGTGAGTGTTTGAAATATTTCGGCACTTACAACAGGCTTGGGATAATATTCTTTATTGCCATCTTCATAAGCAAACGTCCAGAGTTCAGTGGCAGATATTTTCCCTGATTTCCAAAGATTCTTTACGGCACGACCTGTTTCTTCATGTCGAAGATGCCTGGTATATTCTCCTTTCGGATTATGGGTAATCACCAGGTCGAAATGTCGCGGAGGTAATAATTTCAGGATAGTACCTTCCAATATTTGCTCTTCCAGCGGCATTTGTTCCGGTCCGTCGTCCAAATCGCCCATTATTCCTTCGGCCTTCAAAAACTTCAGTGCTTTGTAAAATTTGGGTGCACGATCAGTGTCACTTCCACGACACAGGCATACTACAAAGCACTCCCATTCCGGATGTAGTAACAGTGTTCCTCCGACCCATAAGGTTTCGTCATCGGGGTGGGCAACAATCAGGGCAACTGATTTTGACTTTTTCAATTCTGTTTTTTTTTGCGGGCATTTAAGTTATTCATAGAATTTAATGACGCACTTTTATTTGTGATACATCAAGTTATTTTAAACGCAAATCCACAAAGGCGCGATGGAAAAAAGTTTAAGCCTAAAAATGTTAGAGACTGTTTAAATTTATATTGAACCCACTCTGGGGTTCCTGTATTGTTTATTTCACTTACCCCCGGTTACGATTCTCTTCACCGGGGGTTATTCATATTCAAGTCCTTCGGACTTGCGCTTGCAGAAAACCCAGAATGGGTTTAATCTGAATAACCGTGGGTGTAAACCCACGGACAATGAACCACATAATTCAACAACCCTGAAAGGGTTGAATTTCTATACATATTGAATGAATTAAATTTAAACCGTTTCCTGGCGTCTTGGCGACTTTGCGTTGATTTTTATCTCGAACAAATGATCTCAATTACTTATCCAATGGTATTAAAATGTTCCTTTACAAAAGCCTGCTGCTGATTTTCTGACATTTTATCGGCCGGTTTTACCTCAATTTTTACCTCATCAAAATGATGATCTGATTTTAAAACGTTTACCAATTCGGTTTTGGCATTTGTTGGTCCGAACAGAAGTACTTCATCGTAATCGATGATAACATCGCTTAGTCGATTGAAAAATCCAGAGAGTTCGTTTTGCTCTTTGTTTTGTATCAGGGTTTCATCTCGTGGGTTAAGGGCTTCATCTTGTTCGCCAACCTGCGCGTAAATGGTTATATTCTTTGTTGAGTCAACGTTTAGTCCGATTAAATGGGCTACCGAATGATCCATCCAGATGCCTAATTGTTTTTTCGATTTCATTCCGTATATATTTTTTATGATTTTAATTTTTCGTGTCTGATCCCGTGTAACTTTCATCCGGAAAGAGCATTGCAAACCGGCATCAGCAAATTTGAGTCATGTAGTTTACTCTCTTTATATTCCGTATTCAAGGCTATCGTTATATTCCTCTATTTTAATTTTGTTGCGTAGTCCATATATGGTTCTGAAATGATAACCATATACAGTAAATGTCAGGGCGTCAGTCAGCAGGGCCGGCCGCCTGAAAAGTGTCCAGATTATTAGTTTCCAATATTCGCTTCTGCCCTTATTTACAATGCCGATAACAAAAACTGACTTGAGAAATCCGAACAAAAGAGAAAAACCCCTTGACTTTCGTCCTGCCTTGACCTTTTTGTAGTTGAGCAAAAACTGACGAATTCGCTTGTAATAGGGTTTTGCCGAGTAGATATTGTGAATGATCTTTTTATAACCTTCCAATAATTCATCATGATTCATTTTGGGAATAAAATTCATGGATGAGTCGGTGTTGTTTCCTGAAGACTGTGTGGTTAAACGGTTTTCTGCTTTGAGCCGTTTGTAAAGTTCGGTATTTTTGGGGGCATTCAATAGTCCGACCATAGCCGACACAATGCCGCTCTGCTGTATAAAATCGATTTGTTTTTGAAAAACGGTCGGCGTATCCGTATCGAAACCCACAATAAATCCGCCTGAAACCTGTAAACCTGCATTTTGTATTTTCTTTACGCTTTGCAACAAGTCCCTGTTTTCGTTCTGTCCCTTGTGGCATTCCTGAAGCGACTTTTCATCCGGTGTTTCGATTCCAACAAACGTTGAGGTAAATCCCGTTTCGGCCATCAGCAACATCAATTTCTGGTCGTCGGCCAGGTTGATGGACGATTGAATGTTAAATGTAAACAGGTTTTTATGGTTTTGCATCCATTGTTTCATGGCCGGAAGTAAATCTTTCTTGACCTGGTTCTTGTTCCCGATAAAATTATCGTCAACAATAAGTATGGGGCCTCGCCAATTCAACCGATAAAGGGCATCAAGTTCGGCTATAATTTGGCTGGTACTTTTTATCCTGACTTTGTGACCCAAAAGTGAAGTTATTTCACAAAAGTCGCACGAGAAAGGGCAGCCCCGTGAAACCTGAATGTTCATGGTAACATAGTCTTTCCTGGATAACAGATCAAAATCAGGTACCGGTGATGATTTGATATCGGCAAATTTATCGGTCCGGTAAATTTTATCCGGAAGTCTACCGGCCGCTAAGTCTTTCAGAAAGAGCGGCATTGTAAGTTCGGCTTCATTCAAAATGAAATGGTCGATTTGGGGATAGTTTTCGTATTCCTGGGTAAACAAAGGTCCGCCCGCAATAATTCGAACTTCGTATTTCAGGCAAAGCTCAATAATTTTATTGACCGATTCTTTTTGTATGTACATGGCGCTGATGAAAATATAATCGGCCCAAATGAGGTCGTTGCTCTGAAGTGTTGAAACATTCAGATCCACCAGTTTTTTATGCCAGCCTTTTGGGAGCATGGCCGAAACAGTGATCAATCCAAGTGGCGGAACGGTTGCTTTTTTTGCAATAAACCGCATGACATGTTTAAAGCTCCAAAATGAATCAGGATATTGCGGATAAACTAACAATACATTCATGGTTGGTCATTATGAATTATTTTTGAAAGTTATTAAGCGAATGGAAAAATAGTGTTATACAATTATTGGAGAAATTTACATTATTCACACATCAACTCATTTGGCTTGCATTACAGCTAGTTCAGGCATAAATTCTTCCCCTGACGTTGAAATGTTGAACTTTTTGTCTTATGGTAATATGACTTTCTTGAAAAATTGTATAATTCACTCTATTGCATCAAGAATATTGGAGGATTATTGCATTCTGCAAATTATAGCGTAGTTAAAATTACCATGGTAATAACTGAGCTCGATATAAATTTGAAAAGCAATAAGTTAATAAGGTTATAGGATCATGTGCAACTGATTTCTACTGAGGTTTGGTTTTATAAATGAGGTTTAAAACCTTATTCTGCATTTTTGAACCTCTGTGAAGATTCATTACTCAAGACACCACCTTATTGCCTTATTTACATGGTATTATCGTGTAGCTTATATCGAACTTCAGTTAATCATCAAATCGTCCTGTGACCATTTCAATCTTTTGCTGTTTTGACAGTTTTTTTCAATTCATCTATCTTTTGCCTTTCTTGTGCAATGAACTCAGAGGTTTCCTTCTGTACGTTTTTTAACTTTTCTGTGATACTCTCAAGTAACTCGTCGAATTTATCGTTCAACTCGTCTGCAAAATCAACTTTCTTTCTAAAGATTTTACGTTTTGCCGAAGTTATTTTGGGAGCAACTAAAATTCCAAGAATTGCACCTGCCGAAACTCCAACCAATAAACCTAATAATACATTATCTGATTTCATGACTGATATTTTTATAGTTTAAATGCTTCTATCTCCCCGAATAATTCTTAAGAGAATGGATATTAATGCAAGGACAAGTAATATATGAATAATTGCCCCCAGGCTGTAGGCAAAAAAGCCTATGGCCCATAAGATAACTAAAATGACTGCTATTAAATATAGAATAGTGTTCATGAATCTTTTTGTATGATTGTTAAAACTTAATTTATACGTTTCTCAATATCATTAGAAACAATAAGTGAGAATAATAAGGTGCGGGACGTTTAAATATTTACAGGTCAAAATTAAGCCTGCTTTGTACTAAAAGCATTACATCATTCTCTGAAACGTTTATATAATTCCCATATTTACGTCAAGAAGAGCGAGGGTTTCGGAAGAAAAAATTACGCTGGAAGGAAAACAGTAAAAGTGGAGCCAATACCGTGTTTTCCTTCTGCGGAGATAAAACCGTTGTGGTTTTCTATAATTTTTTTGCAGATTGCCAGTCCGATTCCCGAGCCTGGGTATTCGCTTTTATTATGCAGTCGTTGGAAGAGAATAAAAATAGTATCGGCATACTTTTGTTCAAATCCAAGTCCATTATCTGTAACCGAAATTTTGTAATATTTTTTTTGGGTATCAGTTTTAAGAATCTTGTAATCATTGGATTGGATTAGGTCGCATTCAATATTTATTTCCGGAGAAATGTCTGGTTTACAGTATTTCAACGAATTTCCGATAAGGTTTACAAACAATTGCTGAATTTGAAATGCGATAACATTTAGCGTTGGTAAATTGGCGACCATCAGAACTGCATTTTTTTCTTCAATTGTTTGTGACAACTCTTGCCTGACATTTTCTATCAGGACGTTGAAATCGGTTTGTTCGAAGACTTTTTCAATTTTATTGGCGCGTGAATACAACAGTAAATCATCGATTAACAACCGCATGGTGTTTGCCGATATCTTTATTTTCTCGATATATTCTTTACTCGTATCCGACATTTTTGAAAATTCTTTGTCTGAAATGCGCGATATGAAAGTTTGTATTTTTCGCAGAGGCTCCTGTAAATCGTGACTTGCAACCCGGTTAAAAGATTCCAGTTCATTGACAATGTTCTCCAGCTCTCGATTCCTTTCGACTAATGCCAGTTGACTCAAGTGCCGTAGAGTGATATCCCGGTCAATTCCAACATGTAGTTTACTTATTTCGTTATCAGTAATAATCTTTCCCATCGATTTAAAATGGCGTAATTCACCATCTTTACGTATAATTCTGTATTCCAGCGGATAAATATCATCGTCAATGGTCTTTTTTGTTCTGTCTGAGACAATATGCCTGTCATCAGGATGTACGAATTTCAAATAATTTTCTGCAGTCGGTTCGAATGATAGTGGTTCACAACCTAACAGTGAGTATAAATTGTCGGAAAAAGAAATCTCATTGGTTTTCATATCCCATTGGGTAATGCCAAACTCCCCAATTATTTCGGCATGTTTTGTTGATTCAATTGAAATCAGTAATTTTTCATTTGTCTTTCGCTGGATAATCAAATCTTGCTGAATTTTCAAATAGGATATAATCAGGAATATCAGGGTGAAAAAGAAAAGAATTAAAGTGAATACAGGGGTAATAGAAATTTCGCGATTATATTTTTTTTGATGTTGATTAAAGTTTGCTATTTCCAGGTCAACCATCCGGTTAATCTGAATACGCATGTAGTCCATTACATTTGTTCCTTTAGACATATTTTCATCCAGCATCCCCTTGTTCGAGTTTTCTTTTGAAATAATATCTAAGGAAGCGGCCAAAAGGGCAAATCGCAGGTTCACCAGACGAAGCAGCGAATCAAGGTTTTGCTGTTGTTGCAGATTCTGGGATGTAAGATATTTCAGCGAAAATAAGGGCTTTTTGATTGCCTCCCGCGCGGTATTGTAGGGTTGAAGAAAATCTAAATCATTGGTAATAATATACCCGCGCTGGGCAGTTTCAGCGTCTTTAACGTATGATTCCAATTGTTCTAAATGAATCTGAATTTTGTACGAATGGACCAATAGTTCGGTTGATTCGGCGATGACAACGGTATGCTTATAGGTAACGCTTGATGTAAAAACCAGAATAAATAAGGCTATTACAAAAATACCATTAAGTAAAAAGTTAGTTGTAAAAATGGCTTTTCCCTTCATAAGCCGATTCTATTTTATTAAAGACTAAGTATGAAGTTATTTCTGTTTAATCCTGATGTTTGGTACTGCCAATTCGTAGTGATTACCGCCTCTAATGTTTTTCGGAGTGTATTAAAATCGTTTGGTTTTTTTAGGTAAACATTTGCGCCCTGAACAAATGTTTCTTCAATATCCTCATCGGAAGCCGAGGTGGAATAGATAACTACAGCAATATCTTTTAAATAATCAATGCGTTTTAATTCTCTTAAACAATCCATTCCGTTTTTACGCGGCATGTTCAGATCAAGGAAAAGAATATGGGGTAATGTAATATCGGGCCGGGTAAGATAGTCCATTAGTTCAACCCCATCATTCACGGTTTCAACTCTGGTTGTTATTTTTATTTCATCAAAAGCATCTCTAAAAAAAAGACGATCATCCTCGTCGTCATCAGCAAGTAAAATATGCATTAGTCCGTTTTTCATGGTGTTTTTTTAGTTGTTTATTCTACCTCTTCTGAATTTCGTCGTTTATTAATAATTCGTTGAAACGTGGTTGGTGTAATTCCTGTTTCATTTTTAAATTGGTTGCTGAAATGGGCAATACTGCTGTAATTTAATCGATATGCTATTTCGGTAATGGTAAATTCATTCGTAATTATAAGTTCTTTTGCGCGGTTAATTTTTTGGAATATGATGAAATTTTCAATTGAAGTATAAGTCACTTCAACAAAAATGTTGGAAAGATAGCCATAGCTATAATGAAGTTTTTCGGATAGATAGTCTGAGATTTTCGAGGTCGGTAATTTTTCATCCATGTAAATCATTTCTATAATCGTGTCCTTTATTTTTTGAACAAGTATACTTTTAGGAGATTCCATTATCTCAATACCATAATTGCTCAGTTTTGCAATTAAATGTTTAAGTTGGTCACCAGAAAGTGTTTCGCTTAGTTCAACTTCATTAAAACTTATCGATGAGTAGGTTAATTGTTCTTTCTCAAGCTGCTCCATTAATATTCTTTTACACGCTGCGTTTATGTCAAATTTAATATAAAGCTTCATCCTATATTTTTACGTGAAAAAATGGAACAATTACAAGTATCACTTTGTTCGCCAGAAGAATAGAAGGTATATGAGATCCGGATACAACAACTCCACCACTTTAGTAATTCACGGAAACTAAAGCACGCAGGTCTGAAGTCATGACCTTAAAATGGTATTCCCAATCTGAGATATCAAATTAACCCGGGGAAATTGAAGCTGGCAGAAATAGAAAAATGGCAGAATAAATCAAGTTCATTCTGCGATTTGGTGATGTCACAATTTGTATTCCCGATGTTTTCAGAATTTGTTTTATTCAGGGATGTTAAATATTTGCAAACCTCGTTGTATGACATATTTCCCAACCCGGAATTACTCTTGTTTGTTAACGAAGCTGATTTTAATGCAGGGGTATTTCCGGGTATAGCAATGAACCTGAATTTATTACCGATGTAAGTGCCTCCTAAATCATATCGGTAGTAAACTCGATACTTTTATACTCTGATATTAAAAAACTCCAGTTTGCGCCAACGGCATAATCGGGTAGGAGCCTCACTGAAGTCGCATTGTAGATATCGCCTGCCATGTAAGGACCAGAATTGAAATTGCAACTAACAAATAAATAGTGACAATTTTTGTTTTCATTTTATTTTATTTGAATTAGCACAGCTTAATGAGCATAATCTTTTAGTGCCTTTCCCAGTTTTTTCCTGGTGAAAAATATACGGCTTTTAACTGTCCCGAGCGGCAAATTAAGCTCTTCGGCAATCTCTTTGTATTTGAAACCTTCCAAAAACAGGCTAAATGGAATTTTATGTTCATCTTCAAGAGCATCAATACATTTGATAATTTCTTTCGAATTGTAAATGGATTCGGGTGATGGATATTTATCATGCTCACTATTCAGATGAAATTCGTTATTGGTAGTGCCGAATGTATGTTTAATACTCATCTTCCGGCGATAGTTGTTGATAAAGGTGTTTCTCATGATGGTGTAAACCCACGCTTTAAAAT
>JBAZGO010000041.1:0-37184 GCA_041652995.1 Prolixibacteraceae bacterium
GAACTTTGTTCGTGGTCAAAATCAGTCAAATTATTTGATCGATTCGCTCGAAATATTTTTTACCAAAGGCTATTTCCCCTACTCGCCCGCTGAAACTGTTACGATTGATGAACTGGTAACACGGGCAATCCGCGAAAGAAAGTACGACTTTACTGAGATTTTAAAACGGCATCGCAACCACGATCCGGTAATCAGGCGCACGGCTTATAACCTGAACGTCCCGTCGTTCGACGAAACATTGAATGCGCTGGATCCCGTGAACAGCAAGTGGATTATTGAGTACCGGAAAATTCTGATGCACCTCAAAAAAGAGCTGAACCTGAATCAATACAGCGATGCCGAATTCATGCAGATGATGAATTACTCGATCGCAAAATATGTTTTGAACGAAACCAGCGCGACGTTCAGCAAGAAGAAATTTTCTGCTGGCATCCTCAATGAGTTCATCGCGATTTTCAATCCTGAATTACCCGATTTAATTGGGTCGGTAAAAAATTATACCGGAAATACCACGACTACCATTTTAATCAGTGAAACGCTCACCAAAATCAGCGAAGAAAAAACGGTCGAAACAAGTGATGCTAAAAAACTAGGTCTGAACATCGACCAGTTGATCCATATTTTAAACTCCGGAAGCGTCAATTTCAATCGGTTGAGCCGCGATTTTTTAAAAGCTGAACTTATTGAGGCGATGCTTGATCAGGAAAAAAGCGAACAACTGGCAGAACAATTGAATGAAATTGGCACAGAGCTCATGCTTGACTTGTTCGATCGCGGAAATGCCCGTGAGCTTCTGAAACAAATAATTTTATTTACCGAAACCGGGCAAAATGCGTTGGGATCAAAGCCAACTACGGTTCAGAAATTGGCCTTAATAACCGTTTTAAATGTACACGAAAGCGCCATACGAACCTTTGACCGTGAAGAATTCCTGTTGTTTTTAATTTATGCTGCCGGTCCCGAAGCTTCGGAAATCCTAAAAAGCGCATCGTTTAAACAATTCGTTGATTCGGAGAAAACTATCTCGTTGAGCAAAATCAGTTCAATCATTGAGCTTGAAAAGAAGGATCCTGAAATTTCCGGCATTCAGAAATTACTCTCGGAAAAATTATTCCCGACCAAAACAAACGATACTGAACCTGCAGCAAACCAAACAAATGCAAATGATTATCAGGCCATTTCAAAGCGTAAAATTGTTGGATATTATCTCGATTCAGGACAATTACCACCAGCCTGGTCCGGATTAAACTGGCGAGATTTGCAGGTACTTTTCAGTGATCTAATCCGCCAAAAAGACGATTTAATTGCCAACAAAATTCAAAAAAACGAAGATGCGCAAAACCTGATTTTCAGGCTGAATCAGTTGGCAGACAAGCAATCGACAGTAGAATTACACGAATACCTCGGCCAATTTTTTCCTGACGAAGCGGAGACACTTTTCAAACTATTGAGTAAAGCACGACGACAATTCACATTCGGAGCCAGCGCACGCATTGATACAAGCGAATTTGTGCATGCTATTTTTGTTCGGGCGCTTGCCGAAAGTAAAGGGGGCAACTTGCCCGGAGTTTTTGAATTTCTGGTAATCGAAAGCCTGAATACTGAACTGGCCAAAGATTTTCACGGCTCCGAAAAGCTGTTCAGCATTTTGACTAATCAGACAGAGTTGTTTCCAACCGATTCAAAAATTCAGCTCCGGAAAGCGCTTGAGCATGATTTCAGTTTGTTGGTCAATAAGTTTCGCTGGTCGGAATTTGAAGCTCAAACTGAGGATAGTAAGACACGTCGACTGGTTACAAAACTGGCATTTTACGCGGAAGCTGATCAGTCTGTTTTTCTGGATGCGCTTCAAAACAATCGCAAAAACCTTCTTCCGATTTATACTTTATTCCGGTATAATTTACCACAAAATCAGTGGCAGAAAATAGAGAAGTTGATTCAAGCCAGATCCGGACTCAGGCTCGAACTGGATAAATTTCAGCAACAGGCCGATGTTGTTTTAAGCCTGATTTCCAATCCACAAACTGATTTGGCTAAGACTTTTGAGATTCTGAGCATTTCTGATCCGGAAAAACTGAAGACTTTCCTGGTTCTGATTCTGAATGATGACAAACTGTTTGAGAAATTCAGTTCAGAAACAGATGAAATTCAGGTTCTGACGAAATTGACTTCAGCCAACTCAAAAACGCAAATTTATTTTGACGAATTACTTTCATTTGATCCCGGCTTATCGGGCAAAACCAGTTCTAAATTCTGGAAATCAACAATATTAAGCTTTGAGTTCCAGCGAATCATTGAGGGCACAAAATTCACGTCAGCCGGTTTTGCAAAGGCTTTCAGGAACCATTTGATCGACCAGTTAAAAGCCGTAAACCAGATGGATTTGTTTTACCTCATTGCGAACAAACTAAAATCATCAGCCTCAAAAGAACTTAAAGAACTGGTTGATTTATGGCAAGATTCCAAGCCGATTGAATCAGATCGCAAAACAGAGAACAAGGCAGCCCAAACTACAGCCACCGAACATGAAATTGGAAAACACCGAACAACAAAGAATCTGCAACATTACGTTTTGGCTCTCGGGTTTTATGCGCAAAATGGTTTCTTCCCGTGGTGGATCAACGGTATTTCTTTTCCTGAATTGATCGATGATTTGAACGAAATCAGCCGGCAACAGCCACAAGTTTTCGAAAAAGCATTTTTGAATGCCGAAAAAGAAGAACAATTTTTTGTGCAGTTGATTCGTCGAATTCCCGAATATGTTTTTCCTGAGATTGACCAAATCATTTCATCGCATCAATCATTAGCCGAATTGTGGCGAAAAGCAATGCGAGAAAATGTAACGAGAAGTTTGCCTGTTCAGGAGAAAAAAGAAGCAGCTACAACAGAAGCTGAACACACGAAACCTGATCATTTCGTCAAAAACGCACTTCAAAATGAAGACCTTTTAAACAAAGGACTTTATTTCATGGATGATCAGGACATTTTGAGTTATTGGCTAAAAAACAGGCCACAAATCGCAACTCAGATTAGTGAATATCTGGCACTTACACCCTTGTTTTATTTCAGAAATATCACTCCGGCACAATGGAGGAAGACTGTTTATGAATTTGCCCTGAACTATTATCAGGACGAACAAAAACCGGTCAGCAAACAATTTCACACCGATTTTTTGAGGCATTTAAGAATCAGGCAAAGCCGGGTAAATTGGGAAAATGCCTTGTCATCAGTTTATCAGCTTGTTCATTCGGGCAAAGCAAACGGAAAAGTAACATTTCCGGAGGCGCTGGTTCAGCTATTGCAGATTGAACCTGTCTCCCACTCCGTTAAAAATGTGGTTCCCAATCGGTCGAAAAACCTGCATCAAACCGACGAATCAGGAATTGAAATTAAAGTTCACAATTCGGGACTGATCCTTTTCTGGCCTTTTTTAAACCGGCTTTTCGAGTATCTCAACCTGGTAAAGAACAGTGCATTTGTTAATCGCGAGAGCATGAACCGCGCGGTGTACATTCTTCAGTATTTGGCCTTTAACGAAATCGATTTTCCCGAATACCATTTGGTACTGAATAAACTTTTGGTCGGCATGAGTTCGGACGAACATCTGGAGCCATTCGTAACCCTGACCGAAGACGAAAAAGAAAAAGCGCAGAGCTTGTTGCATGGATTAATTCAGAATTGGGAAAAAGTAAAAAATTCAACTCCGGAAGGCATTCAGCAGACTTTTATACAACGTGAGGGAATGTTGAGGTTTTCGGCGGATAAAGTGACGCTGATTGTTGAAAAAAAGGGTGTCGACGTTCTGCTTGCTTCGATTCCCTGGAACATTTCGCTGGTAAAACTGGCATGGATGAAAAAGCCAATTTATGTAGAATGGAAATAGAAAACAGTTAACGCAATACATTTAAATACAAAATAGTGTGAATAAAAACAGTTACATAAAAAGATTGCTCCCAAAAATTCGAATGGCAATTCTGGTTCTTTCCACTGCCTTTCTGTTTTGCCATGAAGCATCGGCCCAGAAAATATTTAAGGTTGTGCCTGAAAATCAGGTAAAGGCTGTAAAACCTGACAGTGCCGCAAAAAAAACCGGCAATATCGAGATAACTCCTTCAACCGTATTGCTGACGGACACCTTGAAATTCGACGCAAAAACCCAGGGAATACTGAATAAAATTCTCCAGCCCATAAAATTTAAGGCAAACCGGAACCGGACTGAGCAGAAGCGAATTTATGATTTTATGCTTGACCTGATTAAAAATAAACAGATGAACATCGATTCAGCAACGGTGAATGAAATCATGATTCAACTCGATACCATCAACTTGTCGAGCCTGACGAATAAAAAGAGCATCGAGGATATTATCATTGCAAACAACTTATACAAGAAGACTTCGAAGGTGGTTGTCGATTCGCTGAAAACACTGATGAGCGCAGTAATTCAGGAAACCGAAAGCAGCAATAGTCAGGAAAAACGTGACCTGAAAACCAAAGTCAGCGATGATCTGAAAAAAATCAGGAGCATTCAGTATTCGCGCGCGTCTGGTTTGGCAATTCGCGACACCATCGTCAGGCGGGATACCGTTAAAAAAATTGATACGACCTTTTACCGCGAAATAAGCATCGAACCAAAAATCAAGATCATTGGATGGTACAATCAATGGATGAAAGATCAGTATCTCAACTTCAATTTCAACTACCTGTCGGCGATAAACTTGTATGGCTACGAATTAAAAGCAACCGGTGAATGTGGAAATTCAAATGATTTGGCAGCCTTTGCAAAGCCAGGAGGTATAATCAAAACTGCCCAAAACAACAGTTGTGATGTTTATCTCACCGTGTTCAGTAAAATGCCGTCAGTCGTTTCAAAATTTCTGAATAGTCAATCTGCTCAAAATACTTTAATCCAGAAAATTGATTCGTTAATTGCTACAAATCAGCTAAATGGAATCAACATTTATTTCGACTACGTTAAAACTGTTGATGCAGACAAATTTGTCCAGTTTATAGCGAATCTTCGTCAGAATTTAAAAGGAATAGATGCGGCTATCCGGTTAAACGTAACGATACCGGCTATCAGCGACGACAATAGCCTTGCACACATCAGCGCCTATAAATTTTCGTTACTCAATCCACTGGTCGATTATTACCAAGTGCTCACTGATCAGATTATTGATCCCGGATTAGGATTGGCGCAATCGGCAAGTCCGCTTTTCAGCAGCGATAAATTCGGAAGCCGCTCGATTGAACAAACCATGGGATTTTACAGCAATGGAAAAATTCCGTCGGCTAAACTTATCCTGACGGTTTCGTATTCGGGGCTCGAATGGCAGGTTAAAGACTTTTCAGGCGAATTAAAATCTACTATTTACCAAGACACACCTTATAACGACATTGTAAAAAACTACCTTACCCAAAAAGTTTCAGGCAGAACTGTAATTGAAGGATTTGATCCCGACCAGGTTTCAGCATATTTAAATGTGGTTGGAAAAGATCAGGCGAAAAAAAATCAAATCTGGTACGACGATTTCAGGAGTTTATACCTGAAATACAATTGGGCGCTTGAAAATGGACTCGGCGGAGTGTCGATCAGGGGACTTGGTTACGACGACGGATATTCGGAGCTGTGGAATGCACTGGGTGCAGCGCTCATCAAAATCGACACCGTTGTGGTAGATGTAAAAGTAGTAAAGCGGGATAGCCTGAAAAAACTATCCTTAACCGATTACCTGAACATATTTATCGAAGATTTCAAGTGGGCCGTGGCCGCTGATCTCGAATATCAGGATCAGAAAACCAACACCCGCTGCGATTGTTTGTACAACGAAGATTCCATTCGGAAATACAGGAATTCGCCTGTACTTTGGTACGAATGGCAACCATACAACTCGCAAACAGCCAATAAAGACAATGGAAATATCCTCGAAAGTTCGCTCCGGTGCAAATGTTTGTTTGCCCGATGGGATATTTATGCAGCTATTTTGAGGTGGTTCTGGATAATTAGTTTGAGCTCAATTGCAATTTTATATCTCGTTTCCGGGTATTTCGAGCGATACAAAGTCGGAAGCAGTAAAGCCAAAAATATCGTCAAAATAGCCCAAAGCCTGTTTTTCATAGCGTTCATTTTTACGATAAGTTTTTGGTTGTATTTGTCGCCGTCGGTTGCACTGATTGGTGCATCAAGCGCCGGTTCCAACATCGGAATACTATTTATTTCACTATTCTTCGGAGTCTTTTTAGGTTGGATAATAAACTCCTGGTACAACAAAAACAAGCGGGTTTCGAAGAATTTACCCTGATGATTACCAAAGATAATGAACAAAGATATGCACATAGTTTTAATGAATTCAATAAAGCAAAATTATGAATACACAAGCACACCAAACGAAGAATGACAAGAGTCAGGCTCTGATCAGGGAAAATACATCCAGGCAAAAAAGTAACGAATCAAATTCACAGTTTGCTGATAACCGGCCCGAATCTGTTGCACAGCGCAAGCTAAATGAAATGGCCAATAATAGTCAGGAGGCCAAACAGGCCGCTCAGCTAAAAGCGATTGCGAATAATAGTTCAGGAAGTGCAATCCAACTGAGGGAAATTGAGGATGAAGAACTCCTTCAGGGTAAATTTATTACAGCACAAAGGCAATCCTTAGAAGAGGAGGACTTGTTGCAAGGGAAATTTATACCGGTTCAGATGAAAGAAATTGAAGAAGAAGAGCTCCTTCAGGGCAAATTCGATGTTACACAACGGAAAGGAATAGAAGAAGAAGAACTCCATCAGGGTAAATTCATTACAGCACAAAGGCAATCCTTAGAAGAGGAGGACTTGTTGCAAGGGAAATTTATACCGGTTCAGATGAAAGAAATTGAGGATGAAGAACTCCTTCAGGGCAAGTTTACGACCGTACAAAAGAAAGTTGGAGAGCGAAATGATAACAATACCGGACTCCCGGATAACCTGAAATCGGGTATTGAAAACTTATCCGGAATATCGATAAACGATGTAAAAGTTCATTACAATTCAGATAAACCGGAACAACTAAATGCTCATGCTTATGCGCAGGGAACAGATATTCATGTTGCATCGGGACAGGAAAAACATTTGCCACACGAAGCCTGGCATGTGGTTCAGCAGAAACAGGGTCGGGTAAAACCAACCATGCAAATGAAAGGTAAAGTAAATGTAAATGACGATGCCGGATTGGAGAAAGAGGCGGATGTGATGGGGGTAAAAGCCTTGCAATTAAAACCTGAAGAAGATAATATTCCATTGGTAAGTCATTCTTCTACTCCTGAAATTCAGCTAGTCTTAAAAAATCAAAAAGACAGCGGACTAAATGCCACACTAACAATTCAGTACCATGAGGAAGAAGATAATGGCGATGCTTGTTCTGCGTCGAGCAAATCAATAGAAGATCACAAGCAAGCCATTGAACATTACAAAAAGGCGAAAGATCTGCGCAAACGAGCTGGCAAACTACACCAGGACGAAGATGGTGGCCACATTACTGCCATTCAAACACTTGATGTGAAAATTCTAAAAAGGAAACAACTTATTGCCGAATTAAGTCCAAAAACCGCAGCTAAACCCAAAGCTAAAACTGAGGACAAAAGAGGCGCATCAAATTGGTTCGGCCATGAACCGATGGGAACAGGTGGACAGGCCTCGTGGCTGCCAGGAAATCAATCAGCCTGGGAACCTCGAAAATTTGGCACATAGAAAATCAATGTGAATTGACAAATCAAAAAAATAGACTTTGAATTCTCCTGTTGAACATACACCTCCGCTACAAAAGTCAATCTTTTGTAGCGGAGGTTTCGCAAAAGAAAGCCAACGGAAAGTCAGCAACAATGAATGCACATTATTAATTGATGCGAATCAAGGGTTAAAATAAAAATTGGGCGTAATGCCGAAGGCATGACAGGATTATGTCACCACTTCGTGGTTTTAGAGCACTTATTCTACCATTCGCTATAATCATTTCAACCCTTCAGGTTTCAAAATCCAATTCGTGATTCGCATTATTCAGAAAAAACCAGACGACAGCAAGAGTTTCGATGCTCTTTTCTGTGTCAGAAAGAATTACTGGAAGAACTTTTCATAACATTCAAAATATAGCAATACTTAATGAGCGCTCTTACACAATCTGACCCAAAACGTAAAAATAAAAATACTGTCTTTCGAATTCTGCTGCTTCTGTCAGTTATAAGTTTGGTTGCAGCGGCTACATCCATCTGGCATCACATTCAGTTTCAGCGCAACTGCTATGCTAAAACAAAAACAGAACTTCAATCCCTGACAGTAAAAGCAACGCAGGATATTGAAACTATTTTCAGGCAGGCTATGGCAAATGTTGACAGTATTTCCAATAAACTATCTGCTGGTGAAATTGATAAATCCGAAATTCAATCGCAGATCCGATCCATGATCCTGAAAAATCCGGATTATTACGGTTCAACAATTTGTTACCGTCCTTATGGCTACAATTCTTCTTCTCGCCTGTTCGCTCCCTATTATCATCGGATAAATGGTGATTCCGGAGAACTTGAATTTGTTCAATTGGAAAAGCAGTATGACTACACACAGCCGGAATTCGATTGGTACGTGCTTCCGATGAAAGAAGGTAGCCGGTGGGGAGAACCATACTGGGATCCGGCAGGCAAAACCTATATGATCACCTATTCTTCCGTTTTTTACGATCATGATCCAAAAACGGGCAAAAGGAATCCACTTGGTGTGGTTACTCTTGACATTTCAATGGACTATATCCGGAAAATTATTGAAAACATTGATTTGGGAGCCAGTGGTTTTGGAGCGCTTGTATCTTCGAAAGGCGTATATCTTTACCATCCAAATTCAGATTATGTTATTTCCAAGAAAACAATTACCCAAGTCGGGCTTGAAAAGAACGATCAGGGCAGATTTGTCATGGCAGAAATGGCCGCAAAGGGCGAAAGCGGATTTATCGATCACATAAGTACCACAACCCAAGAGGAGGCCTGGCTTGTTTTTGCCCCTGTTCCGTTAACAGGCTGGTCGCTGCAAAATACATTTCTGAAAAAAGACATTGTCATTGATGTGGATACTTACAGGCACAATCTGATACGGATTGTCGTTTTACTGCTAACATTTATTCTTCTGCTTCTGGCAAGCATTTATTCCATAAAATCAAATAACAAAGCATACCAATGGGCGCTGATTTTTAGCGGATCACTGGTTCTTATCGTGGCTATTGGAAGCATTTGGAGTATTGCGCTTGCTTACAACCCTGCCGATAAAATTGCAGGAATCCGTATATCCGACAAGGCAACTTTACAAAACATTCTTGAGGATTATAAAACCCGGTCAAAGCAATTTCATCTTGAACCGCCATTGTTTGTGCCTACCGGCGTATACATTGATGCCATTCGTTTTTCAGGATCGAGCGATGTTTTTTTATCGGGATACATCTGGCAGAAATACAGTAAAGATTTTCCGGAAGACATAGCAAAGGAATTCATGATTTCGAAAGCGACAAATGTTTCAATTCAGAAGATAAACAGTTCGGTTCAGGATGGAAATGAAATAATTCAGTTTCATTTTGATGCTGAAATTCGCCAGAAACTGACCCACAAAACCTACCCACTTGAAGTAGAGGTCATTGAATTACAGATCATTCACAAAGATTTAGGCCATAACATTGTGCTGACACCCGATTTGGATGCGTATAAAGTTCGCAGTGCATCTCAATTGCCGGGACTCGATAAAGCTGCTTTCATTTCAGGCTGGAACATGATTAATTCGTACTACGAAATTCGCCGCAGTGACCTGAATTCAAATTTCGGGATAGTGCGTACTGTTGACAAGGGTGATTACCCGATTTTGTACTACAACATTGAGATTCAGCGCAATTTTATTGATGCATTTATCTCGAATTTAACTCCACTCATCATCGTATCGGTTATGCTCTTTTTTATGCTTTTCCTGATGGACAAAATAGATACGGCCAAGGTTTTCAGTACCTGCATCGCCATGTTTTTTGTAATTGTTTTCAGCCACATCGACATCAGGGGCAAAATATCGGCGCAAGAGATATTTTATCTTGAATATTTTTACTTCATCACCTACGGATTGATTTTATATGTGGCCATTAATGCCATTGGATGGCTGATGCAAAGAGACGTCTGGATTTACCGGTATAAGAGCAGCATCTATGGTTTGCTTTACTGGCCAATATTGCTGGGACTAACATTCGTGGTAACAGTAACCACTTTTTATTAACAGAGGGAAATGATGACAAATTTAAATCGAAAACAAAAGAGACTTATTTTCACGTGGGCTGCTGTCCTAATATCCTTTTATATCCTTGTTACCGGTGTTGCATCTGTAATAGTCGGGAAAGATAAAACCGACGCCTTGTTGCGTCACAACGATCGTATCGATGCAAACTCCCAGGAACCGGGAAGAACCTGGATCGATCCTACAGTTTTAAAGCGCGATCAACAAAAGGAAGCCACTAAAGTTTCGGTTGGAATGTACGTCGATCACATTGTCGATTTATCGACAATCAGCACAAATTGGACCGTTGATTTTTACATCTGGTTCCGTTGGAAAGATCCAAATATACACCCCGGCGATACTTTCCAAATCATGGATGGAGAAATACTTTCCTGTGACAAGGTTGACTCGACAAATTATGAAGGCACACAATATGAACTTTACCGTGTGGTTGCAAAAATCACCAAATTTTTCAATGTTACCCGCTTTCCCCGCGACAATCACATGTTAACCATACCTATTGAAAACAAGGTCTATACCTGGCAACAAATGCAATATGTTCCTGATATTGAAGTTTCGGATGTCAGTTCAAGGGTAATACTTCCTGATTATAAAATCACAAAAACATATTTGGTTACCAAACCGCATCCCTATAAAACCAACCGTGGCGACCCACGCCAAACGGCAAATACCATGATTGTTTACGATCAGATTATTTATGGGCTGGCCATTTCGAGACCCGATTGGGGTCTGTATTTTAAAATGTTCGAATCCTTATTTGCTTCTGTTGCAATTGCTTTGTTGGTTTTCTTTATGAATCCACAGGGAGACGGAAGAGTTGGTTTGGGAATCGGTGCCTTTTTTGCTGCGGTTGCCAGCAGTTATGTCACAACCAGCGAATTGCCCGGAATTGGTGTGTTGACTCTGAGCGATTTGGTTAATATTTTAGGAATGGTAACTATTTTTCTTAGTGTGCTTTGCTCTATCGTAGTAATGAAAATAGCCGAGAAAGAAAACCAATTGGTCTTAGCCCGAATTTTTGACAAACTATCGCTGGTGATTTTCCTGTCTGGCTACATTCTGGCCAATGCGGCAATAGCCATGATAGCCTCTTAAATTCTGTGACCGGATATTTTCAGTAAAAACCGGAAAAAGAAAAGTCATAGTTTTGATTACTGTAAGTAGGCAGGCAAACACCATCCGGTTAGAACCTTATTTTATATTAGGTTTAAATATTTGGTTATCGCGGCATGTGCTGAGGTTTCCCTATAAAAATGTGTGTTATCGATAATCATAGATTCGGAAAAAGATGGGGATATACGGTAGCTGCGTCGGCCGGTGCTTAATCGATGTCATCAGCCTTCAAACAAGTTTATTACTCCGGAAAAGGATCAGGTTGTTTTTATTTCAGAATAGGGTTTGAAACGAGATGAAGTTCTCGTCGCGGCGAGATCAAGTTCTCATGAAGAAAAGATAAAGTACTTTTTCCGAACAGATAAAGAAGATTTCCAAAAAAGATAAAGTATGCGAATCAAGGGTTGAAATAGAAATTGGGTCTAATGCCGAAGGCATGATAGGATTATGTCACCACTTCGTGGTTTTGGAGCATTTATTTTACCATTCTCTATAATCATTTCAACCCTCCAGGTTTCAAAATCCAACTCTTGATTCGCATAAAATACTTTTTCTGAAAAGTTCAAGTACTTTTTCTGAAAAGTTGAGCAACATTTTCTGCGAAGTTGAAAACGGGTTTAAAAAATGGACAGCAGGTCTCGCGGGGAAAGATGAAGCTCTTGAAGAAACGACTCCATGTAGCTGTGACGAAGGACTAAGTATAGCGAACTATTAAATGTCGAGTTTGTTGCATTCGTTTTATTTTGACTCACCCCTTCGCACCTGCGGTGCTCTGCCCCTCTCTTCGCAAAGAGAGGGGCAGCGGCCGCTCGCGGACGTGGGGTGAGTCAAACACAGAAAAAGAACAGAACTTACTATTGTTAAGCATTTTTCAACGGACTCGCCGGTT
The DNA here is from genome assembly GCA_041652995.1 of Prolixibacteraceae bacterium. GTDB lineage: Bacteria > Bacteroidota > Bacteroidia > Bacteroidales > Prolixibacteraceae > Aquipluma. Next base: position 12,284 of record JBAZGO010000041.1, read on the forward strand.
ACACTCATCAAAGTTCCAGTTATTGAATCTTACAAACTGCTGCTTTTTCAAATTTTAACCTGTATTAACGTGAGTCCAATAGAAGATACGGTCTCAATTTTTATGAATAAAACTCTTAATTGCCCCATCCCCAACCCTTCCCCAATAAAGGGAAGGGAGTCTGGTCAACCAAAATTCTGAAAATATGTCCGATAAAGAGCATACATTCAGAACTTGCAGGATGAAAAGTCCCCCGTTTGGGGGATTAGGGGGCAGTCCACTAAAGTGTACCTAATCATTTCTCTGATTTTTAGATACTTTTATATTGAACTCAGGTTATTAAATAAATGCCTAACTCAAAAATTTTATTTAATGAGTTATTAAATAAATGCCTAACTCAAAAATTTTATTTAATGAGTTATTTTACCCTTAACTCACCCCGTCGCATCTGTGCTGTATGTGATGACCCTTAATTTTAAAGGTTAGGTAAACAACCGGTTTCAAAATATTTTATTCAGGTAGCGCATCGTTTGCAGAAGTGGCATACAATCCAAGTAAACAACCGGTAAAACCACCTGCAACATCGGTCGAAAGAATATCTCCTGAAACTGTTCCGCCTAAATTCTCAAAGTCGGTTCCGTTGGTTGAATAACCAAACTGGTAATCATCGCCTTTTGCTGATACCTGAAGACGGATAGTTTTACCCATGTCAATTTTGGTGCTTGCAACAATTTTCGATTCCGTTACCCGGCTTCTGAACTTTCTCTGGTTTCGCTCCAGCAACAGGTAGTAATCGTTACCTTTCTTTGTAATTCCAAAAACGTAGTTGGAATTTTCGCTTTGCAAAGCCACAATTCCTGCCAAATCTTTTTCCGATTCGGGTAGGTATTCCATTGTTGCCGAATACGTGAAACTGCTGTGCATCTGCCGGTAAAAGAGTGTGGAAGTGGGTCTCACTGCTTTAATATTTGCTTCAAACGGTTTTATCTGTAACCCATTTTTTGATACTGAAATAAAATCTTCCCGCGGGCCCCGCAATCCAATCCAGCGGTAGTCAAGTTTTTCCGAAGTAAAATTATCAGCGAAAGTAAAGTTGCCATTCGGGAAGAATCCATCTTTTCCGGTTTTATTTTCGGTAACTCCATGAGGCATTTTTAGTTTTGATTCCAAAGGAATGAGCCCGTTCTCAAAGACAGGAAACTCGCCTGACCAGTCAACCGGTAATATAAAAGTCTCGCGACCCGTATTCACCCTATTTTTTTCGTTTGGGCGGACCGCCAGGAATACCCCGTAATATTTTTTATTGTCAGGTCCCAGAACCAGGTCTGCATGACCAGCCCAATCCACTTTATTTGTGCGATCCTTGGCAAAATAACGTTGAGTAAGAATTGGATTACCGGGTGCCGGAGTATACGGCCCTTTGGGATTGTCGCTTACAAAAATCACTTCGCTGTGCCAGCCTCCGGTGCCACCTTCGGCACACATCAAATAATAACGGCCGTCTTTCTTGTAAATGTGCGGAGCCTCAATCCAGATTGGTTTTTTAGAAAGGTCAACACCTCCGTCCACAATAATTTTATCGGTTTCCGGAATGATTTTATCGTTTTCGACATCATATTCCCAGATTTTAATTACACGGTGTCCATTGTAAAGTTCTTTACCTTTATCAGGAGCATCATTGTGCACAACATAACCTTTTCCGTTATCGTCGAAGAAAAGTGAAGGGTCAATCCCATTAAAATTCAGCTTAATCGGGTCGCTCCATCCTTTCATCGGGTCTTTTGTTTTTACCACAATATTTCCAAAACCTCCGGAAAATTCAGTAGTAATCATGTAAAAAGTATCGTTATTGGGGTTATACAAAATCTGTGGAGCATAAATACCGGCACTAATTCCGCAATCGTGTACTTCTAATTGAGAAGTTCGGTCAAGTACATGACCAATTTGTGTCCAGTTGACCAAATCTCCTGAATGAAATATAGGCACTCCCGGGAACATAGCAAACGAAGAGCAAACCAGATAATAATCGTCACCTTTTCGGGTAATACTCGGGTCGGGATAACAGCCCTGCAATATCGGGTTATAAAACTCATCCGGTTTCAACGGGTTATCGGTATAAACCTTATCGTTGCCCTGATAAACGAAATTGGAGAACACTGGTGAATTGGAAGCCAACTTTTCCTTTGCCTTATCCTGACCGCTTGTTCCGGTGATGGAAAACAGATACATAAAAGCAGATAACAGCATTGCTGATTGACTTTTCGATGTTTTGTACTTTTTTTTCATTTTGAGTTGTAATTCTTTTGTTATGATCATGGTTAAACTTATTCCTGATCGCTAATGGTTATTCCCATCAGTGAAAGCATTTTTACTGCATATCGCGCTCCCAATTTACGGTATCCCGCTGCATTAAAATGCAGATTGTCTGATCCATCGGTGCATCCGGCTGAAGAAATGACATACGAATTTGGAAGGGTTTGTGGTAAGGTAGCAATGATGCTGTTCATGCCTGCACATATTCCACCCTGGTCGGCATTTACCGTTTCTCCGGCAAGCAGTGGTACATTTTCAGGATCCAGATTAAGGTCAATTATCAGGTTGTCGTACACACCCTTTACTTTTCTTGTCCAAAGGCTATCGTTTGGATTCGATTCCCCCTGGTGAAGAAGAATGCCCTTGATTACGCCATCCTTTTGAGCCAGTTTGGCCATTTCCATCAACTTCCCGTATGGATTTTCGTCGTATTCTTTAATCATGCTTTTCATCCAGTTCGGAGCTGTTTCAACGTACGACTGGTAGTTGTCCTTGTCGAACAATTCAATTTTGCAACCGCCAACAGCAACGACAATCACACCCACTTTTACATTTTCCGGCAGGCTGGCAACCATTGTCCTTCCAAAATAATCGGTAGGCCCCATCCCGGTTCTGCAACGGCACAATGGCGGAATAGCCGTGGACCAGCTACCTTTAGTCCGGCCATGATTGTCACAATTAACTGCGGCCATAACCTGAAAGCGTGGATTGACCGTTGAATCCTGAGGTTCGGCACGGGCGGCGCCTTCCATATTCGATTGCCCGAAACAGAGATAGATATAAAAATTCGGATCCTGAGAAAAGGCATTCATGTTAAATAGAAGAAACCCGAAAAGAATGATAGAGCCAATTTTGATTTTCATGTCACTAATTTTTGAATTAAATTATCTTGGTGCAAACTCGTTTAGCGCCCTTCGCCAGGTAAGCCATTCATGCAAATGTGATATTGAAAGTAATATACTACTCCCCACTGCCTCATCAGTCAGGCGGGGAAGAGCATCGTTGACGCGACTGGGTGAGTATACAATTACAATATATATCTATTCCCTTGTTATAATTACCCATACATAACGTTATAAAAATAACAGTTGAGCAAATCCTTCTCGAAAGTGGCAAATACTTCCACCTTGTCTTTGTAAATAATATTTCCGTTAGCACGATCGTCTTTCATGGCCCGACCATTTGGCATCACCACAATCATGGGTGTGAGTCTACTGTCTGCGAAAATAACTTCCGGATGACCGCCATTCAGCCATTCTTCATGGTCGCCACCGATGCCATGCAATAAATAGAGTACCGGATATGTCTTGTCTTTCGAATAACCCGGAAGTGTACAAACAAGCGACTTTCTATTGGTTCCAACTGTTTTTGATTCGTAAGTTATGGTATCAATTGTTCCATGTGCAATGCCGTTGCGAATTACATCAAAACCCAGAGGTGCTTGTTTAACAGTGCTTTGAGAAAAAGAAAAGAGACTGAATGCCAGAAATATAGATAGTAAAAAAATAAATTGTTTGTTTTTTTTCATGGTCTATTGAATTAGGTTTATTCGGAAGTTAAAATTAGTCGTCAGCCCTTACGGTGACTTTCAATTTTAGATTTACTATTTGTAATTTGCGATAAATTTAGATTTATTGCATGATGCATTTGATCTCAAAGGAAGAAGGGGAATCATCACCTTGTTGGTTTGTGATAAAGGCATACAACCGCCAGTCTGGATACAATATCGTCACTTTATTGAGGAAAGAAAGGTAGACAGGCGGAAGATAAAAAAAGGGAATGCACACTGGCACTCCCTTTTTTCACATAATGTCAGGATAAAATAACATTGCTAAAAATGTATTCTAATTCACTTCCATTATTTGTAAGCGTCATTTTGATCGCACAATGGATTTTTCAACAACTCATCCGTTGGAATTGGCATGTCCATCTTTTTGATATCAAAATCAAAAGTACGGTAAGTATGCCAAGAACCTTGTACCAGATCAGCGTCAGCAGTATTTGGATAACCCAGGTTTTTTGGATAATTGTTGGAAATATGATCCTCCATAAAACCAGAACGAATCAAATCCTGAGCAAGACACCATTCAGCATTGAATTCCTTACGACGTTCCTGCCCCAGGGCTACCAACCATACCGGAGAACTAAAACCTTTATCCGCTTTTACCTGCGTATAATAAGTTTTGGCATCAGGAACAGTAACGGTATTTTCATTGAACGGAAGTGGATATGTAGTTGGCACTGCTATATCAGTATTGCCCTTTCCAATGTAAAAATTAGCAATAGACACATAATAAGGAAGATAAGTTGAAGTTAAAGCCTCTTTCTTACCAACTTCCAGATTACCGAAGGCACGGTTACGAATTTGATTAATATAGCCCCAGGCAGTTGCGTCATTTTCACCATTCAAATTGAACAGACATTCTGCGTAGTCATATAATACATTCGTATAACGTTTATAATAAATCTGTTGAGGTCCCCACATTGCATTCCAGTTTGCACGGCAAGTACGCCAATATTTTAAACTCCAGATTGCAGGTGCAGGTTCACCACCATTCAAAAAGTGATAATGCTGCGTTGAAGCAATGTTTGATCCATCGCTACCTGTAGTAATACTTTGCTGTAAATAAGGATTGTAACCATAGTTTGTGCCAGATTTCCAACTAGGATCAATATCTGGGACAGCACCTTGAACACCTGAAGCATCTCGACGTTTGTCGCCCTGTTCATACGAATTCCACCATTCCCAGGAGAGGTAAAGTGAACCCCATCCACCGACAGCAGGACAAGCCGTAAAATAAGTTACCCAAGCGTGACCATCGGATACATTTCCCCCGGTCCATAGGGCGCCTTCATCAAGAACCTCTTCCCAAATACATTCCTTTGTCCAGACTGCTCCCGGATCCCACAAAGTGGTGAAAGAAGGATTTAATTCGTATCTACCGCTATTAATTACTTGAAGTAACGCATCTGCTGCCAATGTATAGTTTGCTGTAGCTTCTTCAGGAACACGATATGCCTTCCACATATAAGCTTCGCCAAGATATGAAAGAGCAAAACCTTTTGTACAACGTCCATACTCTCCGTTCAATGGATCCCATTGAAGCTCATCAGCCGCTATTTTCAAATCAGCAATGATAACATCCCACATTTCAGTGAAATCTTTCGCACGTGCTTTATTTGGAGTATTAATATAATCTTCACCCTCTTCCAACAAAGGTACCCGACCGAAAGTTTTTGCTAACCACATATTGAAAAAGGCACGTATTGCTCTTGCCTGACCATCAAGTGAAGTTTTTAAATCAGGGGTAATACCCGTTGAAGCGTTAAGACCGACGAGAAAATTGTTGCAACGACCAATTGCTCCATAACATTGTTTCCAGCCTGCTAATAGTTCATTGCTACCAGCAGTCCAGTTTTGTGTGTTCCAGTCTTTATCCCAACCCGTGGCCTGAGTATCCATTGTTGGATGTCCACCTATAAACAGGTTCGGTTTAAATCCCCAGTCCCCATCAGCATCGGCGTTACCGTCTCCATTGACGTCTCCACCCGGAAGCATATAATCGTAGCAACCAACAAGTCCAGCCAAAGCATCCTTGTCTGACTTAAACATTTGATCTGCAGGCAAAATGGAATAATGGTCTACAGTCAAAAATTCTTTATTGTTGCAGGAACTTATTCCCAGAAAGAATAATCCAATGGCAAGTTTAAATGACATTTTTGATATATTTTTCATAATCTTAATCTATTTTAATTGGAACAATTAGAATTGAAGGTTCAAACCAACTGAATAAATACGTGGTTGAGGATAACGGCCTGTATCCAAACCGGTATAGAGCACACTTCCTTGTCCTGCTTCAGGGTCACCATATTTGTTGTAACTGGAGATGCAGAGTACGTTTTGAACAGAAACATAAAGACGTGTACTTCCAAGATGCAATGATTTCAAGAAATTCTTATCAAAATTATAACCAACCTGAATATTACTGATTTTCAGGAAATCACCATTTTTAACCCATGCTGAAGAGCCACGCATATTTTGATTGTAATCCATGATTGACAACTTAGAAAGCGTGTTGCTTTTGTTCTCCAGAGTCCAGGCTTCGTTGGCTGCTGATGTTAAAATATTTGGAATAGTACCGTTATCAGTTCCGTAAATGTTAGATAATGTCATTGCCGAATAAGAATAGATTTGTTGACCGAGTACTCCGTAAGCGTAAACAGAAAAATCCCAATTCTTATAGGAAGCGTTTAAGGTTAAACCGTAATTTAGCTTAGGGAAACCATTACCCAGGATAGTCATATCGTTCTCATCAACTAAGCCGTCGCCATTAATATCTTTATACTTAAAATCGCCGACACCTGTTAAATTTTTTTGGTAGGGAACAAAAGTGGAGGGAAGATGACCAGCAGCAATAGCTCTGGCATTTGAAGCTTCAGTAGCAGCAACATTTAAGGCATCAACTTCAGCCTGAGACTGGAATACACCCTCTACCTGGTAACCATAGAAAGAACCTACGGCATAACCTTCACGACAAATCGAGTGACCGTCCCAGTGTACGCCCGCAGGAGCTGCTACTGCTCCTACGTTAGAACCGTCATTAGTAGTACTCCCGTTAACGCTAAACAAATCACCCCCCATTTTTATAACTTTGTTTTTCAAGCTTGAACCTGTCAAAGTCGCACCGATATTCCAGTCCCGATTAATTTGCTTCTTATAGTTTAGGCTGAATTCAATACCTTTATTCTGAATTTCACCGTAGTTGGTATAAATACTTAAATCACCGGATGAAGCGCGTAATGATTGTTCCAACAATAAATCTTTAGATGTTCGGGTAAAATAATCTACCGTTATATTCAAACTATTTTCAAATAGCCCCAGGTCAATACCGATGTTGCTTTGTTCATTGGTCTCCCATTTCAAATTGGGATCAACTAACACCTTAACATAACCGTTAACAGTTTGTTTTGTTGTACCTAAACCCGAAGCTCCATCTTGGGCATAATAATAATATCCAATAGATTTTGAAGTCAATGCATTTATAGCTTTATCTGTTGCTCCTCCTGAGTTACCGGTCTGTCCCCAACCTAAACGAAGTTTCAAATTACTGATTGCCGGAGTGCCTTTTATGAAATTCTCTTCTGAAATACGCCATGCTGCAGCTAATGAAGGGAAAGTACCAAACATGTTCGAGGCACCGAAGTTTGAAGAACCGTCGCGACGTACAGTACCTGTTAAGATATAACGATCTTTCAAACTATACGTGGCACGACCAAAGTAAGATATTCCGCGAACTTGCAGATGATACTTACCATTACCAGTTCTTGTTGTAGGATCGCTAGTCAAACTGATATCACGGATTTCCGCTGCCGGAAAATCATAAGCTTCCGCTGAAACTTCGTCTCCGAAGCTTTTAGTGATGGAATTACCTGCCATCAGAGTCAAATTATGAATATCATTCTTCCAGTTGTAAGTCAAATAACTTTCAAGCGCAATAGTGTTATCTTGAGAACCATTTATTGTAAAATAATAACGGGCATCATAATCCCTCAATGTAACCTTTGTTACTCCGTCTGGTTCATAACGCTGTTTGTTACCTCTAAAGTTATTAAAATCGCTGGTGGACAGATTATAGGATGCTATAGTTTTGAAAGTTAATCCTTTATATAATTTAATATTGGCATAAGCACTGGTAAATACCTGATTCTTTTTTGTTAACCCATTATTTTCCATCTGAGTGGCAACCAAATTATCCGTTGTACCGCCATCGTAAGAATTTGGGTATTGATAAGTAGTACCATAAGTTCCGTTGTCATTTATAACGTTAGGGCTCACGTGAACGCCATCCGCATCTACATAATCCATAGTTGGACACATAAAAGCCATATCACGGAGAGAAGAAAGATTACCGTTATTATTTAAGCCAAAATTACTACCATGCGATTCAGAATGAACATAATTAATGTCGCCACCGATCTCAATAAAATTAGAAACTTTGGTTATTATATTGGCACGAGCGGTCAAACGATTGTAGTTCGTATTGATAACAATACCGTCATTATTTAAATAACTTAATGAGAGATTAGACTGGGTCTTTTCTGTACCGCCTGAAGCAGAAAGATTGTATTGTTGTTTTAGGGAAGTATGCGTCATTTCTTTTTGCCAGTCAATGTTTTTTCTTTTACCATCATACGCCGTAGTGAAAATCGCATTAGCTGGAACTCCACCATCGTTAGCGCGACCAGTACGTATGTTTTTAGCAAACTGGTCAACATTACCAACATCCAATGTTGAAGCTAAAGTTTGGATCCCATAGTCTGCAGAAAAAGTAAGATGTGTAGTACCTACCTTACCATGTTTTGTAGTAATCATGATAACACCATTGGCACCAGCGGCTCCATATATGGCAGTAGCAGAAGCGTCTTTCAATACCTCAATACTCTCGATATCACTTGGAGCAAGAAAATTGGCATTAGTACCCACCTGTACACCATCTACCACATACAGCGGATTGGCGGTACCGTTAATCGTTGCGACACCACGAATACGAATGGCCGCATTTGCATCAGGAGCTCCGTCTTGTGATGTAACCAATACACCCGCAGCTTGACCTTGAATACCTTGCAAAATATTGGTAGGATTTTTCCTCATCATTTCTTCTCTGTTAACTGAAGCAACAGATCCGGAAATATCGCTCTTTCTGGCAGTACCATAACCAACAGCTACAACCTCTTCAATCCCAACTGTTTCCTCTGACATGATTAGATTGATAGTACTTTTTCCTGCTACCGGAATTTCCTGAGGGATCATTCCAACAAATGAGAATTGTACTGTTGCGTTATCGCCAATGTTTTCAAGCCTGTATTCCCCTTCAGTATCAGTTATTGTTCCTCTGGTAGAACCTTTTACAACAACTGTAACTCCGGGCAATGGTGCACCGGATGAGTCGGTAACACGGCCTGAAACTACCAGTAATTGTTGCCCTACTAAAGCTGTAGATTCATTAGACAAAGCGATTTGACGATCATTTATCTTATAAATAATATTAGTACTGGCAAATAATTTATTTAAAATTTCCGGAACTGATCTATTTTCGACCGAAATGGATACTTTTTGTTCAACATCGACGCTGTGCGCCTCGTACATAAAGAAGAATTCTGTCTGATCCTCTATTGTTGACAAAACACTTTTAATTGAAACACCGGACAGACTAATGCTCAAACGTTTGTTTTGAGAATACCCGTTAACGGCAAAAGTTTGCCCAATACAGATTAGGAATAGGATTAGTGTCACTCTCATTTTTAAACTAATTAGTGATTCCCCATATCTACATAGATCGGGAATCGATGAAAAATGTTTTTTTTTCATAAATTTGTTACGATTTGGATTAATTTTTCAAATTAACTTAAGATGCCTCCTGGCCTTCGAAATTCAGTGGCATTTTACAGAGTTTAAGGGGAGATGTTAGCGCATCTCCTTTTTATTGGCTTTACAGTTAGTCAATTCATAGGCATTCTATTTTAAATTACACAATATCTATTTACATATTAACACTTTAACAGGAATATTTGGATCACGACTTGGTATAATTGTATATTTTATTGCGCAACTGAATTTCATTAAATCGAAAATTTCCTCAATGCTTTCATTTACAATAGTCGCATTAAAGGCTAATTGATACACTTTGTTGCTTTTAACCTCAACATCAATATTGTATTTCCGTTCTAATTTTTCAAAAACCTTTGTCATAGATTCATCCTTGAAAATCAAAACACCGTCTTTCCATGAAGTATAATTATAAACATCAACATTACTTATTGATAACCTTCGATTTTCGGTGTCAAATTCTGCTTTTTCTCCCGGCTTGAGTTTCTGAATTACTGAATGATCCTTTGCTTTAAGTATCTCAACGCTTCCGGATTCCAGAACTATACTTATATTCTTGTCCTCAGGATAAGATGAAACATCAAATCTAGTTCCCAAAACTTTAATTTCCAGATCGTTACTAGCGACGACTAGTGGCATTTTCTCGTTTCGGGCAATGTGGAAAAAAGCCTGCCCTATCAATTTGATTTTCCGGTTATTTACTGCAAAATTTGTATTGTACGATAAAGTTGTTCCTGAATTAACCCAAACAACAGAACTATCGGGCAGGATCACTTTAGAGTTTTGTCCGTAGTTGGTTGAGATGGTTGTAAAATTTTCATTAGCTTTTAGTGGTAGCAAATTATTTTTTTCGACCAAATAGCCTAAAACTCCGGCACAACCAATTAAGAAAAAGAAAACAGCCGCAAATTTCCACCAATTGATCAATTTTCGAAGTGATAAATTATCGACGTGCGCCACATATCTTTTCCATGCGATTTCTTTGTTAATTGCTTCAAATTCATCAAAAGAGTCAGCCATATTCTTCTCCTCTTTCAATGATTTAAATAGCTTCCGGTTTTCATCGTTTTGATTAATCCACTCCTGAAGCGTACTAAATTCTTCTTTATACTCTTTGCCAGTCAGGTATTTCCCTAATAGTTGCCCTATTTCTATAGATTTGAAAAGTTTCATGAAATCATATTATAAGTGTCAAAATGAAATTTAAACTCATTTGATATAAAAACGACTAAGCATTAAAATGGAATTACATGAAAATGAAAAAAAAATCATTTTTTCATTTTTTGGCAGGCGAACGTGAAGATTTCAATGTGGGGAACTGGCAAGAAACGAATAACAATGCAGACTATTGATTAACAAACATGTATTCGGATAAATTGATTTCCAAAAATTGAACAATTGATAAAAAGCAGAGTATTCTTTCAGAAGTATTTTTTTTGAATTTCTTTACAAATATTCAATAAAACAGAAAGCAAGAAAAATTACATTCAACTGTCAGTAAGCATGTTACGATAGATTAAAAAAGAGAAGCAAAAACTCGTTCAGATTCTTTCTTAAAAACTTATAGGCTCTTGCTTTATGCGTTTTGACGGTATTGATGGTTATATTTAAACTTTCAGCTATTTGTTCATTCGAATTATCGTGAAGAGCAAGCAGCAGAACCTTTTTCCCCATCTCCGGAAGCTTATTTATTTCCCGGTAAATCTCACTATAAGCCTCTTTCCTGATTACCTCTTCCAAAAATGATTCAGAAACCTCGACTCCCTTCATGTTTTGAATCCTGTATCGATCTTCAACTTTGGAATGTTTGATAAAATCCAAACATGAATTTCGAGTGGAGGTGTAAAAGAAAGCTTTCACTGCGATTACATTTGGAAAGGTTTTCTTCTTTTCCCAAAATGAAATAAAGACTTCCTGAACGATATCTTCACAAGCATTCAGATTTGAAATATACCGGGATGCAAAAACAGTTAGTTCCGGGTAATAGACATCAAAAAAATCCTTAAAATTAATTTCTTCTCCATTGCCCAGCTTTATTTCCGCATTTTGGAGGGTCTTGCCAGCCATCTCTTATCTTTTCATTAGATTTGGTAAATTTCAATTATCAAAAAAAAAATCCAATTTAATGATATTTTTGTTTGTAACATACTGAATCTACCAGGTAACTTATAATTTAAATCTGATTTTGTTAAAACCCAGTAAAATTCTTGAACTAACATTTTAACATAAATCAAATGATTTTCAGTCCTCTGTATACTGCGATTCTCCAAACTGCCTCAATCTGAAATCGTTGAAAATTTACGTATTGGTATAGGCGTTTAGGCTCTATTCATTATCTTTTCACCTGTAAAATTTGTTCATAAGTAATCTCAACTGACCGGAATTAATGTACAAACTACTGAAATACAGTAGATAACTATACAAAATTAGTTGTCAACAATTGTTTATAACTGTAGATCATAAACAGTTAGATCAATACCAGGGTTAGATTTGGATTTAAAGGTCAGAATGTTTTAACTTTATACTATCAGACGAGCGATAAAAAGCTGCTATGAAAGGATGGAGAAGGAAGAAGGTACTTAACTGAACCGGAAGCCCGATCAACCGGATTTTCGAATCCGCATCCGGGAAAAGCTGAAGTTTGAACCAAAACATTTATGTCAGGTTCATCATCAAGGCGGATGACCGGTAAAACGTTCACTAAAATGTTGATTCAGAAAAGCAGGAGGCAAAAAGGAACTTCGGTGACTGACTGTCGAACTGAAAACGAAAGATCTTCGGATCAAAGTAGTTTTTCACTCAATCCTAAGTTTGAAAAACGAATGGTTATAAGGGTGACTTGGATGGAACTTCGTTCGGGAAGACAATTCTTCGGAAGCGTTGAACGAACGGCTGGAATGTAAAGCTGTAACAGGCGTTACAGGAAAGCTAAAGGCTGTGAAAAATGGTTGGAGAAACCGGATGGATCAGCCAGTTATAATAACCGTAGTCTGATACTAAGGAAAACTCTTCGGAGCAGACCAAAGGTGAATGGGAACTTTCCGCAAAGGGATGTTCCCATTCGTGTTTTATATATCATCCTAATTCCATTTCACAACAATCTTTTCGTATTTAATTTTACTATTTTTGTCGCTTTGAAAAATGCAGGACGTGAAAAAAGTCAATATTGAAGAGGTTTTTAATTTGTTTTCAGGTTTAAAAGTATTGATTATTGGTGACGCCATGATTGATAGTTACTGGTGGGGAAAAGTTGACCGCATATCACCTGAAGCTCCTATTCCAATTGTTACAGTTACAAAACAAGAAGACAGATTGGGTGGTGCAGGAAATGTCGCTTTAAATATTCAGGCGCTAGGTGCGAAACCAATCCTCACTTCAATATTAGGCGATGATGAAAAAGGTAAAGTTTTCAGGAAGCTGATGGATAAAAACCAATTAACCTCTGAAGCTTTGTTTATTGATTCCGCCAGAATGACTACTGTGAAAACACGAATTATCAGTGGTGGACAGCAGATATCGAGAGTCGATCAGGAAACTTCATTGCCAATCCTTCCTGAATTAGAAAATAAGATTTTCGAGAAAATCACAAATATAATTGACAATCAGGAAATTAATGTTGTCATTTTTGTTGACTATGACAAAGGATTGATAACAAAAAGCTTAATAAAGAATGTTATTGAGCTTGCAAAATCGAAAAAGATTCTGACTGTTGCTGATCCTAAAAGTCGAAATTTTAACCATTACAACCAGGTCGATCTTTTTAAGCCGAATTTTAAAGAGTTCAGGGATGGGTTACACTTACAGATTGAAAAAACGGATTTTGAAGCTATAAAAATTTCGGCCGAAAAGTTTAAAATAGAAAACAACATAGGCTTGATATTCATCACCTTATCTGAACTTGGTGTTTTTATGTCGAATGGCGAAAGTCGAAATTACTATCCTGCAGAGGTCAGGGATATTGCCGATGTTTCCGGAGCAGGTGATACCGTTGCAGCCACAGCCAGTTTGTGTTTTGCTGCCGGACTTTCAATGCCTGTTATGGCCCAGCTCTCGAATATTGCCGGAGGATTGGTGTGCGAAAAATTGGGAGTTGTTCCCATTGATCAGGAATTGCTAAAAAAAGAAGCAAAAAAGATCCGGTTGATTTGAAACCAAGAAAACACGCACAATCAGAAAATTCAATACTAAATAATTCATTGAAAGGCACAACAACATCAGTCCGGATTTTGCGTTAAACAGAGAGAAAATCACTGGCAAAAAAAATAAATATCACAACCAATTTATCTTCAACTAAATACAATACAATTAAGCTTAATTAATAAATATATTCTGTCTGATTTTGCTTTTAAATATTAACTTTGAAACATACCAAATACGTCGTTTTATATGGGAAAAGTAATTGCGCTGGCGAACCAAAAAGGAGGGGTAGGAAAAACCACGACTGCTATTAATCTGGCAGCAAGTTTAGCCGTGTTAGAATATAAAGTGCTGATCATTGATGCTGATCCACAGGCTAATGCCACTTCCGGAGTAGGTTTTGATGTAAAAAATGTGAAGACCAGCATTTATGAATGTATCGTTGATGAACTTGATCCACGAAAAATAATACTGAATACAGAAATTCACGGGCTTGATCTTATTCCTTCGCATATTGATCTGGTTGGGGCAGAAATCGAAATGCTCAACCTGCCAAACAGGGAAAAAGTATTGCGCCATGTGATTGAAAAAATCAGGAACGATTACGATTTTATATTAATTGATTGCTCTCCTTCTCTTGGTTTAATTACAGTTAATGCGCTGACAGCAGCAGATTCCGTAATTATTCCGGTTCAGTGTGAATATTTTGCGCTGGAAGGTTTGGGTAAACTTTTAAATACTATTAAAATTATCCAGTCTAAATTACACCCTGATTTGGAAATTGAAGGTTTTTTGCTGACGATGTTCGATTCCCGCCTGAATTTATCGAACCAGGTAATGGAAGAAGTTAAAAAGCATTTCCAGGAGATGGTTTTTGAATCTGTCATTCAGCGAAACATCAAATTGAGCGAAGCTCCAAGCTATGGACAGCCCGCAATTTTGTATGATGCAACCTCCAAAGGTGCATCGAGTTACATGAATCTGGCTCGTGAATTATTGCAGAACAATGGCATGACAAAGTTAAAAAACACAGAAAAAATTATTGAATAAGACTCTTTAATTATGGCAAAAAAGAACGTATTGGGAAGAGGATTAGGTGCTTTAATTGATGGAGCCGATTCTCAGAAATCAAACGAGATTGGTTCTGCAATTAATGAAATTGAAATTTCAAAAATTGTTGCCAATCCATACCAGCCACGTACAAAATTTGACGAAGAATCATTAAACGAATTAGCCACTTCAATAAAGGAAATTGGGATAATTCAACCCATTACTTTGCGAAAAACTGATGATGATCAATACCAGATTATTGCAGGAGAACGCAGGTTCAGGGCATCGAAAATTGCGGGTTTAACAACCATTCCGGCTTATGTTCGAACTGCCGATGATGAAGGAATGCTTGAAATGGCGCTTGTTGAAAACATCCAGCGGGAAGATCTTGACGCCATAGAAATTGCCTTAAGCTATCAGCGATTACTTGATGAATGCAACCTGACCCAGGAAACATTGAGCGATAAAGTCGGAAAAAAAAGATCAACCGTTACAAATTACCTCAGGTTACTTAAACTTCCGGCGAAAATACAGAAAGGTATTGTAGAAAAAGCCATTTCGATGGGACATGCAAGAGCGTTGGTGAACATCAAGGATTCTGAAATGCAACTGATGATTTTTGATGAGATCATAAAGAATGAATTCTCAGTTCGCAAGGTTGAAGAAATTGTTCGAAATTACAGCGAAGATAACAATAGCTTTCAGCCTGCAGAAAAGCCGAAAAGTCAAAAATTCCCTACTGAATATCAGGATTTATACAATCACCTGAGTAAATATTTCCAATCCAGGATTGACTTCAGGATGGATCAGACAGGAAAAGGTAAGATTGTTATTCCATTTGGCTCGACCAAGGATCTGGAACGAATTTTAGGAATTCTTGACCAATTAGATGCATAACAAGACCATCATATTCCAACCAAAACTTTACGGCATTTGTTTTCTGGTAATCCTGTTTTTTGCAACAGGATTTTCTGCATATAGCCAGAGTTCGGAGGGTGATTCAATTAAAGTCAAAAAAACTGAAGTTGAACATTCGCCGCGTAAAGCAACAATATATTCGGCGGTTTTGCCAGGTCTGGGCCAAATTTACAACCGCAAATACTGGAAAGTTCCAATTGTTTACGGAGGCTTTGCAACTTTGGGATACTTTATTAATTTTAACAACGGAGTTTACACCACATATAAACAAGCGTATTCCGATATTATTGACAATGATCCAAATACAAATTCGTATCTCGATCTCAAAATCAACAAGGCCTTTTTTGAGGATGATAAAAGATCGCAATTAACTGAGAATCTGAGAAGAGCAAAAGACGGATGGAGACGAAACAGAGATTTAGTAATTATAGGGACAGCAGTTTTTTACATGGTGAATATTATTGATGCGAGTGTTGACGCTCACTTCTTTAATTTTGACATTAGTGACGATTTAACCTTCAATTGGGCGCCGGGACCAGTAATGTGTATGGATAAAAAAATGGTAGGATTTCAATGCAGATTAACATTTTAACGAAAATTCATGAAGATTTTAAAACTAACAGCAGTTATATTAACACTTTTAGGATTCAGTAATTTTGCTTCAGGAGAAAAGAAGGAAAAATTACAGAAAGCATGTACTATTAATATTTCAGCGCTTGACACAATCGACGGATATGAAAAATATTATACTATTCCGGATGAAACCCTGAATAAATTTTTCTCCGACAAACTCGACAGCATGCTGAACAGTTGGTACGTTCAAAATGCTTTCCTTCTCGACAGCACTGAATTGGCTGAAGCTGACACGCTAAAGCAAATACTTCCCGATTCTGTTTACATTCAACGGCTGCAATCACTTCAATCGGCAGTCAGTTTGTCGTACAACAATACCGTAAAGGGTTTTATTTCGATGTACACCATCAGGAAACCCAAACAGGTTGCGGTAATGCTGGGGCTGGCCAATTATTATTTCCCGCTTTTTGAGGAGGCTCTTGACAAGTATGGTTTGCCCATGGAATTAAAATATTTGCCAATTATTGAATCAGCATTGAATCCAGGAGCAAATTCGGTGGCAAGTGCGGTTGGCCTTTGGCAATTTATGTATTCGACAGGGAAAATGTATAAGCTCGAAATCAGCACGTTTGTTGACGAACGACGCGACCCGATAAAAGCAACTGACGCAGCAGTGCGCTACCTGAGGGATTTATACAATATGTATGGCGACTGGCACCTTGTAATTGCTGCATACAATTGCGGTCCGGGAAATGTTAACAAAGCCATTAAACGTAGCGGAAACGTTCGCGACTACTGGAAGATTTATTACCGTTTACCCAAAGAAACCCGTGGTTATGTTCCGGCATTTATCGCTGCAAATTATGTGATGAATTTCTACCAAAGTCACAATATCCTACCAAAATCTCCTGATTTTCCGATCATTACTGACACCATAATGGTGAATGATTATTTGAATTTCAATCAGATTTCGGAAGTTATTGGTATTCCAATTGAGCAGTTGAGAAGCTTAAATCCACAATACAGGCGCGACATTATTCCGGCCAGCGAAGATAAAGCTTACAGTTTGGTTTTGCCGCAGGATCAGATTTCAGCCTATATTGAAAACGAGTCAAATATCCACAGTCACAGAAGAACAGAATTTTTCCCGAACAACCAAATTGTAAATCCGCAATCCACGTATGCAAATTACAGTCCATCAGACATTAAAGGACGCGATAAAGTTATTTATTCGGTAAAATCGGGCGATAATCTAGGGTTGATATCTGCCTGGTTTAGAGTACGGATTTCCGATTTGAAATACTGGAATAATATTCATAAAAATTTTATTAAAATCGGTCAAAAGCTATCTGTTTTTGTTCCTGAAGGCCAGGGTGAATATTACTCCAAAATAGCTAAGAAAAGTCATGCCGAGAAACAAAGGTCGTTGAAAGTAAAGCCGGCTTACAGCTCATCGCAGAGTATTGCAAGCGCTACAAAAAAGAAAACTGCGACGCCCAAAACTTCAGGAGGAAATGCTGATCTGGAGGCTCAAAACACCAGCATCAATACCGACAAGTTAAACGATGCAGATGAAAATAATCAGGTGATCTATTATAAAGTTCGGAAAGGTGATAATTTCTGGTCAATTGCAAAAAAATTTCCCGGCATATCGAACAACGATATTATGAGAATGAACAACATTAAAGAAGCCAACAGGTTAAAAGTTGGCCAGGTTTTAAAAATAATACCGAAAGCATAAATAGTTTCTGATTGAAACTCAAAGATATTCGCATAAAACTGAAAGGGGATGGCCGGCGCTACTCCCCTTCTCTCTTTTATTAAATAAAACGAAAAACAGAATTCGGTATCAAAGTAAATTCAGAAATTACATTGCTACGCACTTGTTTTCTTATTTTTGTTTCCGAATAAATAAGTCAAACCATTGAAGCTTGAATTCCGGCTAAAAAATTGATCGCATTAAATACTGATTTGTACTATGAGTTTTTTATATCCGCTTTTCCTTTTTGCATTACTGGCTCTGGCAATTCCGGTAATTATCCATCTGTTTAATTTTAAGCGATATAAAACGCTCTATTTTAGCAATGTTCAATTACTGAAACGCATCAAACAGGATTCCCGGAAAAAGTCACAACTTAAACAATTACTTATTCTTATTTCGCGGATACTGGCGCTTGCAGCCCTGGTTATTGCCTTTAGCCGCCCGTATATTCCGTTGAATAACAGAACGTCAAATGCTGCCAGGCAAATTGTTGAAGTTTACATTGACAATACTTTTAGCATGAAAGCCGAAGGAGAAAAAGGTCAGTTGCTTGAACAGGCCAAATCGAAAGCCATTGAAATCGCAAATTCATATCCTGCCGGATCGCAATTTTTAATTCTGACCAGCGATTTTCTCCCTCAACAACAGTTTTTACTGAACAAAGATCAGTTTATTCAACAAGTTTCGGAAATTAAAGAAAGCGTCAGAACACCCAAAATATCTGAAGTTTACAACCAGGCAATTCAAGCTGTTTCGACCCAGGCAAAAAAGGCCGAAAAGACGCTTTATATTTTGTCCGATTTTCAGCAAAACAGCTCTGACTTTCAATCCATAAAGGCTGATTCTGCTGTCTGGACTTACCTGCTTCCGTTTAAGGCTGAAAAAACCAACAATTTACTGATTGATTCATGCTGGTTCGAAACTCCCGGGCGAAAAATAGGACAAGCTGAAAAACTGTTTGCCCGTGTAAAGAATTTATCAGATCAGGCGTACCAGAACATTCCGGTGAGATTAACGATAAACGATTCGCTGAAAGCCATAGCGAATATAAATATTGCTGAAAAACAGGAAACTATTGTTGAACTGAATTATACAAACAATTCGAAAGGCATACAACTTTGCAAAGTTGAACTTGATGACTATCCGATTATTTACGACAATTCGTATTTTATGAGTTATCAGGTTTTAGGAAAGCTGCATGCACTTGGAATTTTCAATCCGCTCGATAATGGATCAAACTATTTGAAAGCGCTATTTCAGGATGATGAATTGATCGGTTACGATGAATTTCCGGAGAATAATGTCCAGGTTTCGTTGCTCAAAAACTATCAATGCATTTTCCTGATAAACAATCAAAAAATAAGCTCCGGACTTGCAAGCGAACTTTCAGGTTATGTTGGGCATGGCGGTTCTTTGGCTATTTTTCCGGAAGAACTTACCAATTATACAGAATACAATGAACTTTTAAATTTGCTCAACGGAAAAACAATTGAAGGTTTTGACACGGCTTCAATGGGAATTTCTGAAATCAATTACAACAATATCTTATACCGAAATGCCTTTAAAAAAGAAGAATCGCAGGCCGATCTTCCGGTTATTAAAGGTTATGCGAATTTTGCGGGTCAGATGCTGAAAGCAGAAACTGCCCTTTTGAAATTCAGAAATAGTAAAAGCGCTTTAAACACGCATCAGTTTGGCGATGGAACAGTTTATACGTTTGCCTTTCCGCTTAATAAACGAAATTTTGACTTTGTCAGGCATGTGGTTTTTGTTCCAACCATTTACAACATGGTTTTAAATAGTGGTGATGTGCAGGAATACACCCGATCGGTAGACAGTGATGATCCAGTAATTCTGAATCAAAGTCAGAATTCAGGCGAATTTAAAATTAGTAACGTCCAGACAAACGAAGAATTTATTGCTTCAGCACGAACTATTGGAACTGGCAAGAAACAACTCAATCTGGGCGAATTACCCAAACAGGCAGGACATTATTTGATACAGGATGGCAATAAGACCATTCAACCCTTGTCGTACAATTATTCCAGGAAAGAATCTGTTCCTGAATTTTTCTCCGAAGTAAAACTTCAGGAGATAATTAAGAAATACAATTTAAAACGATTTCAACCGATTGGTTCATCGGAGCTTAGTTTTACTGAAGCGCTTCAGGATTTAAATAAAGGAAAGCAGCTTTGGAAATATTTTATTATGCTGGCTATTTTCTTTTTAGTTTGCGAAATTGCCATTATATGGTTTTGGAAATAAAAAAATGAATCCAGGATTCTTTCGACTAATCTGCCGGATCTAAAGGTAGTGAAAACGAAAAGACCGATCCTTCGCCTTCTTTACTTCCAACTTTGATTTCACCGTTGTTTTTCGCAATAAATTCATGGCAAATTACCAGGCCAAGCCCTGTTCCTGTTTCACCGTCGGTTCCTTCTGTTGAAATATTACGGTCGATAACAAACAATTTATCCAGATTTTCTTTGGAAATACCAACCCCATGATCGATGACTTCAACATGTGCGAAAGAATCGGCATAGCTCGATTTTATAACTATTTCAGAACCTTTTGGTGAAAATTTGATGGCATTAAAAACAAGGTTCCGAATAACTGTGGCGATCATATCTTTATCGGCATATACAAGCTGATCGGGTTCGCTTTGAATAATTAGCTTTTGATTTTTGGCAGTCAGGTTTAATTCGGCCAGCAAACGAATCTGTCCAAAAATCTCAGACAAAACAAAATTGCTTTTAAAAATTCGGATTCTGTTGGTTTGCGATCGTGTCCAAACCAGCAAATTCTGAAGCAGATCAAATCCATTTTCCGATGCCTGATTTAAATCGCTGATTATTTTTTTCAGCTCTTCTGTCGAAAATAATTCAAGATCTGATTTCAGAATTCCTGTATAGCTTACCAAAATATTAAATGGATTTTTCAGATCGTGTGCAATAATTGAAAAAAAGCGGTCTTTAGCTAAATTTAATTCCTTTAACTCGTTTGTCTTTACTTTCAGTTCGTTCGCCAGTCGTTTTTCCCTGAACAGTAAATAAACAGTTGCAATCATCAGAAATACAATAAATATGGCAATGTAGATCAAATAAATTTGAACGGATTTCGCACTGGCAATATCGTTCGATTGAACCTGATTTCTATTTTTTAATTCTTCTAACTCATTATCCTTTTTAGCAAGAAGATATTTGGCCTGAATTTCACGAATCATTTTGCTTTTCCTTTCTCCAATCAGGCTGTCGTACACTGTATTGTACTTGTCGTAATAGGTATAGGCATTTTTATAATCTTTCAGTTCTTCGTAGAAAATAGTCAGATTACTGTATATCGTACCGGTAAATTCGTACATATCCATTTGATTGGCCAAAGCCAGCGATTTCATGAAAAAGTCGAATGATTTTTGATATTCCTTTTTGTCGAGATAGACCAGGCCCAGATTGTTATACGAGTATGCCAATCCTTGCTTATCATTTCTTTTCTGATACAAATCCAACGCTTCAATGTGGTATTTCATAC
This sequence comes from Prolixibacteraceae bacterium, assembly GCA_041652995.1. GTDB lineage: Bacteria > Bacteroidota > Bacteroidia > Bacteroidales > Prolixibacteraceae > Aquipluma. The sequence continues at coordinate 33,931 of JBAZGO010000041.1, forward strand.
TTTCATCGAGCTTCCCCTGATCGTAATAAATGGTTCCGAAGTTATTGATAACATCGATCATCATTAAAGTATCTTTCCTGAGAATGGCTAACTGCTGAGCCTTTTCATTAAAACTCAGCGCCCGGGTTAAATCTTTTTTATTCTGAAAACTGATTGCCATATTTTGGAAAGTTGTGGCTATTAGCTCTGAGTCTTTTACCGCCTGACTTATTTTTAGCGATTTCTGATAGTAGTCAACCGCTTCATCATAATCTTCAAATTCATCGTAAATCATTCCCAGGTTGTGATTAACTTTGGCTATCAGAATTGAATCTTTCGCTTCTTCTGCCTGGTTAAGTGCCAGGTAATACATATCAGCAGCCTTCTCGTAATTACTGCTGTAATATTCATTCAGGCCTGATAAAATCAAAATATTAATGGACTGATGGACGTCTTTTTCCTGCACGGCCATTTTCCCGGCTTTATCAAGAAGAACAACAACACTATCGTGGTTTGTTGCTACAGCAATTAATTTATAAGCTTTTGTAACAAGTTGATCAACTGTTGAATCTTTAACCAGAGAACTTTTATTTCGAACGTCAAAGCCTGTTAATACAGGAACCAGCGAAATTAACAGTAAGAAGATATAACTAGTCGAATACTTTGGCATAGAAATAAAATTCGGTCAAGAGAATAAGAACCCAAATATAACATTTTAAAATAAATTGATTTTAAATTCATTGGCCTGTAGGAATTCAAGGCCGTACTGAACTTCAAAAGCAAGAATTACGATAAATATCTTGAAAAATAACAGACAAAAATCATTTATATTCGATGCAAATATCACTACTTCTGTAGTTCTTAAAATCTAAAGTAAAACCTATGAATGTATTAAGTGCAAAGGATTATATGGATCGTGAGGCCCGGCATGGAGCCCACAATTATCATCCGATTCCTGTAGTTTTGGAACGGGGCGAAGGAATTTATGTTTGGGATGTTGAAGGCAAAAAGTATTTCGATTTTTTATCTGCATACTCAGCAGTCAATCAAGGGCATTGCCATCCCAAGATTGTAAAGGCCATGGTTGATCAGGCGCAAAAACTTGCCCTCACCTCAAGAGCATTTTACAACGATGCCCTGGGCGAATGGGAAGAATATATGACCAAACTTTTTGGGTACGATAAAATGCTGCCTATGAATTCGGGCGCCGAAGCAGACGAAACGGCTTTGAAGCTAATTCGGAAATGGGCTTACAAGGTAAAAGGCGTTCCAAAAACAGAAGCCAAAATCGTTGTTTGCAATGGAAATTTCCATGGTCGCACCATAACAATTATCTCCATGTCTTCTGATCCAGATTCGTACAACGACTACGGTCCATATACGCCAGGATTTATCAATGTTCCCTACAACGACATCAAAGCACTGGAAAAGGCGCTGGAAGACCCGAATGTAGCCGGATTCCTGGTTGAGCCTATTCAGGCTGAAGCCGGTGTTTATGTACCTGAAGATGGCTACCTGAAGAAAGCTTTCGACCTTTGCAAAAAGCACAATGTTCTTTTTGTGGCCGACGAAGTGCAAACCGGACTGGCACGCACAGGTAAAATGCTGGCCTGCGACCATGAAAACGTAAGACCCGATATTCTGGTGCTTGGGAAAGCTATTTCAGGAGGAATGCTGCCAGTTTCGTGTGTTTTGGCCGACGACGAAATAATGCTGACCATTAAACCCGGCGAGCATGGTTCCACGTATGGAGGAAATCCGGTGGCTGCCAAAGTTGCCATTGCGGCGCTTGATGTGATCAGAGACGAAAAGCTTGCAGACAATGCAGAAAAGCTTGGGAGAATTTTCAGAAAAAAATTAAAATCCATTGATTCTGAATTGATTGAAACCGTTCGGGGGAAAGGATTGCTTAATGCTGTTGTGATTAAATCGATGAATGGCATTAGTGCGTGGGACGTATGTCTGGCATTGAAAAATAATGGATTACTGGCCAAACCAACTCACGAGCACATTATCAGATTTACACCACCACTGGTTATTACTGAAGAACAATTGATGGAGGCACTCGAAATTATCGAGAAAACATTTGTCGAATTAAGCGTTTAAACCTGATTTAAAGCCGCATTTCGCGATAAAAGCGGCACCTTTGCAGAAGGCAGTAAATGCTGGCCATATTTATTGGCTAACATTTATTGCCTTCAGTTGTTTTTGTGAATATTTATGCAGTTTTCCAACATCTGATTTTTAGTAGAAGCAACTTTTTTCATACTATTATAGTCTGTATTAAATAACTCTGAACAGAAACCCAAGTCGCTGTACTGATGGCAAACGTTAGAAAGAAGATAGGAAAAATAGTTTTTATCATACTCTCAGTATTGATATTGACAGCTTTAGGCGGGTTTGTGTTGTTTTATTCCCAGGCTCAATCATACCTGAATAAAAACCTTTCGGAATTTGTTGAAAAAAAGTCGCAGGGAAAATATGAGCTTACATTTGATAATCTGGAGTTGAACCTTACCCATTGGGGAATTGAAATCAACAACGTTTCCTTTCATCCGACCGATTCAATTTTAAATACGCTTTCACAAACTGATCTGCACAAACAGTTTTATTCATTTTCATCACCCAATATTCGCTTTGGCGGCATTAGTCTGGTTCAGCTAATCTTCAGAAAAAAACTTGAAATAGGTCAGATCCTGATCACAAAACCTGAATTAAAAATTCATGGCAAACAAATGGAAAGTGAGAGTCAGAATGACAACATCAACAAACTGCTTCAGGAATTAAGACCACTGGTAACAAAAAAATTTGCGTCGATCAGAATTCGAAAAATTGAGCTGGCCAATGCAAGTTTCGATTTTTACAACTTACTGGGCGATACCCGAAAACTGGCCAATGCCGAAAATATTACCATCGGTATTCTAAATTTTTATACCGATTCCTTGTTGCTGCCAGATCCAAACCGGCTTTTCGATGCTGACGACATTTATCTCCGGATGCAAAATTATCAGAATAAGCTTGCCGACAGCACGCACACATTAAGCGCGGCAAGTATCACATATTCGCTCAAAAAAAAGGTCATTGAAGCGCAAAACATTGAACTAAAGCCAGTAAATAAAAGTATTACACAAACGAGCAAGTATTCTGTTTTTGTGCCCCGCGCCAGAATCACAACCAAACATATCAACCAATTTTACCGAAACAGCGCTATTCCCATCGATTCGTTGGTACTGACAGATGCCAAAATTAAGTACTGGCCCGGGCAAAAAATGAAG
>JBAZGO010000041.1:37194-55860 GCA_041652995.1 Prolixibacteraceae bacterium
AAACATGAGTTGATTGAAGAATTTAATCTCTACGAATTAATCCAGAACGAATTTTCAAGCATAACAATTCAGAATTTCAGGCTGGCAAATGGCGAACTGATGCTTTTCAGGACGCAAACAGATCAGAATAACCAGCAGGAACTTAAAAATATACAGCTAAACTTAACTGATTTTCAACTCGATTCGGTTTCGCTGAAAGACACCAGCAGAATATTTTATTCAAAAGACATTGATCTTTCGGCTAACGATTATGAACTTTTGCTTGGCGACAATATTCACCGGGTAAAAGTTGGAAAGTTAGATTTATCAACGCGCGACCACTCCGTGAAAGTCAGGAATATTGAGATTTTTCCATCACAGGCTGCAACCCAATACGTGAATCAGAAGAATACGATTGATGTAAATTGCGACAGCATCCGCCTGGACAACTTCAATTTTAAAAGGGCTTTTCATCAAAAACGGTTTGCTTTCCAGCGAATAAATATTTTTAATCCTGAAGTGAAACTGGTTCAGAATGAATTGTCGGAAGAAAAACCGGAGCCCGAAAACCCAAGTTTTATTTACAACCTGATTTCGACTTACGCAAAGGGAATTTATTCACGGTCGGTTTCTGTACAACACGGAAAAGTTCAGTTAATAAACAAAACCGGGGTTTTACAAACCGGCGACATTAAATCAACAGTCAGGCTGTATTTAAGTGGTTTTGCGTTGGATGAACAAAGCGTCAAACGAACCGACCGCCTGTTTTTTGCCAACCAGATTGAATTGAATTTCAGCAATTATGAAATGCAACTGGTCGATCAACTGCATAAACTTACCATCGAAAATTTGTCAATCTCAACGCGAAAGAAATTGGCTGAACTTAAAAATCTGCATTTGTTTCCGGTGTCGAAAATAAACATGGACAGTTTACTGACCAAATACAGCAGATCTGAATTGTATGAATTTACAATTCCTGAATTGTCGCTCACCAATGCTGATTTTCACGAAGCATTTTTCAACAAAAAACTGACAGTTGATACGCTGAATATCAATACGCCGCAAATTTATTACGAGAATTTTGCGCTCTTGCGACAAGACAGACCCAAAGCCGATTTCGAGGATCTGTTTCAATTGTTATCCAACTACTTGTATGATATTCACATCGGTTTTGTTTTAATTCCGGATGGAGCCATTCGGTTGATCAACCACAACAAAAAAGGCAAAACCATTTCGCTCGACAACAAGTTTAGCCTGAAGCTTGAAAACACACTGATTAACAAGGATCAGTTCAACCAAAAAAAATTGCTTTTTTCTGAATATGTCGACTTTTCAGTACGCGACCACCTGATTCGCCTATCTGACAATGTTCACGTTTTAAAAGCCGGTGAAATCGGTTTTTCGACGCGCCGGAAAGAAATTTTCGTCACCAATGCGAGGCTTTATCCGGAGACAAACAGCAAAGACTTTTCATCGATTCTGTGGAACATTCAACTGGCTATTCCTGAAATCAGGATAAAGGGAATTGATATGGAAGAGTTTTATTTCGATCATAAGATTAATGCTGAAAATCTATTGATTAATTCACCCGAAATAAAACTCTATCAAAAGCGTAAAAGAACCGAAACGAAAGAAATTAAGGAGGTCTCATTTCCATTGCCAAAAGAAATTGAATCCATTTCGCTTCGAAAATTCACTTTGAACGACGGCTCGCTCAAGGTATTTTCTGAAATTGGAACTAAACCATATTTACTGGTTCAGTCGGATCTGAAAATGGCTGCCCAAAACATCCTGATCCAAAAAGATAAATTTGCTGACAAACCTGAAATAAAAAGCGGCGAGTACACCGGTAACCTGGTTCAGTTTAAATTTACACCAAAAGATAAAAACCAGCAGTTTAGTATCGATGAACTCATTTTTTCGACGAAAGACCGACAGATTCTGGCTAAAAACCTGGTTGTAAAACCGAAATCAAAAAACAATAAACAAGATCAATTTGAACTTCATGTTCCTTCGCTGGCAATGAATGGTTTCGACATGGACGATGCTTACCGCAAAGATCAGTTCTATTTCGAATCAATAGTGATTGAAAAGCCTGATTTTCAGCTATTCAACAATACAAAAGACTCCATGAAGTTCAACCCTTTCAAGGTAAACCTTTATCCGCATTTCGAAAGTTTTGCCGACGTTTTTTCGTCGAGGTTGCTCACTGTAAATAATGCCAGGATTGTAACGTACAAGAACAGTAAAAAAATATTCGACGAAAACGTATCGTTAAACCTGACCAAAATCAGAATCGATAATAAACCTTCGCAAGGGTTTATGCACTCTGCCGATTTTTCCTTCAGCATTCCTAATTTAAGCAAAGAAGAAAAACTTTACCGGTATAATTTTGGAGAAACTTCTTATTCATCGGTAAGCAATCGTTTCATCTCACGTAATATCCAAATCAGTCCCAACTTTAACCGTGAAAAATTTCAGGAAAAAGTGGGCTACCAAACAGATTATTTTTCAGGAAAAATTGATTCAGTTTGTATTTGGAACCCAGACATTCGTCGTTGGTTCAACAAGGCAGAACTGGCCGGAAAATATCTGTCGGTCAATGGCTTGAATCTGGAGGTTTTCAGAAATAAACAAATGCCTTTCGACGAATCCAAGCGACCACCAATGCTGCAGGATATGATCAAAGCGTTTAAATTCCCCGTTTCCGTTGATTCGCTTTTGCTACTGAAATCGAAGGTTATGTACGCAGAACGACCAATAACGGGCGATACGGCCGGCCAAATACGTTTTTCAAACATCAGGGCATGCATAAAACCATTTTCGAATATGAAATCGGCAAAAGGTACAATTCCTGATTTTAACCTGACGGCCTCCGCAACAATTATGGATTCGTGCGAGATGAAGGCGAACCTGAAATACCTTATGAGTAATCCGAATAATTTGTTCCAGGTGGATGGAACCCTCGGACCTTTTGATATGCGTATCTTGAATCCGGTTCTGGAACCGCTTGCCATGGTTTCTATCCGTTCAGGAAAGGTTGATCAATTTACGTTCAATTTTTCAGCCGATAAAACCAGCTCATCCGGACAACTGTATTTTGGATACGACGACCTTAAAATTTCAGTTCTGGAAATGAAAGATGGAAATACCAAAGAGGCCAAATTTGCCAGTTTCCTGGCCAACAGCCTGATGTTGAGATCTAAAAATCCACGAGGAAAAGAATTACTGCCGGATGAAATTAATTTCAGGAGAGACCAAAAACGCTCGACCCTGAATTACTGGTGGAAATCGATTTTTAGCGGAATCCGCAATACGCTGGGGCTAAAAGACAAACAGGAAGATCAGGAAAAATCGGAGCAAAAGCAGACTAATCCTTAAGATTGATGATGTACGAGAATTTAAAAGTTTGGTATGTCCAGTCGCGAATACCGCACAAATATTGAAATCTAACGGCATTGTGTTTCAGTGAATGTGTAAGATCAAAGGTATAAACCATCGGATTGTCGCGTTCCTTTTTGTAACCTGAATATCCTGAAAGTGAATTCGAAACGGTCCACCGCGACCACTTCAAATCGCCGCCCAAACCGTACATGAACGCATCGTTTTGCAGATTCAATTCGTCATTGGTTTGCCACGAATAAAATCCAAATGAAGCAAAAGGCATGAACGACATTTTTTCATTCTTCGCGGGGTATTCTTTCGAAAAACTGAAGTCGAAGAAATATCCGGGACTATCTGAATAACGCGCGGCTTCAAGACGGTTACCCGAAGCTGTTCGTCCGGCAATCCGAAACATGGTATCCGGAAATTTATGTCCCCGAACCAATTGAATAAGCGTAGAAAAATACAAATCGCCGTTGGCAATTCCTTTTCCATCGAAATCGCGGGCAATACGTTCATCTCGGATGGCAGTAGACATGGCATAATGCTCGATTAACACTCCGTATAGTTCAATAGCAATCGTGTTGTTGGCAAAAGAACGGTAGTATTTGCCAAAAATATTCTGAGTCGGATCGCCAGTCCGAAAATGATAATCCATACTTATTTCAAGGTTCGAACCTGCCGAAACAACACCTTTTTTTACATCAGGAACCGGAAGAGCATTTGGCCCGAGGTAACCGGGAGTTATGTGAATCCAGCTTCTCCAGCCAGGCATACCGATTTGCCATCCGTGCAGAACATTCCACCAGGCCCAGTCTTCTTCGGCAACGGAAATAAAAGGGATGATGAAAAAAATGATCAGGATAAATTTTTTCATTCGCCAAATATACAAAAGGACATTATTTTGAGCAGATATTCGAAATAAAAAACCTCGCCGGTTGACGAGGTTTTCATAGTCTATTAAAGGTTCAATTTTTTTCGGATGCTTTTTGGGATCGCTTCCTTATTTACCATGATTGACATTGTTTTGTATTCAATGTATGGCTTCGATGCGTAAAAGAAACCCGCATAATCGTTGTAATTTCCCCATGAATTTTTCACCTTGTAATATGGATTACCATCCTGATCCTTAGCTGTTCCAACGATTAACATACCATGGTCGTCGGTAGTTTGGTAATCGTCGAAAGCAATTTGCCTCACTTCCTGGGTAATCGTTTTTTCAGGACCTGGTTTGCTTAATTTATACAATTCCTCGTTCTTATCTTTTTCAGACATCTTTTCCCATTTGCTGATTTCAGCATCGGTCATATTTGCTTTATCGACAGCAGGCACTACAGCAACTCCTTTTAACGAAGTGGCAAACCCTTTTTCGCTCACGTCGGCTGCCCAGGCAACTATATAACCGGTATTGATAGAGTTGTCAATTATTTCTTCCAATTCATTCAGCGGAACGTTGTAAACTTCGTCCCAAGCCCAATTGTCAGGAACTTCAATGATAAATTTTGAATAAAAAGGATGATGTGTGTACGAGGTAATCTCCACATAATCGTCCATATTCAATCCCACATAATCAGTAGCAAAACTTTGTGGTGTATATTCTTTTCCCTGGTAGGTAAATTTCTCCGGAAATTTCCCCAGATATGAATCAAGTGTAGCGTCCAAAGCATCGTGCCAGGCTGTGGTTAACTTCTTATTCGGATTATCAACAACCGTTTTAACATCGTCAAGCAACATACGGTCGAGTTCGCCGTGAACATGTTTTTCTTCGCCATAGTTTAAACCGGTATATACTTCTTCAGGAACTATACCGTATTTTTTAACAACATTGGTTACATCGTGAAACGCCCCGCCTGCACCAAAATTCAGGCTGCCATGCATACGAACATATTTTGTTGCTTTATCAGAATAAGCATGGTGAACCACAAACATCTCCGATAAATCAACCTCTGGTTTGCCAACGCGCAGCATTTCAGCCTCTAAAAAACCTAACCCTGAAAACGACCAGCATGTTCCGGTGCGATATTGATCCTTAACAGGAGTGCACGGTAATTCTTTGATTGTTGTAAACTGGTAAGCTTTTTCCTTTTCTTCTTCCTTCTTTTCCTGAGCCGAAACACCAAACGCCACAAGCAGCAATGCTGCAAAGAAGAAATTTTTTAATTTAAGCATATTGAATAATTAACATTAGACTCCCTTGATAACAAGTTTCAAAGATAGCAATTTTAAAAAATGACGACATTTTACGTGCTATTTATTCAGGTATTCAACCAGATATGGAATAATTCAAAATAAAGCACACAAAAACTTCTTGTACTCTGAACGATAACATTTTCCGGAAATTATAACGTGAAAATTTAAGAATGAATTAACTAAAACATGTTATAAAACAGTACTGATTTTGGAAATTTCATTTCCTATTTTCACTCACAATCTAAATCTGAAGCTGATTGAATGGCTATTGTGCAAACTTTTCTAACTTTATCGCTTATACTAAAATCACGATTATGGCATTCAAATCAGGGATTCTCCTTTTGCTTTTTGTACTTGCTGTGAATTTCTCCCGTGCGCAAGCGAAAGTCAATTTAAACGATTGTATTTTCAAACCTGAAGACCAGCAAATCGCTCATGAAAAGCTTAGCCTCTTTGCGGCTGATAAAAATTTACCAATAGCTGATTTGCTTGTGAAAATTGGCTTGTCGTTTTTAGGCACTCCCTACGTTGGTGCAACGCTCGAAAATGGCCCTGAAGAAAAGATGGTTGTAAACCTTCGTGAATTAGATTGTACCACGTTTGCCGAGAACTGCCTGGCTTTTGCACGTACCATAAAATCGGGTAAAACAGACTTCGAATCGTTTGTCGCCGAACTTAAATACATTCGGTATCGCGATGGAATTTGCGACAAATACCCATCGCGCCTGCATTATTTCAGCGAGTGGATTCACAACAATGCAACGAAGCGAACCATTTCGGAAATGCCCAATTTAAATGGCGTAAAAATCAGCAAAACAATTACTTTCATGAGCCAGCATCCGGAAAGTTATCCGGTTTTAAGTTCAAATCCTGAAATGATTCCGATTATCGCCCAACAGGAAAAAAAGCTTTCCGAAAAGCCGTTTTATTATTTCCCGAAAACAAATCCTGAAAATCTTTTGAAAAACCTGAAACATGGTGACATTATTGGACTCACTGCAAGTGAAGACGCTACGGTGGATGTCAATCATGTTGGCATAATTGTGAAAAAAGGAAACGTTCTTCATGTTTTACATGCCTCATTGAGTGGCAAAATGGTCATTCTTTCCGATGGACCGGTCACTGATTTTATTAAACCCGAATCAATAAACGGCGGAATTGTAATTGCCCGACCGGTGTATTAATTTCAATTTCCATAAATGGGGAAACGACAAAGCTGTTTTTGTTAAATTTGCAGCTTTCTAAATGCTAAAATCACATTTTTCGAATGAATTCCTTTCTTAATCGTTTTGTTGTTCTTTTGTGCAAACTTACCGCCAGACTCCCGTTTTGGGTAATTTGGAGAATGGCAGATATATTTTATGTTTTACTTTTTTATGTAATTGGTTACCGGCGCAAAGTGGTTCACGAAAACCTCGTTCGTTCATTTCCTGAAAAAAGTGCTGAAGAAATACGGAAAATTACGAAGAAATTTTACCACCATTTGAGTGATATCGGTCTTGAAACAATCAAATACAGCCGGATGACGGAAAAGCAGATCGATGAACGCCTTGTTGTTCACAATCTCGATATTTACGAAGAATATTATCAGCAGGGGAAAAGCATTATTGTGCTTGGCATGCACCACAACAACTGGGAATGGAGTGGCTCAATGCAACGTTTTATCAAGAGTCAGTTTCTTGTTGTATACAATCCCTTGCGCAAAAACCAGGCGCTTGAAAAGTTTATTGTGGATACCCGCGAGCGTTTTGGGGCCATGTCTATCCCGATACAGCATTCAGTGCGCGTTGCTTTCGCTTTCAACAAAGCAGAACGTCCTGGTGGATTGATGCTTGCCGCCGACCAGACTCCTCCACATAATTCGCAATTCTGGACCACTTTTTTAAACCAGGAAACTGCCTTTTTCGCCGGACCGATGAAGATCGCAATTAAAACAAACCAACCGGTTATTATGCATCACACACGAAAAATTGGTCGTAGCCGATATGAAGTTTTCCACTACAAACTGGTCGAAAATCCCTCCGATGTGGAGCCTCAGGAAATTATGTTGGCGTATGTTAAAAAACTGGAGGAAATAATTCGGGCTGAACCCGAATACTGGTTGTGGTCGCATCGGCGATGGAAGCACAAAAGGCCTGAAAACATTCAACTTTACGAGCGCTAGAAAATTTCTGCGATGAAAAAAATAGTGGCTAAAACTGGTATTCTGCTCCTGAAATTAATTGGGTACACTCCCTTTTGGCTCTTGTATTTCTGCTCCGATATTTTTTTCCTGATTAGTTTTCACCTCATTCAATATCGAAAAAAAACGGTCATCCAGAATCTGCGAAATTCTTTTCCGGAGAAAAATGACAGCGAAATCAGGAAAATAGCTCATGATTTTTATCGCCATTTTTCCGACCTGGTTTTCGAAACATTAAAATCGTTTCAGATTACCGAACAAACCTTGAAAAAGCGTGTACATTACAAGAATCCTGAAGTTTTGGATGAGTTGTATGAGGCGGGTAAAAGTGTTGCCTTGCTTTCCGGCCATTACGGAAACTGGGAATGGACGGCATCGCTGCCCAAAATAATCAAACATCGGGTAAATGTAATTTACAGGCCGATTCAGGATGAAACGTTCAATCAGTTTATGAAAAAAGCCCGGTCCAGGTTTGGAATGATTTTGATGGCGGCACGGATTTCGATGCGAACCATGCTCGAGCTCGAAAAAACAGGTCAGCTTTATGCAACATATTATTTAACCGACCAGACCGCATTGAAAGACACCGATTACTGGATGATTTTTCTGAACCAGGAAACCGCAGTTTTTCCGGGCGCCGAAAAAATGGCATCACGGTTTAAACAAGCAGTGGTATTTATGGATATTCAGAAAGTAAAACGTGGATACTATGAAATAGAGTTCATAAAACTTTTCGATGATGCTTCTGAAACCAAAGAATACGAAGTAACGAAAGCTCACACCAAATTTCTGGAAGAAATTATCAGGAAACGACCCGAATACTGGCTTTGGTCGCACAAACGCTGGAAACACATTCGGCCCGAAAACATTTCGATGAAATAAGGATCTCCTATTTCCCTTTGATGATTTTCAGAGCTTCAGCAACGTGTTTTTCAGGCGAAAACTGCGAATCAAAAACATCGATCAATTTTCCTTCAGGATTAAAAATGTAGGTAACCCGCCCGGGTATAAGACCAAACATATTGGTCGGAACGCCAAATAATTTGCGGAGTTCGCCATCGGTATCGGAAAGCAGGGAGAACGGAAGATGATATTTTTGTTTGAAGCGGAAATGAGAATCCGGATTATCGCTGCTTACGCCAAAAACTACTGCGCCGGCATCAACGAGCACATCGTACGAGTCTCTGAAACTGCAGGCTTCTTTTGTACAGCCGGGTGTGTCGTCTTTCGGATAGAAATACAAAACCATATACTTTCCGGTAAACGAAGAAATATCTACCGGATTATGTGATTCATCATTCATAACAAAATGAGGAATCTTATCTCCGGGTTTTAGTTCATTTTCGGACATTGCTGTTTGAGTATTTAGGGTTAGGAAAAATAGGAAAGCGGCAGCTATAATTTTTGACATGTATTCGCATTTACAGGATTTCTCTCAGGGCAATCGAAATATCATCAACCTGCTGAACGCCCATTCCACTCCAGTGTATTTTACCATCCTGAAACAAAACTACCGTTGGAATATTCTGGATTTTACAGGTTAAAGCAATATCCGGATAATGATCGACATTTACTTTTATGATGCGAATATTATCTCTGAACTGATCCTTTATTTCTTTCAGAACAGGCGGCATCATCCGGCATGGAACACACCAGTCGGCATAAAAATCGACCAAAACCGGCCTCGTTGATTTGACAATATGGTAAAAGCGCCTACTCATTTTTGCTTAATCGTTTCATCAAAAAACTTCCGGATAAATCACCCACTAAATAGCCCATAGCCATTCCCCACAATGTCGACAAATACCAAACAGATTGGATGGGACAAGTGCCACTATCGCAACCAACATACTTCCAGTACAGGAATCCACCCAGGGCACCAACCGCAGAAAAAATTACTTTAATCCACACAAAATTCTTTTTACTCATTTTCAGATCGTTTGGATTAGAAACAACATGTCTACAGATTGGTTCGACTTTTTTGAATAGAAAATAAATATCAGACATAGATATTCTTGATACCGGTAAAAACAATCAAGTCTGCCATCAGAGGTAGCAGACTTGATTTATTCCTCCGGAATACAGCGGATTCTGGAAAATTTCCGGAAAAGTGGATAGATTTGGTTTTCGGGCCTGAAATCTATTTTATAAACTCCTGCCGGATAGGATTAAAGCTGTCGATCAAACGTGCGGTTGGTGTGAGCAGTTTTACGGTATGCTTTTGTCCTGAAGCGGCTGAAAACATATCGCCAGGTTTTAAGTGCTGCTCCGTTTCGCCTTCGCAATAAAAAATAACCTCACCCTCGGCCACATAACTGGTTTGTTCGTGCGGATGCGAGTGAAAGGGTTCAGCTTCAGCCCACGGGCCATCGCTGAATTCGACTATAACCGTCATTAAATTGGATGTATAAATGTTGCGACGTTCCAATCCGTCGCGAACTTTTTCGGGTTTGCTTTCTTCAAATTTCAATACTGACATAACTGTATATTTTGAATTATTTAAAACCTACTTCTTATTTCAGAGCTTTTTTAATCTGTTTTTGTGACATATCGCCCTGATAAACCAACAACGAATATTTCAGAATCAGGGGCTGATCGAACGGAATCGCAACCGGCTCACGCCCTGGATAGGCAACATTTTGCATGCTTGCCGATTTTCGCAGAATCCACATATCAGATGGGGCCGGATTTTCAGGATTGCTGAATATAACTAAACCACCTTTTTTACCTCCTTTTAGAATCGAACCAGAGATATTCATTGTTTGCCCGGCTTTCACTGCAGTATTTTCGGACTCAACAATTCCTTTTTCTCCTGAAAATGTAATATCCTGAGGCAATTTCATTCGAACTGAAAACCCGCTGTATCCTTTTACATCGTCTGAACCACCAATTTTCAAACGATCGGTCAGCGCTTTTAAATGTATTTCAAAATCAATGCGACGATAATTTCCAACTTTCGGGTACATGGTAACTGTAGCCAATTCTTTCAGGTAAGCTTCTTTACCGTCCTTCCATTCAGGCGATTTCCAATCAACGACTGTATTGAAAACACCTTTGCCTTTTTGAAGCTGAAATTCCATACTGGTAACTTTCTGCAGAAAATTTTTTAATTCCCAACCATCCGAAACTTGTTTCCCATCGATTAAAATCTGGTGCCAAGCCCAGAAAATTCCCCGATGATGCAAATGGTCGTCCGGAAAATCTTCAGTTATTCTTGTTCCATCGATTCCGTATAATGGATGAAAATAATTGCAACGGCTATAATCTCCGTTTAAATCTTTCGGAATTTTCTGGTAAAAAAAGATACTGTCGGATCCCTCCACAAAAAGAAATCCGTCAGGCTCTACCATCATATTGATTTGCGAGTTTGCACCTGCAGCCAGAAGTAGCAGCAAAACAGAAGTTATCAGTTTATGCATTACGTTAGTTTTAATTTATTTCAGAATTACGAAAATAACCAGAAGGATTGAAATACACCAACGAAAGTTAGTTTATCATTCTGCAAATCTCCATTTTTCTGCAAAAGAAAACTCCCTGGAAAAATCCAGAGAGTTTTTATAGCATTTCGCACCATCCAATTCAGAATGTACCGGTGTTACAATTTTGGTTCCCAGCCTTTTTGGTATTCGCGATCCCAAAGTTTCATGGCATCGTTGTCCAGAATATGGCCATCAACCGGATTTACCTTGAAGGTTTTATTAATCCGGTAACCGATATTTGAATAATGAACCAGCATTTGGCTGATAGCGCCTTCTTCAATCGGCGAATTCAGCTTGCTTTCGGTTCCGCGGATAACATTAAAAAAATTGGCAACATGCGTGTCAGTCATATCTCCCCCGCCGCCGAGTGCATTTCCGGCTTCGCTTCCTGAAGACTTGCTGTCTTTAATCATTTTACCCATGCGATCGTACATTTTATAGCCGCTACGGTTCACAAAAACAGTTCCTTCGCTTCCGTAAATAATGGTTCCACGGTCAGCTCCATACGTGTTATAACCTTCACGGCTTTTGCCGTCCCATTCAATAATTTTATTTCCGGGGAAACGAAAACGGGCATCCATGGTATCGTACATCTCCCAGCCATCGTTCATAAAATGTCGTTTGGCAGCTTCAACTTCCACATATTCAGGATAAGTTACGCCAAGCGCCCAGCGGGCAACATCCAATTCGTGAGTTGCATTGTTTCCGGCTTCAGCGGTTCCCCAATTCCAGCCATACCAGTGCCAGTTGTAATCCCATGTATTGTCTTTATATTCCTCGTGAGGAGCTGGTCCCTGCCAAAGTTCCCAGTCAAGTCCTTCAGGAACAGGAGCTATTTTAGCTACCGGAACCTCACCACGGTTGTTCGAATAAAACGCGATAGCTTTGTACACATCGCCAATTACTCCTTTGTGAATTTCACCAATAATTTCCTGCGATTCTTTGGCCGAACGCTGTTGATTTCCCATTTGCACAACTTTTCCATATTTTTTCTGGAAAGCAACGAGCAATTCACCTTCGCGCGGGTTGTGGCTGCAAGGTTTTTCAATATATACATGTTTGCCGGCATTCATGGCCATCCATGTTCCCGGAGCATGCCAGTGGTCAGGTGTTGCATTGAAAATTGCGTCAACTTTCTGATCGTTCCAAACTTCGTGTATATCGCTGATTAATTTGGCATTCCCTGACACTTTTCCACTCAGGTCTTTCCCAACTTTTTCGCGATTTTTCTTCATTACATCGCAAATATAGGCTACGTCAACATTGTTGCTTTTATCCTGAAGTGCAGCGTAATATGCACTCACCCGACGACCGCAGCCCATTAAAGCAACATTGAGCCTGTCGTTTGCGCCAACAATACGCGCATAACTTTTTGCGCTAAAACCTGAAGCTGCTCCACCAATTGTAATTCCGGCAGCGCCAACAGCAACGTTTCTGATAAAATCCCTTCGGTTTGTACTCATGATATTTTGATTTTATTATTTAAGTTTTTTAATTTTTATACTCCTGAATTTCACCTGATCACCATGATATTGGAGTAGAATTGGAGCTTCTTTCAGCATACCGAAATCTTTAAATTTTGAGAATTTGCTTCTGGCAACAGCGGCTTCGAAATCGGCTGAACCACGAACGTAATCAACTACTTTCATCCCATTCAGCCAATGTTCAATGTGATTGTCAGGATAAACCACGATACGGCCCAGATTCCATTCACCGGCAGGTTTGGTAAAGCGCGGTTGTTTGTTCGAAGGAATCAGATCGTAAAGCGACGACATGGTACGGTCGCCGTTTTCGCCCAATTTGGCATCCGGATGACGCAAATCATCAAGCACCTGGTATTCAAATCCAACATTTGGACCACCATTTCCGACAAAATATTTTACACCGCTGTTAGCGCCTTCAGCAAAATTAAATTCGAATTCGAGTTCAAAAGCTGAGAATTTTTCATCCGAAATAATGTCCATACCTTTTACAGGAGTTTCCGTGCGGTTTGGCATCGTCATTAAACATCCGTCAATAACTTTCCAACCTTCATCCGGAAATTTATCCAATCTTAATCCCTTCCATCCTGTGGTCGTTTTGCCATCGAAAAGCAATTTCCAGCCTTGTTCTTTTTCGGCTTTGCTTAAATTGTTTGGCAACAAATTTACAATGTAAACATCGGGTGTTTCGGTGGCTTTCAAACCGGTAGTTTTTATCCTGACATTTTTCCAGCGAATCTGCTTCCCGGGCACTCCATCTTTTCCGATGGCATGAACCTGCAAAGCAATCAGTCCGCTTGGAGTCATATCGTCAAACAAATAGGCAACCGGAACTCCGTTGAGCCAGGTGCGCATGCTGTTTCCAACACACTCGATACGGTAATGATTCCATTCGCCCAATTTAAATGCTTTTTTGGCTTCCGGATTTAATTCATTGGTATACAACCAGCCACGACGGGCTTCGTCGTAAATCCCGGCGCTCCAGGCACGGGTCGACGGATCAACTTCGCACTGATAACCGTGAACCCTTGCATTCATTACATCGGGTTTGCTGATGCTTCGGAACTGAATTCCTGAATTCATGTCATTGTCAACCAGCAGATCGACTTCGAGCACAAAATCGCCGTAATCTTTATCGGTGCATAAAAAGGAATTTGGAGTATCGGCAACTGTGGTTCCAACGATTTCGCCATTTTCAACAGTGTATTTTGCCTTTCCGTTGAGCTGGTGCCAGCCGGTTAAATCTTTTCCGTTGAAAAGCGATTCCCAACCTTTGTCGTTTTGCGCAAAAACAGTTGAAACAAGCAAAATTAATGCAAGTAAAATCCGAAATTTTCTCATGGTATTTTGGTTTAGATTATGAAACATTATCATCTCCGTGTGCGATAACGGAAACAAATTTAAAAATTATAACGATTGTTGGTGCAATGTTTTTGAACACAATACCTACAGGTGTTTCATCTATTCACTGAAACAATTCGGTAAGTGGTTTTAAATCTTTAAGCTCACACTTGATAGATTCCCGAATACTTCAAAAAATATTTTTATCCGGACAAAATTTCTCAACTTTACCACCCTCGAAATTAAAATCACTTTTTTGCGCATTTAAACATGAAAGTTACCATTCTGATCATTTACGCATTGGTATTATTCCTGATCGGCTTTTATTCCTTTCTGAAAATAAAAACTCCGTTCGACTATTTTCTGGCAGGAAAGAGAACCGGTGTCTGGCAAATTTCAGGAAGTTTACTGGCTACAATTTTGGGCGGATCAGCTATTCTTGGAACTATCGGATTGAGCGAAAGTCAGTCGTGGGCGTCGTCATGGTATATTTTAGCTGCGAGCCTGGGCTTATTCGGATTGTTACCAATCGTGAGAAAAGTTTCGGCGCAGGGAAAATTTACCTTGCCCGGTTTAATCGGCCAGTATTACGGCGAGTCGGCCCGAAAAGTAACATCGCTGATTATTCCGGTGGCATGGTTAGGAATTGTGGCAGCACAAATCATTGCCGGAGCTCAGATTCTGGTGAGTTTTTTCAGCCTGAATTATTCATCCGGAGTGTTGCTAACCGGTACAATTTTCATTGTTTATACCTTTATTGGGGGGCAGGTTTCCATCATGAAAACAGATCTGTTTCAAGCCTTTTTTATTTTGGCCGGAGTTGTACTGACAGCCATTTTAATTCCAACGAAACAATTGAATGAAGTTCCTGCTTTTAGAGATTCTTTCCCATTTAATTCAGGATTTTCGCCTTTCGATCTGTTTATCCTGATTCTCACTTTTTCGAGCACTTTTGTAGTTGGTCCCGACATTTATTCACGTGTCTTTTGCGCAAAAGATGCTAAAATCGCATTTCGAAGTGTGTTGGTTGTTGCCCTTATTCTGGTGCCGTTTGCCTTTGTACTTTCGTACGTTGGCATTTATGCAGCAACCTTCCATTCCGGCCAACAAAACAGTTCGGCATTGGTCAATCTGGCCAATACAATTTTACCCGAATGGGCTTCCGGAATTCTGGTGGCAGCGCTTATTTCGGCCGTACTTTCAACGGCTGCCACTACCCTGCTCACCGCTTCGATGATTGTTAGCGAACTTTTTCACAAAGACATCAACAATCAAAAGTCGTTCAGGCAGACCAAGTTATTTATTGTTGTCATTGGCATCCTGAGCATCCTTATTTCATTGAAAATAACTTCAATAGTTTCGTCGCTTTTGCTGGCACTTTCGTTTTATTCCGGAGCTTTTATCGTTCCAATGGTAGCAGCGCTTTTTCGGCTTCCGTACAACAAAAAATACAGTATTTTAGCCATGCTTTCCGGAGGAATTCTGGCTCTATCCGGAAAAATAATGATGACTTTCGATCATCAGGAAGTCGGACAAATTGTGCTGATTTCAGGTTTCGTCTTGAATGCTTTTTTGATTTTCTTACCTTTCGGGAAAAATTCGGACAAGGGAAAATGGGAACCGGAGAATTGAAAATAAGTTTAAAAAATTCAGCACATGAAATGAACATGCCGCTGAGGATTATTTTAAAGGAGGCGGCGCTAAAAAGGATAAAAATATAGTTCAAAGTGAATACTTTCTGGCATGAGAGTTCCACGAGAATACAAAGACAATCAGATAAATAACTTAAATATTATCGAGTGAAATCGCTTCTTCTTAAGAAATACAACGAATTTACAATCGCTGATACTGCAATTCCGGAGTTAAAACCGGGATGGGTTTTGATAAAAGTTGCAGCCTGCGGTATTTGCGGCAGCGATGTACACGGAATGGACGGAAGCACCGGACGAAGGCAGCCTCCGGTAATCATGGGGCATGAAGCTTCAGGTGTAATTTATAAAATAGGGCCTGAAGTTTCGGGTTGGAAAATTGGCGACCGGGTCACTTTCGACTCGACAATTTCTTGTGGCGAATGTTTTTACTGCCGGCGTAGCGAAATTAATCTGTGCGAAAACCGCCGCGTGATGGGTGTTTCGTGCGATGAATACAAGCAAAACGGTGCATTCGCCGAGTTTGTAGCTGTACCTTCTCACATCCTGTATGCCATTCCCGACAAAATCAGTTTCGAGCAGGCAGCTATGGTTGAAGCAGTTTCAGTTGCTGTTCATGCCGCAGCTATCAGCAACATTCGGCAGAACGACACAGCGGTCGTAATTGGCTGCGGAATGATTGGCCTGCTGTGCGTTCAGGCGCTTAAAGCTGCCGGATGCGGAAAAGTAATCGCCATTGACATGGTGGACGAAAAGTTAAAATTAGCTGCTGAATTGGGCGCGGATCTGACATTAAAATCGAATGAGTCGGTTTTGATTCAAAAGATATTGAATGAAACCGAAAATCGGGGTGCAGACATTGTTTTTGAAGTAGTTGGAATTGAGTCAACGGTTAATTTAGCAATTGATTTGACCCGAAAAGGCGGCACAGTAACTTTGGTCGGAAACCTCGCTCCGGAAATTAAATTTCCGCTTCAAAAAGTGGTAACCCGACAGATTAAAGTCCAGGGTTCGTGTGCTTCGGCAGGTGAATATCCGCTTTGCCTGGAATTAATTGCGTCAGGAAAAATAAAAGTTGACCCACTCATCAGCAAAGTTGCACCTTTGGAAGAAGGCAATGATTGGTTTCACAGGCTCTACAACAAAGAGGCTGGTTTAATGAAGGTGATTTTGAAACCGTAAAAAAAAGTGAACAGTAATCAGTGATCAGTCGCAGTATCCAGTCGCATATTTGGAACTTGAGATTTGGAACTTTAAACTATATAAACTATATACATCATGACCATCAACGTTGCTATTATTGGCTGTGCAAAAATTGCACATTTACATGCCAAAGCCATTTTGCAAATTCCTGAATTGAATTTCAAAGCTGTATGGAGCCGCACCCCATCCTCAGCGCAAAAATTTGTTGACGAATACGGAGTAAAATCCTATTCTACTATTTCGGAAATGATAAAAGCCGAAAATATACAAATGGCTGTTATTTGCACGGCACATCCCTACCATGCCGATCCGGCTATTGAGGCCATGGAAGCTGGAGCACATGTGATCATTGAAAAACCATTGGCTTCAACTTTACAGGATTGTGACCGGATTATTGAGGTTTCAAAGCGTACCGGAATGAAAACCGGTGTAATTAGTCAGCGCCGCTGGTATCAGCCGATTGTTCGCATGAAAAAAGCGATTGATGAAGGAAAGATCGGAACACCGATGCTGGGAACCATTCAGATGTTGGGATGGCGCGACAGATCCTATTTTGAGAGTGATGCCTGGCGCGGATCCTGGAAAATGGAAGGAGGAGGCGTTTTGGTAAACCAGTCGCCCCACCAGCTCGATTTATTGCAGTGGTTAATGGGTGACATTGACGAAGTTTTTGGATACTGGAGCAATGTAAATCATCCGTATATTGAAGTGGAAGACACGGCTGTGGCATTAATCCGTTTTAAGAACGGCGGACTGGGAAATATCCTGGTCAGTAATTCTCAAAAGCCGGGAATTTATGGAAAGGTACATATTTACGGTTCAAATGGAGCAACGGTTGGTTCCCAACCCGAAGGTGGCGCTATGTTTATCGCCGGAAAAACAACCATTGCCGAAGCTCCCAAACTCGATTTATGGACCGTTCCGGGTGAAGAGCAAATGCTGGAAAAATGGAACAGGGAAGACAGTGATGAGTTTCATTCGGTGGATGCAATGACCTGGTATTTTAAATTGCAACTGGCCGATTTTGCAGATGCTATTTTACACGACAAACAGCCGCTTGTGACAGCAGAAGAAGGCCGCAAAACCGTTGAATTATTTACAGCTATTTACCGTGCACAACGCGACGGGAAACCGGTAAAATTTCCGCTTCAGCCAGAATATGACAGAGATGATATGGATGGGAGGCTGGGAAGATAATTGGAAGTTGCTATGGTTTTTTCCTTTACAAACCGGAAAAAGTCATTGGTCATTGGGAAAAGATTAATTGCTACTTTTTCGAATGACTAATGACTTTTTTTTTGCTTTATTGACGGGGTGACTTGAAGTCACCCCGTCAATAAGTTTCAATTTATCCATTCAGTAGGTCAACAATTTCTTGCTTTAAAGTCGGTAGGTGGTTAATAACAATTGCCCAGATATTAACAGGTTCCAATGAATCATAGCTGTGGATAATTTTGTTTCTGGCATCAACAATGCGCCTTGAATTTGAAATGGGAATCGAAGGATTGATTTTTAACAATTGATTAATGGCTTCACCAATTATTTCGAGATTCCGCTCAACAGCGTCCTGAAGCATCTGATTCTGTGCAAATTTATCATACATTTTGGGTTCACCGATATAGCTATCGATATTAAAGATGCAGGTCTGAATATCAATACTTCGTTAAATTTTAAGCGGCAATTTTGCCGTAATCCAATAGTTCTTTGACAATTTTTTTATTTTTTGGCGTGTTTGGGTTTATAGCAAACATGCACATAAATCGTTCGAGCATCAAAGT
>JBAZGO010000042.1:0-55176 GCA_041652995.1 Prolixibacteraceae bacterium
CTGCTTGCAGGCGCGGGGTGAGTCAACAAGCAGAAAAGTGCTTTCAAGCCCATGTAATTAAATGGTTTTGCTCCTAGTTTGAAGGCTATGCCCGTTTGGCGGATTAGGGGCAGCCCACTAAAGTGTATCAAATCATTTCTCTGATTTTTAGATACTTTTGTATCGAACTCGGGTTACTATGATTGAATGACCAATAAAAAATCACCTGACATTTTCTACACAACCAAATCTGAATAAAACAACCGGATAACATTGACCGAATTGAAGTTGTGACGAGACACCCGATGTGTGTGTGGAGATATTATTTTTGGTGGAATCGTCATTCTGTTCTCAAAGAAAGGCGATCAGGCCGGAATTGATCGTCCTTCTGCTGGACGTTTTATTGCCTACACGATGCTGTACCTCAATCCGGAACAACCGCTTCCTGATCTCAAAAACCGAAGGGTTCCGGAATTGATAAATTGCCCTGGAACAATGGAAAACTATAACTCATACTACATTAAATAAATATCAACTGATATATATTTTATAACATGTCCTATTAAATTATTTTAACATTTTTTTACATTCGTAGAAGATTGATGCGGGTATTCAACTATTCTATCTCATAAAGTATTTTCCTTTTTGTTTACTGTTGTGTTTATGCAAAGTTTAGACTTTTGTATCCTGCTTGCAATTTTTAACTGTAGCTGTTTAATTTAAAATAATTCTCTATGAAAAAAATCGTGTTCATGCTTGCATTTTTTGCAATCGGACTGAACGTCCTGTTCGCTCAAACCAGAGACATCACGGGAAAAGTAACTTCGTCAGAAGACGGAGGAGGAATTCCGGGATCATCTATTTCGGTAAAGGGCACATCATTGGGTACCATTTCCGACATAAATGGAAATTATAGTCTTAAAGTTCCGGCTGATGCCAGATCTCTTGTGTTTTCATTCGTTGGAATGGCTTCGCAGGAAATCGAAATCGGAAACCAAAAAATTATTAATGTACAACTGGTCGCTGAAAATGTATCGGTTGATGAAGTGGTGATTGTGGCTTACGGAACTGCAAAAAAGGAATCACTGACTGGTGCTGTTTCCACAGTAAATTCAAAAGCAATTGAAAGTCGACCTGTTTCAAGTGTTGCAAGTGTTCTGGAAGGGAAAGCTGCCGGAGTACAGGTCAACAGCACTTATGGAGAGCCAGGCACCGATCCGACAATCCGAATCCGTGGATTTAGTTCGGTAAACGGATCAAATTCCCCGTTATACGTTTTGGATGGTGTACCATACAGCGGTAATGTTTCTGATCTGAATCCTCAGGATATTGAAAATATCACCGTATTAAAAGATGCGGCTTCTTCAGCCTTGTTTGGAAACCGGGCATCAAATGGTGTAATCCTGATTACCACAAAAAAAGGGAAAAGTGGAGGCGTAGGTATCCGGGCTACAATCAATCAGGGAGTTTATTCCAGAGGGATGAAAGAATACGACAGGTTAGGGCCGAATGACTACATGGAAACCATGTGGAAAGGCATGAGAAATTACCTGATGACTTCGCAGCCAGCCAATTTCCCTACTGAAACTGTTGCCAACGAAGAAGCTACCAAATCGTTAGTTTCAACTTATCTGAAATATAACATTTACAACAAGCCTGAAGATGCGCTTTTCGATTCGAACGGAAAGTTAGTTTCAGGAGCATCGGTACTTTCGGGCTACGATGATTTGAATTGGTACAAAAACATTGAACGTTTGGGACACAGACAGGATTACACGGTTAGCGGTGAAGGTGGTTCAGACAAAAGTAACTATTTCTTTTCTGCCGGATACCTCGATGAAAAAGCGTATGTTGCCTCTTCCGGATTCAAAAGGTTTACAGGTCGTGCAAACATTAGTGTAACACCTAAAAAATGGATCAAAACCGGAATGACTATATCAGGATCGCATCAGATTACAGACTTCACAACCGGTGACACAGGAAGCTCAGGGTTATTCATCAATCCATTTAATTATGCCCGAAATATGGCTCCAATATACCCGGTATATCTTCACGACATGACAACTGGTGCATTGATTCTGGATGCCAACGGCAACAAACAATACGACAGTGGCAGCGCATACTCTCGTCCCCAAAATCTCGACCGCCACATTGTTTGGGAAACTGAACTGAATATGGATAAGACATTCAAAAACACCTTGCAAAGCCAGGTTTTCATGGACATTAGTTTCTTAAAAGACTTTACATTTTCGATTAAAGGCGACCTTAACTCCCGAACCAGCGAAAATCAAACGTATAACAATGCGACAATTGGTGACGGCGCTGGTAACTCCGGTCGTGCAAGCCGCACTTTTTATCGCTATAAAATTTCTACTTTCCAGCAACAGTTGACCTGGGCCAAAGAATTTGGACTAAACAATCTTGACATTTTTGCCGGACACGAAAATTATAGCTACAACTACTCATATACTCGTGGTTATAAAACAACCGAAACTTTCGAAGGTGGAACTGAGCTGATAAACTTTACCAACATCACCGATCTGGATGGCTATCAGAACAATTACCGGACTGAAAGTTACTTATCGCGTGCACGTTACAATTTCGACCATAAATATTTTGTTGAAGGTTCTTTCCGTCGTGATGGTTCTTCGCGTTTTTTTAAAGATAATCGCTGGGGAAATTTCTGGTCGGCAGGCGCTAGCTGGATGATTTCGAAGGAAGATTTCATGGCCTCGTTACAAGACAAAGTTAACTTGCTAAAATTAAGAGCTTCTTATGGTGAAGTTGGTAATGATGCCAGTGTAGATTATTACGGATATATGGCACTTTATGAATTGGATCAAAATGCCAACATTGGGGCAGCTTACAAAACTCAGAACGAAGCATTCAATATTCAGTGGGAAACTTCAAGCTCTTTTGGTATTGCTCTGGAAGGAAGATTTTTCGATCGTGCCAATTTATCGGTTGAATATTTCGACAAACGTTCGCAAGATCTTTTGTTCGATGTATACCTTCCGCTTTCTGCCGGAGGTACTTCAACATCATCAGCAGAAGCTACAATCACCCAGAATCTTGGTTCAGTTTCAAACCGGGGTTTAGAATTTATTTTCGATGTTGATGTGGTTAAAAACCAAGACTGGAAATGGAATCTTGGAATTAATGCGACCACGCTGAAAAACAAAATCATCAGCTTGCCGGAACAAAACAGGGAAAACGGAATTGTTGACGGCACCAAAAAATATATGGAAGGACACGGAATCTATGATTTCTGGATGTACCAATTTGTTGGTGTTGATCAAATGAGTGGTAACGCTCTCTACTTGCCTGATTTGGATAAATATTACGTAGGTGAAGCCCAGGATGGAAAAACACAATTACCAACTGATTATTTAGTCCAGATTGGTGATAAATCGTATACAACTTATACTACTTATGCCAAGAAAGATTGGAGCGGAAGCGCTATTCCAGATCTTTACGGAAGTTTCTCAACGACATTAAGCTATAAAAGCTTCGACCTCTCTATGATTTGCACGTACGCTTTAGGCGGTAAAACATTGGATTATTCGTACCAAAGTTTGATGTCGGTAACTGCCAGTCCACATGCTCTTCATTCCGATTTGCTCAATGCCTGGAATGGAGTTCCTGCCGGAATAACTGAAAGCTCAGAAAATCGCATCGACCCCAACGGCATACCCGTGGTAAACTATGATTTAAGCAAATATAACGATGCACTTTCGACTCGCTTCATGCAAGATGCCTCTTATCTGGTAGTTAAGAATATTGGTTTAAATTACAATTTCCCTAAAACCATTACTGATAGATTAGATATTAGCAATTTGGCTGTAAATGTTTCTGTCGAGAACCTCGCAACTTTCACTAAACTGCAAGGCATGAACCCTCAGCAATCGTTTTCAGGTTTAAACCAGAATGCTTTTGTTACCGCACGCGTTTTCTCTATGGGAATTAACATTAAACTATAAAAACATAAATTTTAAAAACATGAAGAATATAAATATAATGGCGTGTTTATTGGTTTTTGTTCTTTTGGGTAGTTCTTGCGCAAAGGATTATCTGGATACAAAACCAACAGCCGAAACTGCAACCTCTACCATTTTTGAAACAACTGATAATGCAGCTTTGGCGATCAACGGAATCAACAAACTGATGACCATACAATACCTGGGTTCTCAGGGATTCAACGGTGAAGGAACCATTAAAATGTACTACGGAAACTATCCCGGGAATCACTTCTTTGTGAATTTACCTGGTTGGGCTTCGATCATTAACAGCGATTTCCATGAAAACATATCAAGTATCTACCTTTATTATCCGTGGTATTACTATTATATGCTTATTGGAAATTCAAACCTCGTCCTGAATTATATCGACGATGCAACCGGACTCGAAGCCGACAGGCAATTTGTAAAAGCTCAGGCTTTAACTTTCCGTGCATATAGCTTCTTTATGCTTTCGCAGCTCTATTGCAACAGATGGGCTGATTCAAATAACGGAGCTTCTGATGGACTGGTTTTACGCACAGATGTATCAACTGACGAGCAGGCTCTTTCTACTTTAGGCGAAGTTTATGGCCAAATCTACAGCGATCTTGATGAAGCCATCTCGCTTTACACTTCTTCAGGAAAAACCCGTGCGAACAATTACGATCCTGATCAAAATGTAGCTTACGCCATATATGCCCGGGCTGCCCTTACCCGCCAGGATTATACCACTGCCGCATCGATGGCTGTTAATGCACGTGCCGGATATCCGCTCATGAGCAATAACGCCTACAAAGCAGGCTTCTACACCCCCACCTCAGAATGGATATGGAGCAGTTACGGTGCATCTGACGAAACATTGTACTTCTATTCTTATTTCGCTTACATTGCATATAATTCAAGCGCAAGCGCTGTACGGACCTATCCGAAATGCATCAGCAAGGAATTATACAACAAAATTCCTGCAACCGACATTCGCCGCGATTTATTCCTTGACCCAACCGGTTACACCTATACTGCCTCTACCGGCGTAGCAGGAAGCGCTTTGAAGGCTCATGCATTTTCACTGTTCCCCGATTTGTATTCAACGTCAACTGCCTATGCGTATATGCAATTCAAAATTGCGGCTGAAGATCTACCTGGAGTTGGAAATCTTAATCACTTCAGATCATCAGAAATGTACCTGATTGAAGCCGAAGCCAACTATTTTAAATCAGATGAAACTGGTGCACAGGCAGCTTTGGTTGCGCTTACAAATGGCAGCGGCCGCGATCCGGAATATGCCTGCACAAAAACTGGAACCGATCTGCTCAACGAAATCAAAACCTACCGTGCTATAGAATTATGGGGCGAAGGTTTTGACTGGTTCGACCTGAAACGTTGGGGCGATGATGTTAACCGTACCAGCTATTCAAACGGAGGTAATTACATTACAACACTTGCTGTAAGCTACGGCCCATCAGATAAAAACAAGTGGGTTTGGAAAATTCCGCAAAAAGAAACCGATTACAACAAAGCAATCGGAACTACTGTGCCATAAATTTGAAGCAACACAGGCTGTATTTGAAATGAATTTAATGAATCAGGCATTTATTTAATACTGGTTACAAGTAAAAGAACCAGCAGTTTATCTGTTTCGATAACTTGGAACCTTGATTGGTATAGCGTCGGGTTAATTGAAAATACTTAAGACATAGTAAGTTCTGTGTTTTTCCCTTTATTGACTCACCCCGCGCCCGCAAGCGGCCGCCGCCCCTCTCTTCACGAAGAGAGGGGCGGAGCACCGCAGGTGCGACGGGGTGAGTTAAAAAATCTCGACAATGCATATATCTTTTACTTTATTCGTATTCGATACATCTGATATCTGCTATTATTTACCAAATGCCTAATTCAATGAATTTAATACATACTGCGAATTACAACATCTTATAATTCAATAAAAAAGAGGCCGTTTCCAAACAGAAACGGCCTCTGGCTTTTCGGTATATTTTAAAAATAAGGCTTTACCTATAATCATAGAATCGAAAAAGATGTGGGTACAGGGTAGCTGCGTCGGGCAGGCGTTTAATCGATGCCATCAGCCTTCAAACGAGTGTATTACTCCGGAAAGGATAAGGTTGTTTTTATTTCAGAATAGGGATATTAAAAAGTATAAAGTTCCCAACAAAACGGGATGAGCATCTCGCGACGACGGGATGAGCATCTCGCGACGACGGGATGAGCATCTCACGACGACGAGATGAAGTTCTATTTCAAAATAGATAAAGAAGATTTTGGGATGGAAAGGAAAGGCAGGTTGCGTCGCTAACAAAAAAGCTCCTGAAAAGAATTCCCAGGAGCTATGAAAAAAGACTAAAAGAAGATTTAGCGGGCTACGAAAGTCGCTTTGGAAAGCGCATCCTTCATGGCCTTGCCCGGGCGAAAACGAATATTGACCGCAGTGACGTTATTTGGGGTACAGGCGGCCTCTGAGTCGGCTCCCTCAGAACTAACGGTTATCTGGAAAGAACCCCAGTCGCCCATCTGTACGCTGTAGCCATCCAATAATGTTCGGAGAATAACAGACTGCAATTCGTCCAGTACCATACCGGCTTCACCTTTGCTCAGTGTGGTATTTATTGATAATGCTTCCGCGATTTCTTTTTCGCCCTTTAATTTAACACGGCTGGGTACAATGTACCATTTTCTGGGAGCTTCTATATCACGTGGATTGAAACGTTGTGTTTTTGAATACAATATAGCCATAATAGTAATTTTAAATTTATAATTAATTTAGTCAGGAATAAAGGAATTGGGAATAGTCTGCAAAAGTGAATCAGACAAAATCGCGCCGCTCAGGCACCCCACTCACGACAAACATATACCAATGAAGGATAAGGCAGAAAAATCGCAAGTGGGATGGAATTAGACTGAGGTTCATGATTTTTGGTTCAAAAGCGAAATACAATTTATAAAATATAATCGATATTTTCTCCACAAACTACTGAACAACATATTTACGTGAGTTCGATAGAAGATACGGTCTCAATTTTATGAATAAAACTCTGAATTGCCCCATCCCCAAGAGGCTGTCTCAAAAGTCAAAGTTATTGTGTACCGGGTCATCCCGAATTTATTTCGG
This sequence comes from Prolixibacteraceae bacterium, assembly GCA_041652995.1. Taxonomy (GTDB): domain Bacteria; phylum Bacteroidota; class Bacteroidia; order Bacteroidales; family Prolixibacteraceae; genus Aquipluma. The sequence goes on from JBAZGO010000042.1 coordinate 7,099, forward strand.
GATCTGATATACAATGCGTTGAGATCCTGAAGCAAGTTCAGGATGACAGGATCTATGACTTTTGAGACAGCCTCGGTTTGGTCAACGAAAATTCTGAAAATATGTCCTGTAAAGAGCATACATTCAGAACTTGCAGGATGAAAAGTCCCCCGGGGGGATAGCCGTCAAGCCAAGGTGTTAAGTAATTGATAAACATGAGCGAAAGCAATAAGAAACGCTTCTATTTGATTGACTCACCCCGTCGCACCTTCGGTGCTTTGCCCCTCTCTTTTAAAAGAGAGGGGCGGCGGCTGCTTGCAGGCGCGGGGTGAGTCAACAAGCAGAAAAGTGCTTTCAAGCCCATGTAATTAAATGGTTTTGCTCCTAGTTTGAAGGCTATGCCCGTTTGGGAGATTAGGGGGCAGCCCACTAAAGTGTATCTAATCATATCTCTGATTTTTAGATACTTTTATATCGAACTCAGGTTAATAATAAATGGACATGTGCAGAAAATTTCTACTCTTGTGTTAAGTAACCAATGACAGTAAGTCATTCCGAACTCGTTTCGGAATCTGTTGTTCATGGGGAGATGCTGAAATAAATTCAGTATGGCGATCAATATTTTAACCTGAACGCAACAGCAGTATAAATTGTGTGATTATCTAAGGCAGCAAATCTTGAAATCCAAAATCTCAGACTTTCGAAATGGCCGCGTTAAACCGGAACCCGATTCCGTGGAGGTTCAGAATTTTAATGTTTTCGTCGCTACTTAAGTATTTCCGTAACCTTGAAATAAAAACATCAAGGCTTCTTCCCAAATAATAATCGTCCGATCCCCAAACCTGCTTCAAAATGTCGGAGCGAACCAAAACTTTATTGGCATTGTCGCAAAAATAGCGCAAAAGCTCGGCTTCCTTATAAGTCAGCGTTTTACGGTCGCCGTTGGCGTCCAAAATCAGGCTGTCGAAATAAAAATTAAAATGACCTACCTTGTAATAATTCTGGTCGACACCTGATTCTGCCGTCCCCAGGCTTCGTTTCAGGAATACCCTGATTTTCAGGAGTAACTCTTCCATACTGAAAGGCTTGGTGATGTAATCGTCTCCGCCAATAGTCAGTCCGGTAATCCGATCTTCAGTCATCGATCGCGCAGTCAGGAAAATAATCGGAACGTGATCGTCGATCTTACGGATGTCTTTAGCCAGGGTGAAACCATCCTTCTTTGGCAACATCACATCGAGAATACACAAACTGAATTTTTCTGATTTAAACGATTTCAGCCCCGATTCGCCATCTTCGGCCGAAGTCACCACATAACCATTTTGTTCCAGATTGTCTTTGATTATAAAATTAAGCGTCTGGTCGTCTTCAACAAGTAGAATTTTTTCGCCCTGGTAGTTCATTCGAAAAGATCTGTGTTAGAATCTGTTTAAAATTAAAAGAATACTATTTGAAGTTGATTGTTATCAATTTTTGACTCACCCCAAGCCCAATAAATCGGGCTTTTCCCCTCTCTACAAGTAGAGAGGGGCGGGAGCATCGATGATGCGACGGGGTGAGTTAAGGGTAAAATAATTCATTAAATAAAATTAAAACAGTCTCTTAGTTTTTTTGAAATATTGTACGTTTTCCTGAAAACCGTTTGTCTGAAATTTTCTGTTTTCGGCATCACTTCCTGAAAAAAAAGCGTTAATCACGCATTATTTCCACGATTTCTTCATTTCAAGTATAAAGGTACTGCCTTTCCTTTGATTATCGATCACTTTTATGTGCCATCCGTGTCTCAGAACAATTTTTTTCACATAATCGAGTCCTAACCCAAAGCCTTTTACGTCGTGCACATTTCCGGTTGGCACACGGTAAAACCGATTAAATATTTTTTTGCGGTCGTTCTTCGGAATTCCTATCCCGTTGTCGTCGAACGAAATTAAATAACAATCTGGTGATTCATCAAGTTTAATGACGATCTCCGGATCGACATTACAATATTTAATGGCGTTGTCGAGAATATTAAAAATCAGGTTCGAAAAATGAAGTTTATCGGCTTTAATCGTAGCATTTTTTACTGAAGAGTTCTGTATAACACTATAAACCCGCCCATTCTGGCTGTTCTTAAATTCCTGAACAGATTCGGATATCGTTTGGTTCAACTCAATCTCTTCGAGGTTCAACTGAAGTTTTGTTTTTTCGATGGTGGCCATTTGAAGCAGCTTTTCAACATGGGCAGAAAGCCGCTTATTCTGCTGGCCAACTATTTTAACATACTCTGCCAGTCGTTCGGGTTGTTCGCAAATTTTGGGATTGGCCAAAACTTTCGACGCCAGTTCGATCGACGCAATCGGTGTTTTAAATTCGTGCGTCAGGTTGTTGATGAAGTTTTTCTGTATTTCGCTGAGCTGCTTTTGTTTGATAATTACATAAAGAGCATATCCGAAGAAAATAACGACGAAAAACAATATTCCGTTTAAGAAATACCAGGCAAGGAACCGTGAGTTATAAAACTGTGAACGATTGGGGAAGTGTACCCCAAAATAATAGGTATATTTTTCGCAGGTCGGAAGATTACACTCTTTCTTCTTTTTCTCAACCTTTGGAACTTCCTTGTTAAATTGCTTGTCGTACATCAATTCTTCCATGCTGCAATTTGTCGAATCAGCATTTTTCGGAACCTTTAATTTAGCCGACAACGAATCGCTCCTGATGGTGCTTCCATGAACCATTTTCTGCGAATTGCAATCGTAAATAGCGTATTCGTAAGTCACATTCAGGTTTCGTTTCTTGAATTCCACATCCAGAAAGTGTTCGAGCAGATTTGCATCAATCACGTCGTTCACATTCACCACATAATAATTGTTCGAAATTTGCTCAACCTGGCAGGCTTCGTTTAATTTAGAGGGATGTCCGTAAACCTTTGCATTGTAATCATTAATCTGGCTGGCCACGCTTCGAAGGGCGCTGGTGGCAAGCTGGTGGAATTGTTTTTCGTTCAGATCGTACGAATTTTTCAGGAAAAAAAACTGAATAAGCAGAATGCCAACCACCGAAACAGTTGCCATAATTATTATAAACCCGATCGAATTCCTTTTCATTACAAATTGAATAGTTGCTGATTGACAATACGAAACTAGTTAAAAAACACGTCCGATTTATTCATTAACATCTCATTAACAAAAGTTTGGTGGTTTTAACACGAATTGAAAGAAAGGTTTTTTAGATTTGTGACTGTTGCAGAACAATAATATATAATTGAATCCGAACGTTGATAGGCATTTGAAAATCTCAATCTTTTTTAAAATAAAATATATGAAAATTTCTATTTCGCTTTTACTGGTTCTGTTACTTTGCCTGCCGTTTACAAACCAGGCGCAGACAGCACAATCGAGAATCGCATTTGAAAAATTACAGCACAATTTTGGTACATTTCAGGAGGAACTTGGGCCAAAAACAGTGGATTTCAAATTCAAAAATGATGGCAAATCACCATTGATTTTAAACAATGTACAAGCTTCATGCGGCTGTACAACGCCGGAATGGACACGTCAGCCGGTTGCACCGGGAGCATCCGGAGTTATCAAAGTTAGTTACGACCCAAGAAACAGGCCCGGCTCGTTCAACAAAACGATTCGTGTAAGTTCGAATGCTGAAAACGCCAATGTTGTTTTGAGCATTTCAGGCGTAGTTTCGCCTCGGGCAAAAACAATAGAAGAAGATTTCCCAAATCAGATTGGACCGCTGCGTGCACGAACAAACCACATTGCATTTAATGCAATTATGCAGAACCAGGTAAAAAAAGACAGCGTTGAAATTGTAAACACTTCTGATCAGCCGGTTGAACTGAGCTTTAAAACTCCTCCACCTCACCTGAGCGCAGTTTTCAAACCAGCTAAACTTGCGCCAAAACAAAAAGGATACATTGTTGTGACATTTAATGCCTCAAAAATTCAGGCTTTTGGTTTTGTAATGCACCGCATTTACCTGAACATTGATGGCAAAGACGATTATCGCAACTCAATTGCGGTAAGTTCAACCCTTCAGGAAGATTTCACAAAACTTACTTCGGAAGAATTGAAAAAAGCGCCAGTTGTTTCTTATGATGCCGAATCGTTCGACTTTGGCGATATTAAAACGGCTACAAAAAACGAACATACATTTAGCCTGACCAATACAGGTAAAAGTGATTTGATTATTCGCGACGTAAAAAGTTCATGCGGCTGTACGGCTGTTTCACCATCTAAAAATATTGTTCCTTCGGGCGAAAGTGTTCCGTTGAAAGTTGTTTTCGACTCAACCGGAAAGAGTGGCCGCCAGAACAAAACAATCACAGTTATTACAAACGATCCTAAAAATCCGACAACAATTTTGAGAATTTCGAGCAATATTATTGCTGCAAAATAAAAGTTTAAAGCTCTACAGGAAGCCGGTCAATTCGTTTGAACCGGCTTTTTTATTTCCATAAATAGTAAAACTTTTCAATTGATCTTTATATAATATTCTCTCTTGATCGCTACATTCGCATAAAATTAGTCAACATGATTGGAGATCAATCTCAGCACCATATCGAAAACGATCCGGAATATTCCGGATTAAATGTAAATCGGGGTATTGAGCCGTTGCCATCGGTAAACGACGAATCAGTCAAACGATTTTTAAAAAATAAGAAAAAGCGCATTTTATCGGTGCAGCAATATGTCGACGGCATTTTAAATGGCAATATAACAATTCTGAGCCAGGCAGTTACACTGGTTGAGAGTTCGAAGCCTGAACATCAGGAAATAGCCCAGAAAATTATCCTGAAGTGCTTGCCTTTCAGCGGAAATTCGGTAAGGATTGGAATAACCGGAGTTCCCGGCGTAGGAAAAAGTACCTTCATTGAGGCAATGGGAAAATATATCACCTCGAAAGGGAAAAAACTGGCCGTACTTGCCATTGACCCCAGCAGCGAACGGACAAAAGGAAGCATTTTGGGAGACAAAACCCGGATGGAAGATTTGTCAACCGACCCGAATGCATACATTCGCCCTTCCCCTTCGGCCGGATCGCTGGGCGGCGTTGCCCGCAAAACGCGCGAAACCATTGTACTTTGCGAAGCCGCCGGTTTCAATCATATTTTTATTGAAACTGTTGGTGTTGGCCAAAGCGAAACCGCAGTGCACTCGATGGTCGATTTCTTCCTCTTACTGATGCTGGCAGGCGCCGGAGATGAATTGCAGGGAATTAAAAGAGGAATTATGGAAATGGCCGATGCCATTACCATAAATAAAGCCGACGGAAATAATATAGAAAAAGCCGGACTGGCGCGGGTTCAATACATGAATGCATTACATTTGTTCCCAACTCCGGAATCGGGCTGGAACCCAAAAGTTTTAACCTGTTCGGCATACATGAAAACCGGTATCAGCGAAATATGGGAAACCATTGACGAATACCTGTCGTACGTGCGGAAAAACAATTATTTTCAATTCAGGAGAAATGAGCAATCGAAGTTTTGGATGTACGAAACAATTAACGAACAACTCCGGAACAACTTTTACCACAACGAACTGATAAAAACAATGATGGAAGAATTGGAGCAAAAAGTCCTGAATGAAGAAATTTCATCGTTTGTTGCAGCAAAAAAATTACTTGATCTTTACGATCAAACCAGACAGCATAAATAATTACAATTTAATTACAAGATCAATGAGAAACGTATTAGCAATTTTGGTACTTGCACTGGCATTTGTTTCGTGCCAGTCGGCAAAAGAAGAGTATTCGATAAAGGGAACAATTACAGGCGTTGATACAGGCAAAGTATATTTGCAAAAAATTGTTGATGGCCAGCCACAAACGATTGACACAGCCGAAATAGTTGGCGGAAAATTCAGTTTTAAAGGTAAAATGGAAATGCCCGATCTGCGTATTCTTCGGTTGAACGACCGCGATTATTTCGCACAGTTTTTCCTCGACAATTCAAACATTACCATGGTGGCCAACAAAGACAGCTTGCGTAATACAAAAATTACAGGTTCGCCCACCCAGGATGTTTTCAAACTGTACATCTCCGAAATGGAAAAGTTGAACAAAGAAGTGATGGCTCTTCAGGAAAAATATCAATCAGCCATGTCGACTGGCAATTCGGCTGATGCTGATAAAGTAAAAATAGATTACCAGGCCATGATTGACAACAACAAAGTTTATACGAAAAATTTCATAAAAGAACACACCAACTCTGTTGTTTCACCATTTATTTTGTTGAATCAGTTGGTCGACCAGATTGATGAATCGGAACTCGAATCAATTACAAATTCATTTGCACCTGAAATTGATTCCTCTGAATACGTGGTAAAACTTAAAGACATGCTTGCTGAAAAGAAGAAAACTGCCATCGGCGTTGAAGCTCCTGACTTTACAATGAACGATACCGAAGACAAACCCGTGCAACTCTCGTCGTTACGTGGAAAGGTCGTCCTGGTCGATTTTTGGGCATCGTGGTGCGGTCCATGCCGACAGGAAAATCCGAATGTTGTAAAACTTTACCAGAAATATCACGATAAGGGTTTCGAAATCCTGGGAGTTTCGCTCGACCGGACGAAAGACGACTGGCTGAAAGCCATTAAAGACGACAATTTAAGCTGGATCCATGTTTCCGATCTTCAGTACTGGCAAAATGCAGTAGCGCGTCAATATGGAGTAAATGCAATTCCTCAGTCGTTTTTACTCGACAAAGACGGGAAAATAATTGGCAAAGGTTTGCGTGGCGAACAACTTGCTCAAAAACTCGCCGAGTTGTTTCCAAATTAGAATTTCATAAAAATTTAAGTTTATATTGAAAAGCCGCGTCATGCGGCTTTTTTTTCTCCCGATTTTCTGTTAATTTAACTGAAGAAATACTTCCGGCGAAAAACTTTTCGTACGAGAAAAGTGTTATTATCCTGTTGATTTTAATCATTAGAAGCTATCGTTTATGAGTTATGATTTATTAGTTATAGGTAGCGGTCCGGGCGGATATGTAGCCGCTATCAGAGCCGCTCAGTTAGGCTTAAATGTTGGAGTTGTTGAAAAAGAAAATTTAGGTGGAATATGCCTGAATTGGGGTTGCATTCCTACAAAATCGCTCCTGAAAAGTGCACAGGCCCTGGAATATGCGCAGCATGCCGCCGATTATGGTGTTTCAATTTCAGGAGAAGTTAAAGCAGATTTTGGCGCTATGGTAAAACGCAGCAGAGGTGTTGCCGAAGGCATGAGCAAGGGAATTCAATATTTGTTTACCAAAAATAAAATCGAAGCTTTAAATGGCTATGGTCGTTTAATCGACAAAAATACCGTTGAAGTAACCGACGAAACAGGAAAAAGGTCAATTTATCCGGCCAAAAATATTATTCTTGCTACCGGAGCCAGATCGCGCGAGTTGCCAAACCTGGAACAGGATGGCGAAAAAATAATCGGATACCGCGAAGCAATGACTTTGCCCAAACAACCCAAATCGATGGTGGTAGTTGGCTCAGGCGCAATTGGAAGCGAATTTGCCTATTTCTATCAAAGCATCGGGACCGAAGTAACATTAGTCGAATACATGCCCAATGTGGTTCCAAATGAAGATGAAGAAGTTTCGAAAACATTGGAACGGTCTTTCAAGAAATTGAAAATGAAAATTTTCACCAATGCTTCGGTTGAATCGGTTGATACTTCAGGAGAATTGTGCAAAGTTACTGTGAAAACAAAAAAAGGAGAAGAAGTTATTGAAGCCGAAATTGTTCTTTCAGCAGTGGGCATTAGTCCAAATCTTGAAAATATTGGAATTGAAGATTTGGGAATTGAGCTCGAAAAAGGCAAAGTAAAAGTGAACAATTTTTACCAGACCAATGTTGATACAGTTTTTGCGATCGGCGATATCATTGCTGGCCCTGCGTTGGCTCACGTTGCCTCTGCCGAAGGAATTGTTTGTGTTGAAAAAATTGCCGGATTGAATCCTCATCCGATTGATTATTCAACCATTCCCGGATGTACATACACCAATCCTGAAGTTTCGTCAATCGGCCTGACAGAACAAAAAGCAAAAGACGCAGGCCACGAAATCAAAGTTGGTAAATTCCCGTTCTCGGCCAGCGGAAAAGCAAGCGCCTCGGGTCAAAAAGAAGGTTTTGTAAAACTTATTTTTGATGCCAAATACGGTGAATTACTTGGAGCTCACATGATTGGCGGAAATGTTACCGAAATGATTGCTGAAATGGTCGTAGCGAAGAAACTTGAAATTACAGGACACGAATTAATAAAATCGATACATCCTCACCCAACCATGAGTGAGGCAATTATGGAAGCAGCCGCTGCTGCATACGATGAGGTTATTCATTTGTAACTCTCAGTTTAACAGTTAAAAATTACTCTCAAAAATTCTCACTTAAAAGTCCGGTGCTAATCACATCGGACTTTTGTTTTTTTCGAATTTTAAAGTCCTAAGTTTAAATATTTATAAATAGTTGATTTTCAGACATATTATTTTTCCACATCATAAATATTTATATTTTTGATTTCGAAAATTTTAAAAAACCTAAAATGAAGAAAATTAATGTTCTGATAGCCGGAGTATTTTTGCTGATGAATTCTGCTTTTGCAGGAGGTATTTTAACCAACACCAACCAAAGTGCTCAGTTTGTGCGAATGTTGTCGCGCAACGCTTCTACTGATCTGGATGCAGTATATTTTAATCCAGCGGGTCTGACTCAATTAAATAACGGATTTTACTTTGGATTACACAATCAAAGTATCACACAAAACCGAACAATCACCAGCGAATTTCCTCTCCTGAATAATGGCAAATACAAAGGTGCAGTTTCTGCTCCTGTATTTCCAACTGCCTTTGCTGTCTATAAAATTGACAAATGGGCCTTTTCTGCAGGTTTTGGACCAAACGGGGGTGGTGGAAGTGCAAAATACGATACCGGTCTACCAAGCTTTGAGAAAAAGATATCAGCAATACCTATGTCCTTAGTTGCCAATGGAATTCCAACGAATGAATATTCTGCAAATATTAAATTTGAAGGTACCAGTGTCTTTTGGGGAACGCAATTAAATGGAACCTATTCATTAAATGAAAATATTTCTATTTCATTAGGTGTTAGAATGTTGAATGCAGTTAATACCTATAACGGTTATTTGAAAGATATTAAAATTAATCCAAATCAGCCCGCATTTGGTGCCTCGTATAATGGAACAAACATGGTTTCAGCCACACAATTTTTCACTGATGGCAAAACCTTTTTGAATTTTTTATCAGCCAGTTCAACAGCTTCTGCAGCAGCTTTGGCACCAGCGATTTCAGGTGGCTCAGGCAGTGTGTTATTGGCAAATGCTAGCTCCATTGGATTAACTGCAGATCAGATAGCTGGTATTCAACAATTATTAGGTGCTGCCGGAATGACTCCTACTCAGATTGGTGGTGCTACTTTAGCTGTTGCTGCCGGAACATTAACAGCAGCAGCACCGGAATTTGCTGGAAAGGCCTCATCTATGGAGGAAAATGCCACTGCGACATCTGATATTAACGTCGATACTAAACAAACCGGAACTGGTTTTACGCCAATAATTGGTTTTGATATTCATCTTGAAAAATTAAATATTGGGGTAAAATATGAACACCAAACAACATTAAAACTTACAAACTCTACAGTAGTCGATGGAACTGGACTTTTTACAGACAAAGAGGAATCTAGAAGTGATATACCGGGAATATTTGCTGCTGGAGCTGATTATAAGCTCTTGGATAATTTAAAAGTCTCAGGTTCCTACACTGTTTATTTTGATAAAAGTGTAGGCTGGGGTCCAAATGTTTACGGACAAAATCGCACAATCGACAAAAACTATGTAGAACTTGCCTTCGGTGTTGAATATTCATTAAATAAAAATTTCGCAATAAGTGCAGGTTATCTAAATTCCAATATGGGTGTTAGTGAGGCTTATCAAAGTGATTTTAGCTATGCGAACGATTCCTATACCGCAGGTCTTGGTTTTCAATGGAACATCAACACGAAACTTGTTCTAGATGCCGGATTGATGTTAACAACTTATAAAGACTATACTAAGACATTTGACAGTTCATTCGACCCACTAGCTACTTCTTTCGGCTCGTACAATGAAACCTACGGAAAAGATACATTCACTTTTGCTTTCGGCATAGGGTATAAGATATTCTAGAAATTGATTTTCTCAGCCCAATGGGTGCTTATTATCAGGAATAAGCACCCATTTTTATTTAATCCCGAATCCCAAACAAACAAATTTTCGCCCGATATTGAAAACACCTACATATTGCTTTATATTTGAAACAAGTTCACAGCAGAAAAAATGTAACATGGAATTTAAAAATTTTACTTACCTGATTACTCTGGTTGCCTCCATCGCGGTTCCGCTATTCCTAAGTTTCGACAAGAAAGTTCAGTATTATAAAAATCTGAAATACATTATTCCGGCCATTTTGGTAACCGCAGCCATTTTTTTGGTATGGGACATCAATTTCACGAAAGCACAGGTCTGGAGTTTTAATTCCGAATATACACTTGGAACCGAATTTAAAGGACTTCCACTTGAGGAATGGCTTTTTTTCCTGGTAATTCCTTATTCATGCGTATTTATTTATGAAGTACTTAAATTCTATCTTCAGAAATTCGAATATCCCAATCCCCTTCTTGTTTTCAGCCTGATTCTGATAGTTGCCTTTGCCTTGATAAGTTTTTACAACCGAACTCATGCATACACATTCCTGACTTTTCTTTTTTCAGCCGTTTACCTGGGATATACTGTATTCCGTAACCAATTCAAACAGCACATAACCAAATTTTACTTTAGCTATTTTGTATCAGTAATTCCATTTTTTATAGTCAATGGCATTCTCACATCGCTGCCTGTTGTAAAATACAACGATGCGCATATCCTGAATATTCGAATTATAAATATTCCGGTTGAAGATTTTTCGTATTTATTCTTAATGCTTTTGATGGTGATTACAATCTATGAAACATTAAAAGACAGAAAATACTATTAACGTGAGTTCGATAGAAGATACGGTCTCAATTTTTATGAATACAACTCTTTATTGCCCCATCCCCAACCCTTCCCCAATAAAGGGAAGGGAGTTTGGTCAACGAAAATTCTGAAAATATGTCCGATAACGAGCATACATTCAGAACTTGCAGGATGAAAAGTCCCCCGTTTGGGGGATTAGGGGGCAGCCCACCAAAGTGTATCCAATCATTTCTCTGATTTTTAGATACTTTTGTATCGAACTCAGGCTATTAAGCAGTTTTTATCTGTGTTCTAACTTTTATTCTGATTCGAAAACAACTCCATCCTTTTCCAGATCGATATACTCGTAATGCAGGGTGAAGAACCTAAATTTATTGACATAACCCTGTTTATTCAAGGTGAAAAGTATTATTTTTGTGACCGTTAGGATTCTCTCAGGAACTGCTGTAAAGTTCTGCCTGCAAATGCAGTTTCAGCACGCACCGGCTATCTGATGAGTTCCAAAAAACCACAGGATGCTGCACCGCAAACGATAAGCAATTGAATGGAAAATTTCTTCGGTACAGGCAGCAAAAAATTAACTGGCAACTTGTTTAATTTCTCTGACAGTAAAAAAAGATTTACTGACAGCAAAAATATTTTCTCTGGCAGCAAACTTTCGGCATAATCTGAAGTGAGAGAAGAGATGTCAGCACATGACCAACGGCATGTCAGCATATTTCAACTCTAATGTGCTGACATTTTTTAAAATGAATATCCGTTACTTTACCTAAAATGAAAAGTTTTCCTTCGTGCACAGACTGGCCTCGTCCGGAGAGCCGAAAAACAAGTGAAGACGGCTTTAAAAAATCTTTTCTGTTTGAGCCGCAGGCGAGTTTAAATGATTTTAGCCGTCGAACGCTGGTTTTTCGAGCGATGCGGACGCAGCCTTGACTTTTTTTGATTACTTTTTTGTGGTAAGACAAAAAAGTAATTGGGGTTTGGGGCAAAGCCCCATCTGTCAGAACAATTAGGCATGCAACCGGATATTCATTTTTTTAATGATGAATCATGGCAGATGTTTTTGGCTAAAGCCATCAATCGAAACAGATTTTTTAAAGTGAGGGGCGAAATCCCGAATACCTGGGACGACGGAGTGAGTCAATCAAATTAATGCGTTTCCTATTTCTTTTGCCCATGTTAATCAATCACCTAAATTTAACATCGGCTTCGCTTTTTACTTATATAACGATTGCTTCCATATTGTCGAAATTTAAAACAATTGAATTAGGCACTTATTTAATACAGGTTAAAATTTGAAAAAGCAGCGGTTTGTAAGATTCAATAACTGGAACCTTGATGAGTGTAACCGACGAGTTAATTGAAAAATGCTTAACAATAGTAAGTTCTGTGCTTTTTCTGTCTTTGACTCACCCCGCGCCCGCAAGCGGCCGCTGCCCCTCTCTTCGCGAAGAGAGGGGCAGAGCACCGCAGGTGCGACGGGGTGAGTCAACAAACATAGACCATGAATCTGACAATATTTACCAAATGCCTAATTCAATAAAATAAAATAACAAAATCTTTATTAACCATTTTTTTTTGCAAAATTCAAAAGATACAACTGCTAGAAGTTAGTGTCCCACAGATACATTCCAAGTACTCAAGCTATATTTTTACATAAATTGGCTTTGCCTATTGTACATTTCGGTTAAATATATTATCTTGTATACATTAATTAATTTTTCTTTAACCCATCCAATTATGAAAAAAATTATCCTAAAATCATTCAGCGTCTTTATTGCGTTGCTGATGTTCAGCATGCAAACTTTTGCCTACAATACCAGGTCGGCGACATCAATCACGAATAGTGAAGTTCAGTCAGTAACAGAGTTTGACGACGCAGAAATTTATGCAGCCTTTGCCGAAGTTTCTGATCTTGATCAATATCTGGCACAGAATGAAAACAAAACCTACACCGACGTAAGTCAGGAAAACGGGACTTTGCTTAGCGGAATATCTTCATCATCAAGTATGCCCTTTACAGCATCATCTGATGAATTAGTTATGGGTATTCCTTCATTCTTCTGGGGCTGTGTATTCGGATGGGTTGGTTTGTTAGTCGTTTATCTGGTACTTGAAAACAAAGAACAAACCAAGAAAGCATTGTACGGATGCGTTGCTGCAACAGCTGTTTGGATTGTATTCTACGTTGTAGTCATTGCAACTGCTGCAACAACCACAACAACTTATTCTTATTAATAAATTACTTCTAAATATGATTTATTCAATTAGTCAGTAGTATTCTAATACTACTGACTAATTATTTTTATACCGTTATATGTTTAAACGACTTTTCTTATTTTCCTACTTTTGTTTGCTGTTTGCTGTTGTATACGGCCAAAATTCCTATCGCATTAAGGCCGATATTACGATCAAAATCAAAAACAGCGACAGTACCTTCCAATATACCAAGGGGACAATTCGTTACGATAGAAACACAAAAAAAGTAATTTACAACATCTCTTTCCCGCAAAAGGAGGATTATATTTCGCTTGATACCTTAATCTATAAATATCAAAACGGGAAATTAATTTCGGCAAAAGGAAGTCCGTTGAAACCCGAGTTCTCCATTTTTCACTTTATATTGAATAATGACATTTCTGATTTTGGACTAAAAAACTCGAGTTACAAGGCCACGAATGTTGAAAAGAAAAATGATTTAATTATTACAAAATGGGCTGCCCCAATTTCTCCCGACTTTCCACTGGGGAACATTATTGTTTCCAGTAAAAATAAAAAACTTGAAACTGTAGTTATTTACAACAAGAAAGGGATAATAATTAACCGGCAGATATTTAAAAAATATATATTTATAAGCGGAATTGAAATACCGACAGAAATACTTGCCGTGAATTATTTCCAGGGGGCCAAAACCTATCAGATTATTCAGTTCGATAAAATTCTGATTAATGAACCCGGACATGATGCGGAATACGACTTTCAGTTAGCCAATACGAAATAATGAAGAATTTAATAATCCCGATCATTTTATTTTTTACCGTTCTGGGTTCAGCAAAAAACTGTGAAGCACAACTTTCGAATTATATTCAAAGGGCTGATACCTTATTCGTTCCAGCGCCGATAACAAATTATTCAATGTTCTCGAAAGGCAGCAAGAACGAAATAGAAAGTACATTTTCGGCCTTTTTTGTTTTTTATAAGAATTTCATATCGTCGCAGGATATTGATGCATGTGTTTTTCAACCATCATGTTCGGTATACGCCATTGAGTGTATTCATCATGAAAAAAGTAAATTTATCGCATTTATGAAAATTTCGGACAGACTAATGAGATGCCACCCTATGGTATCGCCAGGAACATATAAGATTGATGAAAAAACCGGTAAATTTTTTGATCCCATTGAAAACTAAACTCCTTTTCCTATTTCTGCTGGCAGCAACCCGTTTGTTTTCGCAGGATTTCTACAATCACGACAACTCACTCAAGTTCGGAGAATATCTGTACCATTCAAATCAATACGATCTGGCCGTAAGAGAATTTGAACGTTGTGTATTTTTAAAACCTGACGATAGGCAATCGTATCTGTTCTTGTTTAAAATTTACAGGAAAACAAACGCATTTGAAAAGGCCATTGAAAGCTACAAACAGTTTTCAGGAAAAACAGGGTTTATAGATATGGATCAGGAGTTCGGGTCAGAATACTTTAAATTACTGGTTCAGAATGAAAAATATGAAGACGCAGGTTCGTTTATTAATTCCAATGATTTCTTTAAACAAAATAGCGATTTCAAACTTTCAACAATTTTGCTGAGAAAAAGCTGGAAAGAAGCCGGCAACTTCAAAAGTGAATATGAAGATAAACTCAACCGCTCATTGGTTGAAATTGCCGACCAGGGACAAGCTTTAAAAAGAAAAAGCCCCGCCTTGGCCGGAATCCTCTCGGTGATTATTCCCGGTTCAGGAAAGGTATATTCCGGAAGATGGAAAGATGGACTTATTTCATTTTTGATGACATCAACCACTGCGTTTATGGCCGTAAGAGGATTCAATAAAAATCCGAAAAGCTTTTATCCCTGGGCCATGGGAACATTGTCGGTAGTTTATTATTCAGGAAATATATATGGTAGCACGCAAACTGCTAACAAATACAATAAAGACAAAGAGAATGAATTGGTTAACAAAACCCGCGATTTTATTCTTCGGGATAATTAATTTTTTATTTGCTCAATCAGCTTTTTGCCAAAGTTTAGATGAAATAGTTAGTTTCTCTGATCAGCAATACGAAAAAGGGAATTACGAGCTGGCAGCAAATGAGTACAATCGGGCTCTTTTTTTTGGTTATTCCGAACAGGATATTTTATGCATGAAAATAGCGAATTGCTACTTCAACCAAAACAAACTAGACCAAAGCGCCATTTTCTACGACCGGGCATACTTTTCATCCAGCTCCGACAGTTTGAAAACTGAGGCAATTTTGGGGAAATCATTTTCGCTTATTCTTGAAAAAAATTTCATTCTGGCCTTGTCTGAACTGATGAATATCGATTCATCAAATGTTGCAGACCAAAATATCAGGCTAAATTTCATGAAAGGAATTGCTTATTTTGGATTGAATGAAGACGATTTGGCCAGGGACGCCTTTAATAAATGTGCCGCTGAATTTCCAGGCAAAAATAATGCTCGCGATTTTGAAAAGGAATTTGCCGACATCCGTAAATCAGAAAAGAGATTTAACCCGCAGACAGCCTGGTTCATGAGTTTAATCGTTCCGGGATCAGGACAACTGTATTCGGGAGCATACAAAGATGCTGCAAATTCGGCCGTATTGTTGGGCGGACTAATTTATTTAACGGTGTCATTTGCTGCTAAATATACATTTCTTGAGGCAGTTGTGCTTGTATTGCCATGGTTTCAGCGCTATTACATGGGTGGTGCAAACAAAGCTGAGAGGCTGACCCTTGAAAAACAGCTACGGAAACGGAATGATTCGTATCAGGCCATCATGCGAAGGCTCGAAAGCGAATCACAACAGAATTTTGCCAACTGAATACCCGATGAAGGAGATCTTCCCATTTTATCCGAAATTACTTATTTGCATACTTTTTCTTCTTCCCGTTAAGGGTTTACACAGCCAAACCAGCGCCCAGTTTGATGATATTGTTTCCGAAATTTACAACCAGAGTTTTAGCGCGGTTCCTTCAAAAATTGAGAAACTAAAAACGACTTCGCCGCAAACAGCCAATTACTTGCAAATTGATTATCTCTGGTGGAATATGATTTCGGAGAATTCTGATGCCAATGAAGCAGAATTTCTTCGTAAGCTGGAAGATTTAAATAATTCAGATAAAGGCAGTAGTTTCGAAAACTTCAACAAACTAATTTACTTTACCTATCAAATCAGGTACGAGAACCTTAAAAATAAAAGTTTATCGAAATACCTCACTTTGCTGAAATTCCATTTTTTCATGGATCATATCAACTTGAAAAAACCACAAAATCCTGATGCTTTCACAATCAGCATGTTCGGTATGATGACCGAACTGGATACGTTTATGAAATACAAATTCCTGACCGACCATGGATTCAAAACAAAAAATAACCTCGAAAAATGCCAGCTAAGTCTGCAGAAAATCGAAGGCATGTCGAATCTGGAATACAAATCGTTTGATGTGGTAAAAACTTACCTGCTGGCAAAAATCTATCTCGAAATTGAAAATGATCCGCGAAAGGCGCTTGCGAAATTTACCAAACTTGGGAATCAGTTTCCCCAAAACACCATTTTCAAACAATCCATTTCCGATTGCAAAAACCGGCTTGATTCAATGCATTGATTTTTAAAATTCCGATATTTAGCCTGAAGAATTTGTTTAACTAATTTGTCATGCCTTTAAAAATCAGTTCAGACGATCAGCCCGAAATCCCTTATTTCTTCAGAAATCTGCACTTCTTAATTGCTGATGATGAAGAATTCAACCTTTTTGTGATTAAAAATATTTTGAACAAATGGCGAGTCTCGTTTGAAGAAGCTCATGACGGAAAGGAGACCGTGGAACTGGCATTGAAGCAATCATTTGATCTGATTCTTCTGGACCTTCGAATGCCACGAATGGACGGTTATGAAGCTGCAAAAATAATAATGGAGAACCGTCCCGAATCAAAAATAATTGCCTTAACCGGCAGCATCAAGCCTGAGAACACCAAAAACGAAAATCGGAACAGTATACTTTTGTACCTGCAAAAACCGTTCACGGAATTTAGTTTGTTCAACGCGATAAATAAAATTCTGCATACAACTCCGGAAGAAAAATCGTACAACCCGGTTGAAAAAAATCCACCGGTCGACCTGGAAGAATTGATGCAAATGACTGGCGGCGACAAGGCGTTTTTTGATGAAATGCTGAAAATATTCATTCGAGCCAGCGAAAATGGACTGGCAAAAATCCATCATAGTTTTAACATTTCAGACTGGATTGGCATTGGAGAAGCCGCACACAAACTGGCAGCACCATCGAAACACTTGCATGCAATAAAACTTTACGCCAATTTAAAGATCCTTGAAAATGAGGCTACAGAAAGCAAGGATATGGAGAAAACACAAAGACTAATTCAGGAAATTGAACAGGAAATCATCGAAATTAACACCTATCTCACTCAAAAACTGTCGGACTGATAAATCTGCAAATTGACCCCAGCTTCTCAAAAAGTTAATTATCCAAACAATTTTCTCAAAATGAGAATCAGTTCGGCCGTTTCATGCAAAATCTTTCTAACTTGCAGCTATAATTTGCAAATCAACTCCCGGAAGATATAAGATTATGGTCGAAAAAGCTTTCAAAATATTTGTTGTTGAAGATGATGAATGGTATAGCAGGTTACTCGTTCACACACTTTCACTTAATCCGGATTACGAGATCCAGTCGTTTAACACAGGTAAAGATTGTCTCGACAATTTGCACCAGCAACCAGATGTTATCACGCTGGATTACAGACTTCCCGACATAAAAGGTCTCGACGTTCTGAAACAAATCAAGGAAATAAATGATGAAATTCAGATTATCCTGATCTCCGAGCAAGTTGACATAGAGGTGGTGGTAACACTTTTAAAACTTGGAGCTTACGACTATATTGTCAAATCGCGCGACATCAAGGAGCGATTGTTAAATACGGTAAACAATATCAGGCAGGGAGACAGACTGAAAAAAGAGGTTGTGACTTTGAGGCAGGAAGTCCGAAAAAAATACACCAATCAAGACACTATAATTGGAAACAGCCCCTCCATCCAAAAAATGTTTGAACTGATCGAAAAAGGCATTCGGACAAATATTTCAGTCACAATTACCGGAGAAACCGGAACCGGAAAAGAACTGGTAGCCAAAGCCATTCATTATAGTTCTGACCGGTCGGCCCAACCTTTTGTAGCCGTAAATGTAGCCGCAATTCCGAAAGATCTGGTTGAAAGCGAATTGTTTGGGCACGAAAAAGGTTCGTTTACCGGGGCAAGTTTCCGGAGGATTGGCAAATTTGAGGAAGCCGGGAAAGGCACTCTTTTTCTTGATGAAATTGCTGAAATGGAAATCTCACTTCAGGCCAAATTGTTACGTGCACTTCAGGAAAAAGAAATTATACGGATTGGAAGCAATACCCCGGTGAAAACCAATTGCCGGATTATTATTGCAACCAATAAAAATTTACCTGAAGAAATAAAAAACGGAAATTTCAGGCAGGATTTGTATTATCGTTTGTATGGCCTGCCCATTGAATTACCACCTTTGCGCGAACGCGGAAACGATGTAATTATTCTGGCGAAACATTTCATACAGTTGTTCTGCAAAGAAAACAATATGCCGACCAAAATATTGTCGGCAGAAGCTTCGTCGCTCCTGCTTTCGTATGATTTCCCCGGAAATGTCCGCGAGTTGAAATCGGTTATCGAACTTGCCGTGACTTTAGCTGATCGGGATGAAATTTTGGGCGACCACATCGTTCTTGGCGGAGGAAATGATATTCTTTCGAATTTACTGACCGAAGAAATCAGCCTTCGTGAATACGACATCAGGATCGTGAAAAAGTTTCTGGAAAAATACGACAACAATATCAAATTGGTAGCCGAAAAACTCGACATTGGAGTCGCAACAATCTATCGTATGCTAAAGGAGTAATTAATCTTCAGGCTAATTTGTGCATGATTTCTTCTCAATTCTGAATGGTGGTTTCTCATATTGAGAAAATAATTTCCATCACCACAAACACATCAATCAAGCTATCAACACTTTAAGTCAATAATCTTTATTGGCACGGGCATTGTTTTGATCTGGTGGTCAAATAAAGTGCGTTGTATAAGAGAAAACTACAATGCAACTTTTTTTGAAAAAAAAATTAGATCAAGTTATTTACTTAATATTTTAAAGTGATGGAAAAAATGAAAAAACAACAAATTAGTACAATCATTATTGCTGTATTTCTATTGGTAGTTGGCGTAATAAGTTCAGTGTACATTTACAATCAAAAAGAAAATGAAATTAAAGCACTTCAAACGCAACAGGCCGATTTAAACAGGATGATTGAACAGAAAGATTCCGTGTTGACTGATATTGAAGGTACCTTTACTGAAATAGAAGAAAACCTGAAATTCATTAAAGAAAAAAGGAAAGAAATAGCCATCGAACAAAAAGAAGGTGGAAAAAACAGGAAGCAAGCTGTAATAGACGACATTAAACTGATGAACACAATGTTGGAAGCCAGCAACACAAAAATTGCTGAACTGCAATCGAAACTTAGAAAATCTGGTTTAAACACCAAAGCTTTTGAAAAAAGAATTGCTGAATTGAACGAAAGCATTGAAAGTCAAAATACTGAAATTGCTGAACTCAAAAAAGTGATTGGAGAAAAAGACATGAATCTTGCAGAACTCAACTCGAAGGTTCAGGAAATAAATGACATTGTTGTGTTAAAAACAGACACAATCAACTACAAAGAGCAGCAAATTGTAGATAAAACAAATGCTTTAAATACTGCACACCTTGCATTAGGAACTTACAAAGAGTTGAAAGAAGAAGGTGTACTTAGCAGAGAAGGCGGTGTTCTTGGTTTAGGCGCAAGCAAAGCAATTCAGGAAAACTTTGACAACAAATACTTTACATCAGTGGATATTCGGACGACTAAAACGATTCCTCTGCATGCAAAAAAAGTAAAAGTGATTTCGGAGCATCCTGACAGTTCATATCAATTGGTTGAAGAAGATGGACAAATTGCTTACCTGCAAATCGATAATCCGGATGAATTCTGGAAGATCTCGAAATATGCAGTTATTGAATTGAAATAACCCGGAAATGGGTTCGCAAACACAATCACAAATTCCAAATTAATATTCAGAAAATTAAGCTATGAAAACAAACATCACAATACTGACTATGGTAAGCCTATTTCTTGTCGTACTTATGACTGATTGTTCAAAAGACGACTCAAATCAATCGGATCAGGGGAAATTAACGGTAAAGATTACAGACGCACCGTCTGATGACGCGAACATCCAGGCAACATTTGTGACTGTTGCTGATGTGAAAGTTGAAGGTCAATCCGTTGAAGGGTTTTCAAAACAAACCATTAAAGTATCAGATCTTCAGGCCGGAAAGACCCAAATTTTATTCGATGGCGATTTACAGGCCGAAACGTACGACAACATCTCACTCGTTCTTGATTATGAATCGGATGCATCCGGAAATTCACCCGGATGTTATGTTTTGGATAATGAAGATGCCAAACATGACTTAAACAGTTCTACCTCGACGACCGGTGAGATTAAACTCGATAAGAGTTTTATGGTTGATGCAAATGGTTCAACGGATTTAGTTGTCGATTTTGATTTGAGAAAATCAATCGTCCACAACGAAAATACAAGTGAAACCAGCAAATTCAAGTTTGTTACTGAAGCCGAGCTCAAAAATTCGCTGCGCCTTGAAAGCGCTGAAAAATGTGGCGACATTAAAGGCAAAGCAACCAATAGTTTCAACCAAAGCGAACTGATTGTATTTGCTTATCACAAGGGCGACTACAATGCCAGCACCGAAACACAGGGACAGGGCAACAGTAATGTTTTGTTCGCGAAGGCTGTTACCAGTGCAAAAGTAAAAGCTGACGGAAGTTACCAACTTTCATTTTTGGAAGAAGGAGACTATGAAATTCATGTGGCTTCGTACGATGAAGAATCCGGTACCGGGAAATTAATTTTCAAAGGCATGCTTAATGCCGAGAGTTCAATTTCCGGGTTGCTGATGAATAATATCTCGGTTCAGGCAAAGGCCAACGTCGCCTTAAATTTTAACATTCTAGCGCTACTTTAACAAAGCATGCACTGCAAAACAGAGTTGAAATTATCTGTAAAAACGATTGGTTAGTTTTATTAAATAATAACTTTTTTCCACTCCAATATAGAGTCCATCAACCCAATTTTGTTACCTATGAAAAGGCTGTTACGGTTATTTCCGAGCAGCCTTTTTTCTTGTCCTTAAATTTGGATCAGATAATTCGCAGCGATTTACCAACTTTTACAAATGCTTCAACGGCCTGATCAATTTGTGCTGTAGTATGTGCCGCCGACAACTGTACCCGAATACGGGCTTTTCCCTTGGGCACAACCGGAAAAACAAAACCAATGACATAAATACCTTCTTTCAGCAGTTCGTCAGCAAATTTTACAGCTAATGGCGCATCGTAAATCATAACTGGTACAATGGCTGTAGTTCCGTTTACCAAATCAAATCCGGCAGCTTCCATTTTACTCCTGAAATAACTGGCATTATGCATTGTACGTGCAGGAAGTTCGGCAGAGTTGGTTAGCAAATCAAGTACTTTAAGAGTCGCTCCAACAGTTGCAGGCGCCAAAGTATTTGAGAATAAATACGGTCGCGAACGCTGACGAAGCATTTCAATAATCTCTTTCCGTCCTGAAGTACAGCCGCCATTGCCGCCGCCAAGCGCTTTCCCGAAAGTAGTGGTGATAATGTCAATTTTTCCAAGCAATCCAAAATGCTCTGCTGTTCCCCGGCCTGTTTCACCAATATATCCTGAAGCATGCGAATCGTCGACCATTACCAGGGCATCGTATCTTTCGCACAAATCAACAATCTCCGGAAGTTTCGCCAGATCGCCATCCATCGAGAAAACGCCATCGGTAACCACCAAGCGGTATTTGGCCGACTGAGCTTCTTTCAGGCAATTTTCAAGTTCAGCCATATCGGCATGTTTGTAACGGGCACGCTGAGCCCTGCAAAGGCGAACCCCATCGATAATCGAAGCATGATTCAATTCATCTGAAATAATAATGCTGTCGTCGCCCAAAAGCGGTTCGAAAACACCTCCATTGGCATCAAACGCAGCACAATACAAGATGGTATCTTCAGTCCCCAGAAATCGGGAAACCGCTTCTTCCAATTCTTTATGGATTTGCTGGGTTCCGCAAATGAATCGAACTGACGAAAGCCCAAAACCCCAGTTGTCCATGGTCGTTTGTGCCGCCTTAATAACTTCAGGATGATTGGCCAGCCCCAGGTAATTATTGGCACAGAAATTCAAAACTTCTTTGCCTCCTGAAACAGAAATCGCGGAGCTTTGCGACGAAGTAATTATCCGTTCGGTTTTATACAAACCTTGTTCTTTAAGCTCACTTAGTGTTTGCTTTAAATCTTGCTGAAGTTTTCCGTACATGATCTTTATTTTTAATTTTATAACAAAGGAATGGATTCATTGCTTGAAAAAATGTGATAAAAAACAGCCGGAAGCCCTATTCTGCGCCTTCAACCGTAAGAATACAATAACATGACTCAAGTGAAGCCGGATGTGACTGATTTCAATGTTTTTACCGAAATTCACAAAAATAATTACAGAAAACTGCTGAGTTCATCATTTTTTTTCAATATTTGACAAATACTTTTCTGAACATCAAAACATCCGAATATATGAAAGCACTGGTTTTGACAGCTATTGGCAAATTCGACATGGTTCAAAGGCCTGATCCTGAACTGAAAAATCCAGATGATGTTTTAATCCGGATTAAGTCGGTTGGCGTTTGCGGATCGGATATCCATTATTTCTCAGCCGGGAAGATTGGCTCTCAGGTTGTACAGTTTCCGTTTACTGTTGGTCACGAATGTTCAGGAATTGTTGTTGAAACGGGAAGCGCCGTTAAAAATGTTAAACCAGGCGACCTGGTTGCCATTGATCCAAGCATTCACTGCGGCGAATGCGATCAGTGTAAAGCCGGAAGGCCACACACCTGCCGCAAAAATCTGTTTCTGGGATGTCCCGGTCAGTTGGAAGGTTGCCTGAGCGATTACCTGGTTATGCCCGAATTCTCCTGTTTCAAGGTAAATGAAGGCTTCAACCCAACAAAAGCAGCCCTGGTCGAACCTTTGACCATCGGAACTTACAGCGTTGAACTGGCGAACATGGATTTTCAGGATAAAACGATTGGTATTTTTGGCGCCGGACCGATTGGACTGAGTGTTTTAATGGTTCTGAAATCGAAAGCCAATTGCCGCATATTTTCTTTTGAACCACTGGAATATCGGCGCGAGAAAGCTAAAAAACTGGGCGCCGAATATACTTTTAATCCCTTCGAAACCGATGCGTTTGAAGCAACCAGTAGCGTTGAGCCCCTTTTGCTCGATTTGGTATTCGATTGCAGCGGCGAACAAAAAGCCATTGACGATGCCACAAAAGTGTTGAAACCCGGAGGAAAATTGGTTTTAACCGGAATACCTCCTGAAGGCCGGTATGTATTCGATATGGACCTAATGCGCCGCAAAGAAATATCAATCGTAAATGTTCGTCGCCAAAACCATTGTGTCGAAAAATCGATCGAACTGATAAAGAATGGCTTACCCGTTGAAGAAATGGTCACTCACCGGTTTCTTCCGGAGCAGACACAAGAAGCGTTTGAAATGGTTGCCAACTATAAGAATGGAGTAATTAAGGCCATGATTGATTTTTTCTGAGAATAAACTTTTACTAAAAATTCAGAATAAAAGCCAAAAATGTTGCACACAAAATAGATTTTCATTTATATTCGCCCCCGAAGATTTACTAATTTTTTTCATATAATTGCACTAAAATATTAATCGATGAATCCAAACAAACCCAGAGTAATTAAGGATTATGACAAGCTTGATCCGGAAATTCAGGAGAAAATTAAACTTGAATATCCAAGCGGTTACAGTGAAAGTCTGATCTATTTTACAAACAAGGACGGCAAGCGGGTGAGTGCATTGCCTTTCGAAACAGAGGATAAATATTACCTGGTTCGAATGACTGTTTACGAAGCTGAAAAAATCATCGAGGAAGATGATGATTACGACAGCACAGGCTCACTGAAAGATAGTGCAAAAGAAGAATATGAAACCAAGTATGCCGACGACGATATTCTTGGCGCCGATGCTGATGTCAGTGAAATGGATGATGTTGCTGATACCAATGATGATTTTGACGACGACGACGATTTTAATGATGACGATGACGACGGTGGAGACGATGAAGATTAAATTTCATCTGTAAAAACCGTTTGCAATTCATTACATATTCGCCTCGCTTGTTTTCGTCGCACCCAACTGACAAAGTATGATGTTTCAGGATGTTGAAAAAGCCAGTGCTTTTCACTCCTGAATACTCTACGGTCAGTTTTTTTATGCTTCCTCCTGAAATTCTTTTGCCAATTTTTTCTTTCCAGTATCTGCACGTTAGAAATCGAGCCTAAGCTGATCGCCCTGATTGGCAAATGTAACGCGGTGATAGGGCGTAATTCCTATTTCCCTAACCATTTTCCGGTGATGCAAAGTGGGATACCCTTTATTTTTCAACCAATCGTACCGCGGAAATTCCCGATGAACAGACTCCATATATTCATCGCGGTAGGTTTTTGCAAGGATTGAAGCCGCCGCAATCGGCAGAAATTTTCCGTCGCCTTTTACGATGCAGATGTGTGGAATTTCAGGATAGGCTTTAAACCGGTTTCCATCGATGAGCAAAAATTCGGGTTTAATTTTGAGCTGATCAATGGCACGGTGCATAGCCAAAAACGATGCATTTAAAATGTTTATGCGATCAATTTCATGATTGTCGACAATTCCGACAGCAAAAGCAAGGGCCTGCTCTTCAATAATTGGCCGCAATTCGTTGCGCTGTTTTTCGCTTAACTTTTTCGAATCGTTCAGCAGACTATTTTCAAAATCTCCGGGCAAAATTACCGCTGCTGCAAAAACGGGACCGGCGAGGCAACCACGTCCGGCCTCATCGCATCCGGCTTCCAGCCTGCCTTCCCGAAGAAATAATTGGAGTTTTTCTTTTATCATTTTTGAGTGGTGCTTAAATAAGTCAGTTCGTCTCCCTTCGGTACGCTACGCTACCCGGAGAGGGACTCCGGTCTCCGGTCTTCTGACTCCGGCCTCCATTATGTATTGGCACAAATCTGTATACTTCCCCAAAGCAATTCCGCCGTTTTGTCCCAGCTAAATTTATCTTTCTGTACAAAACCCTTCTCAATCAACGAATCGCGCAAAGCTTTATCCTGATAAATTCTGATCATCGCATCTTTAATCTGGTTCAGTGAAAACGGGTCGACATACAAAACGGCATTTCCGCCCACTTCGGGCAACGATGTTGTGTTGGAGCAAATTACCGGAACGCCCGCATTCATCGCCTCGATCACCGGAATGCCAAACCCTTCGAAAAACGGCACAAAAGTTAAAGCCAATGATACTCCCAAAACTTTGTGCAACTCTTCGTTGGTTAATCTCCCGGTAAAAACGACATCACTTTTGTAGCGCATTCCTTCATAAGTCATTTCAATATCGGCCGTTTTGAACATACTTTCTCCAACAATAAGCAGTTTAGTATCGGTTTCTACTGAAGTTTTAAAAGCGTCGAACGCACGCAACAATCCGCAAATATTTTTACGCGGATGAAGCGACCCGATAAATAGGAAATAATCCATTCCACCGCTGTAAGCTTCCCTGATTGCAAACCTATTTTCTTCCGGAATTGGTGTGTACAAATTATTTACCCCATTGTAAACCACATCAACCTTATCCGAATCAATTTTGTAGGTCCGGTTAATGTCTTCCTTCGAGAAAAAAGAAACAGTCACAATTCGTTTGGCTTTTTTCGCAAACCGTGGAAAAAAGAAATTGTAATATTTTGCTTTTAACCAAGGCAAATCTTTGGGGCGGTGTGCAAAATTGATATCATGAATAGCTGCCAACTGCTTAATTCCGGATTTGAGCGACAAATATCCATCAGGCGAAAAAAACAAATCGGCCTTGTATTTTTTTAGTATCCCCGGAATCTGAATCTCGAACCAGATGAACCATAAAACCGGATGACGCGTTGGTGGCCACAGCACAATCGGGGTAATGTTTTTCGAAAAAACAAATTCGTCGGCGTAAGGCCGATCGAAGATAAAAATAAACTGATGCTCAGGATGATCCCGTGTAATTCGCATCAATGTTTCGCGGGTGAACCAACCGATTCCTTCGAGCTTTCCCTGAATCAGTAATCGGGTATTTACGGCAATTATCATAGGTTTGGCTTGTGAGATCGAAATCTAACCAAATGTACAAAGTCTGAGCAAAAAAATGCTACTTTTGATTCACTTAAATCAAAACAGGAAATCAACCCGATTGAAACGCAAGTTTATAACAAATCTGTTTCTGCTCCTCTTTCTGAATGTTTTAATCAAACCTTTCTGGATATTTGGAATCGACCTGACGGTGCAGAATTTAGTGGGCGATGAAAGTTACGGTTTGTATTTTTCGCTCCTGAATTTCTCTATGATTCTGAACATTTTGCTCGATCTGGGAATAACCAATTACAACAACAAAAACATTGCGCAACACCGGCAGTTATTCAAAAAACACATCAGTAACATTGTTGGTCTCAAGTTTTTGCTCGCCGGAATTTACGCGTTTGTTTGTATCGTAACTGCTTTAATAATTGGATACAAAGACATTCAGATTCATCTGCTCATTTTCCTCATACTAAACCAGTTCCTCATTTCATTCACGCTTTATCTCCGGTCAAATATCAGCGGATTGCACCTTTTCCGGACCGACAGTTTGTTGTCGGTGCTCGACCGCAGTTTGATGATTATTATTTGTTCGGTGCTTTTGTTTACCAATGTTACTCACCATACGTTCAGGATCGAATGGTTTGTTTATGCGCAATCAGCAGCTTATCTGGTCGCCAGCCTGATCACGCTCATGGTGGTTTTATCGCGCACCGGGAAACTCAAATTTCACTTCGACAGGAGGTTTTTCATCGTTTTCCTGAAGAAAAGTTATCCGTACGCATTACTCATCTTGCTGATGTCGTTTTACAACCGCATCGACTCGGTGATGCTCGAACGCATGCTGGACAATGGAAAAGAACAAGCCGGAATATATGCACATGCATTCCGGCTTTTCGATGCCGTGTCGATGTTTGGCGTTTTGTTTGCCGGTTTATTGCTCCCCATTTTTGCCCGGATGATCAAACAAAAGGAAGACTATGCTTCAATGGTTCAGTTTTCTTTTTTGCTGTTGTTTGTTCCGGCTATCATCATTAGTTTCTCTTCGGGTTTTTACGACCGCGAAATAATGCTCCTGCTCAAATACAGCAACCCCGCCCTCTCTGCTTCCATTTTCAAACTTCTGATGATCAGTTTCCTGGGCGTGGCAACAACCTATATATTTGGCACTTTGCTTACGGCAAACGGCAGCATCAGGCAGCTAAACTGGATGGCCGTTCTTGGCATGTGTTTAAACATTGGCCTGAATATCATCCTGATTCCGCACATTCAGGCTTTGGGCTCGGCATGGGCAAGCCTTGCCACCCAGCTTTTTACCGCACTGGCACAAACAGCTCTTGCTGTATTTATTTTGAAACTGAGGATTAATTACGGGGTGATTCTGAAACTTGTTTTGTTCGCCGGCTTTGTGTTTCTGTCCGGCTTTTTTAGCCGGATGATAAACACATGGTACATCGGATATGTTATCATGATTGCTTCCAGTGCGGCATTTGCCTTTTCAATCCGCTTAATCAACCTGAAAGCCTTAGTGGAAATTATCCGAAATGAATAGTTAATATGCCCCGAAAACTTAGTCCTGAAGATTTGCAGAACAAGGATGAATTCGAACTTTTAACCGAAGTTTCGCATCAGCAGTTGAAAGAATTTGTTGCCGAACAAATAACCAAAGAGAAGTTCATCATCCGCGTTTATTCGGTCTACCAGATTTTAATGATCATGTTGTTTATTTATCTGGGCACTCGGAGTATTGTACTTTTAATTAAAGGTCACGCCCTGCAAATTTCAGGAATTGGCTTGGCCGTTCTCTTTTCTTTTACGGCTTTGATTGTTTTGCACGAGCTGCTTCATGCTTTGGCATATTGGGTTACAGGTGCCCGACGCATTTCATTTGGACTGGAATTGAAGAAATTTATTTTTTACGCGCTGGCCGATCGTCAGGTTATTGCTCCCCGGGCTTTTCATTTTGTTGCACTTGCTCCGTTTGTAGTTGTAAAATTGGTTTGCCTGGTTGGCTTTTTTTCGTCACATAATATTGTCTTAACTTACTTTTTTCTGAGTGTGATGTGCCTGCATTCGTTGTTTTGTGCGGGAGACATTGCCATGCTCGCCTTTTATAATTTATATCCGGACCGGGAAATTTACAATTACGATAACCGGACTGAAGGAAAAACCTATTTTTACATCCGGAAACAGGAACAAAACATTCACTAAAATCACTTTGATTTATGACACTTTTTCAAGCAACCGTTATAGCCATTGTTGAAGGAATAACCGAATTTCTTCCAATCTCTTCAACCGGCCACATGATTATTACTGAAGCTTTGCTCGGCATGAACATCGATGAATTTACAAAGGCATTTACAGTGAACATCCAGTTCGGAGCCATTCTATCGGTGGTTGTACTATATTGGAGGCGCTTTTTGCAAAGCTGGACATTCTATCAGAAGTTGTTTGTGGCTTTCCTGCCGGCCGCAGTCATTGGTTTTCTTTTAAGCGATTATATCGATAGCCTGCTCGAAAATGTGATGGTCGTAGCCGTTATGTTGCTGGTTGGCGGCGTGTTGCTCTTGTTTGTCGACAAATGGTTTAATAAGGAAAATCCAGATCAGGAAGTAACTTATCCCAAAGCGCTGAAGATTGGTTTTTGGCAATGTATTGCCATGATTCCGGGAGTTTCGCGCTCAGCAGCAACCATTATTGGCGGGATGCAGCAAAAATTAAACAGAACCAATGCAGCAGAGTTTTCTTTCTTTTTAGCAGTACCCACAATGGCTGCTGCTTCGGGATATAAACTGCTTAAACTTATTTTAGAACCAAATGGCGTGGCTATGCTGAAAGACAATTTGATGGTCTTGCTTTTTGGAAATATCATTGCATTTGTAGTGGCCATGGTAGCCATTAAAACCTTTATTACTTTTCTGCAAAAACATGGTTTTAAAGTTTTCGGCTGGTACCGCATTGTGGTTGGTCTGGTGCTGATTACCCTTTTATTGATGGGTGTTGATTTGAAGGTGGTATAATTGACCCGGTGCTAAAGCCCCAATAAATAGGGCATCCTCATGTCCGTCATGTATAAATGTGACGGCAAAGGATAAAGCTCTTCGATCAACATCCGCACTCATTTAGTGCGTATCCTTTGCCTTTTGGCTTTCGCGAACCGACATGAAATTACAAATGAGTACGACCCTGCCAGAGTCGGATTCGTTTGATACAATTTGGTTCTATAAACATTTGATGCCGTTGGCATTAACATCTAAAAATCGAATCATTCATTATTTATAGTCTTTTCAAAATCTGTTTCTAATTCTTTAAATGAATTATATGAAGTTTTAAGTGATAATTCCGGTTTATTCCACCATCCATTATTCTGCTTTAATCTTACTTCAACACTTCTTCTGTAATATTTTGAAATGGATGATTCGGAAAAATCTTGATAAACGTTTAAATGTCCATGCGATCTATCATGAAAATATTTCCATGTCTGATAAAGCTCTTCTTTATTTTTGTATTTATCTATGATTTCTATTTCGTCAAGATATCTAAGTGATGCTCCATATCCTCCTTCAAGAAACGATAAGGCGCCTTGATCTGTTTTTGGCGCTATATCCAAAAACAGTAATAATTAATGCTTTTCCTAAATATTGCTTCGTTTTATCCCATTGCTCATTTATAAATATACTCGTATAATCTTTATCTTCTATTGGATATAAAAGAGAACCCGGTTGAAATTTTGAATTTGTGTTTAAGTTTTCCATTTTAAACTACAAACCCGCCAGCCTCATTTGCAAACGAGGCTAAACGGGTCTGATTGTTAATATAAACCAAAACTACAAATTATGCTATGCTTCAGGTTTTGCTTTATCGGCTTTTGGCACAGTGCGCTTTGCGAGCATATCATCGTAATATTTCCGGGCGGTATTCAACAGGTTCAGTGCATTAGCAAATAGCGGATTGTCGGTGGCTTTGGCCATGGCCAATACATATTTGGCAAAGTCGCTGTATTTATTCAGCAACGCGGTACGTAGGATTTTCATGTCGTAGGTTTCGGTCATGGCAGTGGAAACCATACGGCCACTAAAGATGTTTTTGAATACTGCATTGGCTTCATCCATTCGGACAACATATTTGCTCATGTGCAGCATGTTGATCTTTTCGCGGTATGCCGGGCTGTTCAATTCACCTGTCAGCTTGTCGATGGCTAGCGTTTCGGCTTCGTAATTTAAATTAGCCGGATTTTTATAGGTACCAAATAAAATCCTCAGGCTGTGGTTTGGTCCAAAATGGCTCAAGGATGGCGATCACACTTGTGGCTGGGTTAAAAATAAGCAGTTCTCCTTATCTTTTCTTCCAAGTCTTGGGGTTTCGGCTTGTGTGAAGTACCGCAGAAATTATCACCAATTTGTTGTTGTTATCGATGCTGTAATGAATCAGGTAAGGAAAAGTGGTTAAAACAGCAGCCCTTACTCCGTCATATTTCACATTAAAAGATTCAGGATTGTGCTGAATAAAATGAACTTTATCCCGAACCTCAGCCATAAATCTTTTCCCTAGACCTGGTTGTTGATGTTCATACCAAAAAGCAGAATCCCTGATATCATTTCTGGCAAGTGGTAAAATTAGAGTTCGGTACATTACAACTCTTTTTCAATTTCATCCATCGATTGATCAAAATCCAATGCTTGATCAGGATTACTTTTATAATCCTCCATTCTCTCCCTAACCTCATCCATTTGCCATGTTGGAATAGCGAATTCTTCCAATTCAATATCCTTGAATTTACGTTTCAACGCATTCCATTCATTTATTGGAATATATACGCCAGTCGTTTGACCTTTGCTGTCAGAAATAAATTGCACATTCATGATTTCAATTTTTTATAAAAGTTAATAAAATTGAATCTTACCAGCAAATCTTAATCAATTAATTCTGGTAATCGCACTTTTTATCCTTTCAATTGTTTCGGCTTTGCCAAGAATTTCGCAAATCTCAAACAAATCGGGCCCGGAACTGCTGCCGACCAAAGCCAGCCGGATTGGAACCATAACCACGCCAAATCCCCATTCTTTTTCAGCCATAAATGCCGAAAACAGTTCTTTAATCGGTTCTGCTTTCCAGTTTTCGATGGTTTCAAAAAGTCCGGAGATGGCTTGTAGCTTCTCGTTGGTATCGGGTTTCCATTTTTTCTGAATGGTCTTTTCGTCGTAGCTTTCCGGAGCCTGAAAAAAGAAGTGTCCCTGTTCCCACAAATCTTTCACAAAATCGCACCGCTCCTGAATCATGCCAACAATTCGTTCGAGCTGATCAATTTCAGGAGAGAAACCCTTTTCTTTCAGGATTGGCAAAAACAAAGCCGCCAGTTCTGCCGGTGATTTTTGTTGCAAATAATGCCGGTTAAACCATTTGGCTTTCTCCGGATCGAACCTTGCGCCCGATTTTACTACCCGAGACAAATCGAAACTCGCAATCAGTTCATCCATCGAAAAGAATTCCTGCTCGGTGCCTGAATTCCAGCCCAGCAAGGCCAGCATATTGATGAATGCTTCGGGGAAATACCCATCTTCGCGGTAACCTCTCGAAAAGTCGCCGGTTTCGGGATCTTTCCAAAGCAACGGAAACACGGGAAATCCCATTTTATCGCCATCGCGTTTGCTCAGTTTTCCTTTTCCTTCAGGTTTCAGAATAAGCGGTAAATGAGAAAAACGCGGACGGGTTTCTGAAAGACCCAGCGCTTCGTACAACAAAATATGCAGCGGCATCGATGGCAGCCATTCTTCACCACGAATCACATGCGTAATCTGCATCAGGTGATCGTCGACCACATTGGCCAGGTGGTACGTGGGCATTCCGTCGGATTTAAACAAAACCTTGTCGTCGAGCTGATTGGTATTGAATGAAACGCGGCCACGAATCAAATCTTCTTCTACAATTTCACGGTTTTCAGGCATTTTGAACCTGATTACAAAGTGATCTCCGCGTTGCAATCGTTCCGAAACTTCTTCAGGAGAAAGAATGAGTGAATTTTTTAATCCATTGCGGGTATGCAAATCGTACGAAAAGACTTCCTTCCGGAGTTCCATTTCTTTCCGTAAAACATCAAGCTCTTCGGCCGTATCGAAAGCGTAATAAGCAAAATCGTTTTCAATGAGGTAATCAGCATATTTTTTGTACATCAATTTGCGCTCGCTTTGCCTGTACGGTCCAAATTCTCCGCCAAAACCAACGCCTTCATCGGGAACTAATCCGCACCATTTCAACGATTCAATGATATACTCCTCAGCTCCGGGCACAAACCGGTTCTGGTCGGTATCCTCGATGCGAAGCAGAAAATCGCCGCCATGCTTTTTGGCGAACAAATAATTAAACAAAGCTGTGCGGACACCGCCCATGTGCAACGGACCGGTAGGACTTGGAGCAAACCTTACCCTCACTTTTCTTTCCATTTTTTGCTGATTAAAATTTAGGCACAAAGATAACATTTCTGAAGGTTGTGTACGTTTTCTCGGTTCTATGCACTTAAAAAATCACTGTTAATTGCCTTTTGCAATCTCCTGTTAACTGATATTAACATGATTTTTAACAAGCTTCAGGCAAAATGATTTGTAAATAACCATATATGAATATCTTTGCA
Source organism: Prolixibacteraceae bacterium (assembly GCA_041652995.1). Lineage (GTDB taxonomy): Bacteria > Bacteroidota > Bacteroidia > Bacteroidales > Prolixibacteraceae > Aquipluma. The sequence goes on from JBAZGO010000042.1 coordinate 40,258, forward strand.
TTCCAATTTTTACAGTTATAATACTTTTAATTATTTCAATGAAACGATTTTTTGGACTAGTTGCATTCATTTTGGTTGTTGCGCCCGGACTGGTTATCGCTGACGAAGGGATGTGGTTGCCTGCTTTACTCGAGAAGATAAACATGAACCAAATGAAGCAAGAGGGTTGTTCTTTGAGCGCCGACGATATATACAGTATTAACCATTCGAGTTTGAAAGATGCAGTAGTGGCTCTCGATCACGGATCGTGCACCGCTGAACTGATATCAGACGAAGGCCTGTTGTTAACCAATCACCATTGCGGATATGATGAAATACAGGAACACAGCACGGTTGATCACGACTACCTCCGCGATGGTTTCTGGGCCAGAACAAAGGAAGAAGAATTGCCTAATTCAGGAAAAACGGCTTCGTTTCTGATCAATTTCGAAGACGTTACCAATAAAATTATTCCGGAACTAAATGATGACATGAGCGATGAAGACCGGGCTAAAAAAGTTCGCGAAATTTCAGCGAATATTGAAAAGGAAGCATCGGAAAACACAGATTACAATGCACGGGTTCAGAGTTTGTACAACGATAATAAGTATTACCTGTTTGTTTACCAAACATTCCGCGACATTCGTTTGGTAGGCGCGCCACCACAGTCGATGGGTAAATTTGGCGGCGACACTGACAATTGGATGTGGCCCCGTCACACCGACGATTTTAGCATGTTTCGAATTTACTGTAGCCCCGACGGGAAACCAGCGTCATACTCAAAAGACAACGTGCCATACAAACCGAAATACCATTTGCCAATTTCGCTGAAAGGGTATAAAGACAAGGATTTCGCTATGGTTATGGGTTACCCCGGAAGCACAAACCGTTACAAAACTTCGTACGGAATTGAATATACCATGGATGTGACCAATCCGATCCGGATTCAGGTTCGTGAAGAAAAACTGCGTATCATGAAGAATTTCATGAGAACCTCGCAGGAAGCTAAAATAATGTATTCGGCCAAATATGCCCGCAGCTCGAATTATTACAAATACAGCATCGGGCAAAACGAAGGGTTGAAGCATTTGAACGTAATTGAAAAGAAGAAAGAACTTGAAAATAAATTCACACAATGGGTTAATGCCGATCCTCAGCGCAAAGCAAAATATGGCAACGCACTTAGCTTGATTGCCAACGCATATAAAAATCTGGACGACGAAAAAGCTTTCGAATATATGGTTGAATCGATGGTCCGCGGACCGGAAATTTTCTACTTCGCTTATCGCACACGACCGTTGTACGATGCACTGAAATCGGATAAGAATTCGGAACATGTAAGCCTGGCCAGCGAACGGGTAAGAGGTGGTCTCGATGAATTTTTCAAAGACTACGACTCGACGACTGATCAGAAAATAGCCGCATCACTATTCAAAATTTACGAGGAAAATGTTGCGTCGCAATACCAACCTCCATTTATGAAAGTGGTAAAATCGAAGTATGGCAACGATTTTGAAAAATACACGAAGGAATTGTATGCCAAATCAATCTTTGGAAGCAAAGAGCGACTGGTTAAATTCTTCGAATCGCCAAAAGCCAAAGTTTTGGAAAAAGATCCGATCTTCCAGGTTTCTTTGGAAATTTTCAGGATGATGAGTGTGATTGGCGATGAAACCGGTAAAACCACAGCCGACCTGAACAAAGGAAACCGCCTGTTTCTCGGTGGTCTCATGGAAATGGAACCGGACAAAACATTTTATCCCGATGCCAATTCGAGCATGCGCTTGACTTACGGAACCGTTGGCGATTATATTCCGCGCGATGCCGTTGAATACAGCTATTTCACAACTTTGAAAGGATACATTGAAAAAGAAATTCCGGGTGACGACGAGTTCGATGTTCCGGCCAAGCTGAAAGAATTGTATTACGCCAAAGATTACGGCCGCTACGCCGACGCCGATGGCGAACTTCACACTTGTTTCACCACCAACAACGACATTACCGGAGGTAATTCCGGAAGCCCGGTGATCAACGGCAAGGGCCAGTTGATCGGGATTGCTTTCGACGGCAACTGGGAAGCCATGAGTGGTGATTTAGCTTTCGAAAAATCTATACAAAAATGCATCAATGTGGATATCAGGTTTGTACTTTGGACCATCGACAAAATGGCCGGCGCCAAAAATCTGATTGATGAAATGACCATTGTTGAGTAATCTTTTATTTTTATTATACCTGAAAGACCCGTATTTTTGCGGGTCTTTCTTTTTTGAAACAAATCGAACGTTAAACAAAGAACATTGAATATTACAATCTATACTGATGGCGCTGCTCGCGGAAATCCGGGACCCGGAGGTTACGGAACAGTTTTAATTTCAGGAAAATTCCGGAAAGAATTATCGGATGGATACGAACTAACCACCAATAACCGGATGGAACTACTGGCTGTAATTATAGGATTGGAAGCGCTGAAAATTGAAAATTCGACAGTGACTATTTATTCCGATTCGAAATATGTGGTGGATGCAGTCGAAAAAGGCTGGATCTGGAATTGGGTAAAAACCCGCTTCAAAGGCAAAAAGAACGAAGACTTGTGGCTTCGGTTCCTGAAAATCTATCAAAAACACAAAGTGAAATTCGTTTGGGTGAAGGGACATGCCAGCATTCCGGAAAACGAACGCTGCGACCAGCTTGCCGTTGAAGCGTCCATGCAACCTCGCCTGAAAAAAGATACCGGTTATCTGGCAAGCCTGTGACCAAAATCAGCGAAATAAAAAATGCGCGAATATCCGTTTGATAGCCTAATGACTGGTTTTTTTTAAGTTGGAAAACATATCGGATACTCATTCAAAAACAAACATTAATTTTACTGCCTTAAAAAAACTGCATGAATCTCCTTTACAGCATTTCCATTTCTTTTTATTCGCTCCTCATCAGGTTAATTGCCCCTTTTAATTTAAAAGCCAGTCAGATCAGCAAAGGGCGTGCACAGGTTTTCGGTGGAATTGAGACCAAAATTAAGCACGACAAACCAATTGTGTGGGTTCATTGCGCATCGCTTGGCGAATTTGAGCAGGGACGTCCGCTCATAGAAGCCATTCGGAAACAATACCCCGAATACCGGATTTTCCTGACCTTTTTCTCTCCTTCAGGATATGAAATCAGGAAAAACTATGATTTGGCTGACTACATTTATTATTTACCTGCCGACACCAAACGAAATGCTCAAAAGTTCATTCGGCTTGTTCGTCCTGAAATTGCATTTTTCGTGAAATATGAATTCTGGTTTCATTACATCAGCGAACTGAAAAAGAATAATATTCCTCTTTACCTTGTTTCAGCCATCTTCCGCGAAAATCAACATTTTTTCAAAAACTCGTTTTCAGGAAAATGGTACAAAAAAATGCTGTTCGATTTCGAGCACTTTTTTGTGCAGGATGATAAATCAGTTCAACTGCTTCATCAGGTCGGAATCAAAAATGTAACCCGTGCCGGTGACACCCGTTTTGACCGGGTTGCCGAAATTGCACGAAATGGCAAAAAGATTGAACTAGTTGAAAAGTTTAAAGGTCAACGCCAGCTTGTGGTTGCAGGCAGTACCTGGAAACCCGATGAAGAATTACTGGTGCAATATATTCACAGTCATCCGGAGACAAAATTTATCATTGCCCCGCACGAAACCAAACGGGCGAATGTTGAACGGTTGATAAGTATGTTGAAAACCCCGAATATATGTTACACTGAAGCCACCGGAGAAGCAGTTATGAACAATCAGGTTTTGATTGTTGATACTATCGGGATTTTATCGGCTATCTATAAATACGCCGACATAGCATACATTGGCGGTGGTTTTGGTGTTGGAATACACAATACGCTCGAAGCTGCTATTTTTGGCATGCCCATAGTGTTCGGACCCAATTACCTTAAGTTTAATGAGGCCACAACAATGGTCAGTCTTGGTGTAGCATTCCCCATTTCCGATTATACAGGTTTCCAATCTGTCCTGAATTCGCTGTTGACCGACCACTCCAAACGTGAAACTATTGCTGTAGAATGTATACATTTTACAAAACAGAACATTGGCGCAACCCAGATTATTTTAAATAAAGTTTTTAACAAAGGTTGATTTTTCAATCCTGAATTTCTTTCTCAAAGGCTTTATCGTTCAAACGGCTTAGTTTCAGGTTATTTACCGGAAATCCGGATTCACATTTTTTTATTCCAATTAATATTTTTGTAAACTTTTTGCAACATCAAAAATGTTAATTTACTGAATTTCAAAATACTAACATTTCAAAGTTGATAACTTTTGTAATCATTTCTGAAATCGGTATTCTTTTTTTTAAACCTAGACAGTATATTGCATACAGCAAAAAACACAAGGCGTGGCTGAAAACTTCGTCACGCTTTCAACCGATTATCTATTATTAAAGCTCAAATTTTTTGGTATTATGGCATTCAAAAATGTTGCAATTGAGCCCCAAACAGGGGTAAAAACGTACTCCCAGGATGAAGCTTATGAGGCTTCGCTGAATTATTTTAAGGGAGATGACCTTGCTGCAAGGGTCTGGGTGAACAAGTATGCATTGAAGGATTCCTTCGGGCACATTTACGAATTGACCCCCGACGATATGCACAGACGACTTGCTTCAGAAATTGCAAGAATTGAAAAGAACTATGAAAATCCGATGACAGATGATGAAGTTTTTGAACTGCTAAAAGATTTTAAATACATAGTTCCTCAGGGAGGCCCAATGACCGGTATTGGAAATAATTTCCAAATCGCATCATTATCTAACTGTTTCGTGATCGGAAATGAAGGAAATTCCGATTCGTACGGTGGTATTATGAAAATTGATCAGGAACAGGTACAACTGATGAAACGTCGTGGTGGCGTGGGACACGATCTCTCGCACATCCGCCCCAAAGGTTCGCCTGTTAAAAACTCGGCCTTAACTTCTACCGGAATTGTGCCTTTCATGGAAAGGTATTCCAATTCGACCAGGGAAGTTGCCCAGGATGGCCGCCGTGGTGCACTGATGTTATCGGTTTCGGTTAAGCACCCCGATGCTGAATCTTTTATCGACGCCAAACTTGAACAGGGAAAAGTAACCGGAGCCAATGTTTCGGTTAAAATTCACGACGATTTTATGCAATCGGTTGAGACGGGCAATATTTACCAGACTCAATATCCGATTGATGCAAAAAATCCGAAATACGTAAAGGATATTGATGCTGACAAACTTTGGAAAAAGATTGTTCACAATGCATGGAAATCGGCTGAACCGGGCATTTTGTTCTGGGACACCATCATTAGAGAATCGGTTCCGGATTGTTATGCCGATTTGGGTTACAAAACGGTTTCGACAAACCCTTGTGGCGAAATTCCGCTTTGCCCCTACGACAGTTGCCGGTTGATTGCAGTGAACCTGTATTCATACGTCGACCAGCCTTTCACCTCCAAAGCAAAATTTAATTTCGATTTGTTTAAGCAGCATGTTCGCGTAGCCCAACGGATGATGGACGACATCATTGATCTTGAACTTGAAAAAATTGATGGAATCATTGAAAAAATTAATGCCGATCCTGAAAATGAAGACATCAAGAATATCGAAAAGTCGATGTGGTTAAAAATCAGGACCAAAGCCAAAGAAGGACGACGCACCGGCGTTGGTATTACAGCCGAAGGCGACATGCTGGCCGCTTTGGGACTTCGCTACGGAAGCGATGATGCAACCGATTTCAGTGAAGAAATTCATAAAACTGTGGCCCTCGAAGCGTACCGTTCTTCTGTAAATATGGCCAAAGAGCGTGGTGCATTTACCATTTACAGTTCCGAACGCGAAAAAAACAACCCAATGATTAACCGGTTGCGCGCTGAAGACGAACAACTGTACCAGGACATGGTGAAATACGGCCGCAGGAATATCGCCCTCTTAACGATTGCCCCAACCGGCACAACCAGTTTGATGACCCAGACAACTTCAGGAATTGAACCTGTATTTATGCCTGTGTACAAACGCCGCCGGAAAGTGAATCCGAACGACAAAAATGTGAAAGTTGACTTTGTTGACGAAGTAGGAGATTCGTGGGAAGAATATGTTGTTTTCCACCACAAGTTTAAAGACTGGATGACGATTAACGGCTTCGAACTGAAAAAGAATTATCCGGAGGAAGATCTGGAAGCGATGATCGCCAAATCACCTTATTTTAAAGCAACATCAAACGATGTTGACTGGATGAACAAAGTGCGTATGCAGGGAAAAATTCAGAAATGGGTTGACCATTCCATCAGTGTAACCATCAATCTTCCGGCAGAAGCCGATGAAGATCTGGTAGGAAAATTATACTTCGAAGCATGGAAAAGCGGCTGCAAAGGCGTAACTGTTTACCGCGACGGTTCGCGATCGGGCGTATTGATTTCGAACAAAAAGGAAGACGAAGAAAAGGAAAAAGAAGCTAAAAAAGACAGCATTTTCCCCACGACACGTCCAACTGTTTTGGATGCCGAAGTGGTTCGTTTCCAGAATGCCAAAGACAAATGGGTTGCATTTATTGGAACCATTGATGGTCGTCCATACGAAATCTTCACCGGGCTTTCGGACGATGAAGATGGCATTTTACTGCCACGCACCATTACCAGCGGGAAAATCATCAAGAACATCGAGCCTGACGGATCCAAACGGTACGATTTCCAATACGTAAACAAACGCGGATACAAAACCACAATCGAAGGATTGTCGTTCAAATTCAATCCTGTGTTCTGGAATTATGCCAAATTGATTTCCGGAGTTTTACGCCACGGAATGCCTATTCATAAAGTGGTAGATACGGTGACCAGTCTGCAATTCGACAACGACACCATTAATAGCTGGAAAGCCGGTGTTGCCCGTGCGCTGAAAAAATATGTTCCTGACGGAACTGTGGCAGAAGGTGCTGTTTGCGGCGAATGCGGATCGCACAATGTAACGTACCAGGAAGGTTGTTTGATTTGTCCGGATTGCGGAACATCCAAATGCGGATAACAAATTAGCTTAATTGAATACAAAACGCTGCTTCAATGTAATTTTGAAGCAGCGTTTGCTGTCTGGTGGGATTGGCGGAAACAGCAGCTACTTCATATCAACCCTGGGATACGGAAGCTCAAAGTAGAAGGTAGAGCCATTGCCCGGCTCAGATTCAACCCAGATTTTGCCTTTTAATAATTCCACCAAATTTTTTGTGATCGACAATCCTAACCCGTTGCCTCCATGCTTCCGCGACAAACTGGACTCAACTTGTATAAATTCATGAAATATTTTCTCCTGAAAATCATGGGGAATGCCAATTCCGGTATCTTTTACAGCAAATAAAATCGTTTTCTCCTTTACCGTATATTTAACTTCAACATATCCTGATTCGGTAAATTTTATGGCATTGTTTATCAGGTTGTAAAAAATCTGCTTCAGACGATCTGCATCACTTTCAAACATCACCTCATCATTCTGATTTTCCAAAGTCGCAATCAATTCAATGCCTTTCTCCCGGGCCTTAAACACCAATTCTTTTTGTATACCGAAGATAAGCTGTGGAACAGACAAAAATGTGTTATGAACCCTGACTTTTCCTGCAGCCAACCTCGAAATGTCGAGAATATCGTTGATGATTGTCAGCAAATTGTTGCCATTTTCAATAATCACACTTACAAACCCCAATTTTCTTTCCTGATCAAAATCTGGATCAGTCAACAATTCAGAAAAACCAATAATGCTGTTTAGCGGCGTACGAATTTCGTGCGACATATTGGCCAAAAACGAAGATTTCAATCGATCACTTTCCTCGGCACGTTCTTTGGCACTTATGAGTTCTTCTTCGCTCCTCTTTTTCTCTGTAATATCCTCATCGACCGATACAAAATGAATAATTTGTCCTTCAGCATCTGTAATTGAAGAAATGGATTTATTCACCCAGTAAATTTCACCATTGCTGTTTTTATTGATCAGTTCACCCTTCCATATTTTCCCCGAAAGTATGGTAACCCACATGTCTTTATACAACCCTTTGTACATCAAACCCGATCGCAAAATAGCCGTTTTATTTCCAACCACCTCCTCAACCGTGTAGCCCGACATCTCATAAAATCGCGGATTGGCGTATTCAATAAGCCCATTTTTATCGGTGATACAAATGGACACCGGGCTGTTTTCGACCGCTTTCGACAATTTCTTCAATTCTGTTTCAGCCACCTTTCTGGCATTCTTTTCTTCCACCTCGTTTAATGCACGACGAATGGCGTAAGGCAATCGCTCGAGCCGGTCTTTCAACACGTAGTCTGCAGCTCCCTCTTTCAGTAATTCAACAGCCAAATCCTCCCCGATAGTACCCGAGATGCAAATAAAGGGAACTTCAGAACAAACTTTCTGCACCTGCCTTAAGGCGGTCATTCCGTCGTACATCGGAAGATTGTAATCAGAAAGAATCAGATCATATTTATTTCCGGAGAGAAAATCAACGAAGCCTTTCTCAGTTGAAACCAGATCAATTTCCATTTCAAGTCCTTCAGAAATTAACTTTGAAATTACCAATTCTGCATCAAGTGGAACATCCTCCAGATAAAGTATTTTGAGTTTACGATGAAGCATATCAATTCAATTTTATTAATTTAAGAGAAAAAAGTTCATTCAATTAAATGAACCATTAAATATTTATTGCCTCTACAAATTGGGTGATGTCAGAAAGTTTACAACATTTGCATCAGTCTGAAAAAACAGAATTGAACAAATTCGACACTTTCACGGTGAATAGCAACATAACAATTAGTAGCAGGTTTAGGTTCTTAGTTTAATTTTTACACTTATCCGGGGCATATACCGAATCGTCAGGGATATATTTCTTTGAAGTTGAACTATTTATTTTATTTAATACTGTTTAATACATGCTAAATATGCAATCAACCGCACGAAAGATTACAAAACCTGAATGCATCGAGATTCAATCATTCCTAAAACTATGAATTGAGTCTATAGAAACAAAAACTAAACTATTACCTGAAACATGCGAATTTATAAGACCTGTAAAATTCCCGAAATCGATTTTATCCGACATGCTTATTGTCAAAAGCTACAAAGGCAAAACAGCCGACGTTTGGATTTTTTAGTTAACAATTGTTTGAAATACCATAACATTAGCTAAAGTCGATTAAATTTGGAGAAACAAATATCCATACCATAAATTAGTATTAATTTCAAATTCTCCAACAAACGTATTCACATGAAAAATTTAAAAACAACTCTTTCTTTCGTTCTGCTCATTCTTATTACCGGCGTAACTTTTGCCCAGGACTGGGCGAATACTTCCCGTTTCAAAAATGACAATGCTAAAATTGGAGCTCCGTCAGCTCGCGAAAACCGGATTGTATTTATGGGAAACTCGATTACTGAGGGCTGGATTAACACGGATCCTGATTTCTTCAGCGGAAAGTCTTATATCAATCGCGGTATCAGCGGCCAAACTACACCGCAAATGCTCGTCCGCTTCAGGCCCGATGTTATTCAATTAAAACCAAAAGTGGTGGTGATTCTGGCCGGAACCAACGATATTGCGGGCAATACTGGCCCATCAACGCTTGAGATGATTTTGGATAACCTGATTTCGATGTGCGAATTGGCTAAAGCCAACCAGATAAAAGTTGTACTTAGTTCTGTTTTACCCGCTTACGATTATCCGTGGAAACCGGGCCTTGAGCCTGCCGGAAAAATCGTCAAACTCAACGAGATGATAAAACAGTATGCCGCTGAAAATAAAATTGTTTACCTCGATTACTTTTCGGCGATGGTTGACGAGCGGAATGGACTTAAAAAAGAATATTCCAACGATGGCGTTCATCCAACTGACGTCGGTTACAAAATCATGGAACCATTGGTTGAGGAAGCCATTCAGAAAGCCCTGAAGAAAAAGAAATAATCAGGATCCCGGTACTGAAAACCAGTTTATTCACGTCGCAAGATTGCAAAACAGAAAGTTCGTCAATTGGCGGACTTTTATTTTTTGTTTGCCTGAAAGATTTCATTTCACTGCTAAAATCAGCTCCAATATTTTTCAATCTCCGATGATTCTTATATCTTGATTAGGCGCCATTGATTAATTGGCTGTCATTTAAAACAAGCAATATGATTTCGGAAAGCAGTTTGGAGAAACTAAAAATTCTGGCTGGAGCCGCCAAATACGATGTGTCGTGCGCATCGAGCGGAACCCAGCGTAGCAATACGAAAGGCGGGATTGGCAATGCATCGGCCTGGGGTATTTGCCACAGTTTTACCGAAGACGGGCGCTGTATTTCGCTCCTGAAAATAATGCTGAGCAATTACTGCATTTACGATTGCGCCTATTGCATCAACCGCAAAAGCAACGACATTCCGCGTACTTCATTCACTCCCGAAGAAATTGCCAGTCTGACCATCGAATTTTACCGCCGCAATTACATCGAAGGACTTTTCCTCAGTTCAGGAGTGTTGAAAAACCCGGACCACACGATGGAACGAATGGTTTCGGTGGCCAAAAAATTACGGACAGAGCATCGTTACAACGGATATATTCACCTGAAAACCATTCCCGGAGCCAGCCAGCAATTGATTGCCGATGCTGGTCGATGGGCCGACCGTTTAAGCGTGAACATTGAGATTCCGAGTGAACCAAACCTGAAACTTTTAGCGCCTGACAAAGATTTTAAAAGTGTACTGGAACCCATGAAAATTATTTCGACAAATATTCTGGAAGCGAAAGAAGAGCGAAAAAATCACCGAGATGCACCACGTTTTAGTCCGGCTGGCCAAAGTACGCAACTAATTATAGGTGCAACCAACGACACCGATCAAACCATCCTCAAATTGTCGTCGGCGCTCTACACCCGGCGCGATTTGAAACGCGTGTATTATTCAGGATATATTCCGGTGAATAGTTACGACAGCCGGCTTCCGGCATTGAGCTCTCCCCCGCTCCGCCGCGAGCACCGGCTGTATCAGGCCGACTGGCTTCTGCGGTTTTATGGTTTCCGGAGCCATGAAATCGTCAGCGACGAAAATCCGAATCTCGACCTGGAACTCGACCCCAAAGTGACTTTTGCACTGCGCAACCCACACCTTTTTCCGGTCGACATCAACACGGCTGATCCGTTAATGCTATTGCGTGTGCCCGGAATTGGGACAAGGTCGGTTCCGTTGATTGTGATGGCCCGGAAACACCAGCGACTCAATTCGTCGCACCTGCAAAAAATGGGTGTGGTGATGAAACGTGCCCGGTATTTTATTACCTGCAACGAACTTCGCTCGCAAAACATTCAGGATTTAAAACCTGAAATTGTTCGCCAGATTTTGCTCGAAAAAAAACCAGTTGGGACTGACGGCGCTTTCCAACTAAAACTGTTTCATCCGATGACGCCGGCATTAAGATAACATTCGGATATTGGTTATTGAGTATTGGATATTGGGACTTGAAATATCCAATAACGAATAGCCAATTTCCAATAGCCAAAACAATCGAACCTCATTTTCGCATGAACATTTACTCGTTCGACCATACTTTTGAAGGACTGCTGACCTTAGTTTTTGAGAGCTACAGCCGGAATCAGTTTCCCGACGAAATACTTTCAGGAGAAGGAAGTCAGGGTGTTTTATTTGGATCGGAGGTCGCCATAATTTCCGACGACCGGAAAGCCGAAAGAGTTTGGAATGGAATTGTAGCACATTCGTCGCTCGAAAATGCCCACCGTATTTATCGGGTTTTTCTGGCCGGATTGTCCGACACACCGCTTTTACTAACGAAATATATCAGGCTGATCATTGATTCAGCAAACAATGTAGAAACAAATTTTGCTGAATCATTGGTTGTTGAAGTCAACAAACTGCACCAGAAAGTATGCCGCGAAGCGCAACGAATTCACATGTTTACGCGATTTCAGAAAACAGTGGAGGGCAGTTATTATGCATCGTTTGCCCCGATGTACGATGTACTGCCGCTCTGCATTCCACATTTCAAAGATCGGTTTGCCGATCAGTTGTGGATAATTTATGACCTGAAACGCAATTACGGTTTTTTGTACGACCTGAAAAATGTTTCGCGGGTAGAATTCGACGACCTGAAAGTAAACCCGCAAAACGGACAGTTGCACCATTCGCTCCTGGCTGCCGATGAAAAACACTTTCAGCAATTGTGGAGGCAGTATTACAAGAGCATTTGTATCCAGGAGCGAAAAAATCCGAAAGTTCACCGGCAACTTTTGCCCGGGAGATATTGGAAATATCTTCCGGAGAAATCGGTGTTTTAAATATTTTTTGGATGCAAACCCAACAAACGGAATGGCAGAAATGGCAAAGTCACTGTTTTACTTTGGCCATGGCGCTCAAGAATTTCCTGCAGTATTTCGCGCGTCATATCCGGGAATTTGATTTCGAGCGGCTGAGAATTTTCAATCCAATCGACTAAAACCGGAACTGAATCCGAAAAATGATCGAGTACTTTTATACCCATCGATTTTAGGTATGCGGCATTGCAATATTGTTCGTACTGCTTTTTCATTGGAATGACACACAACTTTTTGCCCATGTAAATGGCTTCGGCAGGGCCTTCGAAACCAGCCGTGCAGACTAAACCGGTGCAACTCAGAAAACTTTTGGTGAATTCGGTAAGAGAAACCGGGTGAAACTGTATGTTGCCAACCGTATAATTGCTTTTGGAATGTTTGGAAAAAACCTGCCATTCGGTATCCGGAATTCCGGATAAAACATCCTGGATCTGCTGATCGCTGTAGGCGGGCAAATAAACCGTGTAGTGCGGTTTACGGGTTGATTCAGCATTCCGGATGTCACGACGAATGACAGGAGGAAAAATATGGGGAGAGAAGGGTTTAAAATTAAAGCCATACTTTGAACTGGCCGGGGCATAATGTTTCAGTATTATTTTGCCAAAAAGGTCGTTGAATTCAGGTTTCGGAGCCGAAGGATGCAAAACGGCATTCTGATGGCTCAAACCGATACACTCTTTCCGGCGATACCGGCAGGCCCAGGCCGACACCGGCTCAAAGTCACTGATCACCAAATCATACTTTTCAACCGGCAAACTCCTGACGTCTTTCAGGAATTGGTTGAAAGACATTTCGCGGGCTGTTTTCAAAATATCGACACCGCCCTTTTGACCAATAATGAAACTCATTCCTGAAAACCGGTAATCAATCCTGAAAGGCACATTCAGGTCGGATTGGGTGCCACTGACTAAAACATCGGTATCGGCCATCGATTTCAGGATCGGAACAATTTCGGTGGCACGGGCCAGATGCCCGTTTCCTGTTCCCTGTATGGCGTATAAGATTTTCATTTTCCTGAAGATTAATTGGTTAAAAGAAACCAGCAATAGCCAGCTCTTCAACGATCGATTTATACAATTGCTTCTTATCCGGAATAAATAGTTCATCATTGGGCGAATCAACTTCCTCCTCATCTTCCGACAGGAAATAATTCAGGCTCCATTTCCCGTCAAAACATTCAGCCGCTGAAAAATGCTCAACCCAATCGCCACAATTGATGTAGCGAACCTTCCCCTTATCGGTTTCTATCGTTTTATCGACTGGAATATGCGTATGGCCGCAAATCACCAGATCAATATTTTTGCTGATGGCTGCATTGGCGATGGCTTTTTCGAAATTGGTCAGCACCTGTTTGCGCTTCGAAATCCGGTCTTTCATCGACTTGTACAAAATCATTTCCTTGCCGCTAAAAACCTTCAGGAATACATTGATAAATTTGTTTAAAAGCGTGAGGAATCCATAAGCCGCAGCGCCCAGCTTGGCCAGCCAGGGTGAATGATGGATGATGTGATCGAACACATCGCCGTGAAAAATCCAGGTTTTTTGTCCTCTTGAAGTAATTTCAAACTGGTTTACAATGCTGAAATTTCCCAGTTTGGTATTGTTGAATTTGCGGAAAACATCGTCGTGGTTGCCGGTAATGTAAACAACCTGAACTCCTTTTTCGATCATTTTTAAAACCTGCCGAATCACTTTGAGGTGTGCTTTGGGAAAATAATTCCGCGAAAAACGCCAGGTATCAATGATGTCGCCATTCAAAACAAGTGTTTTGGGCTGAATCGATTTTAAATATTTGAGCAGGGGTTTGGCTTTGCTGGCGAGGGTTGCCAGGTGAAAGTCGGAGATTACCGATACTTCTAATTTTCTTGCTTCTTGCATAAAGCATGTCGTTAAAACTTCATGCAAGAAGCAAGATATTGATTACATGGACATTAATAATCTGTGAAATTTCGGTTAAAGTATAAATGGCAACAAATGATTTACAAGCACAAGTCGGGGAACGACTTGATCTGTTACGGGTTACTTGCCCGATTCTATTTTCATGTTGCGTGCTCCGTCATTCCAGCCATCCTTGAATCCTTTCACACTTTCGTCCCAATTCCAGATCGCGTCAATAAGCAAAAAAGTAAACATTCCGATTACAAAACATGCGACGTCCCGTTTAGTGATTCTTTTCTTCATATAACCTGAATAGTGGCCGGAAGTTTATTTTGCAATCTCGGTTTGTGTTGGCAGCGCTCCGATTAAACCTGCTTTGAAATCCTTCCAGTCGTATGCAAGAGTCACAATCAACATCGCTAAAACACCTAAAAAGAAAAATTGCATGTCGCGTTTGGTCAGTTTGAGTTTCATGGTAGAAATTTTTTGGTTATGATCTGCAAGATAAGAAATTTGTTTATAAACAGTTTATGCTCAGCATAAATTTTAAAATTTCGCCTGTAGTAAAAAAGTGAGGCCGAAATTTTCAGACGGACTCACATACCCCATCTCTCCCTCGGTAAAAGGAGTCTTCACCAGTATCGACCAATCCTTCAATCCCGCCGTTCATTCGGTAAAAATTAACATTAGCGCCGGACCCCGCATACGCGAAGTTGCGCCGCTTGTGG
>JBAZGO010000043.1:0-53965 GCA_041652995.1 Prolixibacteraceae bacterium
GTATTATTCCGGAGTACTTAGCAGGAAGCATGAGTTTATTGAGCTGTATCGTGTGAAGGATTTTTTAATAGAACGACCCTTGATTTACCGCATGTTCGGCCTTGGAAACCTGACTATCTATACCTCTGATAAGACTACTCCGGTACTCCAACTGAATGCCATCAGTGAACCGGAAGAAAAATATACAATCCTTCGTGGTTTGGTGGAACTGAACCGCAGGGAGAAACATGTATTTGAAGTTGATTAACCTTTTAAAATTAAAAATCATGGAACAACAGAAAACACGCATGAGTATGGACCAGATTCCGTTTGACAAGCTCGAAAAAGTAGGTATTAAATCCGATCTGATCCAGAAAATGGAAAAACAGGAAATGACAGATTTTTTGAACGGGTTCCGTTCGGACAAACTCTACACAGTCAATGCAAAGATCAATGGAGAGGATTACCGGATTCCAGCCAAAATCCGTTTGCAAAGCAATGAGGACGGATCGGTCGGGATTAAAGTTCACCCGATCCAGCGGCTGAATGTGCCGGATGAGTACATGGGGCATAAGTTTTCCAAGGAAGAAAAGGGAGCTTTACTCAATGACAAAAACCTGGGAAAAACAGTCGAGTTGACTGGCAGAGATGGAAAGAAAGACAACTATTATCTGAGTATCGATTCCAAGACGAATGAGCTCATTCCATTGCGTTCCAGTTATATTCAGGTACCGGACAAGATCAAAGGAGCGAACCTTTCTTCCGAGCAAAAAGAGAAACTGGCAGCGGGTGAAAAAGTAACCGTGGACGGAATGACTGGAAAGAATGACAAGAAGTTTTCAGCCACGCTTCAGGTGGATGCGGCTAGCAGGAACATTGGGTTTTCCCAATTCAAGCAGGAAAAATCGGAAGAATTAAAATCGGATGCCAAACAATCCGAAAAACAAGGGGCTAAACAGAAAGCCCATTGATTCAATAACAGGTCTCGTTTTCAAAACCGGAAGGGGAAATTCTGAAAGCAGGTTTCCCTTTCTTTTTGGAAAGAAATGAAAAAATGAAGATGAAAGTTCAAAGCGGAAAAGCGAAAAATCAGGGAGGAAATCTAATTCAAAGAGGCAGTATGTTTGTAAAAGCATATGCCAAAATTGTAGTAACTTATATCCATATTAAGTGCTAACAAATTAAAATTGAAGGCTATGGAAACAAAAATCAAGAAAGTAGATTTTAGAGGACAAAAAATATTTGTAGGTATTGATTGTCACTTAAAGAACTGGGTAGTTACTGTCATGCTGGATCAATTAATTTACAAGACTTTTTCTCAAAATCCTAGTGCCAGGGACTTAGCTAACTATTTGGATCGGAATTTTCCAGGTGGTACTTATTTTTCGGCATATGAAGCAGGATTTTGTGGTTTTAGCGTTCATCGAGATCTGGAAGCATATGGAATTCACAACATTGTTTTGAACCCTGCCGATATTCCTACGACAGATAAAGAACGTAAACAAAAGGAAGATAAACGAGACAGTCGAAAGATTGCCAAATCATTGTTTAGTGGCGAAGCTAAGGGGATTTATATTCCTTCAGAAATTGCCATTGGTATTAGAAGTTTTGTCAGATATAGGCGGACATTGGTAAAGGAAATAAGTAGGAATAAAAGCAGGGTAAAATCCTTATTGTATTTTAATGGAATAAGTATACCACTTGAGATGGACAGTGCATCGAAGTATTGGTCTGCAAAGTTTACCGCATGGCTAAAGGATCTGTCATTTAATTCTCCTTACAGCAAAGAACTACTGAACCATACGATTGATATTACCGAACAACTGAGATCGAAATTATTAACAGTAACCCAGCAGTTAAGAGCGATTTACAAGAAAGGTCCATATCCGGAAAATCTAAGATTGTTAATTGGAATTCCTGGAATTGGAAGGGTTACCGCAATAACATTATTGTCTGAGATTGAGGATATCAACCGTTTTAGAAACATAGATCGACTTTGTTCTTTTGTTGGCTTAATACCAACAACGAATTCATCAGGAGAACGGGAATTAGCAGGAAGTATAACCTCCAGGTCCAATAACTCATTGAGGAGTATTTTAGTTGAATCAGCATGGGTAGCAATAAAACATGACCCCTCTTTAGCTCTGTCGTTCTGTAATCTATGTAAAAGGATGAAGAAGAATGAGGCTATTATTCGGATTGCGAAGAAATTATTGAGCAGAATAAGATATGTTTTAAAGAATGAGCAAGAATATGTCGAGTGCATTGTATGATTCCAAATTAAGGTCAAAGAACATCACAAGACTAGAGACTGTACCATTCCCCTTGCGGCAATGAAACAACAGTTGTCCGTTTATTTAAAGAGGCTACAGCTCTACCTATAAAAAATTAAACACTGAAATGCGGCTTGCCTGGCAAGTCCGTTGATAGAAGGATGTTTTTATAGACCCATATTTGGAAAGCCAAGGGAGGAACCAACGGCGATGTTTTATACCGAAGGTTTTTAAGTTTTACCGGGGATCGACCCCGGTAAAACTTTGCCAAGAGGAGAAAGCCTTCTGGCTCAGTATTACCCGAAAGTTAACGAGCAAAAAATGTAACCCATTGAAAGAGAGAAAAAAGTTGATAATTAATTTGGATTACAACATAGAAGGGGAATGCAAGATGTGTTTTTGTATGCACAAAAACCTTTTCACCTTGTCTGGCAGGAGCCAACCCACATTCCCCTCGGCTTTAAATGATTCCCCTCTTTGAACCATTGAAAACAGGAACAGAAAACAAACCATGCGACCCAAATTACCAGATACCGATAAACGAAATGCAAAGCTCATTATCCGGGTTTCCCGGGATGAGAAGCTTAGGTTGCAAAGCATGACTAAAAGGGGGAAGTACGGTTGCATGAGTGATCTGATCCGGTCCAAAGTTTTTAATGAGTCAAACCGAAAAATCATTTCGCTGGACGAGGAAGCCAACACACAGCTAAAGAACTTGGATTATGAATTGAACAAGATCGGGGTCAACCTGAACCAGCTTTCCAAGCGTATGAATTCTTTTGCAGGTTACAATGTCGGGGACAATGACCGGCAATTGCTTCGTCAGGCTTTTGATATGATGCGAAACTGCCTGATACTACTTTAGAAATTGCTGCATTAATTTTCTTTCACTGAACCGCCAAAGCCTCAAATCAATGGTAATTAAAATTCATCAGGCTTGCAGTACGCAAAACGCTTTGTTTTACAATGAGCGGAAGGTTTTTCAGCACAAAGCTACTTTTTACCACAGCCGGAATACTCCTGAAATCAACCCTTTTCTGGGAGACAAGAATGCCAGAAACCGGATATTCAAAGAGATTGAGGACAGGAACACAAGGGTTCAAAAGAAAGGGTTGCATATTTCGGTAAACCCTACTGTTGGTGATTTGGTTCGATTGGGTGATGCTGGGATCAGAACTGAGATTGACAATCTGATGAAACATCTGGGTTATGGGAACCAGCCTTATCTGGTATATAAACATGCCGATCTGGAACGGGTGCATTTTCATATTGTTTCAACACGGATTGACTGTGAAACTGGCAAGAAAATCAAGGACAACTACGAAAAGGAGAAGACACAACGGTTCATCAAAGGGCTGGAACAAAAGTATCAGTTGACTAAAGATGAACCTCAAGAGAAACTCAACTTTCGATTCTCCAATTCAAGCAAAGACCTGAAGCAAAACTTGGAAAACCTTTTCGGACAATTAAACCGGATGGAATTTATAACCTCAAAAACGATGTATGATCAGGCGCTGGGGTTATTTCAGGTAGAAATCCGAAAAGCAGGAAGGGGTCATCTGGTTCTTGTAACTGATGAGAATGGAAATCCGATCCGGCATCCGGTAAAGATGTCAGATTTTCAGGAACGACCGAAGTTTTACTTGCCTGAACAGCAGACTTTAGGTCAACATTCCGGGAAGTACCTTGGTTCTGACCTAACAGGGCAGAGTATTGGAGTTTTGAAATCGTTGGTTTTGAAAGAATTGATCAGGCAGGTAAAAACTCAATTGGACGATGGATCCGGCTTCAGAAACAAAAGATATATGCTGAAGTCACAGAAAAACAGGGTGAAAAGAAAGTTATAGGGTCGAAATCATATACTAGGAAAACTTCTTAAAACGATTTGTGGTTAGAAATCTGCAATCAAAATTTCGGCAGCAATTGTATTTTGCTGCCAATTTATAGAAATTAATTATCTTTGCATCCAAACACATTTTATCATCGCAACAGATAAGCTAAATATCGACCGGTTAAAAGAAAATTTCAGGGGTAAAGAAACCTTTGTGTCCAATGATATTGTCAGATTTTATGAAAAGGATGAGCCTCAAATTAAAATCGCCACAGTCAATTGGAGAATATACGATTTAGTCCAAAGGGGTGTCTTAAACCGCGTTGGAAGAGGCAAGCTTGCTTTAGGGGAAGGTAAAATATACTTACCCGAAATCTCAGTTAAAATAAAATCAATCCATTCAAAATTAAAAAAAGAGTTCCCTTATCTCCAGATTTGTATTTGGAATACATCTTCTTTCAATGAGTTCATGATCCATCAACCTGGGCGGTTTTATATTCTCATCGAAGTTGAGAAAGAAGCAACCCAATCGGTTTTTTTCTTCTTAAAAGAAGAAAAGTATCCTGTTTTTGTGGACCCAACGGAAGACATCTTTGAAAAATACCTTTCGGAAGAAAAGGAGAACCTGATTGTAAAATCATTGGTTACGGAAGCGCCTTTGCAAAAGATTGCCGGATTAAACACTGTAACCATTGAAAAGATGCTGGTTGATATTTTCTCCGATGAATTAATATTTTCTGCCCAGCAAGGTTCCGAGATGAAAACAATTTTTCTGGAGGCATTGAGCAAATATTCAGTGAATGAGAACCGCATGTTAAGATACGCTGATAGAAAAAGAAAGAAAGAAGGTTTTCGGAATTATTTAAATTCGATTTCAAATTTACGGCAGCAAAACTAATTTGCTGCCAATTTTTAGAATATGATTGATCAGGAAAAAATTACCTTAGATTGGATAGAAAAAGTATCCAAAGCAAACCGAAATGCAGATAGAATACTGGTTGAGAAGGTTATTCGTGCCCTTTTATTGTTGGAAGGACTTGTAAAACTAAAGCTGGCGTTTGTTTTTAAAGGTGGAACGGCGTTAATGCTTCACTTAAATTCAACGAAGAGACTATCCATTGACATCGATGTTATCGTTCCGGAGAAACCTGAAGATTTTGAAGCCA
This sequence comes from Prolixibacteraceae bacterium, assembly GCA_041652995.1. Classification (GTDB taxonomy): domain Bacteria; phylum Bacteroidota; class Bacteroidia; order Bacteroidales; family Prolixibacteraceae; genus Aquipluma. Next base: position 5,250 of record JBAZGO010000043.1, read on the forward strand.
TACTTGACATAGTAGCTTTTGAACAGGGATTCCTGAGAAAAGAACAGCAACAAAGGAATGCTGACTCGAAGATTGACAAAGCGCATTATAAATTTTTCTATACCCCAATTCATAAAACCCGCAAAGACGAAGAATTTGTGTTGCTTGACGTTCTTTTTGAAGAAGTACATTATAAAAACATTGTCCAACTCAATGTCCAGTCTTCGTTTGTGCCAGAAACTGGCACACCATTAACTGTAAATGCACCATGTATCGAAGATATTACAGGAGATAAACTAACTGCTTTTGCTCCGAACACTACCGGAATTCCTTACTACAAAAGAGAGGATAGCATGAGCATGGAAATTATCAAACAGCTTTACGATATTGGTAACCTGACCGATGTGGTAACCGATATTGAAATTATCAAATCAACATTCCGTGAGTTTGCACTGACCGAACTTTCTTACAGAGGGCAAGATTCGCTTTCAGGAGAAGATGTGCTGGAGGATATTTATCAAACATCACTTTGCATCGTAACACGGGGCACTGATGGCAAAGGTGAATTCAATCTGTTGCAGCAAGGGATACAACGGGTTACGCGATTCATATTCTCAGAAAGCTATCATTTAGACAAGGCTATTATCCATGCATCTAAGGCAGCTTATCTTGCTACACTGATAAAAAATGATTCAGTTAGTATTGAAAAATACAGTAATCCATTGCTAATGAAAGACTGGGTCATTGAAGAACTAATGAATACAAAACTTAACCGGTTGAAAAAGTCAAATCCAGAAGCATTTTTCTATTGGTATAAAATTGGGCAAATGAACAGTTGAAATCATCCAACCCGTGGATATTTCCTCCAAAAGCCCAAAAACGAAGGGAACACAATTCTATCAACATCTTTTCGTGAAAAAAATCGATAAAAATCGATAAACACACACGAAAAAAGTAAATATTTCAATACAATACTATGGAATGTTGTACTCTAAATATCATCACAACTGTATTATACCCCTTGAAATGTCGATAAAAGCAGGTTTATATGGCTATAAAATGGTATTCATTAACTATAAATTCATAGTTTTGGTCTTGCCAAACTAGAAACAATCACAAACTATGTGCATTAATTATGGCTTTTAACGAAAATACACGCGTAAAAATCCCTGCTATCTTGCACTTATGCCGATTGGGATATACCTACCTCTCATTATCAGATTCCACATGGGAAGAAAATACCAACATATTTACTGATGTTTTCTTTGAAAGTGTCAAGAAGATTAACGATGGTATCGAAGATGTAGAGCTTCAAAAGTTACTGGAAGACATTTCACTTGATTTGGCCAACGAGGACTTGGGAAAGGCATTTTACAAACGTTTAACTGCAACTTCCGGCACCAAACTAATCGACTTTGAAAATATTGGGAACAACAGTTTTCATGTTGTCACAGAACTTACTTATAAAAATGGGGATGAGGAATTCCGCCCAGACATTACCCTTCTGATTAACGGAATGCCATTGGCTTTTATTGAAGTAAAAAAGCCTAATAACCGGCAAGGTATTTTAGACGAACGCGACCGGATAAACAGGCGTTTCAGCAAAAAGAAATTTCGAAAGTTTATTAATATCTCTCAGTTGCTGGTATTCACTAACAACATGGAATACGATAACGAATCCGTCGAACCCATTCAAGGTTCGTTCTATTCATCGACCTCTTATCACAAAGCCAACTTTAACTGTTTCAGGGAAGAAGATACTTTTGACCTGGATAACTTGTTACTTCCAGAGCATGATGAGATCGAAAACCGGATTTTGAAAGACAACAATCTCTCCATCATTAAGTATTCTCCGGAGTTTATCACCAATAAAAAACCAGGTTCACCTGCCAACCGGATATTAACTTCTCTCTTTCAAAAAGATAGGTTGCGATTCATTCTGCAATACTCAATTGCTTATGTGAACGCTGATGATGGAATTCAGAAACATGTGATGCGATATCCACAGCTTTTTGCTACCAATGCCATCGAAAAAACCTTTGATGCCGGAATACAAAAAGGAATTATCTGGCACACTCAGGGAAGCGGCAAGACGGCGCTGGCTTATTACAACGTAAAATACCTGACCGACTATTTTCATAAAAAGGGTGTCGTACCCAAATTCTATTTTATTGTCGATCGAATTGATTTAATGACACAAGCCAAACAGGAATTTGCCAAACGTGGGCTAACAGTACATTCTGTCAATTCAAAGGAGGAATTCATTTGGGATATAAAAACACAGAGCGCTATTCATAATCATCATGGGAAACCTGAAATTACTGTAGTTAATATTCAAAAATTCAGCGATGATTCTGAAGCTACCCGGTCAACAGATTATAACACAAACATTCAACGCATTTATTTTTTGGATGAAGTACACCGAAGTTACAGCCCCAAAGGTTTCTTTTTGGCTAACCTTGTTAATTCTGACCGAAATGCAAAATTGATAGGTTTGACCGGAACTCCACTGTTGGCCGAAGATCGCCGCTCCCGTGATTTGTTTGGCGACTACATCCACAAGTATTATTACAATTCTTCGATTGCTGACGGCTATACACTGAAGCTGATTCGCGAAGGCATTGAGACCAATTACAAAATGCAATTGGAACAAACCCTGAAAGAAATTGAGGTTTTAAAGGGTAATGTCGAGAAAAAAGTGATTTACGCCCATCACCGATTTGTGGAGCCAATGCTGGAATACATTGTGCGGGATTTTAAAGCCAGCCGTATCCGGTTCAACGATAAAAGTATTGGAGCAATGGTGGTTTGCGACAGTTCGGAACAAGCCAAAATGCTTTTTGAACTGTTTCAAAAGAAGTACAGCCAAACCGTCCAATCAAGCGAAATTTATGAGCCGGGTCTTGATTTGGCTGCTGATCGTGAATCTAATTTTTTACCACAAAATACCTTTACTGCCTCACTGATTCTGCATGATACCGGAACCAAACAGGATCGGAAAGATGAAGTAGACGATTTCAAAAAAGGGAAAATCGATTTTCTATTTGTTTATGGCATGTTGATCACAGGCTTTGATGCGCCTCGTTTAAAAAAACTTTACATTGGACGCATCGTAAAAGACCACAACCTCTTACAAATGCTCACTCGGGTTAATCGGCCGTATAAAGAATTTCACTTTGGTTTTGTGGTTGACTTTGCAGATATCCGCAAAGAATTTGATAAGGCCAATAAAGCCTACTACGATGAATTGCAACAGGAATTAGGCGATGAAATGGAACATTATTCCAATCTGTTTAAATCGCAGGATGAAATTGAAGCCGAAATTCGCGACATTCAGGAAAAGCTTTTTCATTTTGACCTGTTAAATGCCGAGTTATTTTCGCAACAAATCAGCCTAATTCAAGATAAAAAACGGGTGCTAGAAATAAAAAAAGCACTGGAGAATATCCGAAACCTATACAACCTGATCCGTCTTTTTGGCTACGATGAATTACTAAAGAAGGTCGATTTTCGAAAGCTGAACGAACTCTACAATGAAGTTTCGCGCCATTTGGATATGCTCAATTTAAAAGAAGCACTCGAAAATGGAATTGACAACTTGCAATTACTGAACGAAGCATTGGAAAATGTGATATTCCTGTTTAAGAAGATTTCGGAAGATGAATTAAAACTGGCCGATGAGCTGAAAAATGCCTTGCAAAAAACTCGTGAAGCTTTGGTGGGAAACTTTGATAAAAAAGACCCGGAATTTGTTTCTTTGTACGATGAATTGTACCGGATCTTTAAAAAGAACCATCTGGATGAAGTGACACAGGAGGAGATGAAGCAGAACATGGGAGCCTTGAAGAAAATTTATGATTCGATTACGGAGTTGAATCGCAAGAATAATTTGCTGAAAGCCAAATATCACAACGACCAGAAATATGCTCGAATACACAAACGGATGGTGGAACAGGGTGCGGTTTCGAAACGTGAAAGTGATATTCATGAAGTATTGACTGAAATCAAAACAAAGACCGACGAAAAGGTCATCCTGAATCAAAAAGTATTAAGAAACGACAATTATTTCGATGGGATGGTCAGGTTTTTAATCATGGATTGTTTTAAGAAAATCAAATTGGGAGCCAATACCCAGCAGTTAGATTTAGACACTGCCGCTTTTGTGAAAGACTGTGTAGTGAAAGAGTATATGAACGAATACAATGGAGTGGAAACATGGTAACGATTGATTTTACTAGTAAAACCAAATTATTAATTGACAATTTAAAATCGGTGTGCGCCCAATACGGCCTGGGGAACGATGGGAACGAATTTAAAATCATCGTGCAGGTTTTTTTATTTAAATTTCTAAACGACAAGTTTGCTCACGAGATCAAAAAGTTGGATGAAAGACTAAGGAAGAGTGAAAAATGGGAAGAAGAACTGGCTAATTACACGGAGAAAGAATATGAAATGCTTATTTTCTCATTGCCTGTTGAAACGGCCAAACTCAAGCAAATTCACCTTATTTCCTATTTATACAACAACCAAAACCGCGATGATTACGCCATGTTATTTGACGATACCCTGAATGATATTGCTGTTTACAACAGCGACATCTTCTCTGTAAAAACGGGTGGTGGGGCCCAGGTTACTTTGTTCGACAAAAGACTAAGTCATTACATCACTGACGAATCGGAACGAGATAGTTTCTGTAAGGCACTGATTAATCCTTTAGTAAACTTTAGTTTCGAAGGTATTTTCTCTCAGAAATACGATTTCTTCGCCACTATTTTTGAATACCTCATTAAAGATTACAACACAGATAGCGGTGGTAAGTATGCCGAATACTATACGCCTCATGCTGTGGCAAAAATCATGGCCGAGATACTGGTTGAAGGACAACCCAGCAACGTGACCTGCTGCGATCCGTCAGCGGGGTCCGGAACTCTGTTGATGAGCCTGGCACATCGGATTGGCGAAGACCGCTGCACCATTTATTCGCAGGACATCTCACAGAAATCTTCAACCATGCTGCGGCTGAACCTGATCCTGAATAATCTGGTACATTCTATCCCCAACATCATACAAGGCGACACGCTGTTGAACCCATATCATAAGGAAAACAATAAACTGCAAAAATTCCATTACATCGTCTCTAATCCTCCTTTCAAGCTTGATTTTAGTAACATTCGTGAGGATTTAGACAGTGAAAAACATCATGATCGTTTTTTTGCCGGAGTGCCAAAAGTTCCCAGTAAAAAGGTAGAGAGCATGGCAATTTACCTTTTGTTTATTCAGCACATCATCTATTCCTTAAAACCAAATGGCAAAGCAGCCGTGGTAGTTCCTACCGGATTTCTGACTTATCAATCGGGAATCGAAAAGAAAATCCGCCAAAAATTGGTTGATAAAAAGATGTTGGGTGGTGTAGTATCTATGCCCAGCAATATATTCGCGTCCACGGGTACCAATGTATCTATTTTGTTTATCGACAAAACCAATCAGTCAGGCAATATTGTTTTGCTTGATGCCTCCAAACTTGGTGATATAATTAAAGATGGCAAAAACCAGAAAACCTTATTGTCGACTACAGAAGAGCAACAAATAATCGACACCTTTATCAATAAAGCTGTGATTGAAGATTTCTCGGTAGTGGTTTCGTATGACGAGATCAAGGAAAAGAACTATTCCTTCAGCGCGGGACAGTATTTTGATGTAAAAATTGAGTATTCCGATATTTCACCAGAAGAATTCACATCCAAGATCCAAGAATTCAAATCGAACCTTAAAAATTTATTTACCGAATCCAAAAGACTAGAAACGAAAATTCAAATGCAGTTGGAGGAATTGAAGTATGAATAGGAAACTTACTTTAATGAATGAACTAATTGATGAAATTTCGATGGGGCCCTTTGGTTCAGATATTACCGTCGACAATTTTATTTCAGAAGGAGTTCCTGTTTTGAATGGGAGAAATGTCTCAAGGATTAAATTGATTGAGGATACCTTTAATTTTATTACTTCTGAAAAAGCAAAATCTTTAAAAAAAGCTAATGCGAAACGTGGAGATATAATTATTACTTATAGGGGAACCCTTGGTCAGATATGTTATATTCCTGAAAATTCAAAATTCACAAATTATGTTATATCTCAAAGTCAGTTTAGAGTATCTCTTAACCAGAAAATTGTTTTCCCGCCATATTTTGTTTATTATTTTCACACATCTGAAGGTCAAAAACGATTATTAGCGAATAAAAACCATGTTGGAGTACCTGCATTAGCTTTAGCTACAACTAATTTTAAGAAAATTGAATTCCATTTGCCAGATATTAATATCCAAAAACAAATTGCATCTGTTCTTTCAGATTTGGATGCAAAAATCGAACTCAACAGGCGCATCAATACCGAGTTAGAAGCGATGGCTAAAACGCTTTACGACTATTGGTTTGTGCAATTCGACTTCTCAAATAAAGACGGCAAACCATACAAAACAAGTGGTGGCAAAATGATTTGGGATGGGGAATTAAAAAGAGAAATTCCAGAAGGGTGGAAGGTCGGAACGCTTTTAGATATTGCAGAATATACTAATGGTATACCATGTCAAAAATATCGTCCAACTGGTAGTGATTCTTTGAGAGTAATTAAAATCAAAGAAATGCATGAAGGCTTTTCTTCTGAAACTGAGTTAGTCAATCCAGACATTCCTTCAAAAGCAATAATTGAAAATGGAGATGTGTTGTTCTCTTGGTCTGCCTCTTTAGAAGTTCAAATTTGGGGAAAAGGCAAAGGAGCACTTAATCAACATATTTTTAAAGTTACATCTACTAAATATCCGAAGTCATACTATTACTTTCAATTGATAAATTATCTACAACATTTTAAAATGATGGCAGATAATAGAAAAACGACGATGGGCCATATTACTCAAGAACATCTGAAACAAAGTAGAATAGTATTGCCTCCTAAAGAATTGACTATTTGCCTTGAAAAGATAATTTCGCCAATCTTTGCAATCAAAATAAATAACGAAATCGAAAATCAGCAACTCGCCTCTCTTCGCGACTGGTTGTTACCCATGCTGATGAACGGGCAGGTAATGGTAGGAACCGAGGAAAAAGTGAGCTACGAAGTAAAAGAGGTGTTGAATGTGGCGGCAGAACCAGCCGGAAGAAGTTACAGTCAAAAGCAATTGTTGGATTTTTATCAAAAACAGATTATTGGTCGGGTAATTAAACAGCATAAAGAACGCGATATGCAACACGGAGAAATGGTTCTTGCCAAAGACTTGTATTTCCTTGAAAAAATTCATGGGGTTAAAACCCAGTTTCAGTTTGTTAATTGGCATTATGGCACGTACGATCCTAAAATACGACAACTCATCAACGGCAAAGACAAATATTTCAAAAAAACGAAAGTTGGGAACAATGATGTTGAAGTATTAGATTTAGGAGAAAAGGCCGATAATTTATTCAATCCAAAGTATCATAAGCCTGAATTGGATTTGGTTGAAGAAGGGATGAACGAACTATTAAGTATTTATTCAACTTTCCCATTTAAGGAGCGAAGTAGAAGAATAGAATTACTAAATACTGTTTGCAAGGTGATTTCTGACACTCAAATGTTAGATTTGGAGTCCATTCGGGAAGCAATGAAACAATGGAAGACTCCAAAAGCAAAACATAAAACGAAGGCCGATAACTTTACGGTAGAAGAAACCAAAGAGTGCATTGAATTGATTTTGCAAAACTGTTGGGATAAAAAGCTTATCGGATAAATATGATTGATTCCTTAAATGACTTCTTAATCCAGCCAGGAGTTCAAAAAGCAATGCAATCTCCACTGGTTATAAGAAATATGGATCGGTTTAAAATATTTCTGGGAGCGTTTTATTTAAAGGCTCTCAACAAATGGACAAAGAAACTGCAGAAATTTTTAAGTCTAAAGACTTTGATTTTACTCAACCTTATCATTATTTCATATTATGCTGGCAAAGTAAATGCAGTTACAGTATCAGGATGGATGGATATTTTAAGCAATGTTCATGTTTGGTTTGGTCCGGCAATAATTCTAAATGTCATTTATTTAATTGGTCGCTTTTTAAGGAACATTCTTATAATTTCTATAAGAATAGCATTTGTCATTCTAATTCTTTGGGCGATATACCGTTTATTTCAGTGGATCTATAAAATATTTGTTGGTGATTCGGATAAAGATTTAAGCCCGGAAGAAAAATAATAATTCTAAAATGGTAAAGGTACAGGATATTTTAAAAATCATAAAAAAATAGGCCATACCAATGATCAAAAAAAGTAAAAGTTAAATATCACGCGATCATTCTTTTCAAGAACAAAAATCTAATCGTACCAGAAGTATTTTACTCAAGATGGTTAACCACATAAAAGAATATGATTTTTAGAGAAATTGATGTTCTCTTATCATGCTGATAATTAGATTCCATCCCAACAACAAATCCCATTATTTGTCACACTTTTTGCAAGCTTGCGCACCTATAGGTGGGTGCTTCTTAACTCAAATTCCCGGCAAATTTATTGATCGCTTCCCGGAACGGTAAAGGGGAACTCGCTTTTCGTGGCTCGTTTCCTTCGGATGCGTTCATTCCGGGTCCACCGGAATGACATGCACCCCGTTGACCTAATCCGTGACAGCTCAATGTTGGTACGCCAAAAATTTAAGTTTAACGGCGTGCCAGATATTCCCTTGGTTAAATCAAAGGGTGCCATAAAAAGTCTGTAGGGCAGCAGCAAAATCAAATGAAAGATTCAAATGGATGGGAAATTGTTTCCACGTATTCAACCCGGCAAGCTGTGGAAGACGGCTTTCTTATTAAAGTTGACAGTAAAGCTTCCAAGGAAGCAGGAATTAAATTTCCGGTTTATCTGACTCGTGCTGTTTGGAACAAGTACGTTGAAGTTCCGAAAGGTGTAGAGCAGCTTCAAAACCTTTCAGGTCGCTTATGGGATGTTCTGTATATGTTTGCCTTTCATGCCCGGAACGTTTCTTCCAACTTTTTACTGTTCGATTTTATTAGCTATCTGCCTGATGAAGGTAACTGGGAACCCAACGAAAAGTTGGAAACTCCGGAGAACCGACTCAACAGACTGGTTACCCTCAAAGCGGTGATTCAGGCACAGGATTTCGATGATCCATCCCCGGCCATTTTCATCATGAAACCAGATGAAGATTAATGAATTCAAGCAAACAATTTTTAAAATCAAAATCATAAGAGGTATTTATTATGCGGTATAAAGATGATCCAAGACAAATTGTAGTCCGTTATCCCAGTTACTGTGCGAAGTGCCAAACTCGCCTGCCCAAAGGAACCGTAGTTTATTATTGGCCACGAACACAAACCTTGTTATGCGATGGTTGTGGAGAATCGGAATACAGCAGCTTTCTTTCGGCTGCAGCAGACGAAGATGTTTATGCAGGAAATGGAAATCCATTATAGACTCATTGGGGCTTTTTGCCCCTTTTTTGTTCGTGCTTGATCAGTTAACAAAAATCTGTTATAAGGTTTTGTGTTACACTCAAATTTCCGACAAAGTTATTGATCGCTTCACGGAACGGTAAAGGGGCGTCCCGGCAAATCGGGACGTCCTTCGGATGCGTTCAGTTTCATGGATTGCCCATTTCGGGCATGAAACTGACATGCACCCCATTGACCTAATCCGTGACAGCTCAATGTTGGTACGCCAAAAATTTAAGTTTAACGGCGTGCCAGATATTTCCTTTGTTAAATCAAAGGGTGCCAAAATAGGTCCGAAGGGCATCGGCAATTTCCCATGAATACTTCATTCGACATTTATGAAATGGTTACCAACCTGATTATTGAACGCCTTGAAAAAGGTGTTGTTCCTTGGCAAATGCCCTGGAAAGCAGAAACCGGGTTCCCTCAGAACATGGTTTACAAGAAAGCTTATCGCGGCTTTAATTTCTGGTTGCTGCTGACGGTGGCCGATAAGTTTGGGTCCCCGTTTTTTCTCACCTACAACCAGGTAAAAGAATTGGGCGGACATGTTCTAAAAGGCGAAAAAGGGTTCCCGGTCGTATTTTGGAAGCTATTGGATACAGAAGAAAAAGATGGCAGTATTGACCATATACCTTTTCTTCGGTATTACACCGTTTTTAACCTGAAACAAACCGAAGGTATTGATGAAAGCAAGATTCCACCAACTGAAGCACACGACCATCAGTTTGACCCGATTGGTGATGCTGAACAGTTAATCGAGTTCTGGTACGATAGCCCTGAAATCAGGCTTGACCAGTCGCACGCATTTTATTCACCAACTGGTGATTATGTCGGGATGCCAAATCCACGAACTTTTTTCAGGGACGAACAGTATTACTCGACACTTTACCATGAGCTGATCCACGCTACCGGGCATATTAACAGGACTGGAAGGCATGAAAAGCTGTCCGAGCACAAATTTGGTTCTCAGGATTACAGCCAGGAAGAATTGGTTGCTGAATTGGGAGCTGCCTACTTGTGCTTTATGACGGGTATCCAGAATGCCACTATTGATAACAGTACTGCCTACATCAAAAGCTGGATCGGCAAATTCAAGGAAGATAAAAAAATGTTGCTGATTGCTTCTTCTCAGGCACAAAAGGCTGTTGATTATATATTGGAACATCAGGTTCATCCCAATCTGGCGGCAAGCGCCGCTTTGGTCGACCAAATGGCGGAGGCAGTTTAGCCTTCGCTTTTTTTTATCTCAAAATTTCACAGTTAGAAACAATTAAATATTCAAGATATGGAACAGTTAAAAAGTTTTTCCCAGTATATCCTGCAAATCGGTTATAAATATGGTTTGCATTCGGTGTTTGATGATTTCCTTGAAATGGTTGTTTGCGCTCTATCATTGGGAGCAAAGGAAGATCGCTATCTTGAGATTGTCCGTAATTACGAAAAGCCGGATGCCTATCTGATGGCTGAAGCTTTTGGTTCGTTAGTCATCGAAATGGACAATAACGGAGACGGGCTTAAAGACGGTTTTGGTGATTTTTATATGGAATACTTAAGCCACGGCAGAAATGGTCAGTTTTTCACCCCGGAGCCAATCTGCGATATGATGGTCCGGATATTGAACCCGGCAGGTTTTGGGGAGCGGGTTGCCGATTGTTGTTGTGGCTCTGGCAGGATGTTGCTGGCCGCAGCAAGAGTAAGCCGAAACTCGTTATTCTTTGGAGCAGATATTGACCGCACCAGTGCTATGATGTGTTTGGTTAATCTATGCCTGAACGGACTTTTGGGCGAAGTTTGTTGGATGGATACCCTGATGAACCATTTTTATGCAGGTTGGAGGATAGAACTACATCCGGAAAAGGCAGTCCCATACATCAGGGAAATAACCAAAGAAGAAAGCTATTTGGTATTGAGATTGCCGGAGAAGAAAGAAGAACTTGTCAAAAAACAGGCTGTATCGCAGCAGTTGTTATTTGAATTCTAGGGGGCTGAAACGCCCCTTTTTTGTTCGTTTCGATATTGAAATCTCTATTATCTTGATAATAATCCGAAGATAGTGGTTCTTTAAAAATATCACAATATTAGTACTTTGAGTACAAGAATCAGCTTATAAATAAAGAGATCCTGTGTTTTATTTTTTGATGAATAGGTAAAATCACTCCATTTAAAATTGCGAGCAAAGTTATTGATCGCTTCACGGAACGGTAAAGGGGAACTCGCTTTTCGAGGCTCGTTTCCTTCGGATGCGTTCAGTTTCATGGATTGCCCATTTCGGGCATGAAACTGACATGCACCCCATTGACCTGATCCGTGACAGCTCAATGTCCGGTTACGCCGAAATTTTAACCGGCGTGCCAGATGCCAAAATAAAGCCACAGGGCAGTGGAAAATAATATGAATAATGCAGCTAAGAAACTCGATGCTGAGAGTGCAGAACAACCTAAAGCTTCTTTGGAAGTGGTGAAGAAAGATGAAAAAGAAGTTGCTGAAGTTCCTTCATTGGAAAAACGCATCCAGAAGGTTGAAGATTTGAGCATGCTCATTGAGAAGTGGCGCAAGCTCACCGAAACCAGAAGGAACCTCCAAACCTTCTCCCTGGGAGCTGACGGGTTGGGAGCAACAGTATTCCTGCGGGACGCTTCCGGAAAAGAGTTTAAAACCTCCAACACTCCGGTAGTATCCGCTGTAATGGAAGAAATCAAAACGACTTTGGACGAGAGGATCAAGGAAGTTGAAACCCAGATCAAGTTTTGAAAATGGGGAGGCAAAAGCCTCCCATTTTTTTTGTCGTTAATAGCAGACTTGACAATTTGTTTAAAAATCAAATTATGCCACAATTAATTCAAAACTTGTTTCATTTGCGATCTGCTACTCATCTCGTAGTAAATCGCAAATGAACATGAATGTTGAATGAAAATCAAAATTCTTGTGTCTCTAAATTTTTCTGAACAATTAAAAAATCATGGGACAATTGGGAACAGTCAACCCTTTACTTTTTAGTTCTTTTATGCAAAAAGTATTGAAAAGTGATAATATTTGCATAATAATACCAAGAGCTACTCTTCTTCTTAAAAGGATTTGTAGATATTTGAAAAGCCTTGCCAATCGACCAAAGTTGCTTAGTAATTCATGCTTGTTAATTTCACGACCTCATTTGTAAAATTCATATAGGTGAATGCGATCAAGCAGAAAACGAACATGATGTATTTGTCTTGTTTTCAGTGAATTTAATTCGCCTTGTTATTCCGTCCAAAGATTATATTTGTCCAGTTTTTTACGTAATAAACCGGACAAAATGAAAGGTCGACTCATATAATTATCATCAAAATTTTGGCACTATTTTCAGTTTGCTGCCAATTTATAGAATTCAATTGACAGCCAAAGATGTTTACTAAATTGGTGGGATAACTAATCAGCAATGTATTTATTTCTGTTTTGCAGCAAAAATAGTGCATTATGGAAATAAAGTTTGTTTGAAGTTGATCATTAAAAATTTTACTCGATGATGCTGATCCTGGATTTGGCTGAAAGAAAAAACCTGACCCAAATAATACTGAAAAGGACAGAATGGTTTTAAAAATACAAGCATCTCTATCGGATTTCTTTCAAAATTTCAGCTAATTCTGCACAGATAATCGAAAAAGAATCGACTATCTGTGTAAAACTTCTAAGTCATCTATCTTTCGTTCCAATCATATCTGTCAAAATGAAACTTTATTAATTTATAGCACATCAGGATCAAATCAGTCTTTGATTATTAAAGAACCGATAAAATTTGTAAAATCAGTGATATCCCCTTCAACGCTGGCTTTCTCCAGGGCTTTCATATACTCCGGCCTCCTTTCGACAGGAATTACCGTCCACTCATACCCACCGGAAATGAGCATGGCATTCATCAAAAATCGCCCGATTCTTCCGTTTCCATCCATATAAGGGTGTATATAGACAAAAATGAAATGCCCCAGAACGGCACGGACTCGTGCATCCGGTTCATCTTTCAGTAAACCAAACAATACGGGCATAGCATCCCGCACTGCTTCAGGATTTAGGGGAGTGTGCATTGATCCTCGGATATAGACCTGACTTGATCTGTAACCAGCCAAATCTCCCGGACTCAATAACCCGACAGCAACACTTGGCGCGAATAATTCTCTATACCATGTATTATGATCAGAGTTTGCTACTTCCCCCGGATTCTTTCCTTCCAGAATCACCTTAATGCTTTTCTTTACCGACTCAAATGCCTGAAAGTACCCCCTGGCTGCCATAGCATTTTTCTGTTGCTCGTCTGATGCATCGGTGTCTGGTTTCCAGTTCCCGCCCCTTACTTTCCCAATTAATTCATTGGTTACCCTATATCCTTCGATTGACAAGGAATGATAGGCATCTAACTGATATTGGGCATTAATGCGTTCCATGCAGCTTTCAATATCTGTATGAACATGATCCGTTTTGGGGAAATTTATTAAAACGGATTCCCTCATTGCTGTCCACATCAGTTTTAACCTGGAAACGTAAGGAGATGTTATCCGGACAAATGGAATTGGAGCCTGCTCCTCAAATGGATCCTCCTCCCGAATATCGTATCCCAAACCTTTCATGGTTTCAATAATCTGGTCTGCAGCAGCTATATTCCCGATGTTGCGAAAAGCTCCGGCAAGACGGCCAGCTTTTTTTGATTGTCCTTTATCAATTAGAATTTTCAGCGGGTCCGAAGCATCCGGTATCAGAGATAAGCAGATCCTTGCTGAGATCATCTCTGATCTGAAAAAGGTAAGGCTACACTCGATTAAAGCCTCAGGGAGCGAATAGAGATTTATTTTAAATTGCTGCTCAGTACGAATGGGATTGGCGATAGCGGATTTAATATACAATATAGATGTACCGTGTAATAAATTTACAACATTATTCTGGTCTAAGTTAATACGGATGATGACCTGTGGCGGAACAGTTATATTACCACTGTAAAAAGATAACGACTGGTCCGGTGATAAACACCAGTCATTGCCAAACCTGGAATTGGCATATACAGAGACAAAATGCCAGAACGAGGTGTACCAGTTTGTTGTGTCTCCGGGAGCACTGTCCGGACGGGAAGAAATATACCATCCTTTCATTACCTCCTGCAGAAATCCATTAGTCACCAACCGTTCCAAATGAACACGGGAAATGTCTGATGATCTTACTACAGCAAGACCATTGCCATTTTTTAGTTTTTGTAATTCCTTCAGGGAATCTGCTAACCTCTCCTGTATTGTTGCCATGGCATAGTTTTTAATTAGAGTACCAATGATTATATCCTGTTATCAATCACCTGCATTTTCCAATGCCGTACAATTACTATTTTATTTCGTAGTGCTGTTACTATTTTATTCTGCTGTGTCATTACTATTTTATTTTGCAAAAGTAGTGTGTGTGAATGAATTAAACAACCAGTTGTAGCATTAAAATTGTCATTAATGGTAGCCCTATCAGGATCAGTAGGTATAATTTGTATATTTTTGGTTATCAGATTTACCGATTTTGATCTGATAGTTTACCCCTTTGGGGACATTCTGTGCGGTGAGTTCTTCTTTTTCATTTTCTGTATTCATGATTTCATATGTTTTGCCAATGGGTCATCCAAAGTATCTTATTTGGCATAGGCTTCTTGTAGAATCATATATGATACTTCAAGGAGCCTGAGTGCTCTGTTGGACTCATAAAATACTTAATAGTATCACAAAAGATACTATTTGTTTGTTTTTTAGTGAAATGTATCGTAACTTTACCGAAAAGTATTATTTATGATACCATAGATATTTAGGATATGACAAATGAAGAGATAATCAAAACAGTAAAAGACCGAAAGGAGATTCTGGCAATAAATCAGGAAAATCTAGCCGAACTTTCAGAGGTCGGAATTGCAACATTGAAACGGTTCGAAAGCGGCAAAGGGAATATTACGTTGAAGAACCTGCAAAAAGTTGTCGATATCCTTGGACTCGAAATAAGACTGGAACTCAAAAATACGAGTAAATGAGAAAAGCAGAAGTATATCGAAATGGAGTATTAGCCGGAATCCTAACAGAAGCTGAAGACCGGACATTTGAGTTTCAATACATTTCTGAATATTTCAATGATAATTCGAAACCAGCCATTAGTTTGACATTACCTAAAAATCGATTGTCGTTCGTTTCGGAATATTTATTCCCCGTTTTTTATAATATGCTATCTGAGGGAGCAAACCGGATTGTTCAATCCAGGCAACTGAAGATTGATAAGAATGATTTTTTTGGCTTATTACTGGCCACAGCTCAGTACGACACCATTGGGGCAATAACGATCAAACCGATTAATTAATAAAGCTATGGAAATAAGGAATTGCCCGGGATTGCTGGCGGAAGGATATTCAGAATATAGTCCTCTTTTCCTGCGCAGGATGTTTTCCGGGCGAAAAGTCAGTCACATTTTACCCTATAACGCTCCTGAAATTGATGAAGAAGACCAAAAGCGGTTCATGCAAAACAGAAAAAAAATCTCGATCTCGGGAATGCAGGAAAAATATTCCGTTTTGCTGGATAAAAGCAAACTTAGGTTGACAGTAGAAAAAGAAAGAGGAACCTATATCCTCAAACCCAAACCGCATGGACTGAAAAAAGTCTTAATGGCTCCTGCAAATGAACATCTGACCATGCAAATTGCCAGCCAGATATACCAGATTCCTACCGCGGTAAACGGGTTGGTATTTTTCAGCAACGATGAACCGGCATACCTGACAAAACGATTTGACGTTGGAGCCAATGGCTCCAAATTTGGAAAAGAAGATTTTGCGACCCTGGCAGGTAAAACAGAAGAAAATGCGGGAAATAATTTCCGATATGAGTATTCTTACGAAGGTATTGCTGAATTAATTAAAAAATACGTTGGGGCATGGAAGATTGAAATGGAGAAGTTATTTAATCTGGTGGTCTTTAACTTCCTGTTTTCCAATGGTGATGCTCATTTGAAAAATTTCTCCTTACTGGAGACGGTAAATGGTGATTATGTATTAAGTCCTGCCTATGATTTGATGGATACAAGAATTCATGTCGATGAAGAAGGTTTTTTTGCTTTAACGGACGAATTATTTAAAGAGTGGTACTGGTCTGATTGCAGAATAAAAAACGCGCAACACCATCCATGTAAGGAAGATTTTATCGTATTCGGGAGAAAAATAGGAATACCTGAGAAAAGGGTTGATAAATTACTTGCTCCTTTCCTTAAAGAACAAGCGGGCGTTGAAATTTTAGTTCAGAGATCATTTTTAGATGAGGGAACAAAAGGGCAGTATATGAACCATTATCATGAACGTCTGGAAATGCTGAATTTGGTTTGATTATTTCCAGGTCATCGCCGGTATACATGTCGTATATTTTTATTAACGCAGTGGCGGAATGTGTTAATCTGCCATGTGGAAAGTTTTGGTATTGGATAGGTAATTTTCAGGTAAAAAAGCGCTACAAAAAAGCTAAAAAGTGGATGTAATTTAGAATTTTTGTTTATTTTTGTATTGAATTAATAATCAGTGATTTAAGTGTCAATTTTTGCTGGTGAGTAATTCCGTGAGTTGCTTGAGTTGGATGATTTTAAACAAATGATATTCAGCGGTTTAGGCCAATTGGTTCGAATCCAGTACAGCCCACTTTTGGGGCATCCAAATCGAATCAAAATCCATTAAATCAACGATTTAATGGATTTTATATTTTCGTCTTATATCAAAATAATCCAATTCATATCAAGTGATTTCCCTTATCAGATTTGTATTGCCCAAATGAAAAAGGATTCAATGATCGCACTGCATATCAAAAGGCTCCGCAACCAGAAACAAAAACAATCTTAATTCCATACAAACGCAATGTTCTTGATCAAATGCAAAACAGTTAAATTATTTAAATGGCTTGAAAATTAGATGTACTGTGCTAACTATTTCTTGTTAACATGAAAATTTTTACGATATTGGTTCACTGATTCAGAATGAAATAAAGATCAACCTTTCAAAATAAAAATTCATGAAAACTTACAAACCTTATTTAAGTCTTGGTAAAAACACGGGAAAGTATGAACTGGCAGTAATTGTTAGTGCCTTAACAAACCAGACAATCTCAAGAATCGTCCAGCAAGAACTTCCTGATGGCAAAGATTCATATTGGGGTGTAATCATCACACTTTCGGACGCAATTCAACTGGTAAACGGGCCGGAAAATCCAATTTTTTCGACTACCGTAAATATCGAGTTGGATAAAGCAGTTTACAAGAAAATCATTTGCAGCACTGAAATCTCAGTTTCGGAAGGCAAATTTGGCCCATCTGCCGGCGATTCTACTACCATTGATTTTGGCGATGGACAATAAGGTTCCAGTAGAATCATTACTTTTTAGTTTGTAATCGTTAATTTTTTAACTCCAATTTATAGCCAGATATGCAAAAGCTCTTCTTGGCAGTGGTGATTATTTTTTTTGGCGGACTCATCTGTAAAAAAGGTCTTTCGCAAACAAATTCATTAGTCGACTCCACCACAATTGAACGTATGCTTGCGGAATTGGATCAATTGAAGGAAAGTAATTTGGGTAGTGCTTTTGAATTGAGTAAAGCAATCCAACGAAAAGCTGATAAAATAAACTATCAGAATGGTGTTTGGGAAGCCCGAATCAAACAAGGAATAATTTATAATCAACTTGGACAACCCGATTCTTCCCTCGCAATAATCAGTCAGGTATTAAGAGAATCGCAAGACCAAAATAACCGTTTAGTCGAAATCAAAGCCCACATTGGACTTTCAACTACCTTCCAGCAGAGTTCTGACTTTCATTCTTCAGTTAATCATTTAATTCAGGCGGAAAAGCTATTGCAAAATAAGGATTCCTTTAATTTGCGTTTCGATATTTTGAATAAATTGGGAATCGTTCACCGTTCAATGAAAGACAATACCAATTCAATGAAGTATTTCAATATTCTTGAAAGCACTTACCTTGATCAACTGAGCCAGAAGCAAAGGTTTTTTCTTTTTCTGAATAAGGGAAACGTTTTCGCCGATCAGAAGGAATATGACAAAACAGAAGAATGGTTTAAAAAAGCTTATGAGGAAATTAAGAAAGTTGACTCACCGGCAAATAAAGCATTAATCACGTACAATTTAGGAGCTCTTTTTTACAGGCAAAAACGATACGCCGAAGCAAAAGAATCTATTACAAAATCGTTGGCGGCAAATTTAGAGATTGGAGAAAAGATTAATACTGAGCGTTGTTATCGGGTTTTAGGAGCCATTTATGACGACCAAAAAGATTATTCCAGGGCTATAAATTACTATAACATGGCCTTGGAGATTGCCCGATCAATCAAGAACTCACAGTCTATTATGGGAAATTACAATAACCTTTATATAGCACATTGGAATTCAGGTTTTTACAGAAATAACATTGCGAGCATGGATAAAGCTTTAAGCTATTATCAGAAATACAATCAAATAAAGGACAGCCTTTACAAAATAGAAACTACTGCAAAAGTTCTTGAGTTTGAAACGAAATACGAAACCGAAAAAAAGAACAACCAGATTACTCTGCTGGAAAAGGAGAACCAACATCAGGAAGACCAGATACGGATACAACATGCTCAGCGTAATTACCTGTTCCTTATCATCATTCTGGTCAGCGGGATTCTTGCGATATTTATTTATTTCTTTTACTATTACAAAAAGGTAAACAAACTTTTAAAGATACAGCGCAAAAGAATTCTGACGCAAAAAAATAAAATATCGGAGCAGAACAGCAAACTTCAAAAATCAATAAATACTCAAAACAAATTGTTCAGTATTATTGCCCACGACCTTAGGAGTCCATTGGCTTCCATTTTCAATATTTCAAGTTTGATTGGTTTCTATATTGAAGACGAAAATTATGGAGCCCTTGAAAATACAGTAGAAATGATGAACCAGAAAACAGATCAGATTCTTGAGTTGACCGATAACCTGTTAAGTTGGGCCAGAAGCCAAATGGAAAGTTTGCAACCCTTGTTTATAGCATTAAGTATCAATGAAATATTTAATGAATGCCTCGAACTCTATCGCCCGATCGCAAGAGATAAGAACATTACAATTGAATATCTTGAGCAACCAGACCTTTTGATTTGGGCTGACCGAAATATGGTGAAGACGATTTGCAGGAATTTGATTAACAATGCAGTTAAGTTCACGCACAAAAATGGGCTGATCAAAGTTAGGTATGAGGCGAACGTCCAATTTGTCCGGATATCTATAAGAGATTCAGGCATAGGAATGGACAAGGCCAGGCTTGATTCGCTGTTTGAGATCGGTCATGAAAAAAATGCTCGTGGAACTTCAGGCGAAAAGAGTACAGGATTAGGGCTTTCTGTTTGCAAAGAATTTATCGATGCCTTGAACGGAAAGATTTGGGTTGAAAGCGAAGAAGGCGTTGGGAGCGAATTTACGGTTGAACTCTTATTGTATAATCCTGAAGTCCATCCGGCAAAACACAAACTTGGGCAAAAACCGATTATTCCGGCACATCTTTCGAATTGAGTAAAAATCCTTTGTTTTTATAGGGTGCTAAAACATTTTATCCAGCCGGTAGAAGAGGTTGACCTTATCCCGGACAGCCTCTTTTTGCCTGTTCATTTTAACGCGTCATTTCTTAAGCTGGTCTTCAAGTGCCTGGCCAATGACCACTTTGTTTGAAACTGAAACATCTCTGGCGGTAAATATTCCCAGAACTGGCTTTCCGTCGCTTGAGGTAAAATTACTTTTGATATTGGCCAGAGGAACGCTAAATAACGATCCTGAAGAACTTTGGTTAATCATTTGGAAATAAAAATTATAGGCAAACTCCGAAATCGATGTTTGTTTCACCTGGATTGTATCGTTCAGGTTCAGTTCGCGATCTTCCGGTTTATTCGTATCGTGGAAATCGGTGTAAATTTCGAGTTTCGAAATGTAGTTTCCATCCACAAACTCATCGCTGGCAATGGCTATGCGGGTCGCATCGGTAAATAGTGAGTCGTTCACATAAATGTCCCATTTGTAGTAATTCCCCAATCCTGAAGTTTCTTTTCCGTAGGTAAAAATCCCCAAAAATCGTTTGTCGCCGCGCAAGGAAGGTGTGACCTGGATCGAATCGATCGGTTCAACTCCCGAAAGCATGTCTTTTGCAACTAGCGTAACTCCATCAGTTTCAATAGTCAGCGTATATTCTCTTTCGGGTATACCAAAGTAATCCATATTTTCAGGAACCTGGTAGAGTCCTTTTTGCTCCGGATTTTCTGCCAGGATGATTGAATTTGCAGGTGTTGCGTTGTCTGAAATGGTTACAACAGCATCGCTGATTCCGGGATAAGCTACATCCTGGTTCACGTTCAACGTTTTGTAAAGAAATACAGTTGGTTCATCCACTGTTGTTATTTGCGCTTCCACACCAATCAGGTTTAGGTCTTCGTTGCTCAGTTTCACATCAATTACGTCTTCGCACGACGAAACGGCGAATGCAATCAGGATCAGGAAAAGGTATATTGTATTTTTCATGTTTTCAGGAATTAAAAGTTGAAATTGTAAGTAATTGACGGAATCATGCTGCCAATAATCGACAAACGCGTGGCTTCCGAAACGTTCGGATTGTCTTCGTTTTGCCTGAAATAAACCGAATAAGCATTCCGGCGTGCGTAAAGATTGTAGATCGAGAAATTGAGCGACTGTTTGAATTTTCGATGATCATTTTTCTTGAAATCGTAGGTCAGCGAAACGTCGAGCCGGTGATAATCGGGAATGCGGTTGCTGTTGCGCGACGAATAATAATACATCGTGTTTCCCTGAACGTCGTATTTGGCAATGGGATACGACGTTGGATTTCCGGTTGAGAAAACCCAGGTTGCCGAAAGATTCCAGCGTTTGCTCAGGTCGTAATTGGTAACAACGGAAGCCACATGAGTTCGGTCGTAGCTCGACGGATATTCTTTTCCATCGTTGATTCCCGGAATTTTCCGCATAGATTTCGACAAGGTGTAACTTATCCAACCTGTCAGGCGGCCTTCCTGTTTTTTGGCATAAAGTTCCAGTCCGTAGGCATATCCGCTTCCATGCAGCAATTCGGTTTCCAGGTTTTCTTTCAGGAACAATTCAGCTCCGTCGATGTAGTCTATCACATTTTCCATTTTTTTGTAATATACTTCAGCCGAAGTTTCGTACATGTTTTCCTTTAAATTCCTGAAATATCCCAAGCCAATCTGGTTAGCAATCAGCGGTTTGATGTATGTGCTGCTGGGAAGCCAAATGTCGAGCGGGGTGGGCGAATTGGTGTTCGAAATCAAATGCAGGTTTTGAGCCATGCGGTTGTACGATGCCTTGATTGAACTTTGTGAATTGAGCATATATTTCAATGCCAGGCGCGGTTCTAGGTTATGATACGATGGAGGAACCAACTTCCCGGGACCGTATTCGATGGTTCCGGTAACTTCGTTTTCGTTTGGATGCTCCGGATCGAGGTAAGTTCTGACTATTCCCTCCCCGATTTGCTGAAAATAGGAATAGCGCAAACCGTACCTCAAAGTCAGTCGCGAACCGATGTTTTGTTCGTTCGAAATGTACAATGAATTGTCAAGCGCATTGAAGTTGGTCAGCGTCAAATCAGTGAAATACGAATTGTCGTTGGCATCAACTGCGCCGGGATTAAAATGATGGTAAATGCTGTTAAACCCAAGTGTGAGTTTGTTTTTCGAATTCAGGTACCACGAAAAATCCTGCTTGAAATTGTAGTCTGATATTTGCGAAGTCCAGTCGAACTGGTCGGCTCCACTTCCCGGAACACCTAAATTGTAATTGTACCTGGAAAAAATAAGCGAAGTATTTGAAAATAATTTATTGCTGAACAAGTGGTTCCAACGAACAGTCGACGTCAGGTTTCCCCAGCGCATATAGATCGATTCACCCACTTTGAAATAGTCGTCGCCGGTGTAGGCCGAGAAGTAAATTCGGTTTTTATCGTTTAGCTGGACATTTGTTTTCAGGTTCAGGTCATAGAAATAGAGCTGGTTTTCTTTCAACTGCTCAATGCCAATGAGTTTCCCCAGAAAGTCGGCGTACGTTCTTCTTCCCGAAACGATGAAACTCCACTTATCTTTAATAATTGGTCCCTCAACAGTTAAACGGCTCGAAATATTGCCGATTCCGCCACTTATTCCAAGTTGTTGTGAGTTTCCGTCTTTCATTCGGATGTCGATTACTGAAGATGCTTTTCCGCCATATTCTGCCGGAATTCCGCCCTTATAAACCTGCACATCATTAATAGCATCAGAATTAAATACCGAGAAAAACCCGAGCAGGTGCGATGCATTGTAGACCGGAGCTTCGTCCAAAAGCATCAGGTTTTCATCGGGGCCGCCACCACGCACATACAAACCCGAGCTTCCTTCGCCTCCGTTTTGGATTCCGGGCAAAAGAGTAATGCTCTTAATGATGTCGACTTCACCCATAAACGAAGGCAATTTTTTAATCATTTTCACCTGAACTTTTTCCATGCTCATCTGGAGACTTTCCACGTTGCGGTTCTTTTTTTCGCCGGTAACCACCACTTCGTCAATCTGTTTCGAATCTTCTTCAAGCATGATATTAAGTTGCTTGTTTTCATTCAGGTTAATAAGCGGCGACTGGCTTTGGTAACCGATATACGAGAAAGTAACCGAATAGTCACCTTGTGGTACCGAAATGGAGTAAAAGCCGTAAGGATTGGTAATGACACCGGTTTTTATTTCCGGAATGTAAACGGTAGCTCCAATGAGGGCCTCGCCATTCGCTTTGTCTTTAAGGTAACCGCTCAGGGTCACCATTCCGGCAAACGAGTTGATGGCCAGAAATAATAATAGGATTAGTGTACTGAATTGTTTCATTGTTTGTTTGTTTTCTGTTTTCTGAACTTTATATACTTTAAATGACGAATAAGCAAATACTGTATTTTAATCGCAAGTGTGTTTTTGCCTAAGCAAGTCGTTAACAATCATAGATTGAATTTTCCGGAATAGGTTGCACCAGGTCATTCAAAAATTACGATCCAAAATCAGTATTAATTGTTTTTTAATGGCCCGGCAAAGGAAATATCTTTATTCGTTCTGTAAGAACTGAAACCCGCGAGTATCCAATTTTTACCGGTAAATATGATGTTTTAAATTTCAGAAAGTTAAATAGCAATTTTCTGAATTCTTATTTTTTACCAAAACAAAACAGGGTTTCATTTCAATGAAACCCTGTTTAATTTGTTCAAAAAAGGAAATGTATCTTATAAAATTTGAGACATTTCAATTCTATTTATCAGCGTAAATTGTCAGAGCTGTTTGAAGAAGAATATTTCTCCTTCGGGGTTGACCTGCAGAATAATCTTTTTGCTATGGTTGCTCAGTTCAACAAAGTAATTATCAGCATCTTCGAATAGGTTATCCCCGAATATCATATCGGTATCATTGTCTTCATTATCGTCGAAGTAAACAACGTTGTCAACCGTATAATTTTTATACTTTCTCTTTATTTCTGTTTGAGCATTTGCTGGTATGTCTGCAAAAGTCTTAAAAGAAGTTGTTCCGACCAAATTCGATTCCGGGTCGTAGTAGGCTTTCATTTCCTGACCGCTTTCTGTAAAATCGGCTTCATCGTAGCTAAGGGCTTTTTTCCATGTTACATTTTGAGCGTCACCAAAATCGATTGAAAATGCTCTTTTGGAAAAATCGGACACCGAGTTTTCTTTCATATTCCTCATTTCTTTTCTTTCAGTTTTTATCTCCTTTCTTGAATTTTCGATTTCCGATTTTAGGACTTCTCTCGCTCCTTCTTTTGCCTGCACTTGCACGAAGCTAGCTGCAAAAAAGACAGTCATCGATAACATTGCTAATTTTTTCATGACTAATTTTTTAATGTTTATACTTTAAAATTTACACTATAAAAGACGAATTAGTCTGAAAATAGTTTACTGGGAATCAGATTTTTAACAAAGTTTAAACTGCATAAACACTTATTAAACGTTGAAAATATTTCTCCTGAAATGGATATTCATAAAGCAAGTCAGGGCTCCACTTTGAAGTGAAACCCTGATAAAATGTTCATCAATATTCATCCGATGACTTCGAGTCGGATGAATATTGATTTAAAACAGCCTTCTGAACCCAATCACATCTTTCACTTCGTTGAGTGTTGCCTGGGCCGATTCGCGGGCACGCTCGGCTCCCATTCGGGCAACTTTACCCAGGTACGCTTCGTCTTTCAGGATTTCGAGAATACGCTCGCGAATGGGTGCCGTGAAAGCCACAATGTCTTCGGCCAATTGTTTTTTGAGGTCGCCGTAACGAATACTACAGTCGTTGTAAGCCGCATCGAAATGGCTCACCACATCAGGCGTTGAAACGATTTTTAGCAAGGTAAACAGGTTATCAACGGCTTCTGCTTTTTTACTGTTGGGTTCGGTTGGCCCGGCGTCGGTCACGGCACGCATCACCTTTTTGCGAATATCTTTCGGGTCTTCAAAAAGAAAGATGCCGTTTCCTTCTGATTTGCCCATCTTTCCGCTGCCATCCAATCCGGGAACTTTAATCATGTCGCCACCATCAAATGTAAATGGTTGAGGTAACGGAAACAGTTCGCAGTTGTACATGCGGTTGAAACGTCCGGCAAACTTGCGGGCCATTTCCAGGTTTTGCTCCTGATCTTTTCCCACCGGAACAAACTGTGCTTTATGAATGATGATGTCGGCTGCCATTAAAACCGGGTAAGTGAGCAAGCCGGCATTTACATTTTCGGGTTGTTTGCGTGCTTTTTCCTTGAACGAAGTGGTGCGTTCCAACTCGCCCAAATAGGCGTTCATATTCAGAAAAGCGTACAATTCAGAAACTTCAGGAACATCGCTCTGGATAAAAATGGTCGATTTATCCGGATCGATACCGCAAGCCAAATATTCGGCCAGCACCTGTTTTACTCCTGACTGAAGGTTTTCAGGAGTTGGGTGCGTGGTAAGTGAATGGATATCGGCAATAAAAAAGTAGCAATTGTAATCTTCCTGCATTTTGAGGAAGCTGCGCACGGCGCCAAAGTAATTTCCGAGGTGCAAATTTCCGGTTGGCCTGATGCCACTGACAACGATCTGTTTGGTCATGATTTTCAATTCAGTTCAATGGGCAGCAAAAATACATGAAGTATTTGCATTTCACAAGAATTAAAAGCTAAGGGATGGAAAATTGAAATTTATTGAAAAGATCCTGAAACTAGTTCAGGATGACTCTCTTGATTTGAGGAGCGCGTGATCGAAGCGTCATGCCGAACTTGTTTCGGCATCTTACATTCTTTGCGCTAACTGTTTGTCCTTTAGCTAATAGCCAAACAACAAAAATAACTTCAATTTCCGGTTTCGAGTTCGCGCTGAATTGCCCTTTGGACAAGCTGATTCAGAGTTATACCTTCAACGCTGGCGATTTGTGTAGCTTTTCTATGTAAATCTGGACTAATCCTGACATTGAAACTCCCTTTGTAAGATTTTCCTGCTGATTTTCCCTCTTGTTTACAATCATTGATATGTTCCTCAACCATTGATTTAAAAGCATTTTCAAGTTCCTCAACGGTCGTTCCTTCGAAAGAGACCAAATCATTAATGCCTTCTATTTTGCCAAAGAAAACCCTGTCATCAGTACTGAAATTTACCGATCCGATAAAACTTTTGTATGTCAATATGTTCTTCATAATAGTTCTTTGTTTTGTAATTCTTGTTCGATCAAATCCATTTGGTATCGTTTTAAGATATTTCCTGGGTGTGGTTTATGAAGTTTAATTCTGTGATTTAAAACTGCATTAATGAAAACAACTCTTGATCCAGAACCTTGCTCCTCAAGATAGCCAAAACCTTGCAGCAGTCGTTTTAGTTCACCAAAAGTAAAATCTTTTGGTTTTGATCTAAACCGAAGTACTAATTTGTCTTTTGTTCCCATTCTGCAAATATAGAAAATTGCAACTAATAATTAGTCGCAATTGCGTGGAGAAATGTCAAATTTTGTGAAGTTTCCAGTTTCACTGTGGTTAAACTGAAGTTTTACAACATCAACAGTCCATTCTCCCTCAATTCCTTTATCGCCGGGCTGTTCCAGAAAAGCACAAAATCTTCACCGGTTTGCTGTTCGAAGTTTTTTTCGAGCTCTCCAAGAGTGATTTGCTGCGGATTGAAAACTAACAGCAACGGAATTTGCGAGTGCAACCATTTGCCTTCCTGTTGTTTCAGTTGAATCACCAAATCGTGTTTTTTGTTGCTGAAGGTGAGCTCTGCCATTTCGAAGCTGAGGTTTTTCTTTTTCCGGGTGAATACCCGAATCGATGGAACTCCGCCCAACCAAACGATTTTGGCATTCGGACTTGCCGGTTCATACGACTGTTCGTCAATCGATTGCTGAATATAGGTTGGAGCAATAGTAGTTCGTGGAACTTTAAAATCGAACCAATCCTGAAGTGGAAAATCGAAGCAAATGCCATGCATGTAGTTAAAAAGCGATTTGCGCAGTCCTTCGCTGAATCGTTCATGTTCAGTTCCGGTTGGATCACTGTGAACTAAATCGTTGTTGGCAAAAGTTCCCGGTTTTTCGTTTTCAATTTTTATCCTGAATTTATCGGGATTTTGGCCAACCGGACTGTGCGCCGTCAAAGCAAACAAGTGCCAGAAGCCCGATTGAATCACACCTGACTCAAACAGTTGCCGCACCACTTCCAGCGAATCGATGGTTTCCTGCGCCGTTTGTGTAGGAAAGCCGTACATCAAATAGGCATGAACCATGATTCCGGCCCGCGTGAAATTATCGGTCACTTTGGCTACTTTCGAAACACTCACCCCTTTGTTAATCATTCCCAGCAAACGGTCGGAAGCTACTTCCAATCCTCCGGAAACCGCGATGCAGCCCGATTCTTTCAGGAGCAGGCACAAATCGAAGGTGAAACTTTTTTCGAAGCGGATGTTCGTCCACCAAACGACGGTGAGTTTTCGGCGAATGATTTCCAAAGCTAAGGCTCGCATCAAGGCTGGCGGAGCGGCTTCATCGACAAAATGGAAGCCAATTTGACCGGTTTGCCCGATCATTTCTTCCATGCGGTCGCACAAAACCTGCACGGTATTGGGTTCGTAGCGGCGAATGTAATCAAGCGTTGTGTCGCAAAATGTGCAGCGACCCCAGTAGCAGCCATGTGCCAGAGTGAGTTTGTTCCAGCGGCCGTCGCTCCACAATCGGTGCATCGGGTTCACAATTTCGATAACCGAAAGATAGCTGTCGAGTTGAAAATCGGAATAGTCGGGAGTACCTGTTTCAAACTGCGAAAAGTCGGGTTGTTTAGAGCCGTTGAAGTAAATAACTTCATCGTTTTCGAGCGCAAAGGTTCGTTTTAATTCAGCTTTTACCCGATTTCCATCCAGATATTCCATCAGGTTCAATATGGGAGTTTCGCCATCGTCGAGCGTAATAAAATCGAAATGGTCAAAAACACGTGCATCGGTTAGCGAGCGCAGTTCTGTATTCGGAAATCCGCCACCCATCACGGTTTTTACTTCAGGAAAATTCTTCTTGAGGTATTGGGCACACTTAAAAGCGCTGTATAAATTTCCGGGAAAAGGAACAGAAAAAGCCACCAAAGTTGGTTGCGAAAGTTCTAGTTTTTCCTGAAGCAATTTCAGTAGAATGTGGTCTACAAAGCTGTCGGGTTTTTGCAGTTCGGCATGCAGTCCGTCAAATGTTGCAGCCGACCGGCCCAAACGTTCGGCGTAGCGGCTGAACCCGAAATGCGGATCAATGGCTTCGATGATTAAGTCGGAAAGGTCTTCGAGATAAAGCGTGGCCAGATGTTTGGCTTTGTCGCGTGTTCCCATGGTGCCGAATGCCCATTCCAAATCTTCAGCCTGTGCAAATCGCGAAGCTTCGGGCAAAAAGTTTCCATCACAAATTACATGTGCCAGAGTCAGATTTTTTTCCTGCAAGAAGGCAATTACGGGATCGATGGTCTGGATATAGCTTTCGCGAAGGTTGAAAATCCGTTGACAATTGGATGAAAGCTGCGGCTTACGTGTTGCGAGTTCCTGAAAAAGAGACTTCAGGCCTTCCGAAGAAAAAAGTCTTAAAATGGTTTCAATGCCCAGATCGCATTGAAGTGATTCGATGTTCCTTGTGTTCAGAAACCCTTTCAGGTAGGCGGTTGCCGGATATGGCGTATTGAGTTGTGTAAACGGTGGCGTTATGAGAAGTACTTTCTGGCTCACGATCAGGAATTTTGTATCTGGTAAAAATACAATAAAAGATAATAACCTGAGTTCGATATAAAAGTATCTAAAAATCAGAGATATGATTGGATACATTTTAGTGGGCTGCCCCCTAATCCCCCAAACGGGGGACTTTTCATCCTGCAAGTTCTGAATGTATGCTCTTTATCGGACATATTTTCAGAATTTTCGTTGACCAAACCGAGGTTGTCTCAAAAGTCATAGATACTGTCATCCTGAACTTGTTTCAGGATATCAACGCATTGTATATCAGATCCCGAAATGAATTCGGGATGACCCGGTTCACAATAATTTTGACTTTTGAGACAGCCTCTTGGGGATGGGGCAATTCAAAGTTTTATTCATAAAAATTGAGACCGTATCTTCTATCGAACTCACGGTAATAGGTTTTCTTTCATTTAAAAAGCTGAAGCAGAATGGGACAGAAATGCACAGTCAACATCGTTTTTTAACATCGTGTTTATGGGTTTCTAAATTTCGTGCTTACCGTTTTTAAAAAGGTGCTGTCCTTTTCTGAATTTCGTGCTGTCCTTTTACTAAAAAGGTGCTGTCCTTTTTTAAAATCGTGCTGTCCTTTTTGGGAAATCATTCGCGTCATTTTTTTCAGTTGTTCGTTTCACTAGTTTGCCGACTTGTAACCGAAGGCAAAACCAAATAAGATACCTCGGGGCACGGAGCATGGGTTTCTATTTATTTTCCTACTTTTACCGCTGAATTGGTTCCGGAGTTGGTTCACACTAACCCGAACAAAAAGGGAATCCGGTGCGATACCGGAGCTGTACCCGCAGCTGTAAACTCTATGCCCCTACAACCTCCCCGGAGGGAGGCCAGGGTAAAGTTTTTTGAACAACATTTTGCCACTGAAGCTCACTTCTCCCTTCCAAAAGGGGGCTAATTTCTCCCCTTCGGGGAGATTAAGAGGGGCTTTGGGAAGGCAGTTCAAAAATTGGAGTGAGCCAGAAGACCTGCCAGTTCAAACTATTTCAATTCGAATCTTCGGGAAAAAAGATCGGTGAAAAGCGAAGGCGTTTCCTTTTCATTTCTTCCGAAGTAATATTTGTAATCGAACCAATTAAAACCAAAGAGTTATGAAAATTCCTAAAATTGTCCTTTTTGTATTTATGTTTATTTTGATGATAATTCCATCAACCCAGGCACAATCGAACTCGCAAAAGCCAATCAGGTTGGCCGTTTCAGGAATGACACACGGACACATTGCTTTTATTTTAGGCAGGAAAGATAAAGGCGATTTTAAATTGGTCGGTGTGTATGAACCGAATGTTGAGCTGGCTCAAAGTTTGTCGAAAAAATACAATTTCGATCCGAAGCTGATTTATTCCGATCTGGATCAAATGCTTGAAAGTACAAAACCCGAAGCAGTGGTTGCATTCGGATCAATTTTCGAACATCTGGCAACTGTTGAAGCCTGTGCGCCACGCGGAATTCATGTAATGGTTGAAAAACCACTGGCAACCAATGTGGAACACGCGAGGCGAATGGTTGAACTTGCCGAAAAACACCACATTCATTTGCTTACCGATTACGAAACCTCCTGGTATCCTACTACAGCCAAATCGTACCAGTTGGTAAATGACAGTAATTACGTTGGAAAAATCAGGAAAGTAGTTATTCACGATGGCCACCAGGGACCTAAGGAAATTGGCTGCGACAAGTATTTCCTGGATTGGCTGACCGATCCGGTTCAAAACGGCGGCGGAGCTCTGATTGATTTTGGTTGCTATGGCGCCAACCTGATGACTTACCTGATGAAAGGCGAAGAACCTGTTTCGGTTACCGCAGTTACCCGTCAGTTTAAGCCTGAAGTTTATCCGAAAGTTGATGATGATGCCACCATCCTGGTAAATTATACTTCGGCTGAAGCAGTTATTCAGGCATCGTGGAACTGGCCCTTTAGCCGGAAAGATATGGAAATTTATGGCGAATCGGGCTATGTTGTCGCTGTAAATAATAACACCATGCGCTTGCGAAACGAACCGATGCAGGCAGAGCAGGTGAAAAAAGTTACTTCAAGCGATGTGGCTGTTTACGAAGATCCGTTTAGTTATTTTGCCGATGTTATTCGCGGAAAAGTGAAAATGACGAAATACGATCTGTATTCGCTAAGCAACAATGTAACGGTTGTGACAATTCTCGATGCGGCCCGCGAGTCGGCCAGAACAGGAAAAACGATAATTCTGAAAAAGTAAAATGAAGCGAAAATATTTTCTCCTGATAATTCTGCTGGCCAGTCAGATTGCACTGCAGGCGCAGGAAGCGAAACGAATTGTTTCGCTGGTGCCATGGGTTACCAAAAGTTTGTACCTGATGGGCGAACAGGATCGCCTGGTGGGTTGCACCGATTTTTGCCCGGTTGAAGCTACCGATCAAATTCCGGTGGTGGCCAATGCCATGAACGTGAACCTTGAAAAAACAGTGATGCTCAAACCCGATTTGGTTATTGCATCGTCGCTCGTGCGTCCCGAAACCATTGACAATTTGAGGAAACTGGGAATGAAAGTGGTTACACAGCCATACCCAAATTCGTTCGACGAGATTTGTGAACGATTCATTCAGATTGGTGGGCTGGTTGGGCAAGGAGTCAAAGCGAAAGACATAGTGGAAAAGCAGCGGGCCCGGTTAAAAAAACTGGAAGCTCAAGTCCCGGAAGGGAAAAGTCCGAATGTGTTTATTCAGATTGGCGCTAAACCATTATTCTGCGCCGTTCCGAATACTTTTATGGAAGATTTTATCCGGTTTTCAGGAGGGAAAAACAGCGCCGAAGCCTTGAAAATGGGTAGCGTTACCCGCGAATATGTGCTGAAGCAAAATCCGGATGTCATTTTTATTGTGACGATGGGCATTGTTGCCGAAGAAGAAAAGGAAACCTGGGAAGGCTATAAGTCGCTATCGGCCAGTAAAAGCAAAAAGATATTCATTCTTGATGCTGATAAAACCTGCAGCCCAACGCCAATTTTATTTGTGGATGCACTGGAAGAAATGATCGGATTGATGTATCAGAAAGTGCCTAAAGTGAAAAACAATTGACCATTAGACCATTTACAATTTAACGGAACCAGCCCAAAATGGTAAATCGTAAATGATGAAATCGTAAATTTTATGATGCAGAAAAAATACCTTCGGTGGTCGTTTTACTTAGCCGGACTGCTTGTCCTGCTTGTCGTTTCCGTAGTTTTATCATTGTCGGTTGGAGAAATAACCCTTGGATTTTCTGATATTTTCAGGATGTTGCGCGAAAGTCACGACAGCACCGAATATACCATTTTGAGCCAGATCAGGTTCCCGCGCATTTTACTCGGAATTGCAGTTGGCGGATCACTCAGTCTTTCCGGAGTATTGTTGCAGGGCGTTTACCGCAATCCTTTGGTGGAACCTTACACGCTTGGTATTTCAGGCGGCGCATCACTGGGAGTGGCTTTTGCCATTGTGTTCGGTTTGCATCAGTTTGTGGGTTCTTTTATTTTACCAATTAGCGGATTTACCGGCGCTTTCCTGATGATTTTCCTGGTTTACTCGATTAGTTCGCGCAACGGGCGAATCAATATTCAAAGCATGCTGCTTACCGGTGTAATGATCAGTTTCATAGCCTCTTCGTCCATGATGTTACTAATGGCCATTACCAGTTCCGAGAACCTGCACGGCATCATTTTCTGGATCATGGGTTCGCTCGACGAGCCGGATATGTCGCTGATTTACCTGACCTTGGGTTTGGCCTTAGCTACGCTTTTCGCTTCCTATCTGTTTGTTCAGCCACTGAATGCTTTGCGTTTGGGCGAAGAAAAGGCCAAACACCTCGGAATAAATACCGATACAACCATTAAACTTTTGTTTTTACTGGCTTCGCTGCTTGCCGGTGTTTGCGTGGCTGTGGCCGGAGTGATCGGCTTTGTCGGACTAATCATTCCGCATTTGATGCGGCTTTTGGTGGGCTCCGATTATCGTATTTTGCTGATCAGTTCGTTCTTGTCGGGTTCTGTTTTTCTGGTTTTGTCGGATGTAATTGCGCGTACCATTATTTCGCCTAACGAATTGCCGATTGGTGTAATTACCGGTATTGTCGGTGGCCTTGTTTTTTTGCTGATGATGAGCCGTTCGTCGGCCCAAATGCTAAAAAGTAACTGATGATGGAATCTGCAATTTTGAACATACAAAACCTTTGCTGCGGGTATCCGAAATTTCAACTGTCGGAAGTAAATTTCGAAATTCCAAAAGGTTCATTTGCCGGAATTATCGGACCAAACGGATCAGGAAAAACAACTTTGTTTCGTGCGATTGCCGGAACACTGACTTTAAAATCAGGCCAAATCATTTTGGGAGGGAAAAATCTCCAGGCATTTTCTCCGCGCGAACTGGCACAGAATATCGCTATTGTTAGTCAGTTTATCGAAGCCGGAGAAATTACCGTTGAAGATTATGTGGTGATGGGCCGGATTCCCTATCACAGCCGCTTCAGCTTTTTCGAGAGTGCAGAAGATTTTCAGATCGTCAGGAAATACATGGAAATGACCGACACCTGGCGGTTTAAAGACCGGCTGATGACTGAACTGAGCGGTGGTGAGCAACAACTTGCTGCCATTGCCCGCGCATTAACCCAACAGCCCGAATTGCTTTTGCTCGACGAACCCACTTCGCATCTCGACATTACGCATCAGGTTCATATCCTGAATGTTCTGCAACAGTTGAATCAGGAAATGGGTTTGTCGGTTTTGATGGTTATTCACGATCTGAACCTGGCCTCTGAGTATTGCGACAGGCTTGTACTTGTCAACCAGGGCAAAGTGCATACACAGGGAACTCCTGAAGAAGTTCTGACGTTTCAAAATATAGAAGATGTATATCAAACTGTTGTGGTCACCCAAAACAATCCGCTTTCGGGTAAACCTGCTGTATTCCTGGCTTCAGGAAAAGTACTGAAAGAGATTCGGGAAAGATTATCCAAACCATGATTCGTCTGTTTTAATGATGGGCTATGATTTTTATAACTGAATAAGCAAAGTCGGTTGAAAGTGTTGCTGTGTTCTTTGAAAAGCTGTAACTTCACACAATCCTAGAAATCAGCTTATGAACCCATTAATCGAACAATTTGTATCATTCAGGCGAATTGCCGTTGTCGGGATGTCCCGTTCAGGCAAAAAGTTTGGAAATTATGCTGCCAAAGAGTTGAAAACCAAAGGCTATGAAATTTATCCGATTCATCCTGAAGTTCAGGAAATTGATGGTTTTAAATGCTATCCCGACCTGAAAAGTGTGACCGGAAAGGTGGATGGTGTGTGGATTTCCATTCCGCCTGAAAAAGTGCCGGAAGTGTTGGAAGATGCTGCCGGAATCGGACTGAAGAACATCTGGCTTCAGCAAGGCGCCTGGTCTGCCGAAGTTCAGCAAACCATCGACCGCTTAAAATTACCGGTAGTTTCAAAAAAATGCATCATGATGTATGCTCAGCCGGTTCTATCGGTTCACAAGTTTCACCGCACCATTAAAAGTATTTTCGGAGGGTTGTAATCAAGAAAAAAATGTACTTTTGTCCGCTCAAACAATTAAACTTTGATTAAGATTCGAATAAACTTCAGTTAATGACCTCAATTAAAATGATCATAAAAATACCAGAAACTCTTTCTGAGGCCAATTCCAAATTCGAAAATTAAAACCTTTCCAATGAGTATTTACATCTTTTTTTTAGTCGTACTTTTCATTCTTGCCATTTCGGATTTGACCGTTGGAGTGGCAAACGATGCCATTAACTTTTTGAATTCTGCCATTGGTTCAAAAGTGGCGAAACGACGCATCATTATGATGGTAGCCAGCGTCGGTATCATAGCCGGTGCGCTTCTTTCGAACGGAATGATGGAGGTTGCGCGTAAAGGACTGTTTCATCCGCAGTATTTCCTGTTCACCGAAATCATAATCATTTTCCTGGCCGTCATGTTTACCGATGTGCTTTTGCTTGATTTCTTCAACACCTTCGGACTACCAACATCAACAACGGTTTCCCTTGTTTTTGGCTTGCTTGGCGCCGCTGTCGGTATGGCTTTTTTAAAAGTTGGCGAAGGAGCAACCATTGTTGTTGAGGGCGTTGAAAAAATTGCCCAGATAGGCGACTTTATAAATTCATCCAAAGCGCTGGCCATTATATCCAGTATTTTATTATCAGTAGTTTTTTCCTTTGTTTTTGGGGTGGTTATTCAATGGATCAGCAGGTTAATTTTCAGTTTCAACCTGGAAAAAACAATTAAATATTATGGATCGCTTTGGGGCGGTTTCGCTATTTCGGCTATAACCTATTTTATCCTGATTAAAGGGGTTAAAGATGCTTCTTTTATGACTCCTGAACTTTACAGTACCATAAAGGAAAATACCCTGATCATTTTGCTGCTGAGTTTTATTCTTTGGTCGTTTTTGCTTCAGCTTTTGAATTTGGTTTTCAGGGTTAATCCGTTAAAAGTTGTTGTACTTGCCGGAACTTTTGCGCTGGCTATGGCTTTTGCAGGGAATGACCTCGTAAACTTTATCGGGGTTCCGTTGGCCGGATTCGAATCGTTTAAATCATATATGGCCAACAGCGGTAACGACCTGCTAATGGGAAGCCTGCTCGGCGAAATAAAAACGCCAATGCTTTTTTTAACAGGAGCAGGAACGGTGATGGTCGTTGCCCTCTGGACTTCGAAAAAGGCACAGTCTGTTTCCGAGACAGAGTTAAAGCTTAGCCGCCAGGATGAAGGCGTGGAACGATTCGGATCATCAGCCTTTTCACGGGTTTTAGTCCGGAGAGTGGTTAATTCAAGCAACTTTGTAAGCCAGATTATTCCGGAGCCACTACTTCTGAAGATACAAAGCCGGTTCGAAAATAAAGAATTGGACCCAAAGGCAGTAAAAGATCCAAACCCACCGATGTTCGACTTAGTGCGGGCAGCCGTAAATATGATGGTCGCTTCAATTTTGATTGCCATCGGAACTTCATTCAAATTACCGCTTTCAACAACTTATGTCACTTTTATGGTAGCCATGAGTACTTCGCTTGTTGATGGCGCCTGGGGCCGCGACAGCGCTGTTTACCGGATCACCGGTGTATTCACTGTTATCGGAGGTTGGTTTATTACCGGGCTTGCTGCTTTCTCCGTTGCGTTCTTCCTTTCCATTTTTATGGGTTGGTCCCAGATTTTTGGGGTAATTACAGTCCTGGCGTTTGCCATTTTCGCATTTTACAGAACACACCTTACACACAAAAAACGCGTAGAAAGCAATCTGGAAAAAACGGAAGAAACTGAGGTAATCCCCAATGTTGTTACCATGTTCGAATCAAACAACAAGGGTATCACCAAAACACTGAATTCGGTAAGCAGTATTTTCAGCGAAACCATTAAAGGCCTGATCAAAGAAAATCGAAAAGACCTGAAAAAACAGTTGCAACTGACTGTTGAGCTTGATCAGAAACTGGCTAATAAAAAGAGCAAAATTCACCTGACCATTAATTCTCTTCCGCCCGATACCATTGAGGCGAGCCATTATTATGTGTTAACGCTCGATTACCTGAAGGAACTGGCGCACTGCATCAATTATATGACTGAGCCGGTATTCAACCATGTCGATAATAATCACAAGCCAATTCTGGAATCACAGGCCGCTGAACTGACCCAGATTGCGGAAGAGTTTTCGGTATTTGCCCAAAAAATGATTGATTCGCTTGATTCGATCGATAATGAGAAACTTGAAGTTTTAAATGCCGAACAAGCAAGAATAATTGGTTTAATCAGGGAAGCTCGTAAAAACCTGATTAAAGTGATTAAAAAGAATGATGTGGGAACCAAGAATAGTATGCTTTTGCTGAATATTCTGAGTGAAGTGCGGAATATTCTGAACTATTCGGTCAACCTGATGAAAATACAGATTGATTTTAATAATATCATGAAAAGCTAAACCGGATTTCATGAAGATATCTTATTAAAAGAGAGGGTCCCACTTTTTTGGAACCCTCTCTTTTTTTCTTATTCGTACCTCAATGCTTCAACCGGATTTCTTGTTGCAGCTTTCCACGATTGGAATGAAACGGTCAGTAGCGCAATTCCCAACGCCAGCAAACCCGCCAAGGCAAAAATCCACCAGCTTAATTCGGTTTTGTAGGCAAAACTTTCGAGCCATTTATTCATGGCGTACCAGGCAATGGGCGTGGCAATTACAAAAGCTGCAACAACCCATTTTACAAAGCTTTTGTTAAGCAATACGAGCACTTCCGAAATGCGGGCGCCGTTCACCTTCCGGATTCCTATTTCTTTCACCCGCTGTTGTGCTGTTAAAAGCGAAATTCCCAGTAAGCCCATCGACGAAATGAATATGGATATAATGGTGAAAATGGTTAACAGCCGGGCCTGCAGCAATTCGGTTTTGTAAACTTTGCGGTACATTGCCCCAACTTGCTCGTAACTGAATGGATACGTGGGGAACATTTCTGTCCACACGTTTCGGATGTCGAATATGGCCGCCTCGCGCATTCCTGGTTTGTAGGATATCACAAAATTGATCAGCCACAGCTTGTCGCGTTTAAACATCACGAGTGGATTCACTTTCTTTTTCATACTCGAAAGGTGGAAATCCCCGACCACCCCAATGATTTTACCGCCAGGTATTTCGATCCCCTGCGCTGATGAGATCAGCTTAAAGTCCTTGCCAATGGCGTCGTTGGGATTGGTAAAATTCAGGTAATGCAATGCGGTCTCGTTTATGATGTATTCTCCTGAGCCTTCGTTGTCGTTATTCTTCTCCGAAAAGTTTTGACCGTTCAGAAATTTGAGATGAAACAGTTGAGCGAACGAATAATCGCATGGAAGTATACCAATCAGGTTTTTCCGCTGGACATCTGTTTTTTGGAAGCCTTCCATTTCAAACTGGAACATATCGTTGGCCTCTCCCCCGGGAGGATCGAGCATTGCAGAAACCGATTCGATGGTGTTGTGTTTCATTAGTTCGGCCTTAAAAACTTCAAATTTTTGCTGAATGTTGGCATGTACCGATTCGAAACAGATGATGTTATCTTCTTTCGTACCCATCGAATTGTGGAGGGCGAAGTTGTTTTGCCGCGAAATAACGATAACCGAGACAATCAGCATAATGGCAAGCGAATATTGGGTAACAATAATGCCTTTGCTCACAAGAATGCTCTTTGTATTTAGCAGGGAGGAAGATGTCTGGCGGTACATCTTTCGGATATTTTGTTTCAGTACAGGTTGCAGCCCGGCCAATATGCTGAATAAGCTGAAAAGTCCGGTTATCAGCATAGTCAAAGTAACATTTCCCTTGAAAAGGTTGATGCCTAGCTGTTTTGCGATAATCAAATTTGCAGGTATCGAAATCAGGAATGTAAAAACAATGGCTGTTCCGACAATAATCAGGCTTTCGATGAAGAAGTACTTCAGGTTCGTGTTGCGGGTTGAGCCCAGAATGCGGTTAATTGAAATAAATTTGCTGTTAAACCCGGCCATTCCCAGGTTCAGGCTGGCAAAGTTGCTTACCGAAATCAGCAGCAAAATCAGGGCAGCAATGGCCAGCACATAGATATTGGTCACGTTTCCGTTATTCTCAATTTCGCGCAGCTTGTCGGAATGAAGATGAATATCGGTGATTTTTTGCAAATGGGCTTTCGTTTCAATTTTATCCGCAGGCTTGTCGTTTTCCCGGGCCAAAAAGCCGGCGTAACCTGAGGTGATATTATTTGGATCAGCATTTTTGTTTAGCAGCAAATAACAAAATGCCCACTGGTTAATTTTTCCTTTATCCGGAGTAGTGATTAAATCAGGATGAAAATGACTGTTTTGCGGAAAATCTCCCATCACGCCCTTTATGGTGAAATCGGCAGGATTGCCGTAAAACTGACCGGCGGGAATTGTCATTGTTTGGCCGATCGGATTTTCGTTCCCAAATATTTTCTGTGCAAACGATTCTGAAACAACCATTGAGCCAGGGCTATTCAAGACAGACTGTTTATCTCCAAGCAGTAATTTTGCATCGAAAAGGTTGAAGAAAGTGCTATCGACAATAAATGCCTCGTTGATTGAATAATACCTTTCGTTGTGAACCATAACACCTCCCCTGATGGGAGCCAGCCGGGCATAACTTTCAATCTCCGGGAAATAGTCGGCAAGGCCGGGTATTTGTTCCGACTGGTAAACGCGGGCAAAGTGATTTTCGCCGAAGAAAGTCGGGTCGGTGACAGTGAACCGGTAAATCCGGTCGGCCTTTAAATTATAAGTATCGTACGAAAGTTCATTCTTCAGGAAAAGCGTTAAGAAAAGAAATCCGCTTAATCCCAGCGCCAACCCCAGGATTTTAATAAAATTCAGGAAAGGACGTTTTTTCAGGTTCCGTAATACAAATTGAAGTAGCATGATCTTACATATTAAGTTTCTATTTAATCGTCTCAATTGTTCAGTACCCTTTCAATTTATAAAAGTTCAGAATAATTTTACTCATACCTCAATGCCTCCACCGGATTACGTGTAGCAGCCAACCATTGCCTGAACCTTGATTCTTTCTATTCTCATAATCATAGGTTTCAATCAATCGACATACCTTCAAGGTTTCTAAAACCTTGAAGGTATAACTATTCGTACCTCAACGCCTCCACCGGATTCCTCGTCGCTGCTTTCCAACTCTGCCAACTCACCGTTAGCAGCGCAATTCCCAAAGCCAACAAACCAGCCAGTGCAAAAATCCACCAGCTTAGTTCAGTTTTATAGGCAAAGTTTTCGAGCCATTTGTGCATAGCGAAATATGCGATTGGCGCTGCTATTACAAAGGCGATCACGACCCATTTCACAAAGTCGCGGTTGAGCATGGCCATCACTTCGGAAATTTTGGCACCGTTTACTTTGCGGATGCCGATTTCTTTCACCTTTTGCTGAATGTAGTAAAGCGACATCGCGAAAATTCCCATGACAGAAATGATAATAGCCAGTACTGTAAATGCCGTAACAATGCTGGCAGTCTTCTCCTCCTTTTGGTACCACCGGTTAATTGTGTTGTCAACAAAACCCGATTCCATTGGAACCCCATCGGTGAATTTGGCCTGAGCTTTTTTGATCCGGTCAACTGTCTCGAGCTGATTAGCAGCAGAAACCTTAACAAAAATCTTCCAGGGTTGTCTTTCCGGATCCAACTGACCAATCATTACCGGACCGATTTTCTGGTACAATGAACGAAAATTGAAATCATTCACAATTCCCAGGATCGGATATTCTTCGTTGTACCATTTAAATGTGGTGGCGTTGTCTGGTAGTTCCAGTTCGGCTAAGGCGGTTCGGTTCAGGTAATACCCTTTTTTGCTGTAAGCCGCACTTGTAGGTGTGATTTTCAGTCCCATAAGGTTAACGAATGCCGAATCGACAATAAATTCCTGAAAACTTACCGGTTTGTCGTTGTGCGTGAATGACTGGTTATTTCCGCCATCAAGTGGGCTACCGCAGACAAACGAGACTTCCTGCACGCCCGGAATGGTTTTCAGTACATCGCTGAATGCTTTTTTCTGCTTGGCCTCAATGGTATTTTCCATCCAAAAAATGTTGTCTTTCTGAAAACCAATATCGTATGAGCGCATAAAGTGAGTCTGTCGACTGATACCCCAACTGCAAATAAGCAGTACGATGGCAATGCAGTACTGAAATCCAATCAGTATTTTTGAATACGTAGCTTTGGTTTTTCGTGAGAAATTTCCTTTCACCACTTCAATCGGGTTAAACCGGTTAATAACCATTGCCGGAATCAAGCCTGAAATAAAACCGATCAGCGGAATTCCGGCCAGTAAACTCAAGACAAAACGTCCGTTGAATTGCTCAGATAGTTTAAGGTTTGTATTCAGTAATTCGTTGAAATATGGTTCTATCAGGAAAGCCAAAAAGATGGCGACCAGCGCAGCAAAAAAACTTAGCGCAACCGATTCTGACAGGTGTTGAAACAGGAGTTTGGCTTTCGAGCTTCCCATCAACTTTTTAATGGCGGTCTCTTTTCCACGGAAACAGGCCTGGGCTATCGTCAGGTTGATGTAATTAATCACAGCAATGCTCAGAATCAGGAAAACAATTGCCGAAAAAACCAGAATCAGTGTTTTACTGTTCTGCCTGATGCCCGCACCGCTACTACTGCTAAAGTATACTTCAGAAAGTGGTTCGAACTTCAATTCTTTCGCATAGTTATTTTTATAAAGCCAGTAATCTTTCTTAAACGATTTGAGTATTTGTGGCGCTTTGGCCGGCAAATTGGTTCCTGGCCTGGAGAGAAAATAGATGCTGAACGAACTGTTTCCGTAGGAAGTGAGAAGTTCTTTCCAGCCCCAAATGTCAGGCAGAGCAGTGAAATTCACCAATGCATCGCATTTTTCGAACTGGGTATTTTCCGAAAAATCGTCCATAACAGCCGTTACTAAAAAATTTGGACCGCCAAGCATATTGATTTCCTGTCCGACCGGGTTGCTGCCTCCAAATATCTTTAGAGCAAATGAACGCGACAATACGATCGAGTTTTTCGCGGCCAGCGGATTTATCTTTCCCGGATTATCGATCTTAAAAGAGAACATGCTGAAGAATGATGAATCGGCCAGCATGTATTCCATCTTGAATTTTTGCCCCACGCCAGCACTTACAACGCCATTACTGGTATAAATGCGGCAATAGTTTTCTACTTCAGGAAGCAGGGTTTTGATGGCTTCGCCAACGGGTGGCGCAAATCCGGAGTTGTTTTCGTGGTATAGCCTGAAGATTCTGCTTTTATTGGCATGAAACTGATCGACAGACAGTTCCTGACGGATGTAAACGCTCAGTAAGAGAACAAACATCAGCGATATGGCAAATCCAAAGATGGTAACGAACGAGTATAACTTATTTTTTACCAGATGTTTCAGATAGATTTTAAAATGATTTCCCATTGTATTCTTGTTTATTGTATGGTATTGAATCGGCCATTGCCGGAATTTAATTGTTATTCATACCTCAGTACTTCTAGTGGATTTTGCATTTCTGCTTTCCAATTGTCTAAACTTTAATTCATTTGATTAATGTGATGTACTTTGATTATTTCAGTTTCCAGAACATGGTAATCAATTAATCTAAATCACCGTTCAGACATTTTTTACATCTTTCCGGATAATTCCGTCTTCCAACCGAATGATCCGTTTCCCGTAACCGGCGAATTTTTCGTTGTGGGTCACCTGGATGATGGTCATTCCCTCGTCGTTCAAAGCTTTCAGCGTTTCCATGATCATTTCGCCCTGAATGGATTGCAGGTTTCCGGTGGGTTCGTCGGCCAGCAGAAGTTTGGGTTTGCCAATGATGGCGCGGGCAATGCCAACCAATTGCTGTTGTCCTCCGGAAAGCTGTTGCGGAAA
Source organism: Prolixibacteraceae bacterium (assembly GCA_041652995.1). Taxonomy (GTDB): domain Bacteria; phylum Bacteroidota; class Bacteroidia; order Bacteroidales; family Prolixibacteraceae; genus Aquipluma. The sequence goes on from JBAZGO010000043.1 coordinate 47,383, forward strand.
CAGGTCTTTTTTGGCCACCATGTTGAAGCGATCAAGTAGTTCGGCCACCATCGCCTGCCGGTCGCGGCTTTTCACACCTTTGTATATCAGTGGCGTTTCGATGTTTTCATACACGGTCATTTCTTCAATCAGGTGATAGGCCTGAAAAATGAACCCCATAAAGTTGCGGTGGTATTCCACTTTGGCTTTTTCTTTCAGGTCGAGGACCGATTTGTCGTACAGTGAATACTCTCCTGCTGACGGCGCATCGAGTAACCCAATAATATTCAGCAAGGTTGATTTACCCGAACCGCTGGGGCCCATAATACTCAGAAATTCGCCTTCTTTTACTTCAAGGTTAACGGCTTTTAGTACAAATGTCCGCTGAAATTTAGAATCGTAATACTTGTCGATGTTGTTTAAGTGTATCATTTTATAGTTTTATGTTGTTTCTCGTTTTTGTTTGTTGTCCGGGCTTCCCCTTGAGTAGAGCCCCCGTACTTGTTTTCCTTTTCCTATCCTCTTTTTCCTATTCTCTATTCCGTCCGAAAAATCTCATTTGTCCTTTTTGATCATTTTTGCGCGGACGGCTTTCTTATGGTGCCTCCCTTTCTACAAATATTTCGCCGCACTGCGGCTCTCCTGCCTTCGTTCTCTGTTTCCTGTTTTTTTGTTTTTCCATGAAAATTTAAAGTTTGATTTTAATATTTCATGGATAAATTACAAAATATTACACCTCCATCGCGACCTTTTAAGCCCTCCTTTTCGGGGAGGGTTTGGGTGGGGCTTACTTTTTTTATTCATACCTCAGCGCTTCCACCGGGTTGCTGACTGCAATTTTCAGAACATGATAGCTAATCGTTAAGAATGCAATAGCAGCTACCAAAACCACCGAGACAACGAATTCTGATACCGAAAGCGGTTCTTTGTAAGCTCCCGGCATTGTTTTATAAATGTATATTGCTGCTGGACATCCAACTAGAATGGCGAAACCTAACATGCCAATCACTTCAGTAGAAAGTTGCCAGTAAATAGAACCGACTGAGCTACCAAGAACTTTCCGGACTCCAATTTCTTTTGTTCGGCGCTTAACTGTAAACAAAATCAAACCGAACAGTCCGATGGTTGAAATGAGCAAGGTTACCACTGCAAAAAACATAAACATTCGTTTCATCGACTGCCAGAAAGGGATTGCATCGTCGAGATAAAAGGCAACACTAAAATCTTTAAATTCGAATGGATCGTTTGGAAAGATATTGTCCAGTTCGCTGCTTACCAATGCTCTGGCTTTCTGTTCGTCGCCGGTAAAGCGAACAGAAAGCAGGGTTGAGCCTGAAATCACATTGTTATTCAGGAACATGATGTAGGTTGGGATTGGATTGTGTACCGAAAAAGGATGAAAATCCTTTACGACACCAATAACAGGAAACGGTCTTCCTTCCAGATAGATCTGTTTTCCAATCGGATCGCTCCACCCAAAAGCTTTTAATGCTGTTTCGTTAATGATGCAGGCCTTATTATCGGCCGGATAATCTTTCGAAAAGTTACGGCCGTAAGCCATTTTCAGGTTATAGGTCGGGATAAAATCGTAATTCACATAGTTGCGGCTGATCATTTCCTTTTCATTCTGTGCAGCTCCGTCCCAGGTTACATATCCGCCAATATTGCCAATGAAAGGGATGGTACTCGAAAACGAAATATCAGCGATTTCAGGATGCTGCAACATCCTGGTCTTTACAGTTTCGAACGGCATCTTATCGCGCGGGTTGATTTCTGTGTAAAGAATGTTCTTATTTGCGAAGCCCAAATCCTTATTCAGGATAAAATTGACGTGGTTGAAAAGGATAAAACTTACGATGAGCATGAACAGCGAGATGGAAAATTGTGCCGCAACCAATATTTTTTTGATGCTGATGGAGTTGCCGCCGTTGCTGAATATTTTGCCTTTCAATACTTTAACCGGGTTGTAGGCCGAAATAACCAGCGAAGGATATAATCCTGAAAGGATACCCACCAGTAAGCTTACCAGGAAAATGAAGATTAAAAGCCGGGCATTGTTCCATAGCAGGAAATCAATATTCTTATTCAGGATTCGGTTCAGCAACGGGAAGGAAGCCTGCGCAACAAACAGCGCCAGAATGGTGGCAAACAGCGTGTGCAGTATGGTTTCGGCCAGAAATTGGGTTGCAAGGAGCTTCTTCGAAGAGCCAATTACCTTTTTGATTCCAATTTCGGTGGAACGCTGGGTGGAATTGGCCAGCGAAAGGTTCACGTAATTAACACTTGCAAGAATCAATACCAGAATGGCAGCCAGCGAAAGAATTCCCAGACCAATAATCATGTCGGGTTGGCTGTTGGGTGAAATATGCAATTTTGAAAGCGGATGCAGGTACGGTGAGCTCTTTTCGAAGTTTTCCACGTCCTTAAAAGCATCCTTTATTTTAGCATCAACAAGTTTCGGATCAGCGCCTTTTTTCAGTAATATATAGTTATCGAATTCAATGTTGGTCCAGTTGTCGCGATATTTAGGGCCATCGCCCAACACGTCGTAAGTTGGCATGGATACCAAATAAGTTGCCTTCAGGTTTGAGTTTTGCGGAAAATCGGCATAAACGGCAGAAACAGTCAGCGGAAATCGTTTCCCGATAATAATCTGTTTGCCCCTTGCATTACCTTCCGGAAAAAGCTTTTTGGATAAAGTTTCAGAGATGGCAATCGTATTGGGCTCTGTCAGCGCATTGCTCTTATTTCCTTCAATAAGTTTAATGGTAAAAATATCGAAGATTGAATTTTCGCTCCAGTAGCCGTTAAGTTCGTACAACTGGCTGCCATCGGGGAGCGTAAAAAACTGGCCTGAACCTTTTGCTCCGCCTGAAACCTCACGCATGAGCAAAACCTTCTCCACTTCAGGAACATCGGCCATTAAATGATAGCGAAAAGCGGCCGGGCTGTAGGTGCAATAATTGGTCGGATACGAATCTTCCTGTTTGGTTTGCACCCTGTAAATAGTATCGTAGTTCGCATTAAACTTGTCGTAGTTTAACTCGTGAGTGATCAACGCGCTGAACAAGATGAAGACGGCAAATCCGATTACCAGGTTGGCAGAGTTAATGAAGGTAAAGACCTTATTGTGCCTGATGTTGCGAAAAACGTTGATGAAAAAATGTCTGATCATGGCTTTGAGTATAAATTCGGATTTTTCCTGAACTACGTATTTGCCTTTGTTTTTGGCTTGGCCATTCAAGTAATTGCTCTTTGTTTTCAAGAATGACAGACCAGAAAATATGCCATTTTGCAATATACAGGAATTCAGTGCTTTAATTTATTAACTCTAATCCTGAATGTCAAATATTTTTACAGAAATTGTCAAGTAATTTGTCAGTAAAGATCATTCAGCCCTAAAACCCGGGAAGGATACTTTGAAGCTCCGATTGCTTTCTTTCTCAGTATTCCGGACTCCGTTTGGCAGGCAATGGTTATCGTGGTTTCAACCAGCTAATACGATCTTTGTATTTTTCAGTTCTCCTTTCATTCCTTTATCCGGAATAAAGCTGATGCGCAGCTCCCTGATATTGCGCTTCGGGACCGGTAAGCTTGGGGAACCATAATTTACGTCCTCCCTTGCCTTCGCCCGGACGAAAGGTTGATACGATTTTGTAATTCAGATGCATGGCGTTTGGATTTTGTTTGTTATTACTTCGTATTCTATGGCGCATTAGATATAAATCTCCACGTCACGATTTTTTTTTTGATCAGCACAAAGTTCTACTCTAATGCGCCTTAGAATGTAAGGTTATAATTGCTTATTTTCAAACTGGTAGTTACAGCAATTCACTTTCGCTGAGTTGAATTTTGATTTTCCTGATCGGCTTTAATTGCTTCAGCGCTACGGATCACTGTTTTCAATCAAATTGTCTAAACTCTGATTCTTTTGATTTCAGGATAGACTTTGATTCCCAATTACTTCTCGATCATAGTATTCATTCAATCATTTAATCCTGGTTCGGACGTTTTACTCGTACCTCAGTGCCTCCACCGGGTTTCTTGTTGCCGCTTTCCAGCTTTGCCAACTCACGGTTAACAAGGCAATTCCCAAGGCCAGCAAACCGGCGAGGGCAAAAATCCACCAACTCAGGCTGGTTTTGTAGGCAAAGCTTTCGAGCCATTTATTCATGGCGAAGTACGCAACTGGCGTAGCAATTATGAAAGCGATTGCTACCCATCGAACAAAGTCTTTGTTTAGCATCGCCATTACTTCCGAAATTTTTGCGCCGTTCACTTTGCGGATTCCGATTTCCTTAATCCTTTGCTGAACCGTAAAACCAATCATTCCCAACACGCCCAGTACCGAAAGAAATATCGCAATGCCCGATAAAATTCTAATTATGCTTGCTGTATTTACTTCTGATGTATAATTGGAACTTATCCGTTCATCCATAAACTGATAAGTAAAAGGTAAATTTGGCTCAACTTCTTTCCACACATTCTGAATTTGCTGAAGTGCATTGCTGTAATTCCCGGATTCAAGTTTTACTATGATATTGTGTTTTCCCCAGGGACGAATAAAATACATAACAGGTTTTGAAGCTTCTTTTAGGGAAAAGTATTGCATGTCTTCAGTTACCCCGATTATTTCCATTTCGTTGTTCGGTGTGTAGGCATTGTTTTGCACCACCAACTTTTGCCCGATTGGGTTGGTTAGGTTGAGCGCTTTTACGGCCGATTCGTTGATAACGATTCCCATTTGTTCGTCATACAGAATATTTTTATCGAAATTTTTGCCATGCACTATTTTTGCACCAATAGCCGGGAAAAAATCATGATCCACTGTAATTTGCCCCAGATCGGCTTTAGACTCATTTTCTTTGCCGGGGAGCCAAACTGGAGTGTAATTATTAATAGAACCGGCCGGGGCATTTTCCGTTACCCCCACTTCTTTAACCATTGGAACTGAAGCCAGTTTTTGTTTGAACAGTTCATACCGTTTGTCCATTGTTTGGCTGTATGGGTTTATAACGACCAGCGTATTTTCATGATCGAAACCCGTTTTGGTTTTCATTACCAGGTGAAGTTGTTTGCTGATTAATATGGCTGAAGCAATAAGCGAAGTGGCTATCACCAACTGGAAAGTGACCAGTGAACCCCTGACAAGCGTGTGCTGTTTCCGGGTTTTCAGGTTTAAAATGATTGACTGGGTTTTTAAAAAACCTGTTGCTTTAAACGATTGTATAAAAAGAATGGGATAAATTACAGAAACTGTAATTACTGAAACCAGCAAAACGCTTATAGCAGGAATTAAACTAAATCCGGGTTGTATTTCTTTTCCGCTAAAATTATTAACGAATGGCAGAAGCAAAAATGCCAGACCAATTGCAATAATCATTGAAATGGAAAGTAATATAAAAGATTCTGAAATTTGATTGCGGATTACCGCGAAACCTGATGCCCCGTTTATTCTCCTGATGCTGTTTTCCCTGACTTTCTGCTGGTAATTTGCAGTTAAAACATTGATGTAATTGGCAACGGCAATTCCAAGAATCATCAACATAACAACAATAAAACCATAAACTACTTTGATATCCCCTTTAATGGCGTTGTCCCATCTGGTACTTACCGATTCCAGGTGGATATTGGCCAGTGGTTCCAGGGTCATTTGAAATTCCCGGTTTTCTTCCGAAATGCCGTTTCCTTCAGCAAAGGCCTTGGTTATTAACGCTTCAGCAATGCTTTTATCCGTATTTTCTGACAAAAGAAAATAATAATTGAAAGATGAAATGTACCACTGTGTCAGCAAGTTGTTATTCATTATTTTGTAACTCGAAGCCGATGCCAGAAATTTAAAATCAAAATGGGTTTGTGCAGACAAATCTTCAACTACCGCAGAAACGGTGAAATCATGATTATCCAGTTGAATGGTTTTTCCAACCGGATTTGCACTGCCAAAATACTTTTGTGCCGTCGATTTACTGACGATCAGGCTAAATGGTTTTGACAATGCATCTTTAGGGCTGCCGGTTATAAACCTGAAATCAAAAATATCCAGTATTTCAGGATCAGCAAACAGAAATTTATCGTCCAAAAATGTTTCATTGTTCACAACGATGTAACGTTCTCCCATAAAGGTTTGCATACGCGCAACCCTTTCAATGCCCGGAATTTGTTCTATTTTGTCGTACAACACTCCCGGCAGGTTACAACTGATATTGCTTTTATCTTTCGCCTCAATATTCAACCGGTAGGTTTGATTGTAATTTGCAAAATGTTTATCAAACGAAAATTCATCGGAAACAAAAAGATAAATCAATAATGCACAGGTAAATGCAATTGTAAAGTTGACCAGAATGTAAACACCTGATTTTCCTTTTCTAAAAAGGCCTCTTAATAAAACTTTAAAATTTTTCATATCATTTATTTAAGTTTCGATTACTCATACCTCAGTGCTTCTAATGGGGTCCTCGTTGCCGCCCGCCATAGCCCCCTAATCCCCCGAAGGGCATAGCCGTCAAGCTAAGGGATAAAAGTATATAAAGGCAAAGAATTTTGAACACTGAGTAAATAATAAGGGGAATGCTGTCCCCTTTGAAAAAAGGCTGGTTAAAAAAAT
>JBAZGO010000044.1:0-53220 GCA_041652995.1 Prolixibacteraceae bacterium
TATTTAAGCTTTACAAAGAAATGACAGAGGAACAATTGATGAACAAAATGTTTAAACGACACCTAAACAGGCAACGAGATATAAATTACTCATATATAAGAATTTAAATGTGTTAAAGTAGAATTAAGCATCAAGAAATTTCTCCGAATCTCAGATTAGGTTTTAAGCAAACAAAAAATGCTAAACAAAGAAACATGAAACTTCAGGTACGAAGAAAACATATTCCAGTTATTATCCTCGTTTTTTTTGGATTACTAATTTCGTATATCGGAATATATAATCACTACCTGTTTAAAACTTTCACCTACGATTACGCCAACTACAATTTTGCTTTCTGGGATTATTCCCATTTCCGATTAAGTCCGCTTCCAACATTCAGGGGAAACTTTCTTCAGGATCATTTTTCATTTACACTCATGTATTTTATACCGGTTTATTGGTTGATCAACTGGCTAACCGGAACCTACACACTGATAATTATTCAGAATTCATTAATACTCCTTGCTGCCTGGTATTCGTATAAGCTGATAAAATTGGAAACAGACAATTTATGGCTTACTTCAGGAGTTATACTTTACTTTTTTTTGCTGTTTGGAAGATACTCTGCATTTGGCACCGACGTTAATCTGGCCATAATGGCAGCCTGTTTTGTCCCTGTTTTCCTGTATTATTTTGAAATACGAAAATATCTTATTGCCTTCATTATACTTATTCTTTCATTGTTTTCCAGAGAAAACATGCCGATTTGGTTTATCTTTATTTTTGTTGTATTGATGCTGATGCACTGGAAAGAAAAGAAGGCTGTTATTTATTCACTTGCCGGAATTGTCGTTTCGATTGTCTATTTCATCATCCTGTTTAAAGTTTTCATTCCGGGCATTGAAACGCCTGGTGTTAAATATGCACTTTTTAATTATTCAGCATTGGGTTCCGGGCCAGGAGAAGCATTAAAATTCACACTTCTGCACCCTTTAGAAACGATCAAGCTTTTCTTCGTCAATCATCTCAGTAATCCTGAATACAATAAGGTAAAGCTTGAATTTTATATAACATATCTGATTTCCGGTGGTTTTGTTTTGCTGTATCGCCCAAAATATATGATTTGGTTTATCCCAATTGTTGCACAAAAAGTACTCAACGATGATTTTTTCAGGTGGGGTCTGGCCACTTATTATTCGGTTGAAATTGTGACATTTTTGCCTATATCCGTTTTTCTTGTTCTCAGTTCGATTAAAACCATCAAATTACAGAACGCACTGGCAGGATTGGTTTGCGTTTGTTCGCTTGCAATGACTATACATAAAATGGACAGTAGTAACCACCAGGTTCCGTGGACTTTTTACAAAGCGAAAATCAAATTCTACGACAAGAGTTTTTACGAGCCTCCTTTCGATGTAAAAAAAGTAAACCAACTATTGAAACAGATCCCTGAAAATGCAAAAGTTAGTGCATCAAACATAATTACTCCGCACATTGCGCAAAGGCAATTTATCTATTTCTTTCCTACGGTTAAGGATGCTGATTACATAGTGTTCTCCATGCTCGACAATAATTATTTAATGTCGGCTGAAGAAAACGACAAACACCGAAATAATTATCTGGGCAGTCCGGAATGGCAAATAATTGAGAAAGAATATCCGGTATTTCTGTTAAAGAAAAAGACAGAGGTTGATTCCTTAGCTCCGATTACAAATAAAACGAACGAGCTGACAGATACATTGACATGTAATTTTGAAATTACAGATAAGGATAAAAAACACGTGTTACTCTCGAATAATACAAAGGCCGATACAATCATCCACGTAGGCCACGATTATTTCAGAAGTAAAAATTCATCATTATGTTTGACACAGGCAGATCCATATAGTCATGGAATTTCATTAAATGACATAAAAAATACAGATCAGATTGAAGTTAGTGTTTGGTATTTGGGATCAGATAACACTGCTATTGTAATTGACAACAAGGAAAATCTTTACCAAAAAAGTGATGGCATTGAAACGGTCGATGAAAACGGATGGAAAAAAATCACTCTAAAATGTTATTTAAAGGAAAATCAAAAGCTGTCGTCTACAATTATTTATCTTTGGAATGCAGGTATTGCACCTATTTATTTTGATGATATGCAGATTATTAAACGACATTACTGAATTTGTCTGTACGAATAACGAACACAATATTTTAAGAAACTTGAAATGAAACATCCTATTTTTTCAAAAAAGAATAAAGATTGGGCATTTATTTTTTTAGCGCATTTGTCCTTCCTTATTTTGCTAGTTGCTTCGGTTTATTATTACAAAGAGCGGATTTTGTTCGCTGACTCAGCATTTCAGTTTTTTAAAATCGTTAATTTCGAAAAGATAAATATTGAAGCGTACCGATATGGCGCGATTCTCCCCGAACTTCCGGTATTATTAGCTATGAAACTTGGAGTTAACTTAAAATTACTGACCATTACTTACTCTGTAGCTTTTATTGCCCTTTACTATATTATTTTTCTGCTTTGTTTAAAAGTATTAAAAAATACTGCGGCCGGACTTTCAATTGTCCTTATACTAATAATGTGTGTTAGTGAATCGTTTTTTTTCCCGGTAACAGAAACTCATCAGAGTCTTGTATTTTCGGTTTTACTTTTTGCAATACTCCAATATACCTCATTCCGTTATTCCTTTGCTAAGATACTGCTGGCATCTGTGGTGATTATAATCTCTTTTCTTGCGCATCCAGTAGCAATCTACCCCCTCGCATTCATTATCGGATATAGCACCATCGACAAAAAACAGCTACGCTCGATAATGCCTTATGCTTTACTTACTCTGGTCATTGGTCTGGCTGTGGCCAAAGTTGTGCTTACAGATGAGAATTCGTACGAAGGGAAATTTTTTTCAGAGTTACAAAAATCACCTTCGATTATTCTTGATCTTCCTTTTGCTTATAGTACTAAATTCCTGATTAAAAGAATTTTTGGTTTGTATCTATGGGTGGCCATTCTTGAACTTATATTGATCGTGCATCTTATCCTTAAAAAAGAGTATCTTAAACTGATGTGGCAACTGGGCATTTCCGGCTTTTTTCTTATTGTAACACTGCTTACTTATAATAAAGGCGATTCGGATATGTTAATGGAAAGGGCATTTATGCCACTTGCCTTGTTAGTATCTATTCCTTTACTGAAAGAAATGCTAGAAAATAAATATCAATACAGAATGCTTAAATTAACATTCTTAACCCTGATTATTGTTGTCAGCTTAAACAGGATCAATACTCAAGGGATAGTATTTCGCGAAAGAACACGATTTAGTCAGGAACTCATGGTAAAGACTGCAAAATTACCTAACCGGAAATTTATTGTATCAAGCAGTGAATTACAAAAACACCACTACACATATTGGTCGCATTCTTTTGAAACTCTAATATTAAGCTCGATAACTGCGAATATTCCCACTCAAACCATTTATCCGGCCAATGACATAAACCAGCTTACCAAATATACAGAGAATTCCAATAATGTATTTCTGGGAGCTGATTTCTGGTTGGAATGGAATATTGACAACTTAAATCATAAGTATTTCAATCTCTCCAAGGAATTGCCGTACGCCATTGTGAAAATCGACGATTTGTAGTACTAAACTGGAATCGGTTCGAAAATCCTATTTGTTTTCATGATCAATAGCATCAATACCTTCAAGCGCTTTGGAGTAATCAGGTTTTTCCAGTAATTCCCAGTACCCGTTTTGCGGATTTAAGTGCCAGAATGAGTTCCAGAATGAAGCTTTGGATGTCGAATCGTAATGGATTGAGCTGTGTCTGTATTTCTCCATGAAAAAATAGTTTTGTGCAAGTGATAACGACACAATGCACAGCACAAATATCTTTGAGTACTTCCGATATTCCCAAATTACAGTAAACATTAGCGCCATTGGTATTGCAAGAATCCCGTAATAATCAACATACGATCTCATACCGAAAGAGCCACCGTACCACCAACACCACCACGAAACGATGATGTAAGTTGCAACTGAAATGAATATTGCTATTGCCCATGAAAATTCTTTCAGCCGTCTAAACAAAAAAGGAATCCCTAAAAGAGCAAAAATCATTACCGGCGTATATATCAACCACCCTTTCCTGTAGCTGAAAAGTCCATCAATAAAATGTGGGTTTCCCCAGAAAAACTGCTCATCAGGATATGAATTCACCATAAAATGGCCAGTAATTGACCACCAGTAAATAAACTGCGGGATCCAAACAATCACAAAAGCAAATCCCATAAAAAGAAACCAGTGGAACTTCGTAAATATCATTCCAATTCTCTGTTTTAAGGTTTCTTTTGAAAAAATTCCATAAATGAAAAAGAATTGAAGAACAACAATATTACTCGGTCTAACCAGGGTAATTAATCCTGACAGTAAACCAAGGAGAAGCAAGTTGAATAAACGGGGCGATTTATACCAAGCAATTGTATACCAAACAAATGTATTGATCAATGCAAAATTATATACATGCGACATACATGCATCGAAAGTAGAATAGTTGAGCAGATTTGTACCAAGAACTGTAGTTAGAATTGTTAAAGCGACTATCTCTTCAGAAAAAAAAATCTTTAAGATCCGGCGTAAAAAAAACAATCCTAAAAAAAAATAAAAAACTGCACTTGCCAGAAGTCCGATTTTATAAATAGGAGAAAACCCATAAGCTTTATCACCAGAAAGTTTAGCTATTCCATGAGAAATAAAGAAAAATGGTGAATAAAGTATCGACATTCCCATAGTGGTTTTTATAACCTTATTTCCATCGGGCAAAGGTTCCGGCCAGAATATTCCGTTATCAAAAGTCTCCCTTTTTTCAAGTTTTATATCGTCAAAGATAAAGGTTGCCGGTAGATATGCATAATAACTCACCACATCCATACCAATAACTTTATCGCTTTTTTGCCAATGCTTCGCGCTAAAAATTATAGCACAAACAATCAATAATACAAGGTAGACACTGTATTTAGAAAGATTATTCTTCAGATATTGCATTTGCAGTTATTTTAGACGTAAAACTCCATACTTAAAAATTGTCCACAGAATTTTAAAAGCATCCTTATTATTTAATTTTTTCCCTTCGCCGGCATTACGTGGAAAATATTTAACAGGAACTTCAGCCACATTATTTCGTTTAATCCGGAGCGCCTTAATTATAAGTTCCGCCTCAAAACCAAATCGATTCTCTTTCAGGTTTATTTGCTGATAAAGATTTTTATGAACCAACTTATAACCGCAAGCCATATCCGTTAGCTTCACATTGATAACAATTGATGTCAAATTGGTAAAAATACGATTTCCCCAATAACGTTTATACGAAGCCAGCGGTCTAGCAATACCAGGCAGATAGCGTGATCCGTTTATAAATTCAACACCCAGCATCTTCATTGCATCCAGCATTGCCGGAATATCAGAAGGACTTAATTCCAAATCAGAATCCTGAACAAGAAAGACATCTCCTGCAGCATTAGCAATTCCAGTTTTTACAGCTGCACCCTTGCCTTTATTAATTTCATGTTTTAAAAGAAGAAATTCGGACTTCCCATTAATATACTCAGAAACTATCCTACATGAGTCATCTGTAGAACTATCATCAACAACAACAAACTCGACACCAGTTAGATAATCAGGATAATGTATTGCGATCAATTGCTTAAGCACCTCAAGGATGTTGTCTTGCTCATTGTAAAGAGGTATAATAATACTTAGTTTCATACCTAATTATTATTAATAATAAACGACTGTCTCTTCACCAATCAAATGTACTTCGGCAACTTTTACCAAAATAGTGGCAATGGTATTTTCTTCGTTGTATGCGGGAATAATAATTGAAAGTAAATTTTTTCTCATTCGTTCGATTTAAATTTCTGACTGTCTTTGACCATATCTAAACTCCAAAAACAGGGAATTATTGCAAACAATCCTTCACTTTTTGATCATTTTCGACCGGCCGCAAAAATAGTTGCTTTTTACGACTTTACCTGCATTTGAACCAAAGTTTAAATGTAAATTTTAATTTATGGAAATCGTAAACTTTATTGTTTCAGACAAATAGTATTCAGCAACAGTTGAAATTTAAATTCAACCCGATAAAACGACAATCAAATCTGAAAATTCATTAATTTCAAATCGTTAAACAGATGTCTTCAAACCAACTAAACTCAAATATCATGAAAAAAATCTTCATTTTTCTGCTTATCTGCGTGCTGGCACTTGGCGAAATTTCAGCGCAGCAGGACTTTAACGGACTAAACATGAACATGGGTAATTTGTATCGGATGTCGAATGCACAAACACGATCGATCAGTCCCGAAAACTTTACCGGCGAAAAAGGCAAAGCCGGAATGGCCCGCCCCGAAGACGCGGATAAACCAAATGCCGCCAACGCCAGCAATGCAGCGCGCGATTTGGGCCAGGGATGGAAAGTAAATCCGTATGTCAGGATTAAATCAGGTGAAACATTTACGATGGCCGAAATCGACGGACCAGGCGCCATTCAACACATTTGGATGACTCCAACCGCAAACTGGCGCTATTCCATTCTCCGGATATACTGGGACGACGAAACTGAGCCGTCGGTTGAATGCCCTGTTGGCGATTTCTTTTGCATGGGCTGGAACAAATACGCCCCAGTAAATTCGCTGGCAGTATGTGTAAATCCGGGCAGTGCGTTTAACTGCTACTGGGTAATGCCTTTTCACCGAAAGTGCAAAATCACCATGGAAAACATCAACGACAAAGACCCGATGACTTTGTATTACCAGGTTGACTATACACTCACCGATGTTCCCGACGATGCGGCTTATTTTCATGCTCAATATCGCCGCCAGAATCCGGATGAAACTTCGGTGTACACCATTGCCGACAACATCAAAGGGAAAGGACAGTTTGTAGGCGTTTACCTGGCCTGGGGCGTGCACAACAACGGCTGGTGGGGTGAAGGTGAAATCAAATTTTACATGGATGGCGACACCAAATTTCCAACCATTTGCGGCACCGGTACCGAAGATTATTTCTGCGGATCGTATGATTTTGACACCCGGACAAAAAATGCAGCAGGCGTTGAGGAAACAAACTATACTGAATTTTGTACGCCTTATACAGGTATGCCCCAGGTGATTCGTGGCGACGGCCATTACAACGTAATGCAGCGTTTTGGCCTCTATCGCTGGCACATCATGGATCCGGTGCGTTTCGAAAAGGACCTGAAAATAACCATTCAGGATTTGGGCTGGCACAAAGACGGAAGATATTTGCCACAGCATTCCGATATTTCTTCGGTCTGTTTCTGGTATCAAACCAATCCACACGCGAAATTCCCCACTTTGCCCGACTGGCGTGGTCTGGAAATCAATTAAAACGATTTTAACCTGAACAAGATTCCGATGAAAAGCATAGCAAACTATTTAGTTCTTTCTCTGCTGGCGGTAGTTCTGCCGGGCTGCTGGTCAGCGAACAAAAAATCAAAACCCATGGATACCGGCACTTCAAAAGAATATCAGCAAGGCACTTACGGATTTGACATCGACTTTTTAAAAATCCACAAAATCGACTTTATCGAGTTGAAAGATAAAACTTCGAAAGCCCGCCTAGTACTGATTCCGCAATTGCAAGGCCGGGTAATGACCAGTTCTGCTACCGGAAACGAAGGGAAAAGTTTTGGCTGGATCAATTACGCACTTTTTGATTCAGGAAAAGTAAGCAGCCAGTTTAATCCCTACGGTGGTGAAGAACGTTTTTGGTTAGGTCCCGAAGGCGGTCCATATTCCATTTATTTTCCGGAAGGGAAAGAGCAGGTTTTCGAAAACTGGAAAGTTCCGGCAGTTCTGGATACTGAAGGTTTCGACGTACAGCATTCCGACGGGCAGCATGTCAATCTGGTAAAAAATACAGCGCTCAAAAATGCTTCAGGAACCGAATTCAACATGCGCATTGAGCGCGAGGTTTCCATTTTAACGAACGATACCGTTTCTGCACTTTTCGGCATAAAAATTCCTGAAGGTCTCGATGTGGTTGCTTACCAGTCGGACAATACAATTACCAATAAAAGCCATCAGGCATGGACAAAAGACAAAGGTTTACTTTCGGTTTGGCTGCTTTGCATGTTTAATCCTTCGCCAACTACCACCGTTTTTGCGCCATACAAAACCGAAGGTTCCGGCGTAATTGTGAACGACGAGTATTTTGGAAAAGTTCCGTCCGACCGGCTAATTGCTGAAAATGGCACGGTATATTTTAAAATCGATGGTAAGCTGCGAAGCAAAATCGGTATTCCTCCGGAAAGGGCAAAAGGAATTTGCGGTAGTTACGATTCAAGCCAAAAAGTTTTGACGATTCTTTGGTGCAGCTTGCCCGAAAAACCAAAAGCATACGTGAATTCGAAATGGGGCAAGCAGGACAATCCTTACGAAGGCGACGTAATCAATTCGTACAACGACGGGCCGGTTGAAGACGGGTCGATTATGGGGCCATTTTACGAAATCGAAACTTCGTCGCCTGCAGCCGATCTGCAACCGGCAGAGTCGCTGACTCACACGCAACGGATTGTGCACATTCAGGGAAACGAGGAAGAACTGGCTTCAATTGTGAAGGATTTGTTTGATCTGGATCTTCACGACATCGCCACAAAATTTCAATGACCGATAAACTTCGAAATTGTATGGAAAAACATCAGATTGTTTCAAAAGGACTTTTTTTTACCATTTGCATTGCTGACATCGTTGTGTTTTGACTGGGCGCTACCCAATATTTAACCGACACCATGCTTTCGGCATTCAAGCAAATTGTGAGTTTAACCGACCCGAAAATCTCAGATTTCCAATTTATACGAAGGGAAAATACAGTCTACTGATCAAACATATTGATGTACCAGTTCTTTTCATCCAATAATTTGTTGTAGATAGTTTGGCGCATTCCTGCCGGATATTTTGCTGACACTTTTTTCGCGAGGAAAGATGGATCGTCACGGCGTTTGGCTACACGAATCAAATCGTAGAAACGTTCACCTTCGAAAGCAAGTTCGCGTGCACGTTCGTCCAGAATTAATTCTTCGAGATAAAGCTGTTTGGCGTACAAATTACCGGTCAAATCGGTATATCCTGTAACTTCGTTGGTATACGGGTCATGAATATAGTTGATGTTACCAACCTGAATTCCATCGTAAGGACCGAAATTGAATCCTGCACGTCCACGAATTCCAAGTTGCAGACGATTGTTCGAAGCATCGTAATTGCTTCCATCGTTCACTATATTCACTGCATTGGTTGTAAATGTAGAAATCAATCCATTTCGTTCGAAAGCCCACCATGTATAGATTTCAGCAAGGTAAAGTTGAATACCACCTGCCCGGTAAACAAGGAAATTGGCATCTTCGTCGTACATTGTTTTATTAATCGAATATTTGTAAACTATTGTATCTACGCCATCCATTAATGTGGTATAACTGCGCACATCCTGATCCATTTTATAATACAACATTTGCATATATTCTGCCTGCGATAATGACATGCCATTTTTTACGTACAGATATGAAGTTCCGTAGCCCCGGTAAAAATCGCTTGGAGTTCCCCGCTGATTTGGGTCCAGCTTGGTTAATGCAGGTGTTGCCTGATTCACAATCATATTAAACCCCCGCCAGGTTGTTTCCCATTCATCGATGGCAGCCTTCGTAGGTTTTAACATGTAATGATAAGGACTGACAGGCCAGAAAAAGTCCTGAAACTTGTTTTGCTGCTGATTCGTTTTGTTAAACCAAAGTGTGTAAATGTGCTCCCTGTTATCGATACCAGTAAAAATACTTCGCCAGCTATTATTGGCAAAAGTCTGATCGAGTTGGTACCTGAAATTATCAGAAGTTGTAAACGCAATGGCATTCAAATGACTGGCTGCTTTGGTAAAATCGCCTTCCGTAAGGTACATTTGACCCAATAAGGCGTGCCAGGCAAAGGTATTCCAAACAGTTACTTCCCACGACTGGTCGTTATTATCGATGTAGTGATTTACTCCAACGGCTTTTACTTCATTTTCAAGTTGTTCTGTAAAAACCCGGATAACCATATCCTCATCGTAGAACTGCTTGGTGAGTGTAATCGGAACATTGTAAGTTGTATCGTTGTGGAAACCATCGGTACCATACACAATATTCACACTATCGATATAAGTTGAAGATGAATTCAGATAATCCTCAATTTCGCCAACCGATGACAATGATTCGTGAATAACCGGAATCTTACCGTAAATCCTGACAGCATTAAAATAAGCCCATGCCCGCATACAAAGCGCTTCACCATACAATTTATCGTAATTTGTTACCACAGCTTTCTTGTCCATCACCTCCGGATGTTTCTCCTTTAAAACTTTAATAAAACTATTGGAGGCAGAAATCAGGGTATAAAAATTGGTTGGATCAGCATATTTATTGGTCTTCGAAACCTGAAAGTTATAAATCTCAACAAGGTCAGCATCGGCATTTGGAGTAACGGTAAGCAGGTCGCCCCTCAGCTCTCCCAAAATAACAAGCTGTTCCACCAGTTTTTGTTGCAGGCCGTATAATCCCATGGCTACTGAACGGTATTCATACCAGTCATCAAATAATTGATCCTTTGTAACATTCAGATCCTGATCAGGATTCAGAAGTGTATTACACGAAGGAAGAAATACCTGCGATATCAGGATGGTGATGATAATGACGGAATATTTCAGTG
This sequence comes from Prolixibacteraceae bacterium, assembly GCA_041652995.1. Classification (GTDB taxonomy): domain Bacteria; phylum Bacteroidota; class Bacteroidia; order Bacteroidales; family Prolixibacteraceae; genus Aquipluma. The sequence goes on from JBAZGO010000044.1 coordinate 10,733, forward strand.
TTTTAAGCATGATCGATATTTAAAAAAATTTATAATCCAAGTTTAATTCCAACAATGAACTGGCGGGCCTGTGGTGTTTGTCCGTAATCTACACCCTGCTCGCTATGCGAATACGAAGTAGCAAATTCAGGATCGTATCCCAAATATTTCGAAAGAGTAAGCACGTTATTTGCAGAAATGTAAAATTCAGCATTACGGAACTGCAGAAATTTATTCGGAATCGTATACCCAATTGAAATGTTCTGAATCCGGAGATAGGAGCCGTCTTCAATCCATCGGGATGAGAAAGCTGAATTTCCAACCGGATCATTCCACAAAGCACGAGGCACATCAGTTACCTGTCCTTCATACTGCCACCTGCGTAATACATTTGCACTTTGATTTTCAAGTCCGGTCATAGACTCATTTTTGTATCTCACATAGTTAAATACTTCATTTCCTGAAACAAAATTAATTTGTGTATCCAAAGTCCATCTTTTGTATGTAAACGTGTTTTGCAAACCGCCATACAAATCAGGCATCGACGATCCCAAGGTAGTTTTGTCGTATTGATTAATTACACCATCGGGTGTACCATTTGGTCCTGAAATATCAACAAATTTTGCATCGCCAGCCTTATAATCGACTAATTTGTCATTTTTCAGATTAGCATCTGCAGCTTCCACCGTTGAGGTATAAACGCCTGTATAAACATAACCATAGAAACTGTTAGCAGCCTCACCCACTTCATTCACCACTTCCCCGCCTTCAATCTGAGTGACGAGCTTTTGTCCCTTTATTTCGGTAATTTCATTTTTCACCTGTGTAAGGTTGGTGCGTAAATCCCATTTAAACGATTTACCATCGACAATTCGTAGTGCGGCACTAAATTCTATTCCCGAATTTACCATACTGCCTCCATTTTCAGGCCTGAAACTGTACCCGAGATAAGATTGCATGGGAACCATAACAAGCATATCGGAAGTTGTTGATTTAAATATGTCGACAGTTGCCCTAATGCGGCTTCCCCACAAAGCAACATCAACGCCTGTGGTTAGCTGAGTAACATTTTCGTAGCTGAGCTGTGTGTTCGGAATAATTGCCGGATAAAGTCCCACTGTTTCGCGGAATTTGATCGATTGGTAATAATCGGAAGCGTTTGACTCACCAATGTCATCGTTACCTGATTTTCCGTAAACTGCTCTTACTTTTAACTCATCGAGCCAACCCAGATTTTTCAGGAAAGGTTCGCTCGACAAGCGCCACCCAATCCCTCCGGAGTAAAATAAACCGATTGGATTATTTCCGATTTTGATGGTGTGAATAGCATCGTCGCCAACCCGCGAAGAACCATCGAGCGAAAGGCTTGCTGTTACCAGATATTTATCTTTATAGATGTAGTTCAGTTTTTCGTACAACGAAATCCAGTTCCATGTCTTGTTTTGTCCACCAATGCGGCGCAGGTTACTTGTTCCATCCTGAAGGGCCTGATACTGGTCGTTTTTGTGAGCATTCATCGTCAGGCCCCAATCGAGCTGATACTTATTCGTTTGCAGGTTAAACCCGGTACTCGAGTTAATGTTATGTACATTGTTGATTACCGTTTTGTACGTAAGGTATGTGTTGTTGTAAATTGAAAGCAAATAATTGTTGGTGGCTTTCGAAACGTTCCAGGCTTCGTTGTTGTAATAATGTGCCATACCATGATTCGGCATAAAAATTTGCTCTTTCAACGCGTTGTAAGTAAGCCCGAAATTGGTGTTCAGCATGAGGTTCTTTTTCAATGTGCCTTCAAAACCCATCGTTGAAATAAAATGGTAATTGCTGTTTTGAGCTTTGTAGTTATTAATGATTGCAACCGGATTACTAACCCCAAGTTCATCAACTTCGCTTAATGCAGTAAGTTCATTTCCATCAATATCGTATTGATACGGATTGAGCATTGGAGATTTATTCAGCGCAGCCAGTATAGGGTTGGTTTCCTTCACTTTGGCCGATTCTTTTAAATTGGCTGCGTTAAAATTTAAAGATACCCCGGCATTCATTCGTAGCCACTTAAAAATATTCAGACGGCTCACAAACCTTAAATTGTAACTATCGTAGCCTGTTGTTCTTATAATTCCTTTGCTGGTTGTGTATCCGAACGAAAGCCCGTAACGTGCAATAGCGTCACCTCCCTTTACCTTCAGGTTAATAGCATTAAACATGGCATCCGAGAAGATTTTATCCTGCCAGTTCGTGTTGTGCTGATAATCGATGAAACGTGAATCTTCAGGAGTAAAAAACAAATTTGGATAAGTTTCCCGAATTGTTTCTTCATACATTCCTGAAGAAAACAGGATTTCGTTCGCAAGCGTTTTGTGCTGGCCTGCGTTTAACTGAGGAATAAAATTTGAAGGTGCAAGTGAATAACCCGAACGTATATCAACGTCGATCGACGTTTCAGTTGCGCTTGGATCAAGTGTTTCGATAAACACAACTCCATTGGAAGCTTTTGATCCGTAGGCCGCAGTAACAGTAGGATCCTTTACGACTGTCAGGCTTGAAATATCCAGTATATTCACCGCCAGAAGCGGATCGTAAGTGTACCCTTCAAGGTTCGATCCGAACAACCCTTGATTTTCCATCGGGATGCCATCAATAATATATAAAGGCTGACTGTTGGTATTCAGGGAATTAATGCCCCTCAAAAAAGTAACTCCACCTGTACCGGGAGCGCCGTCTTTTCTGATTATATTTAATCCCGGAACTTTCCCCTGCATGTATTCGACAACCGACATCGCCGAAGTTTTATAGCTTCCCTTCGTTTCAAGGTTATAATACGAGGAAACCATATCCTTCTTATACCTTGTTTGAGCCAAAATAGTCAACTGGTCATCGCCGGCAGCAAGGTCGTCCGATGTCAGGAAAATCTTCAGATCAGCTCGGTCGTTCAGAAATACCCTTTTATTTTTATATGTATTCGCCGGCGAGACTATCAGCCAGTTATTGCCTGAAGCCGCCTTAATGGTAAATTCACCGGCATCGTTGGTAACTACCGGCAATTGTCCTGATCCCTCAATACTGATGGTGATATTCGAAACCGGAGTGTTTGTTCCTGAAACAACAACTCCCTTAACCACAATTGAGTCGGCAGGCGTATTATTTTGTGCCTTCGATGAGTATAAACTTAAAAGTAACACTGGAATAATGAGTGCGACTTTTTTGCAATGAGCAATGGTGAATAGTTTATTAATCATTGTATCAATTTTCATATTATGGATTAAATCCAGATTTACCGGCGGGAATAAAACGTCAATAATTTTTTTTACGCTCAATTTCTGAATGCCATGCATTTTCGATCCGGCAGTTGTCCGGTTCATCTTTCTTTCTATTTTAAATGCTCGTTTCATCCGTAAAAATTAAATTTCGTTTATTCTACCTGGAATCAGATTTGGTTAGTTGGTTTTTCATTTGTTTTTATTGAACTGGTAAAAATTCAATCACATCAAGTACCAGTCCGTTATTTGGAATTCCACTACCCGGGCCTTTATATTCGAACCGAATGGTCGGCCTTCCGTACTCTGTGATGTTATCAAGGTAGCAGTCGAACTTATGGTACCGCCCAACAGGTACAAACATATCGCCCGTAACACTTTTAATTAATCCACGCGATCTGACATAGTCGTAATAATCGAAGGTTTTCACCAAAATATCATTCACATAAATATCATAAATACCGCCGATGTCCATGTGAGTACTTACAACCATTCGGTACCTTCTTGGAAACAGGTTGCGGGTATTAAACTGAAGACTAAATGATCCGCTGTACCCTTTGCTAAAGTTTACAATCAGAATTGAATCATTTGAAGCGTCATTAATGTAATTGTTAACCACACCGAAAAAGTTCGTACTCGTTACAGTAACATTGCTGCGCCATGCGAATTTGTTTGCTCCGGTGGTTCGTGCAAGCCATTCACCCTCAAATTTTTCAGCTCCTGAAAACAAAGAATCAGGGATGGCAAAGTTGGTGTAATCGTATGTTACACCATTGCTGCACAAGTATTTATCGGTAGGAGTATAGTTCACCACAATACTATCGCCACGGAAATTAATCATATTTGGAATGGTATCGTTATGCCTGATTCGCAAAGGCTTAAATTCTGAAACTTCAAGCATATTCAGGAATGTGCCATGTTCAACCAGGTGCGGAATCAGAACATCTTCCTGCCATTTCACAGGGATATCGCTGTACGAATGGAAGTTACCACCCAGTTTGAGGGCCATTTCAGTCAAAGCATTCTGATAATTATCGAGTTTTGGATAAACAAAAGTGGCCGTTTGGTTACGATATTCTTTCGAAATGGCAAAATATTTCAGCTCAAAAAGGTTTACAGTTACCGAAACCGTATCATAAACCGTTTCACCTTTTTCGTTAAACCCAATGGGCCGGCTATTCTCCTTATCAAGAATTATGGAATCCTGCTTGTCGACGTAATTAATAAAGTAGGGATTATTTTTTTTATAGAATTCATAGATATTCAACTTTGGGAGAGCGACTTCACTCATTACAAAGAACTTCCCGTTGAGGTAAAGCGGACTTTCAAAATTCAGCACAATACCATCGTAAGTTGGTGTACCGCCAATATTTTCAAAAGTCGAATACTTTTCTTCAAGAGTCTGAAGTTTCCGCTTTCCCTGAATATCGATGGGCTGAATAAAATGTCGTGATATCAGGTAATTCAGGTTCGTACTGTCGAGTTGCTGAAATTGATTGATTTTGTCGAAAGCTGAATTGTCAGGAACAAAAAGAGTATAGGTATCGTTCGACAAGAACAATGTATCGTAATTGTATTTCACCATCAGGTCGACAAACTTCGACAAATCGCTTCTGCTCGTGATTGCATCCCAAACGTTCATATTAATTGTGTCGGGTTGCTTAAAATAGTGATCATCCCAGGTTTTACTGCAGCCAATTACGGTGAAGATGATGACTATGAATAATATGCCAATTTTAGGTCTCATTTTATCTTTAGTTTATAAAGGTTCGAATCTGATGTAGTCCCAGATAAATCTGCCTGGAATCAATGATTTTACGGTAATGGTATGAGCGTCGTATTTTTTAAAGTCGATTGAGCCAACTTTATAGGCCACATACGGATTATTGGCCGTACCTCCTTTGGTCAGGTCAATCAGCCCGCCAAGTTTATTGCCGTCAACATACAATTCCACCAGTGCATTGAGCGAGCTGTAGGCATTTGCTCCCAGGTAAACTGTATATTTCCCCTGAATAATTTTTGGAACCTGGTATGAAATCGTGAAATCACCTTCAATCTGCATATAATCTTTGCTCCATGCGAGTTCTGCAGGGTCTGAAGATTTCACATAAAACAGTTTGGCACCTGACCAGGTCACATAATCAAAAAGCTTCGGGTTTTCCATCAGGAAAGTTCCTCCTTTTTGCCGGTAGTCAACTAAAATCTGTTCTTCAAAAAACTCGTAGGTCACGATGGCACGTGTTGGTTGCTGCGGTTTTAAAACCTGATTGATAAAATGAATGGCGCCGCTTTGAGTAATTACATTACTGGCGTCGTAATCTAACCCAACATAATCAACTATCGTGGTATCAATGCCCGAAACTAACGTGTCGAAAATTTCCTTCCCTTTGTTGATCACGATATCCAGACCAACTCCGTTAATGGCCAAAGGAACGTCGGCAAATGTATTGTAATTGGTCGCAACGCCCTGAAGATCATCAAGGAACTTACTTTCGGTAAGAATGTGATACCCCACAAACAAATTCATCGGATTTGCAGCGTTTGTGTAGTCCGAACGATTTGGACTTATCACATTGGCCAGATCAGCAAAAGAATTAATATTTCGTTTCTGATAAACGGTATCAGGCTCAACCAATACTGTAAAAGGTTTGAGCGTCTGATCTTCCAATTTCATATCCACATCAATAATTTTATCAATACCTGTGGCTTCCATTGCAGCCGTCAGGATTGAATAGTCCGGATGATTTTTCAGCCATGCATAACTGTTCATCGTTATTGGGGTCAGCATGGAGCCGATAACCTGGATGTACCCGTTGGACAGTTCAATATTGGCTTCAATTACCTTTGCCTGATTGTTAATGTTGTAATATGTCGTATCGGTACCAAAAATGAAATTGACATTTAAAAAATCACCCGAAAGAGTTGGTTCAGGAAACGTTCCAAACGGAAACTCATACGTACTTGTTCCGGAATTCAGGACATGATAACGAGCCAGAGCCGAAGAAAATTCCTGATCATTCAAAATGTCACTCAACGTGTGGTAGGTTGAACTGGTCTTCAAAAAATTATCAACGGCCTTGTTGTCAGGAAGGAATAAGGTATAATCAATTCCGTTTGGATTATAGGCGCTCAACGTTTTATCCAATTCACCTTTTTTTAGAATAGCCAGAAAGCTGGAATAAGCGCTGTCATTTTCAACCAGATAATCGTATATGGTATATTTCATTACGTCTTCAAAACCAGCTTCAACAGGCGTTTTCTTGCAGGCATACTGCATGAACAACAACAGAAGACCGAATAGTATTACAATTCTTTTCATGGTTAAAATTTATAATATGGATTTTGAACCAGATTAATATTTCGCTCAATTTCACCTTTATAGATTGGCAGATACCAACCCAGTGGATTCGTAAGTTTTGCTGCTAAAATTCGTTTCTGGGTTGAAGGAACGTTTCGGATAATGTATTCGACCAGCTTGTCTTTCCGACTGAAATTGTTGCGACGGCCCATCCGAAGCAGGTCGAACCACCGTTTTCCTTCGAATGCAAGCTCAAGCGCACGTTCGTCCATAATGGCATCCTCATAAGTAATTGCTGAGTTACCCAACGACAGCGGAACTACATTCGCACGTTCTCTGATTATATTCACCAGATTTAGGGCCTCATTGAAACGACCTAATTGTGACAATGCTTCAGCTTTCATTAAGTAAATTTCTGCAACGCGGTATACAATCCAGTTACAACTATTCTGATCGGTTCCGGTGCGCTCAGTCTTACCATCGGGGGCGCGACCTGCAAATTTCCAGATCAGGTAATAATCTTCACTGATTTTTGTGATGGAGGCATCTTCGCCCCGGGTTAGTTCAACGGCATATTTCCGTGCGAACAATTCATCGGCCTGCTGACTTGGTAAATAATTGTGGCTGTTACGATTGGTCAACCCATACAAACTATTCTTCTGGGAATACCGGTCGTTAAACTGGAATTCATAAATTCCTTCCAGTGAATTTCCGGGATAAAAAATCGAAAACCAGCTTTGGCCCGGCACTAACACAAAATTCTCATTCATCAGAATTTTGTCGCAATATTCCAGGGCCTTGGCGTAATCAAAATTCCAGAGTGAAATGTCGGCCTGTAAAGCATCGAAAGCTGCTTTTGTTGCCCGGCCTTTTATTTCTTCCAACGTTTTGTATCCATCGGTAGCAAACTGACGATATTCGTTCAGATCGTTCATAACCTGAGCAAGTACTTCTTCGCCCGGAGTTACAGGTAAATAAAAATCGTTCGCATCAGTTTCCGAAGGCGTTAAAACCAAAGGCACATCCTTAAAAATCCGAACCAGATAAAAGTACGACAAGCTTCGAAGCCAGATGGCTTCTGCCATAAGTCCTTTTAACTGAAAATCAGTCAGTGTGTCGTCAATTTTCTGAACTTCAGGAGCATTCTTTAATACGTCGTTGCAATAATTGATGACCTTATAAAAACCCGACCAGTCACACAATCCATTATCCGGATAAATGTTGCTTGCCATGAGGTTCTGTTCATTTTGTCCCAGATTGTAGTCAGCTTTAACCATGTCGCCACGCGCCTCTCCGTATGAAAAAAGCGATCCGTTCATTGAGGCAAATGACTGATAAGCCCCCATCAACACAGCTTCAACATCTTCTTTGGTTTTCCAGAATTCTTCGCGAACCAACCCACTTGGAGGGATAAGTTCCAAAGAATTGTTGCAGGAGAATTGCAAGGCCAGAGCCAGAAATAATACTATAAACCGTATTTTAAATATCTTTTTCATAGTTGTCTGAATTAAAATCCTACTGAGAAACTAAACGTGACAATTTTCGGTGGAGGTGTATTGGCATAGTCCACTCCTACCCAGAACGGATCTGAAGCATTTTGACCAACTTCCGGATCCTGACCGGAGTATTTGGTAAAAGTGAATAGTTTACGCGCACTTACTGAAATATTTGCACTTTGAAGATTCAGTTTCCGGCAGAGTTCCTGACTAAACTGATACCCAATTTTCACGTTGTTCAGGCGGAGAAAATCTCCTTTTTCAACATAACGGTCTGATCCGAGATTGTTGGCCGGATTATACAAATAAGCTCGTGGAAGCAATCCGGGTTCATTTTGCCCCTGAGTTCTCCAACGACTTAATACCGCTGTACTTTGATTGTTTTTATCGTTCATTCCCTCGGTTTGCAAGGCAATCATATTGATGATATCAAATCCGACACGGTAGTAGAAACTAAAAGAAAGATCCCAGTGTTTGTAACGTACCGAAGTTCCAAAACCGCCAACGAATTCAGGATTTGAATCACCGATATACGTAACATCGTTCAGGTCAATTTTCCCGTCATGGTTCAAATCAGCATATTGCGCATCACCACCTTTGAAAATATAGGTTCCTTTATAAGTCAATGGAATTGGGTTGTGTTCGCCATCGTATAAAACATTCCCATCAGCATCCTTCGCAATGGCATCAGCATCCGACGAGAAAACTCCCAGGTATTTAAATCCGAAGAAAGAGCCAATTGGCTCACCGGCCACTACCCGCTTCGGATATTCGCCATTCCCAATTGATGTGGATTTTTCAGTATTGAAGTTATCGGGCAATTTATTGAATGAGTTAATATTCTGTGAGGAGTTAAAATCAAGGCTAACCAACCAGTCTTTTGTCCGGATGATTTTGTAGTTCAGCATCAACTCCCAGCCTTTGTTAACCATTTCGCCACCGTTGAAGAAATTCAAATGATCGAAACCCGAAGATGTTGGGATCTTATAATAGTTGGGCGCACCTCCGAACAACATGTCAGTGGTAATTTTATTGTAAATATCGCCTTCAATATAAAGCCTGTCTTTAAACAAGTTGAGTTCCATACCAAGGTCAACCGAAGAGACTGATTCCCATTTCAGGTTATCTAGCTGAATACTTGTTGGTACAATGGCCGGATTGGTAATGTAACTTCCGCTACCGGCAGTCTCATAACTGGCAAAACGAGTGTACGGATCGCCAGGCGGCCGCCCTGAAATACCCCAGCTTGCCCGAATTTTAGATTCACCAAGCCACTCGTGCATTCCGTCCAAAAATGGTTCACTGGAAAAGCGCCATGCAGCCGATATTCCGGGGAAATAACCCCAACGGTTATTGGCGCCAAACGCTGAGTTGGCATCGGCCCTCATCGTTGTTTGAATCATGTAGCGGTCCTTGTACTTATAGTTCAGGTTCAGTAGGCAACCCAGATCCCTGTTTTCACCAGAACTTGTTCCAATCCAGTTAATTTGTGCACCTACGGCCGGGTCCTGGATACTCGTGCTTGGTGTGCGGTTACTTTGAATATTCATCCATTCGCTTTTTCCGGAATTGGTAATCCAGGAAACTGTTCCATTCAGAAGATGATCTTTGTTGGCAAGCGGTACATCAAAAACAAGTTGGGTCTCTGTTTTGAAGGAAGACCCCAGACTGTTTCCTTCTTCAGCTTTATTTACAGTCCAGGCCAGCCAGTCTGATCCGATAGCATTGTAAGGCAGAAATTTATTTTCCTTTGATCCCCAATACTGAAACGAAACAGTTTCTTTAAAAGTTAGCCAGTCTTTTATGGTATATTTTAACCGGAATGAATTTTCGAGCGAATTCTCATTTTTATCCTTTTTACCCAGACGTGCCACTGCAACCGGGTTATAATAATCATACCCGTTTCCCTGGTAACTATTAATCGGCGTAAAATATTCTCCGGTCAGATTTCCCTGAGAATCGTATTCCCATATACTCATGTTTGGCGCTTTGAGGTAAGCCATCTGACGAACATTCCGGTCCTGACCATTTACATCCCAACTGATATTTCCGTCAGTCTGATTGTTCGAATAATTAAACTGAACGGTGAAGAGCAGTTTTTTGGAAAGGAAGTAATCCAGATTTACGCGGGTTGAGAACCTTTTTGCCCCGGTATTGATGGTTGTTCCGCCTTCGTCGACATAGCTAAAAGAGGTAAAATACCTGGTTTTTTCACCTCCACCCGACACTTTAAAATAGTGGTCATGAGTCACTGAATTTTGGGTGATCTCACCAAGCCAGTCGGTGTTGGCCGAATAATTGTAAAAATCAACATAATCTTTGTCGTAGGCAATTTCTGAAGGCACATCGTAAACGCCAAAGCTGTTATGCCATTCTTCCAGTTGCAACATCGTATATTCATCGCCGTTCAACATGGGAATAGCAGCAGGTTGAAAGTTCAAACTGTTTTTATACTGATAATCGAACTGAACTTTCCCCATTCGACCACGATTGGTTTCGATGAGCAAAACCCCATCAGCGCCTTTCGAACCATAAATGGCTGTTGATGCGGCATCCTTTAAAACTTCAATGGATTTAATATCCTGAAGTGCAATGTTGATCATATTACTAATATCTTCAGTGTTAGCCGAAGACAGGTTAATATTCGTTCTATTATCCTGAACAATACCGTCAATAACGATCAGCGGTTTGTTATTTCCCATGGAACTCAAACCGCGAATTACAATTTGCGAACCCGAACCCGGGTCACCCGAAGCACTGATAATATCCATACCGGCAATTTTTCCCTGAAGTGCGTCGGCTGCAGATGTAATACCCTGATCTTTCATTTCCATCAGGTCAATTTTAACGCGCGAAGAAGCGTTATCTCGATCTTCGATATTGGTCAGTTGATTATCTGATTTGGCTTTTGCAGTTACAGTAACCTGGTCGAGTTCAATGTCGGAAGAAGCCAACGCAATTACCACAGGTTTTGAAGGATTTGGCTTAAATTCTTTGGTTTGGTAGCCAATCACAGTAACCTTCATGGCATTTGCCGAACTCTTCATTTCATAAACAAAGTTTCCATCAGCATCGGTAATCGTACCGCTCACAACACGGTTATCTTTATCAGATTCAACGACAGTTGCACCTACGATCGCCGAATTATCCTTCTGATCAATTACCTTTCCCCTGATGGTGGTCTTCGTCTGGGGATATGCTTCGATAAAACTGCATAGAATAAGAATCAGAATTATGGTTCTTTTGATTTTTTTCATGAGTTGAAAAACCTTAGGTTTAAAATATTCTAAATTAGCTGATTGTCTATTTTGTATCTACAATATTGTATTGCAATACTCCCTTAATTTCGTGTACCACCCCATTATTTATGGAATTGGTATAAGCTCCCTGTGTTGTACTCAGATTTCGGGAAGTAAGAATATTTGTATTTGCAGATTCGTTTACCACAATTACAGGACTACCGTCTTTCGCCGGAATGGTAATTTTATCGATACCGGGTACAACTCTTATTTTGGTATAAACAGTGGTATAAGGCGTCGAGCTTTCGTCAACCCTGGCCGTTTCGTAATAGGCATCCTGTTTATTCCCATCGGTAAAAATTAAATCTCCCTGTACAAAATGCATCAGTACAAAATCCTGAAGTTGCTTAACACTCATGTTGTCAGTGCTGGTTACATTTAGCACCGAGTCTGATGGCACAAACACCGTGTAATTCTGATTATCTGAAATAAAACTGTACTTAAATAATTTTTCCTGACTAAGTCCGGCCTTTTTAAGTAAATTATGAAACTTGGGATACTTCGTTGAAATAGTCACAAAAAGGTCGTTTACTGAGAAATTAAACCAGTTATCAATTTCGTAGGTCGATCCATTATCTGCATTGGTACTAATCAGCCGCGGAATATCAATTACCTGTTTTGCTCCCTGATAACCATAAGTCGTTGGAGCTGTTCCTTTAACTTCTTTCGTCACATTATTAAAAGTAAGATAATTTCCGGCCAGGTTTTTAATATACTCTTTACGTGCAATTCCCTTGGGCTGATCCAACCCGATATGGTTTAGCAGCAGAATCCTCAAATCATCAGTGGTTAGGGCGGTTTTTTTTATGGCCGGATAAAGTGTAATGGCTGAAAAACGTTCCAAGACCGGATCATAAAGAAATGAAGAGTCGGCAGAAGTATTCGCGTCAGCTTCCACGAAAAATGAATAATTGGCATCTCTTCGTTTTAATGCCGACAGCAAACCTGATTGTTCGATAGCGTTCATCACTTTCGAAAAGCCTTTGCGGATATAAACAGGCCCGGTAACGCTACTAAACGCGCGTGGAACAATTGGTTGATTTACACCGATAAAGGTACAATTACTGCCATACTGTTTTTGTACGATCGAAGATTCGTCGATAACTATAATATCTGATTCGCCATTTAAAAATCCTTTTTGCAAATCAGTTGGGTAAATCGGATTGATGGATAGGCTTGAATTTGCTATGATGCGCTTAATATTTTCAGGAGAAGATTCCAGGCTTCCCCAGTTGCTTCCTCCGGCCAAATACTGGCTAACGAGTTGGTTCAGTGCCTGATCTGTTGGTGCAACGATACCATGATGATAGCGGATTGTCACATTTCCAGGAAGTCCGAATGAACCTTTTGGCGCCTGGGTTTTTTCGCTGCCAATATTGAATACAAGCTGCGGATACCTCAAATTAAAAAGCGAATCAACCAGTAAACCCTGATCAGCGCCTGCCTGTTTATTTGTTTCACTCGAGTTATAATCCAATTCGGCAAACTGATTAACCAAATTCAAATAAGCAGTATACGAATTAGAGCCCACTTTATCTGAAAGGATTTCCATCCCGTTTTTCAATGGTTCCACAACACGGTCGACAACATATACAAATCCATTTTCGGAAAATACTTCATCGCTGGCAATACGCGAGTTGCTGTAATACATATCAGTTGCACTTTCAAACTGCCTCCCGAAATAAAAAGCATAATCCGATGTTGACAAATCATAAATGTCAAAATATTCCTTGTAAAATATTGGTGCAAATTTTCTGGAGTCGGTAAATACCCGACGATACCACGATGTTTGTGTAGAATCGATGAGATCTGTTCGCCTCAAGGTCGAGTTTTGCCTTTTATATCTGCTATAGGCAACACCGTGTTTTTCATTTTTACCCATTAAAAGGGTCTCACGTTTGTATCCCTTCGGAAGATTATTATTCAGATCAAGGGTATCAATCCAACCATAAATATCAAGCGACTTCAATTGCTTTTTACTCCAGGCATCTTGTACCAGGTGATATTTGACCAGTTTTATGACTTCTGATTTTGGCAGATCAGCCAGCGACTTGTATTTTGAATTTTCCTGAAAATACTGGGTAAATGCATCGTTCGACGGTGCAAAAACAGTGTAACTACCCGATACATTAATAATGGTATCGTATCCCGAAATTTTCAGCAATTCGGCAAAAGTGGAAAGCTCCGGTTTAGTCAAAATCTGATCATACAATTTACCGGCCAGCCATGTCGGACGGGCATAATGAATATCGTCTTTTCTGCAGGCCATGAACAAAAGCAGAAACAAAACAATCAAGGTTAGTTGCTTATTCTTTGTCATTTTTAATTTCATAAGTGTTGAATAAAAACAGGTGAAAACACAGATCAACAAGACAAATGTATCAAAATTCAAAACCCCGCTATAACACTCAAATTACCGACTTGACATAAATCGCGAATAAGTGTTAAAATCGGTTAATTTATGATACTCCTGATTGATTTGTGCTATTTTTTTCCTGAATCTCCGGAAAACCCTTTTGCCTGAAAGCCGATGGAGTAACGCCAAATTGTTCTCTGAAACATTTAACGAAGTATGACAAATTATTAAAGCCCAAACCGTATCCAATTTCCTTTATGGATAAATTTGTAGAGGAAAGCATTTCGCAAGCTTTCTGTAATTTAAAAATGCGGATAAATTCTACCGGAGAAAGTCCGGTTAAAGCTTTCAGTTTTCGGTATAAATGTGTTGTGCTAATGTTTAAATCTTCCGACAGTCGTTTAACATTAAAGTCGGTTTCCGAAAGGTTATCTTCCAGCAACTGGCGCAACCTCAATATAAATTCATCATCTTTCGACAGGTTTGAAGAAGATACCTCAACCATAAAATTCTGGGTCATGTATTTTTCACGGATCAGCTCCCTGTTTTTGATCAGTCGCGATATTTGCACCTTGATGATGCTCATGTCAAACGGCTTGGTCACATAGGCATCTGCTCCCATATTGTAGCCTGATACAATGTGTTCTGAGGCATTGTTGGCAGTAAGCAATATGATTGGAATGTGGCATGTTTTGTTGTTGGCTTTAACTTTTCCGCACAATTCGTAACCGTCCATTTTAGGCATAATGACATCAGAAATAACAATATCAGGAATAATCCGTGTGATGAGATCGTACCCTTCAATACCATCACCCGCTTCGTAACAATTGTAATCTTTCGAAAGCGTTTTTACCAGGAAAGCCCGTAAATCAATGTTGTCTTCAACAATAGCAATGGTCATTTCTTTCCCTTTATTCTCTAACTCATGCACCTGCTCAGTATCGTAAACATCTTCATGCCAAAGCATTTTCTTTGCATTCGTTTCCGATTCAGATTCGGAAATCTGGATATGTTTAAACGGCAAATTTACATGGAAAGCAACTCCCCGCCCCTCGATTGATTCAACAGTAATTGTTCCATTATGCATTTCAACAAGCGATTTCGAGAAAGACAAACCAATTCCGGCGCCTTCTACTTTCTCATTCACCTTATAAAAGCGTTCAAAAATCCTTATTTTATCTTCGTCCGAAATATCTTTCCCTTCGTTAAAAACAGTAATCCGTATGGTATCTTCAGCGTCGTTGCCGTCTTTTATTTCATTTTCAATGATCTGAAGCGAAACCTCAATTGAATGATTTTCAATGGTATGTTTAAACGCATTGGAAAGCAAATTGTACAATACCTCCTCAATTTTCTGACTGTCGACTTCAACCATAATCGAATTATCGGGAACCGAAATCCTCAGGTTGGTTTTTCTTCGGCTTTCCAAACCTTTGAAATTAGCTACAACATCGCCAACCAACGATACGATATCGGTTTTCTGCAAATTCAGTTGCAATTTTCCGGCATTTAATTTCCTGAAGTCGATGATCTGATTGATCAATGTTAGCAGGTAATTTGAATTGCGGTAAATCAGATTTAAATGGTTTTTCCAATTGGGGTCGATATTGGTATAATTGAGCTTCATGTCTTCAATTGGAGCTACAACCAAACTTAGCGGAGTCCTTAGTTCGTGCGCGATATTGGTAAGGAACCGCATTTTATTTTCATTATTTTCTATGGCAATGGCATCAATTTTTTTCTGAAAAGAAACCTTCTGTTTGTTGGCCATCCAGTAAAACATATATCCAACAACCGAGATCAAAAGAATAAAAATGAAAGTACGCATGTACCATGTTTGATACCATGGTGGTAAAATCTTAATTTCCAATAGCCTTTCAGCAACCGAAGGGATATTATCTGCACTAACTGCTGAAAGGTGTAAAATGTATTTTCCGTAAGGCAATTTCGAAAAAAAAACATACTGATTTGAAGCCGGAACAGTAATCCACCGGTCGTTATATCCTTCCAGTTTATACCTGATCATGTTTCCTTCCGGATATTGATAATGATGAACACCAACACCTATGCTGAAGGAGTTTTTGGTAAACGGCAACTCAATTCTGGTCATTTCATTCAGCGAGGTCTTCATTATGTTTCCGCTGCTAATGGTATCACCAACATTTAAAATTTTATTTAAAATCCGAAAATATGTCAATCCAATTTTGGGCGGAATTGGATTAAACCTGATCTGTCCGGGATAAAACCTGCTAAATCCGTTATCTCCACCAAAAAACATTTCACCATCGGCCGATTTGTAATACGAATTCACCTTGAACGTTTCGCCCTGAAGCCCGTCGGTATTGCTATAGTTGGTAAAAGGTTTGGTTTTATTGTTATAATCAATGGATACAATTCCTTTGTTCGTACTAATCCACTTCACTCCGTTCTGATCCGAAAGAATCCCCAGTACATCATTTCCCGGCAACCCGTTTTCGGTTGTAATATGAGAGAACTTAAACGAATCTGTGTCCATTATATTTATACCGCCGCCTTGTGTGGCAATCCAAATTTTTCCATCCGGATTTTCAAAAATGCAATTTATTTCGTTGGCGTTCAGAAAATCCTTCTCGGGCTTGGTGGCAACAAATCTTTTAAACCTGACATCAGGTTTTGAGTTACCCGACAAATTCAGTTGATTGTAAGAAGTCTTCAATAGGTTTAAGCCTATATTGGTACCTACCCAGAAACGATTTTTACTGTCAATCAGCATCGACAATATAGTTTTATCCGAAATTCCATCCGGATTTGCGGGATCAAACGGAAAGCTAAAGAATTTCTTTTCCTGATTTTTACGTAGAGCCGGATAAAATCTCAATCCTTCATTAAAAGTTCCGCACCAGATATTCTGGTATTTATCAACCATTACTTTTCTTACAACGCCACTATACAATGGTTCTTCGTTGGGTATTCCGTAAATCCAGCCTTTGCTGGTTTTGCTTAATTTGGATAACCCTCCGTCGGAAGCCACCCAAAATACAGAATCAGATTCGCGTGCAATGTCCCAAATATTATCAAAAGCACTTACCGGCCTTTTTTTCTGCTGATAATTAAGAACTTTAAATTCGGGCGTTCCACTTTTGTTTAAGCGCATCAAAGTCATGTTCAGTCCTCCTTGCCTAAGACCAATAAATAACTCCTGATCAGTGCCATTGAAACACATCACAATGTTTCCATTCAACGATTTCGGATTTGACGGATCTCTTTTAAATGAATAAAAAGCTTTGCTATTCATGTTCAAAACACTGAGGCCAAGACCTTGGTGCCCAACCCATAAATTTCCGGAGAAATCTTCAAAAAGGCACATAATGTTGTTATCGAGCAATGAACCCATTTTTAATGGATCGGGTATATATTTTCCCGTCTGCGCGGTTTCCAGATCGGCATAGAGCAGCGACGGCTCTATAGCGTTACAATAAATTTTGTCATTATTTGCAAAAAGCAGGTTCAGAATATTGAGCCCTTTAAAATAAACCTGATCAGTGTATGAATAGGTTGGCAGGTCAATAAACGATATTCCATCAACGGTGCCCATGTAGAGCCGTTCCTCATCCTTCACATACGTAATGGAGTTTATAAGTTGATGATATACAATTCTTTTTTGAATTCGAATCAAAGTATCCCGCTCATTAAAAATGAGTTGTGAAATAAGTATTCTCGGCGGACTATAGATATCTGCATTCGACACCAGGGCCAGCCTGGTATCGAACGGATTCATATAATGTATGTATTCTGCTGATTTTGAGTTCCCTTCGAAAAGACTCAGTTTCTTGGTCCGATAACCACTACTGGCTTTTTCAGATTTATAAACCAAATATATTCCGGCATTGGTATGAATTAATACATTACCATTGGTTTCGTATATGCCAAAAACGTAATAGCTGGCAGGAGCAAGTCCTTCCATGTTAAGCTGAAGAAACGCCTCATCTTCTTTTCGGAACAATGAAATGCCTGAAAGCGATGCTACCCATAAATTGTCATGAGAATCAATAAATATCTTGTTGATTTTTTTATCCGACAAACTTAAAGGATTTCCAAGTTCCGGTTTATAAAAATGAAAATCGAATCCATTATAACTTGTTAACCCGGACCAGGTGGCAAACCACATCTTTCCTGAAGCATCCTGGGCAATAGAGTTTATCTCGCCATTATAAAGGCCCTCGGTCGTTCTTAAATATCTAAAGTCTGTTCCCAAGCAGAAATGATATGCAATGAGAAAAAATACAACAAAAAGGGAACTCTTTTTCATAGGTGGTTAGTCATTCAAAAGTCAATCTTTTAAGGGGTTCAAGGTAAAAAAAGAATTGTAAAAAACATTAGTCAGCGCCCATGTTTGAGAATTTGTTTCAGCACAGACTTTGGCAAAATAAAAATGATTATTTGGATTTTCAGGTCCTTAAAAATGCATTCGCCTTGAATCCGCACCAAAGGCAATTATATGAATATTCTCATTTCAGCAATAAAATAAGGTGAAGTTTTCGGAAATAGTCTACAATTCATTTAAAATTTTCAATGGATAGTTTGATTGGTTTACAATCCGATCAGAACCATTATTCCAAAGATTGCCATAAAGCTGAATCTTTCATTATCTACATTTTCTTCAGGTAAAATGGTTGATGGTTATTAAACGAACTTTAATATACCCTGATTCCATAATGATGCAATGAACACATTCATGTATGATTTATTTCATCAATGAAAGAATCGTTACATTCTTCATGCCTGTCAAAATAATCCTAAAAATCAATTAATACGTACTTTTGACAAGAACCACTTAATTAAAATCAAACATTATGAAAAAACTTTTACTTCTATTTTTTCTGGTAGTAGGTTGGAGTGTTTTGTCTGATGCACAGACAAAGCAACCCTACAACAATTTAATTATTACAGAGGCACAATTTAACCGCCCTGAGTTCTGTTATGTGGAATTTACCAACAAAGGGACTGAGACCATCAATCTCAAAAATTTTGAATTTGGACAAGTTGGAGCATGGACTGTACCTTGGGCGCCAACTTCAGCCAATGCAGCCTTTATGTTGCCAGATAAAGAACTGGCACCAGGTGAATCTTATGTTATTGCTGCTGGATCTGACTGGGAGCCTATGATGTGGTTAAAAAACCCAAATAAATACAGAGAAAGGGTAACCAAACCTGAAATGTATAAATTGGCTGACCAGATTTTGCATAGAACAGAAGCGCCTTCTGCCACAAAATTAGATTCTGTGACACCAGGCTGGCAAGCCTTGGAAAATTGGAATGGCCGGGATTGTCTGTACCTTAGACACCATTATCTGGATGTTGATGGCGTTACCAAAGATTCTATGATTATTGATCAGGTAAACGGAATGTTTACTACTACTGGTGGCACACGAGACATTTCTGTAAGTGATGCAGTTGATGTAGCCGGAGTAACTAATGCTACCGCAAATAGCATTTTAATCCGCAAAAATTCTGTTGTGACTGGTATTCAGGAATTCTCTAGTATGGAAGATAATGCAGCGGCTGCAAAGCTACAATTTTCAAACAATAAAGGACTTGACCTCGGTGACTCAGAATGGATTCCGGTTCCTATACCCGGTGGAGAAAATTCTTTTGGTTTTGAACCTTGGCGTGCCGTTTTCTGGACTGTTGGAAACTCTGTAAATGCAACACTTGATGCATCAACACTCGTTTCAAAAACAGGAAAAGTACAGGTTGATTTTGCCAATGGGAAAATCACAGTTCCATGGGGCATTCGGAACAATGATTCAATCATGTACCAGTTCGAAAGAAAATCCGGATTGGCATGGAAATATGATTTAGCCCCGACCACAGAAGACTCGGCTTATATTTCTGCCCGTACCGGCGATAAACTAACAGTGTATGCCTGTGGCGACGTAGCTGCTATTAAAGAATTTACTATTAATGTATTGCCTCCAACCGCTGATGACAATATTGTTGTCCCGAAAAACGGGTTCAATTATACCCGTATGTTCTTTACAGTAAATCTAGGGCCATACAGTGGATTCAGAGTTACTGACGGAGTACCGGGAATGGATACAATAAAATTTATAGATTATGCAACCCGGGTGGATACTTTATTTAAATACCTTGAAAAAGCGCCGAAAGCCAGTTGGGAAATCGTCTTTAAAAGTGGAGTTGTGCAACCTGACCTAAAATTAGGTGATATTTTACGCGTCACTTCTGAAAGCGGAAAAGTAAAGGATTATTTCCTGAAACTTGACGAATTTGTTCCAAGCTCAAACGCATACTTAGGTGCAATTACATGGCCCGATATGCCTGCATTCTTCAAAGGAAGCGTCGCCAAGTCGTATGGATGGAAAGGCGACACTATTCCCGGATTTGTAAATAGTAAATTCGACTATGTTGTAAATATCCCACTTGGATACGATGGAATCCCGGCGTTAATCTTCTACAAAGAACAGACTGATTCAAGAGTAACAGTAAGCAGGGCTAAAACGTTGGATGGATCTACGGAAGATCGTACAGCAAAATTTACGGTGACTGCAGAAAATGACACCATCATAAATGTTTATACTGTTCGTTTTGAAAGGGAAAAAGATAACTCAAATGTTCAACCCTGGAAGGGCGAACCATTTATCTCTCAATATAGCTGGAATGATCAATGGGCCCGAAATTGGGTAGAAATCGCCAATCCCGGAACAGAACCCCTGGACTTGAGTCATTATATGATCACTTGTGGTCAGGTTGATTACAGCATATTTAACAATTGGAATACAGTAGACGATTGGGAGGAAGAAGCATACCACAAATACGTCCCTGGTAAAAAATGGCAATCTCAAGCCGACTGGCAAGTGACACCACGGTTGCTTGAACCGGATCTGGCTGTAAGTTCCTTCGTTTACCCAGGTGATGTTTTTGTGATGGCAGATCATGGCGGCGGCGGAAGCTGGGACTATTACGGTCAGGAAGCTGATGTTAATTTTGCTACCGGGAAAAACCCATGGGGATATAATATGCCTTGGGGCAATGCCGTTACCGGTTGGTGGGGCGCTACCTATTTATATAAGATTTTAAATGACTCGGTTGTAAATGGACTTAAACCCGCTACTGATCCCAATGACTTTGAATTAATTGATGTGATTGGACAACCAGATAACACGAATTGGGTTGTTGGTGGTGTAACTCAAGGGCAGCTTGTTGGATACACTAGAAAACCAAACATTTACAAAGGGAATCCGGTATTGAAAGCTTCATTTGGTACCAATCAGGATGATTGTGAATGGATTGCCAGAGATCGAGCCTATTATGATGCTTTGGGAATCGGCTGGCCGCTTGACATTTATAAAATAAATGATGGACTTGGATCTCTGGATATGGATCCGGTGACTATTTACAAATCAACCATTGCCTCAACTGTTTATAAAGTTAGCGAGGGATACTCAAAGAAGGAAACAATTAAAGGTATAACAACAGGAACAACTGTTGGCGGATTCTATGCTAATGTTCTAAAATTGAATGAACTGCAGACGCTGACTGTAAAATCAGCTTCAAGCGGTCTTGAACTGGGAGAAGCTGCCGCCCTGGCAAAAGGTGATACTTTGGTTGTTATGTCAGCAGATAGTACCAACATTTCGAAATACATCCTTGATGTCTCAACCAGCGGGTTAAGCGATGACGCTGTTTTAACTTCCACAGCCTACACCATTGATATCACTGGTTCAACCGGAACGATCAGTGGATTTAAACAAGGTACTTTACTGAAGAACATTGTTTCTGGTGTGATGGTTCCTACAGGTGCAATGATGACAATGATCGATCAAAAGGATGCCTATATTTCTTTGAGCAAATTGAATTATGACACGGCCTATGTAAATGTTGTTGCAACAGACAACATCTATTTTGAAGTAGTTGCTGAAAATAATACAACGAAAATCCTGTATCAACTTAAACCTACGTCAAATCCAAGCGATGCTTATGTGACCTCTGATGTTTATAGTGTCGATCAGTTTGCATCACTGATTAAGTTCGTCCCCGGAGGGACAACAGTCCCAGCATTGCTGAACAATTTAACTCCGGCACCGGGCGCAACAATGAAAGTTTATGACAAAGCAGGTTTCGAAAGAACGACGGGCGATATTTACAGAGACGATAAACTGGTTGTAACCTCTTCAGATGGTACTGCTACCAAGGCCTACTATTTCTCTATGCTGAATTTCAATGTAAATAAATATCTGGCCTTTGTTATTTCTGATGACTATATCATTGATCAGGTTGCATTTACAATTTCAGGCCCAATGTCATCAACTACATTAGGTGAATTCTATAACAAGTTGTACCCGTCGTTTGGCGCTACACTTTCTGTTCTAGATAAAGACGGAAATGTAAGTACTGCTGCTGATTTAAGTGTTGGAGATCAGCTTTTGGTAACAGCCGCCGATGGTATGACTACAGCAATGTATTCAATAGATGTTAACAACACCAAAGCTATTGATCCCGTATCGGAATCAATTAAAATGTATCCGAATCCGACTACTGGCAGAGTTATTATCAATGGTCTGACCAAAGGAAACAGAGTACAGGTATTTAACTCTGTTGGTGTTACTCTACGCGACGTAATTGTTGACAATTCAACAGAATACGTTTCCCTTTCTGCTCAACCAGCCGGAATGTACATGTTTGTAATTTCATCTGGAGAAAAGCACATTAACATCCAAAAAATCATTAAAAAATAACAGTCTGATGAAGTAAGGGCCTTATACGGGCCCTTACTTTTTTTCTAAAATGAAGTTCTTTTCTATATTTCAGCTAGCCGATTTTATTCATGCTTACCAAATCGATACCCATATTCATAACAAAAAAACTTTCTTCATTCTATTTATGCAATTCCTGAATTTGTGCCTACTTGATTACTGAAGTCAGGATAACTTTTCAAACATCCTTCGACTTAAATGCATTTTAGCATTTTAATACTTCAGGAACTATACTTTTACTTAGAAGTTCATACAATGAGAAATCAATGTAAAAACTTTACCCGGCAACGAAATCAACAATGCAACATATAAAATCACATATCAATAAGTTAATTCTCATATTCATTTTTATTCCATTTTTATCTCAGGCACAAATCAGCCCTCAGGAGGCCATAAGCCAAATGAAAAAAGGAATAAATATGGGCAACACGCTTGAAGGCCCAAATGAAGGTGACTGGGGAAATCCACCCGCCCAGGAATATTATTTCGACCAGTATAAAAATGAAGGTTTTGAATTCGTCCGCATTCCGACCAGATGGGACAAGCATTTAGGGACAACTTCACCTTTCACGATAACCGAGAGCTGGCTAAACCGGGTTGAACAAATTGTAGACTGGGGAATTGCACGCGGGCTTTTTATCATTCTCAACTCACATCACGACACATGGATAAAAGAGACATACTCCAATCCGGTTAATCAAGCGCGTTTTGACAGTTTGTGGAGCCAGATTGCCACCAGGTTTAAAGACAAATCTGATCATCTGATTTTTGAAATTTGCAATGAACCAGTGAACATGACTAAGGCTCAGGTCGATGAAATGCACAAAAATGCCATAAAAGTAATCCGGAGAACAAATCCAACCCGGCTAATTGTTTTTCAGGGCATAGACTGGGGGGGAGCCGATGGGTTGATTAATGCCGCTATTCCTGATGACAATTACATTATTGGCTCGTTTCATTCTTACGACCCGTATTTATTTGGTCTCGAAGGCCAGGGAACCTGGGGAACTACTGCCAACATTAACGCTCTGAGAGCAAAATTCCAAACCGTAAAAAATTGGTCTGAACAAAACAATATTCCGGTTCTTCTCGGAGAATTTGGTTCGATTAAAACAGCCGATTACAATTCGCGGATGAAACATTACAAAACTTACATGGAACTTTCAGCCTCATTTGGTTTTGCACCTGCAGCCTGGGATGATGGCGGCGATTTCCGGATTTTCTACAGGCAAACAAAATCATGGGACAACGATGTTAAAGACATTCTGGTAAATTCATCCGAATTTTCACCTGCTATGCCGCATCTTTGGCTCCTTCAGGATACGATTGTAAAGTTAGGATGGACAAATCCGACTGCTGGTTACGACAGTATTTTTATTGAACGAAAAACTTCGGGCACTGCTTACATACGAGTTGATACACTACCCGGGAATGCGACGAGTTTTGAAGATTCCAACCTGCCACAGTCTAAGGATTATTATTACCGCGTGATAAGCCATTACACCAATGCCCCTAATTTATATTCCTATCCGCAAAAAATATTTTTGCCAACCTACATTCCCGTTGAACCACCGGCTATTTTGCCTTATACCGGCCAGCCACTGCTTATTCCCGGAAAAGTAGAAGCTGAATATTTCGACATTGGTGGCGAAGGATTTACCTACCACGATTCGGACTCAAAAAACATTACACGCGAGCTAAGGCCTGATGAAGGTGTTGACATTTATAATGTTGGAAATGGAGTTTACCTTGTGGCTGACAATTACCCCGGCGAATGGGAAAATTATTCGGTGGAAGTGTCTCAAAAAGGTCAGTATGAAATCACGGCTCCAATTGCAGCATTCGAAGGCGGAGGTACGTTTAAAGTAACCATCGGCAATTCAGAATCGGAGGCCATTGTTGCGCCAACAAACTATAGCTGGACAAAAACCAAGCCGGTTACTTTTACCCTGAATCTTGAAGCCGGAAAACAAACCATGCGGATTACTTACCTTACAAAACCCTTGTTTAACCTCGATTATCTCGACTTTATCCGCGCCATTCCCGATAAAATTACACCTGTTCAGCAAAACAACCAACTCCAAATTCAACAAACCAAACAGGAATTAATTGTGCGGTTGCCTGAAATTCACCCGACAGATCAACTGAAGATTTTCTCTATTACCGGCGCCGAAATAAAAACCATTCCGATTGATAAAACCGAGTTCCGGATTTCAACGTCTGGGTTACATTCCGGGATTTACATCCTTCAGGTAATTTCAGAAAAGCAAAAGATCAGTAAAAAAATCGCTATTCCGTAAATCATGAAAATACTTTTACAATCAAGCATACTTCTCTTATTCCTGATTCATGTCATACAGGCACATTCGCAAACTACAGTGAATGTAACCGTTGATTTAACAAAAAATACTATACCCGTTTCGCCTTACATTTACGGCAAGAATAATGTTTTGCCCAACACTTTTTTAAGTTCAGGAAGCAATACTGAAGTCAACCGCGCCAAGGCTGCAGGCATACGACTGGTTAGGCAGGGCGGTGGCAACAACAGTACCAAATACAATTGGCGTTTAAAACTTTCGAGCCATCCGGACTGGTACAACAATGTATATGCAAACGACTGGGATGCTGCTGCACAAAACCTTCAGAACAAATTGCCCGGAGTGCAGGGCATGTGGTCGTTTCAGTTGCTTGGAAAAGCTGCTGCAAATAACCAGCACAACTTTAACGATTGGGATTACAATCAATCGCAATGGTGGAGCGGTGTGAATCAAAACCTTGCTGGTGGTGGTCAGGCGAACCCTGCTGGCGGCAGTCAGGCTCTGGTTGAAGGAGATCCTGATTTGTATTTGGAAGAATGGACATCCGATTCAACTGTGGGCATTCTGGATAAATGGTTTGGTGCAAACGGGTTGGGATACGACAAAAATGTAATTCAATACTGGGACATGGACAATGAACCTGAAATCTGGTCTGGAACGCATGACGATGTAATGAAAACTCAATGTTCTGCCGAAGAATTTATGCAACGTTACTTTAGTGTGGCCAAAGCAGCCCGGGCCAAATTCCCCGGTATTAAACTGGTTGGCCCGGTTCCGGCTAACGAGTGGCAATGGTACCGCTGGGGTAGTGATGCCATTTCGTATAACGGCAAAAAGTATTGCTGGCTCGAATATTTCATTCTCCGGATAGCCGAAGAGGAGAAAGCAACCGAAATAAGACTGCTCGATGTTTTAGACATTCATTATTACCCGGGTTCATCCGATCCGGCAACCATACTGCAGTTTCACCGGGTGTTTTTCGACCGGAATTACATTTATCCTGAAGCCAATGGCGTACACACCTTAAACGGAGGATGGGATACCACAATCAACAAGGAATATATTTTGGGACGATGTTCCGACTGGCTCACCAAATACATAGGCACCAACCATGGTGTTGGGCTGGCCGTGACCGAATGTGGTATCAATTCCACGAATGCCAATGTTCAGGCGGTATGGTACGCCTCAACGATGGGCGAATTCATGAAAAACAGCGTTGAAATTTTTACGCCCTGGAGTTGGGATCTGGGTATGTGGGAAACCATTCATTTGTTCAGCCGATACAACCAGGAAAACTACGTGCCTGCAACATCGCAGGATGAAACTCTTGTCTCGGCGTATCCAACCATCAATGAGTCGCACGACTCGATGACAGTTGTTTTGGTGAACCGATCGGTAACCGAAACCCGAAATGTTAATCTGATGTTAAACGGATACACAATTGCTGACGGATCATTCAGCATGAATTCCATCTCAGGTCTGGGTTCGTCTGAAACATTTAATTCGCATACAAGCAATGCCCTTAAAAAGACTCAGGTTACCGCTCAAAACAGCCAGATTTCGGTAAACTTAGCTCCCTTATCTGTCAATTCAATTCTACTGAAAGGATTAAGAACAGGGAATCAGCCAGATTTGAAAAAAACCGGATTTAATGCTGTTGTTTATCCAAATCCGGCAACCCAAAATGCGCACCTTCAATTCATCCTTCCTGAAAGAAATACGATGGACATTCGCTTGTTTGCGTCGAACGGACAATTGCTTAAAGTGATCAGCCAATCGGTATTCGAATCAGGTAAAAACCATATTGAATTAAACACTGAAAAACTGACAACCGGAATGTATTTTGTGAAATTTAAATCAGGAAACAACAGTCAAACACTCAAATTTTTCAAGAACCAATAAACCTGAGAAACCATGAAATTCAGACTTCTTGTCGTAGCCTTGCTTTGGGGATTGTATCTTTCAATTTCCGGTATTGCGCAACCGGTTGAAAAACATGGAAACTTATCTGTTAAAGGAACCAAACTAACCGACGAACACGATCAAACAACTGTATTAAATGGAGTTAGTATGGGTTGGCACAACTGGTGGCCACGTTTCTACAATGAGGACGCGGTAAAATGGCTGGCCGACGACTGGAAATGCACTGTTGTCCGTGCAGCAATGGGCGTTGATCCAAAAAACGGGTACATCGACAAACCAGATTGGTCGAAAGAAAAAATGGAAACTGTCATTCAGGCGGCTATCGACAACGGCATTTACGTTTTAATCGACTGGCACAGCCACAGCCTGAAACCAGATCAGGCCAAAACATTTTTTTCTGAAATGGCCTCAAAATATGGCAAATACCCCAATATTATTTACGAATTATACAACGAGCCGGTAAAGGATTCATGGCAACAGGTTAAAGATTATTCTACAGAACTCATCAAAACGATCCGGACAATTGATCCGGACAATGTAATTTTAGTCGGAAGTCCACATTGGGATCAGGACATTCATCTGGCAGCCGACGATCCGATAACCGGTTTCAGCAACATCATGTACACTTGCCATTTTTATGCTGCAACTCATGGGCAGTTTTTGATCGATCGCTGCAATTATGCCCTCAGCAAAGGCATTCCTGTTTTTATTTCCGAATCGGCAGGAATGGAAGCATCCGGTCAGGGCGCGATTGATTACAGGGCTTGGCAAAAATGGATTGACTGGTGCAAATCCAATGACATCAGCCTGATTTCCTGGTCAGTTTCAGACAAGAGCGAAACCTGTTCCATGCTAAAGAAATCAGCATCTTCCGAAGGGAACTGGAAGGAAGATGATCTGAAAGAATCGGGTATAAAAACCCGTGAATTGCTGATTAAACAGTCGGAAAATTAACCGCACGGATGATTATGGCCAAAAACAAAACCTTATTAAAATTGAACCATGAAAATAACAACAATCCTTTTAGTGCTCCTGTTGTTTTTCGTTGCAGGCTATTCTCAGGCAAAAAACAACCGGATAAAATTCAATAATCAGGAATTATTTCTGAGTGGTGCCAATATTGCCTGGATTCATTTTGCGAATGATATTGGACCTGACAGCGAAACAGACTTAAACGGATTCAGGAGAATTTTTTCAGCGGTACACAAAAATGGAGGAAACTCGGTGCGCATCTGGCTGCACACCACCGGTCAGCATTCTCCAATATTTGACGATTCAGGAAACGTAACCGAACCGGGTGAAAGTACCATTTCGGATGTAAAAGCCATTCTGGATGCTGCCTGGGAAAATCATGTCGGGTTGATTTTGTGTCTTTGGTCGTTCGATATGCTCCGAATGAAAAACGGAGAAAGAGTGATAAGTCATTCGAAAAATATCCTTTCAAATCCTGAAGGCACCAAAACATACGTCAATAATTCATTGATTCCTATGGTAAAAGAGTTGAAAGGTCATCCGGGAATTGTGGCCTGGGAAATTTTCAATGAACCGGAAGGAATGAGCAATGAATTCGGTTGGAATTTTAATGCACACGTTCCCATGTCGGATATTCAGCGCTTCATTAATTTATGTGCCGGGGCAATTCATCGGATCGATCCACAGGCGCAGGTTACCAATGGGTCGTGGTGTTTTTATGCCACTTCGGATGTTGGAGGTAAAAACAAAAATTACTATACCGACGCCCGACTCATTGAAGCTGGCGGCGATAAGGACGGAACACTTGATTTTTATACCGTTCATTACTACGATTGGGCCAAAGAAGAGGCTTCCCCGTTTCATCACGATGCCTCCTATTGGCAACTCGACAAACCACTGGCTGTTACCGAATTCTTCTGTAAAACAACTTTTGGAGTCGACGAAGCCATACTTTTTGATGAACTTTACAGTCGCGGTTATGCCGGAGCTCATGCCTGGAGCTGGACCGACGCGAATCACGACAAGATGCTTGGGAACATGAAAGATATTTTCACCAAACATCAGGTGGAAGTAGAAATCAATACAACTAAAAAGTAAAAAAAAATGAAAAATATAATAATACTCGCCTTGTTTGTCTTTTGGTTTGCTGCCGGAAGCACGCTGACCGCAAAAGAAAAAGCTCTTCCTCCTAAAAAATTTAAAAGCACCGACATCGGGAATCCTGCACTGGAAGGAAAAACCATCGTTTTGAACGACGGTCTGGAAATAACGGCAGGCGGAGCCGATGTGTGGGGAAAGCGTGACGAATTTCGATTTTCGTACATCGAACAAACGGGCGATTTCGATTTGGTTTCCCGAATTGAGAGCCTCTCTCCCACCCATCTTTATACCAAAGCCGGAATCATGGCTCGCGAAAATCTTTCGGACAACTGCCGCCACATTTTTTTCCAGGTATTTCCGGACAACAAGGCACGAAACAAAAATAACGGTGGATACGAATTTCAGTACAGGAAGGAATCGGATGGAGAAATGAAAGCCATTTATCCGGAAAACCCGGTGGGAGAACCAGAGTTTCCGGTCAACTATCCGCAAACATGGATCAGGTTGAACAGAAGTGGAAATGTGTTCACTGGCTATTATTCGCCCGATGGAAAATCATGGAAAGTTTATGCTTCTTTCAAACTCGATCTCTCGAAACAAATCTATCTCGGATTGGCCGTTACTTCGCACGATAACGGAAAAACAACTACCGCAATATTTAAAAACATTTTCACGCTTAAATAAACCGATCAAACACAACAATGAAACTAAAGGGCATTTTAACATTTCAATCCGTCAGATTGAAGAACACACTATATTTCCTGATAATCAGCTTACTGATTTCATTTCAAAGTATTGCCCAAAAATACGAAGCTGAATCGGCTACTCTTGCCGGAGGTGCAACAAAACAGGCCAACAGTTCGGTTTCGGGAGGTTATTTTGTGGCACAGGGAGAAGGAAACCTGACCTTTAACCTGACTTTTGAGACCGAGGCCAACTACAACATTTACATTCAGGTTGCTTCGCCAAACGGATTCAAGGCTAACAATCTGGTGATTGACGGCACGTCCATTACATTCTCAACCGAACAAAACAGCAGCTACATCAGGTTAAAAGCTGCCAGTTTCGTGAAAATGACTGCCGGTTCGCACAAAATACAAATTACCAAATCGTGGGGTTGGATCAATATCGACTACATCGAATTCGAAAATGTTGATCCAACAGAACGCTTCAACATAAACAAAACGCTGGTCACTCCCGACCCAACTGATGAAACCAAGCGACTTTACCAGTTTCTGTACGATAATTACAACAAAAAAATAATTTCAGGAGTTTCGGAAATTGACGAGGCCGACTGGCTAAAAGCGAACACCGGAAAAAGTCCGGCATTGGTTGGTCTCGACTTTTTGCATTGCAACCGTGGCTACACCTGGTACGACGACAATACCCCTTTCAACCAGGGGAAAGCCTGGTTTGCTAA
Organism: Prolixibacteraceae bacterium; assembly: GCA_041652995.1. Classification (GTDB taxonomy): domain Bacteria; phylum Bacteroidota; class Bacteroidia; order Bacteroidales; family Prolixibacteraceae; genus Aquipluma. Next base: position 40,905 of record JBAZGO010000044.1, read on the forward strand.
AAAAGGGATTGTGAACTTTCACTGGCACTGGCGCGACCCTTCCCGAATAACGCAAGAGTTTTATACGAATAAAACGGAATTCGATGTGACCAAGATTTTTGACGAAACTTCCGGCGAATACAAAGCCATGATCAGCGATATCGATTACATTTCAGGGCAGATCAAGCGTTTTCAGGATCAAAATATTCCGGTAATCTGGCGACCTTTGCACGAAGCTGCCGGAGGCTGGTTCTGGTGGGGCGCCAAAGGCCCCGAAGCCTGCAAAAAATTGTGGCAGGTCATGTTCGACCGCATGGTGAATGTAAATGGAGTACACAACCTGATCTGGGTGTGGACCCACGAACCCAATGACGATGCCTGGTATCCGGGCAATGAATATGTTGACATTGTTGGCCGTGACATCTACAAAACGGGCGACCACACTTCTCAGGTACTGGAATTTAATGACATGACCAGCCGGTATGGAGGGAAAAAAATGGTGACAATCAGCGAAAGTGGTTCTTATCCTGACGTTGACAACCTGATTGCAGACGGAGCCGGTTGGTCATGGTTTATGGTCTGGAACAAAGATTTTGTTCGTAGCGCCACATACAATCCGCTCGACCTCTGGAAGAAAATGTTCGCCAGCGATTATGTGATCACACTCGACGAAATGCCCGACATGACAACGTATACAACTCCTGACAGCGCCACCGGGTTGCAAATAAATACGACTGAGCCACTTAAAGTTTTCCCCACTATTTTCAAAAACCAGATTAACATTCGGTCGGATCAACCGCTCCGGAAAATAACCGTTTACAATCAACTCGGCAGGCAAATCAGGCAAATCAAACCCGAGAGTCAAAATGCTGTAGTTTCATTTTACGGAATGCCTGCGGGAATGTACCTGGTAAAAGCTGACAAAAATCCCGCAGTAAAAGTTTTTAAACAATAATCCCTTTGTGGATTTCATCCAACTATTTGCCCACAAGGACAACAATACGCTGATCCGGGTAGGATAAAGCTACCTGCAAATACAGAGCGGGTGACTTGAAGTCACCTGCTCAGTAAAAAGCAAACTTTTTCTTTATTCCTGAATATTGTATACCATCAGGGCTTCGTTGTGGCGAACGTATAATTTTCCATTGGCAATCACCGGATGTGCCCAGTGCTGGGCGGTCCCCAGCGGTACTTTAAATTTACTGATGATCAGGAACTGTTCCGGATTTCCTTCAGCCAAAGCCATTTCGCCATCCTTTTCAGCATAGCAATAAAAAAGTCCGTCGGCATAAATTACAGCTCCACCGCCCAAATCTTTCGCGATATATTTGGTCAGTCCGGTTTTCAGGTCGATGCAAAACCATTTCGATTGCAAATACGCGCCACCATAGAAATAATCATCCTTCAGAATATATCCGCCTGAAAGATTGATAAATTCCTTGTTCCGCCAGGCAATTTCCGCCTTTTTCCCATCAGGCGAAAGTTGCAGCATAACCAGTCCTGAACTGTCTTTTCGCGAAGCGCTCGAAACAATCAGTTTCCCATCGAAGTAAACCGGCGTGTTGGCGTGTATTTTATTGTCCTGAAACTGATGAATCCGCCAATACATTTCGCCGGTTTCGGCATTGAGCCCAATGATGGATGTTGACGTGAGATTGACAAATAACCGGTGTCCGTTGTGATTAACCAGGATAGGCGAACAATAGGTCGCTTTCTCGCGATAGGCTCGACTTGACCATATTTTCTGACCGGTGAACCGGTTCAAGGCAACCACATTGTTTTCCTTTCCGCCGGGAGTCAGGTAAATCCGGTCGCCATCAATCAACGGCGATTCTGAAAAACCGAATTGCACAGAATCGGCCTGAAAGTCTTTGAAAAAATCAACACTCCAAACCTGTTCTCCGTCTTTTGTGCGCAGGCAAAACAAATTACCTGCACTGCCTTCCATATAAATCAAGTCATCGACAACCGCAGGCGTTGAGCGCGCACCGGGGAAAATACCTGTCCAGTCCTTGCCGTAATTTTTCTTCCAGAGCAATTTCCCGGCTTCATCAAAAGCAAATAAATAACCTTCCGAATTTAAAGTATCCGGAATTCCGGTCACAAAAACCTTTCCTCCTGAAACCACCACACTACCCTGCCCTGTTCCAAGTCCTTCGTACGACCAGAGCATTTTCGGACCATCGGCAGGCCATTCTTTTAACAATTTATTTTCGGTATAAATACCGTCGCGATTGGAGCCCCGCCACTGGGTCTGAGCTTCGGCGCCAAGAAATCTGATGGTCAGCGCCATCAGGATTAATACAAATTTAGTTTTGTTCACAGGTTGATCCTCCGGTTTTAATTTTCTTAAATGTGTCGAACCAAATGGTAATTCATTACTAAAAACAGGGGTTCCGGAGATTTTTTTTTGAAAAAAGAAATGTTCGCAATTCACATGAGTTCGATAGACGATACGGTCTCAATTTTTATGAATAAAACTCTGAATTACCCCATCCCCAACCCTTCCCCAATAAAGGGAAGGGAGTTTGGTCAACGAAAATTCTGAAAATATGTCCCAAAAAGAGCATACATTCAGAACTTGCAGGATGAAAGGTCCCCCGTTTGGGCAGAGCCGTCAAGCTAAAATTTAAACACCCTATTTCCTGCCACTAAAGTTTATTAGCAGGGGCTAAAGCCCAGTTTCTTCCCGATCCATAAATGTCCGTTGGCTAAAGCCAAACGGCAAAGGATACTGCTCAACTCGTCTTCAGAATGGTATCCTTTGCCGTCACATTCATGTGACGGGTGTGAATATTCCCGTTGTGTTGGGGCTTTAGCCCCCTTGATCCCTTAGTTTGAAGGCTATGCCCGTTTGGGAGATTAGGGGGCAGCCCACGAAAGTGTATCTAATCATATCTCTGATTTTAGATACTTTTATATCGAACTCCGGTTATAAAACAATATGCAAGCAGTTATTTTTATACGCCACATTATTAAAATAAAACGAGTGCCTATAACTCACCATTTTAAGGCGCATTAGAGATAAATTTAAAACGCATTAATTTTATTTTTAGGGCGCATTAGAAATAAATTTAAGGCGCATTAATTTTATTTTTAAGGCACATTAGAAATAAATTTAAAACGTATTGATTTTATTTTTAATGCACCTTAGATTTAAAATTAATCTGCAGAAAAATAGACATGCTTACTTACGCTTTTATTTTTTGCAAGCACATTTTAATTTACCGGTCAGCTATTCTCTGTAATTGCTTCGAAATAGCGAGAAAATCTATGAGACGGTGATTTCCTTAAAACACCATTCGACGGAATTTCTTTGCAAATACGCATTTCGTAATCGGCAAAACCCTATTCCGACAATTGCTGAACAAATAGCGGTTTGTAAACCGGTCCTGAAGGAGTTGAGATGCTTTCGAAAAGCACGACACGGTCAATCGAAATAGTTCCAAAACTGTGCTCTCTAAATTCACTCAACAAATTATTGAGTGGACGGCTGTCTCCCAAACTTTTAATCCGCGCCAAAGTTAAATGAGGTTTGAGCGGCTTTGGATCGTAAGGAAAGGAATTTGCCTGAAGCAATTCGCCCAATCGCTTGTATGCTTCCTGAAGTGGCCGGAGATTGTTGAATCCCAGCCAAAGCACTTTGGGGTTGTGTGTGTTTGGAAACACTCCAACTCCCGTAATTTCGGTATTAAAGGAACTTGCCCCCTGAAATGAACCAACGATTAACTCACTGAGAAGGGCAACCTGATCTTCAGGAGTAGCGCCTAAAAAGTAAAGGGTGATGTGCCAGCTTGATGGCAAAGTCCAGACGAGTTTATTCTGGTTAAGCAGGCGATTGTTTTGCCATTGCCTGGAAAAAGCGAATGCCTTTTCTGATTTAACCGGAATACCGATGAATAAACGTTTCATAGCAATTATTTTTTGCCGGCAGCCTTGTAAAAATACAAAAGGCCTGCCGTTTCCGGCAAGCCTTTTGAAAATATTTCAGATCAGCAGAATATTAACGTGAGTTCGATAGAAGATACGGTCTCAATTTTTATGAATAAAACTCTGAATTGCCCCATCCCCAACCCTTCCCCAATAAAGGGAAGGGAGTTTGGTCAACGAAAATTCTGAAAATATGTCCTATAAAGAGCATACATTCAGAACTTGCAGGATGAAAAGTCCCCCGTTTGGGGGATTACGGGGCAGCCCACTAAAATGTATCCAATCATTTCTCTGATTTTTAGATACTTTTATATCGAACTCAGAATATTAGAAGTAGTAAACGTTCTTGCTACCACGTTTAACCCTGCGGATGTTGGTATTCAGAATTTCGATTACCGTGCGGCGGTTAACCTGATGTTCTGCTTCGGTACAATCAACCCCATCGGCACATTTATTTATCAACTGCGCTTCTCCGTATCCTTTAGCCTCCAAACGATTGCGTGTGATTCCTTTGCTAACCAGGTAATCCACTACCGATTCAGACCTGTTTTGCGATAATTTCAAGTTGTAATCTGCGGCTCCCCGACTATCGGTATGCGAACCAATTTCGATCCGGATTTCAGGATTATCAGCCAGAATTTTGACCAGTTTATCGAGCACAAGAGCGGCATCGGGCCTGATGTTGTATTTGTTGTAGTCGTAATACAAATCATCCAGCGTAAATTGCTTTCCGGTCGAAAGTTTCTCCAATTCAATTGTCATGGAATATTCGCCCGGCGTTTTGTCTTTGCTTGAATACTTAACAGTTTTGTCGAAATATTCTTCCGAAGTAGCATAGAAAGTATAATCGGTTGCTGCATTCAACTTCATCTTTATAATTCCATTGTTGTCTTCCAATTCATCTTCGTCATATTTTCCTTCGGAGATATCAAGCAAAGCATTTGGAATAATCAATCCGGTTTCCTTATCGATAATTTCGATGGTCAGGTACGGATACGATTGTTTCATGAAAATGCTGTCTTCCTGTTCGAAGTTAAACATGGTTCCCTGAATTTTGATATCCTTTGTTTCAGGAACATAGGAAGCATTTTCGGCAACAAGCTGGTATTTTGATCCTGGTTTAACCGTAAAATTGGCAACACCGTTCATATCGGCCACTTGTGAATCGAGCACTTTACCATCTTCGCCTCTCAGTTCGATTTTAGCGCCCGGAAGTATCAATCGCGAATGATCGTCGAAACTCAGCACTTTCAAATCAATTTCGTTCACAGCAAATGCATAATTGTCGTCGGCACCTTTCCCTCCCGGACGGTTTGAAGAGAAATATCCTGAAAGTGTTTCCATGTTTACAACATATCCGAAATCGTCGTACTGCGAGTTGAGCGGCTCGCCCAAATTCACGACCATGTAATTTCCGTTTGCGTCGGCTTTAGCCGCAAAAATATCGAGGCCACCTAAACCCGGAAGGCCATTCGATGCAAAATAAAGTATTCCGTCTTTATCAACCGATGGGAACATTTCCTTGCCTTTTGTATTGATGGTTGCGCCCAGATTAAGAGGTTTACCCCATGTTCCGTTTTCCCATTCCGATTTGTAAATATCGGTTTCACCCAAACCGCCCGGCATATCAGAAACAAAATAAAGGGTTTTATTATCGGGCGAAAGAGCCGGATGACCAACAGAATACTGATCGCTGTTGAAGCGAAGGCCACGAATGCTTTTCCATTCTTTGCCATCGTATTCAGCAATAAAAATCTTCAGATTGTTTACACCTTGCGGAGTGCGGCCCACTTTGCCATTTATGAAACTGTTCCGGGTAAAATAAATCGTGTTAAAATCGGATGTAAAACAAACCGGGCCTTCATGAAATCTGGAATTTAATTCTTTCGAAAATACTTTATCTTCCGGAGTATTATCGGTTGCACCGGGTTCTGTGACATACAAATCGAGAAATGGCTGATTGCTCCAGTCGAAATTATTCCTGACCATTGAAAAACTGTCTTTTGCCGAAGAATAAATGAACCCATCTTTATAAAAGGTCGGACACATATCGGTAAACCGCGTATTTCCGGACAGATTTTTAAAGGTAATTTTTTCGCTGTCCGATTTCAGTTTAAGCAACTGGTTGATGTTTTCCAACTGACTTTTCGCACGCTGGTCGCCCGGAAAACTAACCATGTATTTTTCGAGCCATGTTTTCGAATCAGTGAAGTTTCCGTCAATGCGAAGTAGTTGTGCATATTCGTAAAAATCTTCAGGCTTATTAATATCTGTTTTTACCAGAAGCGCATAATAAACTAGGGCTTTTTTATATGCAAGCATCTTGTCGTAACTGTATGCCAGACGTTGAATGTATTTCGAGTTCGAGGCATCTTCCTTATGCAGCAGTTCATATACTTCAACGGCCTTGCTATAAGCAAAATCGTCATACAACTGGTCTGCTTTCCTTTCCTGAGCCGATTGTGCCGAAACTGTTCCGGAGATAATCATGGCTGTCAGGAGAAACAATACTGGTAGTGATATTTTCAGGTATAGTGATTTCATATTGTATGATGTTTCTAGAAGTATCTTGGTGACAAAACTTTTCTGTTTCTGAATGCAAAATCATAACTGACATACACTTCGTGGGTTCCCTGGTTATACGGACTCAAAGCTGAATTAGTCAAATCGTACGAATAGCCGACGCTGAGTTCCCTGGTCAGATCAAATTTAACCATCGCTCCAACGGAATCGCCAAAACGGTACATACCTCCAAGCCAAAGTCTGTCATTTAAAATAAATGCTCCGGATAATTCGACAGAAACAGGTGAACCGCTCACGATTCGCATTACAGTTGACGGCTTAAATTTAATGTTATCAGATATGTTTGTTACAAATCCGGCAGTTATAAAGAAGTGTCTTTCCTCACGGTTCACATAGCTAAGCGTATTTTCATCGTCTGACAAACTATTCTGCAACATTTTAGGTATCGAAAAGCCAACATAAAACCGGTCGGAATACAAGTAACTTCCTACTCCAAAATTGGGAAGATACAATTTACGGTATCCGTACAGCGAAACAAAATCATCATCTTCAGATCCACGCAAACCCAGCAGGTTAATATCGTACATATTTACACCTCCTTTGAGCCCAAAAGCTAGTTTAACCTGATTGGTAAGTTTCAAATGGTACGAATAATCGGCATATATTCCGGTTTGTTTTACTGGCCCAATCTGATCGTAAATCAGGCTTAAACCAACACCAACATTGTAATTCAGGAACGGACTGTTTACTGAAAGTGTAAGCGTTTTGGGTGCGCCCTCCATTCCAACCCATTGCTGCCTGTGCATGGCAACCACATTTAATGTACCGCGACTACCTGCATACGCCGGGTTAATCGAAACAGGGTTATGCATATACTGGGTAAACATCGGATCCTGTTGTGCCGAGGCATTCCAAACACAGAATAAAAGCAGTATCAAAAAAGCAATGCTTTTTTTCCGATCGAATTGTTTGTTATTTATCATCATTTTCTTCCTTTAAAAATCAATACTATCGATCAAGATAAACGTATCCTGTTTTATGCTTTTTATTTCCGTATTCCAGCACATAGAAATATGTACCCACCGGTAATGCAGCACTTCCAATTTTTTTCGCATTTGAATAGCCATCCCATCCATTTGCATTCTGGTAACCAGATTTTTCGTACACGATATTTCCCCATCTGTTGAATACTCTTAAGCGGTTGACCGGATAGAGATCAATACCTTCAATGTAAAAAGTATCATTTTGTCCGTCGCCGTTTGGCGTAAATATCTGATTAGGTAAAACAACGTCAACCATGTTTATCGTTACAGTTGCCTGGGCGCAATCGCCGTCAGCATCGCAAAGTTTGTAGGTGAAGCTGTCTGACCCTCCAAAATCAAGATTTGGCGTATAGGTGTACGATCCATCCATATTGAATATCAATGTTCCGTTTGCAGGTTGTATCACCACCGACCAGACATTTCCGCCGTCACCGCTTGGTGTGTCATTCTCCGAAACAATACCATCGAGTACCCCATCAAGGTTTAGCTCAACAACATCATCTTCAGCAAATGGCACATCGTTCACTGAAATTACAGTTACGGTTACCGTTGCTTCAGCGCAATCACCATCCCCATCACAAACTTTATATACAAAACTATCTGTTCCATTGAAATCAGGATCAGGAGTATACGTAAATGTTCCGTCCTGATTCATACTTACAGATCCGTTTGCTGGCTGGTCTGCTATTGACCAAACATTGCCACCGTCGAAACTTGGTGTGTCGTTTGCCGAAACATTACCTGTTACTTCAGTATCTTCCTGGGTCGAAATCAGGTCGTCGATTGCAACAGGCAGGTAATTTACGTGTGCCAGAACCAGGTAAACAGTTCCCTGATCACAGGCCTTTGGAATTCCGTTGTCGCAAACTTCGTAAACAAATTTATCCTGACCGTAATAATGATCATCCGGAACAAAAGTGAAAGTTCCGTCAGCATTCAGTGTCAGCGTTCCATGCTCCGGAAGTTTTACCGGTACAGTATTTACGGTTTGAACGTCGCCCTCCGGATCGTTGTCATTGGTCAATACATTTCCTGACAATTGAATATCTTCCTTGCCAAAGAATACATCGTCGGTGGCGAAGGTTGAGTTGCCTGTTGGATCAGGCAGAATTTCAATGATCACTTTAGCCTGATCGCATTGAACCGGTGTACCCAAATCGCAAACCTGGTATTCGAAACTCACCTGACCGAGGAATCCTGCCTCCGGAACGTAAGTGAACGTTCCATCCGGATTCAAAGTCAGCGTTCCACTTGCCGGAGCTGATCCCTGAAGTATAACACTGTTCATGTTCAGGTTGCCATCGGGATCGAAATCGTTCGCCAAAACTGCACCAACCACCGGCAGATTTATTGAGCCCTGGTAAGCATCGTTAATCGCTACCGGTGCGTTACTGTTGTCGTTCAGGTCAATAACCTTAATCGTTACTGTTGCCTGATCGCACATTGACGGAGTTCCGTTGTCGCATATCTGGTAAACAAAACTATCGGTTCCGGCAAAGGTTGAATTCGGCGTGTAGGTATACGTTCCATCCGGATTAATCACAACGGTTCCGTTTGCCGGTGTTACTACCGGTGTTGTATTCAGCGTCAGCGGATCACCATCAGGATCACTGTCGTTGGTCAGAACGTTGCCATTAACTGCCATATTTTTAAAGGTAACATTGATGTCGTCGCGTGCCACCGGAGGATCGTTTTGCGAAGCAATAATCAGGTAAACAGTACCATTATCGCAGGCTGTCGGAGTTCCATTGTCACACACTTCGTAAATAAACTGATCAATACCTGTATAATTTGGTTCAGGCATGAAGGTAAATGACCCATTTGCATTGAGCGTTAATGTACCGTGCTCCGGAAGTTTTACAGGAACCGTATTTACCGCTTGTGCATCACCCTGAGGATCATTATCATTTACCAGAACATTCGCTGTAAGCAGATTATCTTCCTTTCCAAAGAATGCATCGTCAGTAGCAAAAGTTGAATTTCCTGTCGGATTTGCCAGAATTTCAATGATAACCTTGGCCTTATCGCATTGTACAGGTGTTCCCAAGTCGCAAACCTGGTATTCGAAACTTACCTGACCAAGGAATCCTGCTTCAGGAATATAAATGAATGTTCCATTCGGATTCAGGGTAAGAGTTCCCTTTGAAGGAGCCGGTCCGACAAGAGCCACACTACTCATATCCAGATTGCCATCGGGGTCAAAATCGTTAGCTAACAAAGAACCGTTTACCGGTAAATTAACCGACCCCTGATATATATCGTTGATCGCTACCGGAGCATTGCTCGTGCTGTTCAGGTCTATAATTTTAATGGTTACTGTTGCCTGATCGCACAATGAAGGAGTTCCATTGTCGCAAATTTCATACACAAAACTATCAGTTCCTGAAAAATCGGAATTCGGCGAATACGTGTAAGTGCCATCCGGATGAATCACAACCGTACCGTTTGAAGGAGTCGTAACTGCTGTCGTGTTGATGGTCAGCAAATCTCCTTCCGGATCGCTGTCGTTGGTCAAAACATTGCCCGAAACCGACATATTCTTAAATGTGATGTTTACATCGTCGCGTGCTACAGGTTGATCATTCGATGGTGCAATAACCAGAATTACAGTTGCCTGATCACAAGCTGTCGGCACTCCGTTATCACAAACCTCATACACGAACTGATCGAACCCAATGTAATTCGGGGTTGGAATATAATTAAACGTTCCGTTTGAATTCAAGGTTAAGGTTCCATGCTTCGGAAGATTTACCGGAACAGTGTTCACTGTTTGCTGATCACCCTCAGGATCGTTGTCGTTGGTCAAAACATTTCCGGCAAAATTCATATCCTCTTTTCCAAAAAATACATCATCGGTTGCAAAGGTTGAATTTCCTGTTGGGTTAGCCAATATGTCTATAGTGACTGTTGCTCCGTCGCATTGTACAGGTGTTCCCAAATCGCAAACCTGGTATTTAAAGCTTACCTGACCAATGAAATCCGGTTCAGGAATATAGGTAAATGTTCCATCAGGATTCAAAGTTAAAGTTCCGCTTGCCGGAGCAGACCCCTGAAGCGTAACGCTGCTCATATTCAGGTTTCCATCCGGATCAAAATCGTTGGCCAAAACGGCCCCGTTCACCGGCGAATTAATTGATCCCTGGTAGGCATCGTTTATAGCAACCGGAGCATTGCTGGTGTCATTCAGATCAATAACTTTAATGGTTACCGTTGCCTGATCACACATCGATGGAGTTCCGTTGTCGCATATTTCATAGACAAAACTGTCGGTTCCTGAGTAGTTTGAATTCGGCATATAGGTATAAGTTCCGTCCGGATTAATCACGACAGTTCCGTTTGCCGGAGATGTTACAGGAGTTGTATTTATAGAAATCTGATCACCGTCAGGATCGCTGTCGTTGGTTAGTACATTTCCACCAACAGCCATATCTTTAAACGTGATGCTGATATCATCGTGTGCTACCGGAGAATCATTCATTGAATAAATTGTTATAGTTACAGTCGCGGTTGAACAATCTCCATCAATGTCACACACTTTGTACTCAAAGCTATCGGTATCGCTATAGCCAATGTTTGGAATATATGTGTATGAACCGTCAGCATTGAATGTTACTGAACCATGTAATGGCACATTTACCAAACTCCATATATTGCCGCCATCGCAACTACGGTCATCATTTATCGATACATTTCCGTTTAATTCCTGATCTTCGCTGATTTCTTCAAGATCGTCAAATGCAAATGGCGAATTGTTCAGACTCCGTACAGTATAACTTAGTGTACCACCCGCGCTGCAACTGTTCGCATCGCTGATAACCACAGAGTAATCACCCGCTGTTAAACCCGAGATATCCTGGGTTGTTGCGCCATTACTCCACAAATAGGTGTAGTTTCCTGTACCGCCCGTCACTGTCAAATCAATTGACCCGTCATTACCACCGTTACATGTGGCCGAAACTGTTGTTCCGCTGGCAGCAATTGGTGCTGGTTCAAGTATTGATACAGTTTGCTTAGCCGTTGTGCAACCATAAATATCTCTTACAGAAAAAGTATAAACAGTATTAGTCAAACCGCTGAAAACATTTGTTGATTGCCAACTTGCTCCATTGTTATTGCTGTACTGGTATATTCGATTACCCCCTGAAGCCAAAACAGTAATTGTTCCATTGTTTGCTCCTGAACAGGTGATATCAGTTTTTAATGTGGTAAAATTTAAAATTCCAGGTTCAGTAATGATTACGTTAGCTAATGTTCTCGCACAATCGGGATTAATTGCATCCCGAATTTGCAAACTATATGTTGCCGGGGCTAATGCGAAAAAATTACCGCTTGTTTGCCAGGAACCGTTGTTTAAACGATATTCAAAAGATCCGGAACCACCTGAAGGAGCGCTTAGATTAATAGTTCCGTTATTTTGTCCATTACAAAGCACATTGCTTTTTGTGAATGTTGCATTCAACATTACAGGTTCTGTAACGGTAAATGTACCTGCAAAAGGACCACAGTTAAAGGCATCAGTTACACTCCATTCATAATCAATACCAGCAGGTATGTTTTCAAATATTCCGGAAGAATTTGTCTCCCCATTAAAGGTAAAGGAGTATGGTCTGGTGCCGCCATTTGCGGTAATTGCTACTGTCGCTGTGCTTCCATTACAACTTATTGGTGAGCTAACAGTAGCACTTACCGTTACCGCTGCAGGTTCAACCACATCAAAGCTGCCCGTAGCTGCTGTACAGTTGTTCGCATCGGTCACGCTGTACAACAGGCCAGTGCCGGCTGCATGCGTGAAGGTTCCCGTCGTGTTGGTCACCCCGTCAAAAGTATAGGACAAAGCTCCA
>JBAZGO010000045.1:0-7489 GCA_041652995.1 Prolixibacteraceae bacterium
CGATCGGGGCAACTTCAGGATGGTTCGAATTGATTTGAACACTAAAAAGATCAAAGCCTCGGTAAACGTTGGCAGACAACCATTTGGATTAATATTAAGTCCGGATAAAAAAACTGCCTTGGTTGCCAATGTGGGCATGTATTCCTATCCGTTAATCACAGGCGCCACTCCGAAAAACTACGATTCACTCATGATTTCACATCAACCCTTTGGCAATAATACTCCTGAATCCATTTATGGAACGGAAGTTGAGGGACGCAAAATTCCAGGATTGGGAAGTCCGTTACATCCCGATGCCATGAGTGTTTTTACCATCGATCTGAAAAAGAATAAAGTAATTGATAAATTCAAAACAGGGCATCAGATTGGTCAAATTATTGAAGAAGCTGAAGTCGTTGGCGGTTCAAGTCCAAATTCGTTAGCTATCGGAAAACAGTTTGCGTATGTAACCAATGCCACAAACGACAATATTTCAATCATTGATTACAAAAATCATAAATTAATCGGAGACATCCCGATTTCCGTAGATAAACGGATCGACAAATACCGCGGACTGCTTCCATTTGGAATCACGATCAGCAAAGATGAAAAAACACTTTATGTAGCGCTTTTAGGTTTCAACGCTATAGCTGTCATTGACATTCCTTCCAGAACAACAAAAGGTTTAATTCCTTCCGCCTGGGGACCAACCCGGGTAAAATTATCGCCCGACGGGAAGGAAATTTACATGATCACCTGCCGCGGACTTGGTGCCGGACCAAATGGCGGACAAGGTTTTGTTGAGCCGCCGCAAGGCGATTACATCGGCGATATTCAGCTTGGAAGTTTTCAACGTGTAGCAAATCCAACCGATGAGCAATTGGCAACTTACACCAAACAATCCATCGATAACACATTTAAAAGCGAACAGGTTACCGACGATGGTAAAAATCCGATGCCGGTTCTGCCCGGATTACGGAAATCGCCGATCAAATATGTGGTGTACATTACCAAGGAAAACAGAACGTATGATGAGATTTTCGGCCAAATGAAAAATGCCAATGGCGACAGCACTCTGGCTCGTTTCGGAATAGAAAACGAATATACCCTACCCGACTCTGTTCGCTGGCGGTTTCCTCACCTGAGAATCAGTCCCAATCACATCAAAGCGGCTAATCAGTTTTCTTTTTCCGACAATTATTACTGCGACAGCGATGCCTCAGTTCATGGCCACCATTGGATGGTAGGTGTAATCCCCAATGAATGGGTTGAGTCGAATGCCAATACGTCCAAAACTGTGAAGTTATTTTCAAAAGCTCCGGGCCGGCGTTTTCCGAAGACAATTGGAAGTGTTGATCCTGAAGATTATGCCGAAATCGGTGGCCTTTGGGAAGCACTTGAACGGTCGAAAGTTTCCTTCTATAATTTCGGTGAAGCAAACGAAGACGGCCATGAGCGTGAAGAATGGGACGACACCAATACCGGAGCGGCACATGGGGTAATGGTTCCCATGCAAAATGCACTTTTCACAAGGACCAGTCACGATTATGCCGGATTCAACATGAACATACCCGACCAGTACCGCATGGAACAATTTGAACGCGAATTCACAGCCAAATGGATAAAAGGCAAAGAAAAGATGCCTTCGTTAATCACCATGCAGGTTCCAAACGATCACGGCGCCCGCATTCGCCCTCAAGACGGTTACCCGTATCCGCAATCGTTTATGGTCGACAATGATTTGGCAGTTGGCCGGATTTTACATTTCCTTTCCAGAACAAAGTATTGGAAAAACATGTTGGTTATCATTACTGAAGACGATCCGCAGGGTGGTGTTGACCACCTTGACGCCCACCGTTCAGTTCTTATGATGGCCGGTCCGTATGTAAAACGTGGATATGTTTCGCACACACACGCCAATTTCGGATCGATCCTGAAAACCATTTACAACATTCTGAATGTGCCTTATGTCAATCAGTTTGATGTTACTGCCTCACTGCTGACCGACTTCTTCACTCCTGTTCCTGATTACACACCATACACGCTTGAACGGCACGATTCGCGGGTTTTTGATGCTGAAAAAGCCATGGAAAAATACCACAAAACCATCGATTGGCGAAAAATCGAAAAAGGTCCTGAAATGGACGATGTTGACGATATGCGTGAAATACATTACGGCCAGTAATTTCATAAAAATGAACCTAAAAACCTGATTCCATGAAGAAAGTATTAAAAGCAATCGGCTTCCTGTTTCTGATCTTCAGTGTTGCCTTGGTCGCCTGGATTTATTCAAATCTGAAAGACCGGCATCCCGGATATGAACCCGACATGAAGATTTTTAGCGCCAATCGCTTGCCACTTTCTGTCGGATTTGCTGCTATTCCAATAACTCCTGAAGTCCTGGACAAATGGATCGACAAAAATGGCGATGCCAAATACAATCCGAAAGACGGCGATACGTTTACCGATGGAAACGGGAACGGTGTTTTCGATCCGGTTTGGATCGCTGGTTTCAGCAACAGCAAAGCTGCCAACGGTGTTCACGACGATTTATGGGCGCGAACCATGGTAATCGACGACGGCCGGATAAGGATCGCGCTGGTTGTACTGGACGCCATTGGCCTGATGAACGACAACATCATTGATATCAGGCAAATGATTCCGGCAGAGGCATCAATTACTTATGCAATTGTCTCATCAACGCACGACCACGAAGCTCCCGATTTAATGGGACTCTGGGGCGAAACTCCGTTTAAAAACGGTATCGATAAAAAATATATGAAATTTGTAAAAGATCAGGCCGTCAAATCAATTGTAACAGCGGTAAGTAATTTGCGGCCAGCCAAATTATCTGTCTCCGAAGATTTAACAGGCGCCATTCCTCTGGTTAAAGATACCCGTGCTCCTGAAGTTTTTGATTCAGGTTTGCGAATAATCAGGGCCATCGATAATGAAAATGGAACAACTCTTGGCTCTCTGATTGCCTGGGCCGACCATGCCGAAACGCTTTGGAGTAAAAATCTCCTGATTACTTCCGATTTTTGTCATTACGTTCGTGAAGGTGTCGAAAAAGGTATTTTTAAAGGCGATAGTCTGGTAAAACCGGGAATTGGAGGTGTGGCTGTGTATGTGAATGGCGCCGTTGGCGGATTAATGACCACTCATCCAAGTTTATTTGTTACTGATCCGGTAACCGGAACTGAATACAAAGAACCTACTTTCGAAAAAGCCGAAGCACAAGGAAAATCGTTGTCATTGCTTGCACTTAATGCCATGGACAATCCGATCGAAGAGATTGATTCTGCGCGAATTTCACTGATTGTACGTTCGCTTAAACTGCCCGTTGCAAACAAATTATTTCAGTTGGGAACAGCATTGGGTGTTCTGGACCGGGGCACAAGCGGTTGGATGAAAATGCGTTCGGAACTGGCAGTGCTGAAAATCGGCCCATTAACCATGGTTACCATACCCGGAGAAGCTTATCCTGAAGTTATTAACGGCGGAATTGAAGCGCCGGAAGATCGTGATTTCAAAATTGGGCCTCTTGAAGTACCGCCTGTCAGGGAAATGATGCCCGGCAAATACAAGTTTGTTTTTGGGTTGGCCAACGACGAAATTGGCTACATCATTCCCAAAAGCCAATGGGATGTGAAAGAACCTTGGGCTTACAACAGAAAAGACTCACCTTACGGCGAAGAAAATTCACTGGGACCCGAGACTGCTCCAATTATTCACAAAAACCTTCAGGAAATGCTGGCCGAACTTAGCCAGGAAAACTAAGTTTCTACTAAAAATCAAAACTAACCTGCAATGAAATCAAAACTGCTAAAAAGTACTTTAAAAGGATTTCTGGTTGCGCTTGTCCTGTTTTCATTGGTCATGATTTCCCCACGCGTATGGTCGTGGATATATCCGGCAAAACCACCGGTTGGGTATCATTTTGAAACATTGGATTACCTGGCTCTCGGTGTTGGATTGGAAGAACTGATCAATAAATCGCCCGAAGTACCTGCAGATATTGAGGAAATCAAAAACATTGAATACAAAAATGTCAAGGACAAATCGCTGCAACTGGATATTTACAAACCAAAAAATCTGGTAAAACCTGCGCCGTTGCTGGTTTTCATTCATGGTGGTGGCTGGAATCATGGAAATCGTTCGGATTATTTAACCTACCTGATTCCTTTTGCTCAGGAAGGATATATTACAGCAACAATCAGTTACCGTTTTCTGAAAGACGGGACTTATCCGGCTTGTGTTGAAGATGTTCAGGATGCCATTCAGTGGTTTTTCAGAAACAGCGAAAGGTATGGGTATGATCCCGACCGGATTGCTTTAATCGGTGGATCAGCAGGTGGTCATTTGGCGCTTTTGGGTGCGTACGGATGGCACAGGTTGCAGTCAATTCCTGATTCCACGACATTAACGAACCACAAAATAAAAGCCGTAGTCGACATTTACGGACCGGTTGATTTTACAACTGAATATGCCCGAAATCATCGGCTGATAACCAATTTTATAGCACATTCCTACGAAGACAATCCTGAATTATACCGTGAAGCTTCACCGATTCAGTACGTTAGTAAAGATTGCCCTCCAACGATGATTCTTCATGGAACTTCAGATAATCTGGTTCCGATCAGTCAGTCTGATCTTCTTAAATCAAAACTCGACAGCCTTGGCGTTCCATGCGTTTATTACAAGGTGCCGTTGTGGCCACACACCATGGACATTGCCAAGCGGGTAAACGAATATTCAAAAGCGAAGATGAATCAGTTTTTCGATGAATTTTTAAAACAGTAAAGTCTGAATATTGATGATCAATACATTAGGGAATTATTTCTGAAAGGCATCAATTCGTTGCTTTATATTTTTCCTGATGTTCATCCAGAACAGGTTGTAATCGTACCGGTGATAATCATTAATGCTTTTTTTACCTTCAAGTTCAACCGGTGTGTCAACCCAAAGAATTTTGGATGACGGCTCTATTCCGGCGCTCACCGTGTGCGGAACGATCGTGTCAAATCCTAACATAATTCCCTTATGAAGGTCTGATGAAGCCCATTCGGTTGAAGTTGTCCAGGTCAGCGGATTGACACAAACCGAATTACCGTTTTCAGCTTTTATCCGATCCGGTATTTCGCCTTTAGCGTAACTGCGCCAGCCCACAACACAGCCGGTTTGATCAGGACGTTCACCCACCGGAAGTTTCCTGAAAGCATCTTTTTTAATTTGGCAACCGACCACATACGCGCAAACAAGCTGCTTTTGCAAGGGCCTTCCGTCAAAAAATTCCTGAAGCAGCCGAATGGCATGCAAACTACCCTGGCTGTGCGAAGCAATGATGATCGGACGTTTCTTGTTGTCATGTTTCAGGTAATATAGAAATGCCTGTTTCACATCTTCGTAAGCCAGATCGAATGCTGCTTTTGCTTCCGGAGTATTGAAAACGTAAAATGCCTCCATATTTCCCTGGCGGTAACGCGGCGCAAAAACCCGGCAACTGCCGTTAAAAACGGTTGATTGCAACAAATTGGCCAAGTTATCGGTAGTGTTGTTTACGGTCGTGTCGCGCAAATCAGCATTCCACGGCGACGTTTTTTCTTCTCCAAAATAGGAAGTCGGATGAATAAAAAATACGTCCGCACGAGTGTCTCTGATTTCATCTTTCAGGAAAGCCGGAATCTTATCACTGTGATCGTCCTTGAACGGAGAAGCCGCCCAACAGTTCAAATCACTGTAATCGGGAGCAGGTCCTGTATTTGGCCCCGCATTTGAATTCCGATTCTGTGCAACGGCCAAAGAAATTAGTAGAAATGAGGCAAAAAGGGAAAGATAAAACTTTTTCATGGCTGCTATTTTATTGGTAAAACGGGTTTGTTGCTCATTTCAAAGCGTAAAGTACCTCCCTGCGCAATTTCTGCATGTTTTAACCGAAAGCGATCGAGAAGCTTGCCGTTTAGCCAGATTTTACTGACATATTTATTTTCAGGAGCATAATTTTCGGCTACAATCGTCAGCGTTTGATCTCCAATTTTAATCTCCGCTTTTTTGAAAAGCGGAGCGCCAATCTCGTAAATATCCGATCCGGCCACCGGGTAAAAACCCAACGCGCTGAATACGTACCACGACGACAACGTTCCGGCATCGTCGTCTCCGTCAATTCCATCGTAATCCGCGCTGTACTTGTTATCCAGAATCCAGCGCACCCATTTCTGCGTCAAATCCGGGCGTCCGGCTGAATTAAAAAGATAAGCAGCATGCAAATCGGGTTCATTTCCATGCCAGTAATACGAACCGGGACTCCAGGTTCCGCGCGTTGAATCAGAAAGGGCGAAAAAATTGTTCAATTCCTGAACGAAATAGACTTTGCTTTTGAACAGCGAAATCAACCCTTCCGGATCGAAAAACAGCGCCCATCGCCACTGCTCCGCACTTCCTTCCACATACGCTTTCGTGTATTTCTCATCAAAATCGAGGTAAGTCAATTTCAGCGGCTTAAAATTCTGCTCAAATGCTCCGGAAGTAGCCCTCGCCTGAAAATATTGCGTTTCCGGATTCCAGATATTTCTGAAGTATTGCGAATGTTCTTCAAACAATTTCGCATCGTTATCGTGCCCCAAAGCTTTGGCAAGTTTTGAAATGGCGTCGTCAGCATAAGCATATTCCAGTGTTTTGCTCACCGACCGCTCCATTAAATCACCGGGGCAATACTGATATTTCAAATCCAGATCCATGCCGCCACGTGGTTTGAAACCCTGTTTCGGAACGTCAATGGCCAGCGCAGCTTTTCGCATGGCCTGATAAACCGTGTTCACCTCAAAATCGCGAATGCCTTTCTGGTAAGCTTCTGAAATAACAATATCAGCCGAAGCGCCAATCATGGAACCGGTGTAACCGTATCCGGCCGGCCAGCGCGGAAGCGAGCCGCCCTGTTCGCACATTTTGGTCAGCGAAACCAGCATGTCGCGCTGCGCATCAGGAACCAGCAAAGTGAAAAGCGGATGAATGGTTCGAAACGTGTCCCAGAGCGACATATCGGTAAAATAGCGAAATCCGCTGGCCTGATGAACTTTTTTGTCGAAACCCATGTATTCGCTGTTCACATCGTTGAAAACTGTGGGCATCTGAAACGAATGGTAAAGTGCCGTGTAAAATATCAGCCGCTGATCGGCCGTTCCCCCTTCTATTTTAACGAGCGAAAGTTTGTCTTCCCAGGCCTGTTTGGCTTTTGGCAGGATTTCACCAAAACTTCTTCCGCCAACTTCTGCTTCAAGATTTGCACAGGCATTTTCGATGCTGATGTATGAAATTCCCATCCGAAGTTCGACAACTTCTTTCGTTCCCGATTTCCTGAAACTAACGTCCGCACCCAGTTTGTCGCCTGTGGTGGCAGCCTGATTTTTCAGGAACCGATCGCCATTCCAAACGCCAAACGCCTCGAACGGCTGTCTGAACCGGGCACAGAAATACACTTTTTCGCCACCGTACCGGCTTGCAAACGAACCGC
>JBAZGO010000045.1:7499-47078 GCA_041652995.1 Prolixibacteraceae bacterium
CGGATGCAACCGGTGATTTCCTGTTTTTCCGGAGAAATGGAAACCTCACCTTCCGTCGTTTTGCCATGGCCCAACGCACTCGAAACGTCAATCAAAATGTGCGGGGTTTCTTTTCCTGAAAAAGTATATCGATGAGCACCAACCCGTTCACTAGCTGTAAGTTCAACCAAAACATCCTGCTCCGGAATATTCACGGCATAATAGCCCGGAAAAGCAACTTCCTGGCTGTGCGAAAACTGGCTGTATTTCTTTTGCCGGTATCTTTTCTGTCCATTTTCACCGACAGTTGGAATTACCCGGAAATGACCGCCATCGTACGCGCCGGTGCCGACCAGCCGCGTGTGGCTGAAGCCCATGATTTTGTTGTCACCATAATAGTAGCCTGCCGTGCTGACAGTTTCCTCATCGCCAAACAGCGAACCCAGAAAGAATTTGGTATCCGGGCTCAGGCGCACCATTCCGAACGGAACGGTTGCTCCCGGAATATCGTCGGCAGCAGTATAAGTTGGAAAACCTCCGGTTCCGATAAATGGGTTCACATTCCGGCCCAGTTCACCCGGCTTTTCCGCAACTACGAGTTGCCCCGGTTTTGCCGAAACGGTGATCTGGTAACGAATGGATATGCCCAGAATAATCAGTGAAATCGCCAGCAAAACCGACAAAATCGTTAGGAGCAAATATTTTAAAATCCGTTTAATAAGCTTCATTTTTTTTTTAACAATTGAAACGTTGAACCCGCTTCGGGGTTCCTTTTTATCGCTTCGGGGTTCCTTTTTATTTTTTCGCTTTGCCTCCGCCACAATAGGAAATATTTGACTGCAATTTGGTGCACTCCGGCTTTCAGTCCAATATTTCCGGGTTCTTCAACGGAATATTTGGTTATTTCTTTTTAGAAATAAAATGATACGATTCGCCCCAAATCATTGCCACAACCGGGTATTTGGATTTTTTGAGTTCAGCATAATTGAGACCCAAATATTGGTCGTCGCCCCAATACGGAAGCCGGTCCCAAACGGTGTGTCCCAGTTCAATTTCGTGGCCGGGCAAAACCAGTTTCGGATCAAACCACGCACAATCCTGAAAATATCAGTAGTCCAGGCATTGGTCATCAGCACATCCACCTGATGATTTTTTGCCACCTGATCGATCCAGTCCCAATCCATCATGAAATTGCCTTCGTTGATCTGGTCGCCATCGTGTGCGAGCGTTATTCCTTCCGGAGTCGTTACCAGGTAAACATTGTTGATGGCCGAGGTCAGTTGATGTCCCGGAAAAACATACAGATTGAGCGTGTAATTTTTGAGTTTCAACTGATGAAGTTTTTCGGCATTTCGTTCCGGACGAATGATTTTGGAATAAATCGGTTCGTTGGGCCAGGTTTCTTCGGTTGTCAAAACCGGCAGACCCAAATCGATAAACTTTTGAGCCATCTGAATATCCGCGTGATCCTCGTGCCGGTGAGAAATCAGCAAGGCATCGCATTGCCGCACCATGCGATCCATCTCATCCTCATTCATGGCAAAATCCGGAGACTCGGAAGTACTTCCGTTCACCAAATCAAAAGCCAGCGTAACAGTTTTGGTGCGGGCGATGAAGCCCATGTCGTAAATCTTCCAGATTCGGACGCCTTTCTCCACTTTTGTTTGCTTCAGTTCCTGAATCACCTGATCGATCCGGGCGTGAAAGAATTGCTGAACGGGCTTGCGAAAAGCAGTAAAATGATCGTGAAAAACGGCATCCATCAGCATTTTGGCGGCAGTACGCCTGAAATTGTCATGAACCACGGGCGGATATTTGGCCAGGATAGCCTGAACCGTATCCAGAAAAACCTGATCCTGCCGGTCGATGTAGTCGTTGTCCTTCTGGCTCAGCTCCGGATCGGGCTGGCCACCTCCCTGTTTTTTATCGTACTTCTGCGCCTTTGCTTCAGGAACCGTAATGAAAAGAAAAAACAACAGAAAGATTGTCAGTAAATTGAAGGTCATCGTATTTCTATATTTTATCTTTCTAAAATTGAAGTCTGCAAGCTTCGAAATGAGTTTTTCTATTTTCCGTGTTTCTCCAGGTACTCGATTAATTCGGCCGGATGATTCGTTTGAATGCCATCTGTTTTCCATTTCAGTATCTGGTTCCATTCGGTTTCAGTTCCGGCCTTTTCATCCGTAAACACCAGAGCATGATGGTTGTGTGCCGTTTCAACAAAATTCTGGTTTAATTCGCCCATGTCGGTCGCCAAAACTTTCAGAGTGATCTTTTTCGCCACCGTATCGATATTCTTTGCGGGACCGGCATCAGGCATCGGAATGCAATCCGGACAATTGTCAACAACCTGCATGATTTGCTTCATGTCGGATGCCGAAATGTACCAGACAATATCCTTTTCCATCCTGTATTGCTTAATGATTTTGATCAGATCAGGAACATACGCATTTTTCAGATCAAGATAAATACCGATTTTTCCTTTGCACAAATTCAGGATTTCTTCGAAAGTTGGAACTTTGGTTTTTTCCCATTGTGGACCAACCCGACTTCCAATATCCATTGACCGCAATTCAGCCAATGTAAAATCATTTACTTTTCCCTTCTTCCCATCTACATATTCGTCGATTGTTGAATTGTGCATACTTACAAACTTGCCGTCTTTGGTCGTGCGTACATCAATTTCCACAAAATCACAACCCAGATTAATGGCTTTCTGGTAAGCTGCCAGCGAATTTTCGGGAATACCGTTGTGCGCGCCCCGGTGTGCAATCACGTAAACACCGCCTTGCCTGGGTTTTGGCAACGGGGACTTAAAGTTGGCAACCTGTGCAAAAAGTGACGACCCACTGACTAAAATCAAAGCAATTGAAGCCAGTAAAAATTTCAGTCTCCTCATCTCTTTATCTTTTGAAATTCAAAATCAAACATTCGTTCAGTGGTTTGCCCAAAGGAAAATGACAGACATCCGAACCAGATACTTTGAGTCATTTCCTGAAAGTTTTGCGGGTTAACTTTTTAGTACGTTAAAGATTCACTACTTCACCGGTTTGAGCCGACTTATAAGCTGCATCAACAATCTCAAGAATTATTTGCCCCTCGGTAAAACCCGGAACAGGCTGCTTTCGTGTTCTAACACAATCGATAAAATGTTCCATTTGACGGGTATATATCGACTGTTCACAATGTTCTTTTTTTTCCGGAAGTTTAGCGTCGAACTTTCCGGGCAGGCCTCCCACCTTATATTTCAGGTAAGTTGGAAAAACATTGGCGTAGCCTTTGGTTCCATACAAACCTGTTGCTGCTTCCGGACCATCCGTATGAGGCTGCCACCAGCCGCTTTCAATGATTGATTCGGTTCCGTTATCCCACGAAATCATAATAATTCCGGAGTCATCCACATCAAAGTCGCCATAATAAGTACCGATTTTGGCATACACTTTTTTAGGTAGTGGATCGCCCAAAATGTAACGAACCGTATCGATGGCATGAACGCCCATATCGGCTAAAGCGCCGCCACCAGCCAGTTCTTTATTCGAGAACCAACCTGCCGGCCCCCAGTTTTCATGAATTCCGTACCCTTTGGTTTTTACGATGCGACCAAGTTGACCGGCATCAACAATTCCTTTGATGTAATTCACATCGATATCGAACCGCCACATGTGTCCAACCATCACCACCCGGCCGTTGGCTTCAGCAGTTTCTTTTACCGTCAAACCTTCTTCGTAGCTCATGGCCATGGGTTTTTCCATAAAAACGTCCTTGCCGCTTTTCAAAAATTCAATGGTGTATGGTGCATGAAATTTATTGGGTGTGGCAATAACCACTGTAGCAATATCCGTTCGTTTCACAACCGGATCAATGCTGTCGAAAGCCCCGTCAATGTTGTATTTGGCTGCAAAATCCTGAGCCGCTTGTAACGAACCAGCAACCACTGCTGCGATCTCGCCTCCGGGAATGGATTGAAGCCCGCGGGCATGGTAATTGGCTATATAACCGGCTCCGACAAGAGCTACTTTTATCTTTTCCATACGATTCAAAATTTCAGGCTAGAGCAGCTCTGCGTTATCATAAACTTTTCGGATGGCGGCAGCAATCAAATCCATGTCGGCTTTGGTGCCCATCAGTATTTTATGGTGGATACAAGCCGAACCTTCGAAATAAATTTTGTCGCAAACGGGTAAATCAAACCTGGCCGGATCGATAGCTGCCCAGTATTCGTCGCTGAGTTTGTGGCGCGCTGGTTTAGTCAACGGAACATACAACGAGCATTTATTGAGCGGGATATAACTTGCCGCAACGTCGATACCCAACTCCGCCGTTAATGCGGCACGGAATTTTTGCACCGGAAGGCCCTTAAATTCAGCCTGATTGTACCGGAATGAAAAATTGAAATAAGCTTCCTTTGTTTCGCGGGCATCGCGTTTCATCGGCATTACTCCCGGAATATCAGCCAATAATGAGTTCAGGTAAATACCATTTTCATCGCGGACTTTATTCTGCCCCGGCAACCGTTTCAGTGCTTCAATCAGGATAGCAGCCTGAAATTCGGTTATCCGATAGTTCCCCGATTGCAGAAAATTACCGGCATCGAAATATTGGCCTTCGCCCTTGTCGGCACCCGAAGCATTTTGAGGTTCCGGGCGGCGGCCACAATTGCGAAGCGCGTCCAGCTTTTCATACAATTCAAAATTATTTGTTGTAACTGAACCACCTTCGCCAGCAGTCAGATGCTTCGATAACTGATAGCTGAAACTGCCAATATCGCCAATGCTGCCAGCTTTCTGTCCATTCCATTCGCCACCATGTTTGTGGGCGCAATCTTCGATCACATACAGGTTGTGCTTTCTGGCAATACGCATCACCTCGTCCATATCGGAAAAACAGCCATATAAATGAACCGGCACAATGGCTTTTGTCCGCGGCGTAATAGCTTTCTCAATTTCTTTCGGATCAATACACCAGGTATCCTCACAAACATCAACCAGGATTGGGGTTGCATTCACATCCAAAATGGTTGCTGCCGTAGCCTGCCAGGTAAGTCCAGGCAAAATCACTTCGTCGCCAATACCCACCCCACAGGCTTCCAGTGCCATTTGTAAGGTTACCGTTCCATTGGCGGCAGAAAGTGCATATTTAGTGCCGGTATATTCAGCAAAGTTTTTATTGAATTCGGTTTCTTTTGGTCCGTTGTACGACCATACCCCGCTATTTAGAACTTCTAATAAAGCTTTTTCTTCTTTTTCGTCCCATACCGGCCATTTGGGCCACGGACTGGTTTTCGTGTCACGGGCCGGACTTCCTCCCAAAACTGCTAATTTGTTCATTGTTATTTAGTTTACAGGTTTATTGTATATTTTTCTTTAAACTGATTGTTTTGTTCTTAATCAAGGGCTTGGCCCAGAAGCTAATACTTAAAATGTAACTAAGAGTAAGAAATACGAACGACATTCCTCCCCTTAATCCGATGGCGTCGCCAAGTACACCTACAATAAGCGGAACCACAGCCCCACCAATAATTCCTGAACAAAGTATTCCGGAGAAGGCTCCATGATTATTTTTCAACGAGTTAAGCGCCAGTGAAAAAACAATTGACCACATAACTGAAGCAAAGAAGCCAACACCGATAAATCCGTAGTATGCGGTCATTCCATCCCTTGTTATTAAAGCAGTAGCCAGTGAGATCATAGCTGCAATGGAAAAAATACGTAAAACTAATTTACTGTCCATCAGCTTTAATAACCCCAGGCCAAGAAAACATCCGATCGTCAACAGTCCCCAGAACCACGAGGTAGCCTTGGCTCCTTCCACTTCAGCATTCATTCCGTGGTATTCTTCCAGAAATTTCGATATCCAGCTTGCAACGCCTTGTTCAGTACCCACATAAGCAAAAATTCCGAAGAAAAACAGGACAACATATTTGTTCTTCAGCAATTCTTTTATGGTACCCAAATTTCCAACTTTTTCATCTTCATTCAATTCTACTTTTGGAAATTTAGAGAACAGGATGATGATAACCATAGTAAAAGCGATCAGGCCAAAAATCCAATAAACGGATACCCATTTCAGATTTTCAGGAACTAGTTTGTCTAAAGTAGACAGGAGTACATTGGAAGCATTCCCTGATGACAGGTTTGTAACCAGGTACGAATACATCAGCGGACTTAAATAGGAAGCTCCACCGAAAAATAACTGTGCCAGCACCGAAGTAAATGCAAAATTCTCCTCGCCCCCGGAAACCCGAAGCAAAGGATTAATAGCCACCTGCAAAATGGCCATACCCATTCCGATCAGAAATAGCGATGCCAGGTAAATCCCGAAACCGGGGAAGAACGAAAATAAAAAAGCGCCAAAAGTAGCCAGCAGGAAAGCTCCGGTAATTACTTTCTTCTCTTTGAAACGTTCAGTCAGCATTCCCGCCGGAATTGACATGACACCGTATGCAATAAAAAATGAAAAATTGAGCAATCCGGCCATTCCTTTACTTACGTTGAACCCTTTGATCACTTCAGGAATTAAGGGACCAATAATGTTGGTCAGGAAGGAGATCACGAAAAATATAAACATGATCAGCAGTACAATTCCGTAATTTCGTTTCATGTGCGGTTAATTTGTTTTTAAAGTTTGAAACAGTCAGATCATCATTTTTTAGCTTGATTTTCAAACTGTTTGAATGTGCAAAATCGATTTAGCAAGTATTCAAAATTTTTTAGGAACTGTTTAAAATTTGAAATGACAAAAAAAAATCAAAAATTTACCCCGTCCCAAAGGGTGATTTTTGATTTTTCGGGCTCCCTTAAGGCTTTGGGGTAAATCGAAAAATCAAAAAAATGAAATTAAAACAGTTTTTTAGCAATTTTTAAATATAAGCGACGCTGCGCCCAGGCAACCGGCCTGATTTCCTAAAGTGGCACCAACCACGTCGGTATTGGCGGCACAATCGGGCATGGCATAACTCATCGCCGATTTTTTAATCATATCAATATAGAATTGACCCGATTCTGAAATACCGCCACCAATAACCACCTTCTGCGGGGCAAACGTATTGATGAATCCGGCGATGCCATGCCCAAGATAATCGGTATGTGCTTCCATACATTTTACGGCAGCTTCCTCTCCTTCCATAAATTTCCGGACCAGGTAAAACCCATCAATTTCATTCTCATTCTTTCCTGAAAGTTCAGCATATTGCCTGATCAGGGCTGAAGTTGAAGCATAAGCTTCCAGACAGCCTCTTCCGCCACAGTTGCAGGCTATCCCTTTGTGATCGATGGTAACATGGCCCATTTCGGTACCACGGTTTTTATAACCACCGTAAAGTTTTCCGTCGGCCACAATGGCGCCACCAATTCCGGTGCCCACAGTCAGGAAAATCACATCGGTACAATCTTTAGCGGCCCCATAAACGGCCTCGCCCAATCCCATCACGTTGGCATCGTTGTCAATCAGGACAGGCAACTTAAATTCGGTTGAAAACATTTCCGACAGATGAACGTCCACCCAACCATTCAGGTTGTCGGCGCCGCCAACTACGATCCCTTCGCAGCAAACTCCAGGCGAACCGATCCCAATTCCGGAAACGGAAATTCCATTTTGAGTGGCATTTGCAATAGTCAATTCAATGGCTTTGCGAATGGTCGCTAAAATATCGTCGCGGGTGGCCGAAGCGCCAATTGAAAGTTTACTGGTAAAAATAATTTCCCCTGTCTCGGCAACAAGGGCGAACTTGATGAACGTTCCGCCCAGGTCAATCCCTACAGCATATCTGTTGTTCCCCATATTCAGATTAGTTAACGGTTATTTTATCCACATTCCAGCCCCGGATTTCCAGCACAGGTTCCTCGCCTTTAAAGTCGGAAAGGAAGAACTTCGCTTCGTAAGTGCGGGTTTCGCCAGGCAACAAAGTCACATAATTGTCGTCCCAATAAATAGGCAAAATGGGCGATTGGGTTTGCGGATCAATCACATCCATAAAGTTAAAAAACGCAATCGCTTCGGACGGGTTTTTCACCACCAGTTTAATTTTACCGAACTGGTCGTCTTTCGTGTAATCATACTGGTACTCCATTTTCACTTTGGGCAAGCGGTCCAGCGCCGTATAATCAGCAAACTGGCTGGTTGGCGTGTAGAATGGCCATTCCAGTTTTTTGGAAGCATCATAATCCAATACATCTTTCTTTTGCGACAACCAATAAATGTTGTTATCCAACTCTTTATTTTCCTGATTGAAAATCCGCAAATCGAGGAAATAAACTGCGGTCAGGTTTTTAATTTCAGGAAGTTTATAAATGAATTTCGAAATGTTGGAAGGAATTTCACCCTGCCACTGGTCAGCAAAAATTTCTTTCGAATTGATATCGAAGATTCGGATTTTAACGGTGAGGTTTTTGGCTGTCTGTAAATCTTCGTTAGCCAGATAAATATCGTCGAACCCGTAGCGGTAGATGGCATGGAGCGGGTTACAGGCTTTTTTTACACCATAGAACGAACCGTTCGGTTGCAAATAAGTATCGTACAATTGCCAGATCAGTTTGGGCCAGGCCGAGTTCAGTTGCCATTGCACCAACCCGGTACTTTTAGGTTTGTGGGCTATAAAAGCCTCGAACTGCGGACGCATAATTTCGTAATTATTGACCTGAGCCTTGTAAGCAAATTCTTCAATGCCAGATGATTTTCCGTAACGGGCATTTATGGCATTGATATCGCGGTCGAGCGAAGTAAACTGGTTACGCCCGGTGTGATATTCCCAATATTTTCTGTCGATTGGCCAAAGGGCTTCTTCGGGCATCATTTTCTTCAGCGACGCCAACGGTGCAATGCTTGCACCCGGACAAGTTTCGGTATTAAACCCGTAAGCTCCCCCCAGATTGGTATCGGTGAACCAGTAATGAGGCGGGGTCCAGGCGTATGGGCCTAACATTTTCATACCGGTCGGACCGCTGATATCGCTCACCAGCGGAACTTCAGCAACGATTTTATTATTTTCTGTACCAGCTCCACCGGCAGAAGTGATGTAGCTACGCGACGGATCGTATTTGGCAAATAAATCGATGTATTTTCGCTCCAGGTCAGGGTGCGGAAGCTTGTCGCTGCCCAGCATCCACACATAAATACTCGGATGGTTCCTCAGCCACAGCATCTGGTCTTTCCACGAGGCAGCAAGCAAATCAATGTCTTCAGGAGTAACGGCGCCACCATATTTTTCATTGGTTGGTTTTAGCAGGTATTCCTCCCATTCCCAATGGCAATTCCAGCCAATCATCACCAAAACGCCGTATTCATCACACAGTTCATACAGGCTTTCGTCTTTTCCCCAGAATCCTTCGCAACGAATACTGTTCAGGTTAATATGCTGAATGTACCGCATTTGCGACTCAACCGATTTGCGTGTATCGCGTAAAAAAATATCGTCGGCCCAACCACCACCTTTTAGCAACACAAATTTGCCATTGATTTCAAACGTGCGATTTTTGTCGGCATTCAGATAACTTCGTATTTCGCGGATTCCATATTTTTTCTCTACACGATCCATTATTTTATTTCCGGCAATAAACTCGGTTTTTAGCCGGTATAGTTTCGCCTTACCCATCCCGTTGGGCCACCAGAGTTCTACATTCTTTACTGAAAGCTGATTAAAATCTGCTGGATTAAACGCGCAATGCAACGTATCGTTGGCCGGAACAGTAACCTTTTTTTCAACCTGACCTACCTCAAAATCAACACGCACAATCCCGTCGATCGGCTGATCGGAACTATTCACGATTTCAGTTTGAATAAACAGGTCGGCAGCACTTTTGCTTACTGTATCAACCTTTGAATAAACGAACGGACTGCGGATTTTAATACCATCATTGATTTCAAGGAAAACTTCGCGGTAAATACCCAAATTCCGGTCAAGTGGCAGTGGGTTCCAGTCAACAAAGCCAATAGAATATTCACCATCAGCATGTTGCAGCATTTTCAAGGCTACCGTATTTTCGCCTTCCTGAATGTAGGAATTGATGTTAAACGTAAACATCCGGAAAGTTCCGGCAAAGGTATCCATGCCAACCACTTTTTTCCCGTTTACCCATAAATCAGCGCGGTAGTTGATCCCGTTAAAGCGAAGCGAAACATCTTTTTTTAGCTCGTCGGCAGTAAGTTTAAAGGTCGTACGGAACCACCAGGGCTGTTTAAACTGTGCGACATCAACTTTCTGCATGTTGATACCAAAAGTGACATCCTCAATAACCTTATTGGTTGACAGGGCGCCCATCACCGTTCCGGGCACCATGGCATCGTACCACGATTGGGTGTCGAACCCGTTTCCGGCAATTAACTTTTCGTCCATCCCCGTCAGCTTGTCGGCGGGTTGCATTTTCCAGTTCGACGACAAAGACTCAATCCTGAATTCAGGCTGATTCCCTGTATTGGTGCAACGCACAAACAGATAGAAACTCAGCAGTAAAATCAGCGTGGAGAAAATAATCGAATAGTATTGTTTCATGGTTATTTAGTTGATAAAGATGTGAATATTCTATACGAAAGTCAGTTACTTGATAACAAAGGAACTTTATTGCAACAATAAAAACTTCTACTATTTTATTCATTTCACAACATATCTTAACCTTCAAGCTAATTTTTAATTTACATTTTGAATTATTCGGTTAAGATTCTTTGGTGCTAAAAGCAACCAAGCCACAAAACAATACTTTTTTGAAATCAAAATTACCGGATCAATTTAAGAATAAGAAATTGAAAAAAATGCACGAACCCGGTCGTCCCATGAATAAAAAAGAGCGGTAGTCATACATAACTACCGCTCTCCTTCCCTATTAAGTTGCGCTTTATTTTAACTGAAACGAAGTTTCCATTCCTTCGGCAGAACTGGTTCCAACCCAAAGCTTAAAGTCGCCAGGTTCTGCCTTAAATGTATTGTCAGCACCCCAGAAAGCGAGATCGTTTTCGTTAAGAGTGAAATGCACAACTTTCGACTCTCCCGGGTTCAGCAGGATTTTCTCAAATCCTTTCAGTTCCTTTACCGGTCGCGTAATGCTTCCAACCATATCGCGGATATACAATTGTACAACTTCCTCTCCGGCAACTTTGCCTGTATTTTTAACAGTTGCCGAAACTTCGAGTTTTCCACCTTTGTTCATAACATCCGAACTCAGTTTTAAGCCTGAATATTCAAATGTTGTATAGCTCAACCCGTAGCCAAATGGGAAAAGCGGCGCGTTTGGCGCATCGGTATAATGCGACCAGAAAACATTTCCTTCACCATCTGTTGGGCGACCAGTATTTTTGTGATTGTAATAAATAGGTACTTGTCCAAGCGTTTGCGGAAATGAAGCCGGAAGTTTTCCTGCCGGATTGTAATCGCCAAAAAGAACATCGGCAATAGCATCACCTGCTTCAGAACCAAGGTGCCAGGCTTCAACAATCGAAGGTACATTTGCAGCCATCCAGCTAATGTCGAGCGGGCGGCCATTCATCAGAACAACCACTACATTTTTATTTACAGCATAAACAGCTTCAAGTAATTCTTCCTGAAGTCCCTTTAAGCGGATGTCGGTCTGGCTGCGGCCTTCACCGGTTTGAAAGCAATTTTCGCCCAAAGCCAGCACCGCAACATCAGCTTTTCTGGCTGCTTCAACAGCTTCAGCAATGCCCGTTTTATCGGTTGTATTGAAATCGAGCTGCACAGTAAACAAGCTCTTTCCTGAAACATAAACCGGACCTTTTGCAAAAGTAAGATTGGCCTTATTAGCAACGGCATTTTTCATTCCTTCGAGCAACGAAACAGCGGAACCCGTAATGGCTTTCGCTCTCCAGCTTCCAAGTGGAACATCTTTGTCGGCAGCCAACTCTCCAATCAGGGCAATTTTTTGTCCGTCTTTTTTCAGGGGAAGAAGCTGATTGTTATTCTTCAGCAAAACAATGCTTCTTTTACCGGCTTCGCGTGCGGCCTGCAAATTTTCAGGAGTCGAAAGCATGGTCTTTTCCTTATTTTCATCACTGTATTTGTATGGATCGTCGAACAAACCAAGCAAATATTTCACGCGCAAAACCCGTCGAACTGCATCGTCCACAAGTTTTACGTCAACGGTACCTTCTTCAACCAGTTTTTTCAGGTTTGGCACATAACAGTTTCCTTCCATGTCCATGTCCGAGCCGGCAGTAATGGCCAGTTTGGCCGCTTCTTTTTTATCAGCGGCAACACCATGAATGACCAGTTCTCCGATTGAATTCCAGTCGGAAACGACCAACCCGTTAAAATTCCATTCTCCTTTTAAAATATCGCGCAGCAAATGCGAATTAGCAGTTGAAGGTATGCCACCGATTTCATTAAAGGCATTCATGAACGTTAGTGCGCCTGCATCGGCAGCAGCTTTAAAAGGCGGCAAAACCACATTTCGCAAGGTACTTTCGCTGATATCAACCGTGTTGTATTCGCGACCGGCTTCAATGAATCCATAAGCGGCATAATGTTTAACGCAGGCAGCAATGGTATTGGTGGCGGCCAGATCATCGCCCTGAAAACCTTTTACGCGGGCAGCAGCGAACAACGATCCGAGATAAGGATCTTCACCTGAACCTTCCATAAAACGACCCCAACGCGCATCACGCGAAATATCAACCATCGGGGCGAAAGTCCATTGTATTCCTGAAGCTGAAGTTTCGACAGCAGCAATTCTTGCGGATTTACGCGCCAGTTCAGGTTCCCAGCTTGCAGCTTCAGCAAGCGGAATCGGAAACATGGTTTGGTAGCCGTGAATAACATCGTACCCAAAAATCATCGGAATCTTCAGGCGGCTGTTCTCAACCGCCAGTTTTTGTGCTTTGCGTGTGGCATCTGCTCCGGTGACATTCAGCATGGAACCAACCAATCCGCTTTTGATCATTTCGAGCATTTGCTGGTTGCTTTTTCCCTGTGGTGCAGGGCCGGTCATTTCCCAGCGACTCGTAAACTGATTCAATTGCCCCATTTTTTCATCCAGAGTCATCTTCGAAAGTAAATCTGCAATTTTAGCTTCTACCGTCGGATCCAGGTTCTTAACCGGCTCTTTTTCAGATTTAAAAGCAAAAAGGGCAAAACTTAAAAGAATAAAAAACATTAACTTCTTTGTCATGGTATAAAATATAAAAGTATTTGTGTGGTTATTGTCAAAAGTACACATTAATATTTATCCGAATAAAAGCAGAAAAAAAAAAAGAAAATCAGAAAGACAAAAAAATTACGGGTTGAAACAAAAAAATCAATTTTATTTTGAGGTACAGCACGTCTGTTTTGGGCTTCAGGAACAGACAACAACACACAACTCCGGAATAAATAACTAAATTTCAAATCTTTGCGCAATACTCTACCGATTCTGCTTAACGAACCGGAAACATAACAATTCAAAGTTAATGTTTTATAACACAAAAATTAATGTTCGATTAACACGCATATCACAGCCGCACGATATCTTTGTATCGTTATCACATTTCATAAGTTAGGTTTGATTAGTTTTATTGGTTTAGTTAGTTTAGTTAGGTTTAGGAAAAGGATAGATTAGAGAATCTGTCCTTTTTTCTTTTTATACCAACTCCGTTTCCTGAAAACCAAATCCACATTTACTTCGATATCTTTCGGCATGTTTACATCGGATCAACATCGGCATAAACAATCAGGCTGGCATTGTTTGGTTGCGATTTGGCGTGATTAATGATTTCCATGATTTTTGTTTTTGCTTCCTGAAGTTTTGCATCGCGCGGAAGTTTGATCAGGATTTCCTTCTGAAACCACATTTGAATTCTACCGACAACCGGGTATTCAGGACCCAGTACATTCCGGTTGAAATGCGATTTAAAGGCCACAGCCAAATGATGCGCCACCAAATCGAGGCGGTCTTTATTCTGATGTTTCACCACAATTTTGATTAGACGGTAATAAGGCGGATACCTGAATATTTTACGCTCAGCCATTTGCCGGTTGAAGAGCCGGATAAAATCATTGGCAATAACATCCTGAATAACCGGATGATCGGGTTGAGCAGTTTGAACAATCACTTTTCCCCGATTATGTTTACGGCCCGCTCTCCCACTCACCTGCAAGATCAATTGAAAGCTTCGCTCGTAGGATCGAAAGTCGGGATAATTCAACAAGTTATCGGCATTTAATACACCAACAACACGAACATGATCGAAGTCGAGCCCTTTGGTAACCATTTGCGTGCCGACCAGAATATCTATTTTCCGATTTTCAAATTGCCAGATTAACTGATCATAAGCCTTTTTAGCGCGGGTTGTATCCAGATCCATTCGGGCTACACGGGCATCAGGAAAAAGAAGCTGGATTTCATCCTCAATTTTTTCAGTACCAAAACCCCGTGGTTTTATGTCGTCAGAACCACACTCTTCGCATTTTGTAACCAACGAAGAGGTGTGTCCGCAATAATGACAAATTAAACTCGACCGATTTTTGTGGTAAGTTTTACTTACATCGCAATTTTTACATTTGGGAATCCAGCCACATTTTCCGCATTGAACAAATGGTGCAAACCCGCGCCGGTTCTGAAAAAGAATAACTTGTTCTCCATTTGTAAGTGCCGATGAAATCTCATCATACAATTCAGGAGTAAAAACTGAGCGCATAAGTTTTCGTTTTGTGGCTTCCCGCGTATTTGCCGGAATCAATTCGGGCATTTCAATTCCCTGAAAACGTTCCGAAAGATTTACCAAACCATATTTGTTGCTGCGTGCGTTAAAATAGGTTTCGTACGAAGGTGTTGCCGATCCCAAAAGAACTTTGGCGTTGTGAATATTTCCCATTAAAATGGCCATATCGCGGGCATTGTAGCGTGGCGCCGGATCATATTGCTTGTACGAATTCTCGTGTTCTTCGTCGACAATAATTAACCCAAGGTCTTTAAAAGGCAGGAAAATGGCCGATCGCGCACCCAATATAACCTGGTATTGCTGACCGGTTTTTCCTGGTTTTTCATTCAGCACATTAAACCAGATTTCAACACGCTCGGCATCGTTGAATTTAGAATGATAAATTCCTGCAAGATCGCCAAAAGCTGTTTTCAGGCGGTGAATAATCTGCGTTGTGAGGCCAATTTCAGGAACAAGGTACAAAACCTGCTTCCCAAGCTTTAGTTGCTCTTCAATCAGTCGGATGTAAATTTCGGTTTTCCCGCTCGAAGTCACGCCGTTCAATAAAACAGTCTGCTGGGTTTCGAACTGAGCCAGGATTTCATCATAAGCTTTTTGCTGGGGTTCCGAAAGTTCCTTGATCAACAATCCAGTGTCTGCAATGCGTTCAATCCGACCGATTTCTTTCTGAAAAATTTCCAAAATGCCCTTCTCTTCCAACCCTTTCAATACGGTTTCCGATGTATCGGCAATTTCGAGCAATTCCTTCTTGCCAATGTCCGAATTTGCAGCTTCGCCAAACAGTGTTTCCGACAAAAATATTTTCAGGAGATGTTCCTGTTTTTTAGCTTTCCGGAGTACATCAAGCGTTGCATTCAGCTTTTCTTCTGAAATGTATTCAGGATTTAACCTGACGTGCGAAACGAGCCTTGGCCTGTAACTTTCGCGAAGGGTTTCTTCAACAATTACAGCATTTTTCTCAAGCAGAAGCTTTAAAATTGTATACGATGATTGTTGCCCTAAAAACTGGTTTAATTCCTGAATGCTTGCAGTCTTCCGACTTTCGAGCAACAATAAAACCATACTTTCCTTATCGGTTAAATTTTCAGGAAAAGTGATTTCGGAATTGAGGCTGACTTTGGTCTGGCTTTCAAGCTTCAGGCCTGAAGGTAAAGCGGCCTTGAAAACTTCGCCAAGCGTACAGCAATAATAATTGGCAATCCACTCCCACAATTGCAACTGGTTAGAACCGATGATTGGTTCCTCGTCTAAAATAGCTTCAATATCTTTGATCTCGAAATTTCCATCTGGCTGATTTTGATGGAGTTTATAAACCAAAGCCGAAAAGAATTTGCGTTTTCCAAATTGCACAATCACACGAATACCGGTTTTTATCCGCACTTGAAATGCTGCGGGAACCCGATATGTAAAATGATAATCGAGCGGCAAGGGCAAAATAACATCGGCAAAAAGCAAGTCTTCCATCATACTTGCAAAATACCGAAAAAGATTCCGGAATCGAATATCAGGTGGTAAAGTTTATGGAATTAAATTTTTGAAAAACCAAAGCTGCGACCGGTTTTTGAAATCAAATTAATAATTCTAACTTAGTCAAATTCACCAGTTTTTGTGGTGAAAAAACGATCAAACGACTTTAATCCAAATTAAACTTGCTTTACCATGAGCCGGAGAAGATATTCTTTAAAACTGAAATTAAATGTTTTCATCCTTAGCGCAACCACAATAATTTACTGTATTACAATTGGATATATCAGTTGGAGACTCAGAGAAATTGCCTACACCAATGCTGTTGAAATTGTAAAAGGTTCGACACGCGAATACGGGAATAAGATTTCGGAAGAATTGAATGTGATGATGGAATCGGCCCGAACAATGCGAAATATTTTCAGTACACATAAAAATTATAAACCGGAGCAACGTGATGCGTTTTTTGAAGATATTTTGAAAAGCAATGTTGAAAAAAATCCGGATTATTTATCCGTCGGACTTTATTGGGAAATCAGTGCACTCGACCCAAACTATAAAAAAATGAATGGACGAATCCGCAACATCTGTTACCACATAAACAATCAAATAAAAATTCAGAAGGAAATTGTCGATACAACAAATACCAAACTTACCGGAATTTATTATACAGCCCGGGAAATGAACAGGGAAATGATTTGGGATCCGTATTTTGATATGGTCACAAAAGGATTGGCAGGAACATTAATGACATCGCTTTTTGTACCTATTCAAAACGAAAATGGATTATTTGAAGGACTGGTTGGAATTGATATTTCGCTGAGTCACATGAACAAACTGATTTCGGAAATCAAACCTTTCGACGAATCAGTGTCATACATTGTTGGCGGGAACCGGATGATTATTGCCCACTCCGATCAATCGCTTACCGGAAAGAATTTCATGCTGGCCAGCGATGCCGACAGTATCTCGTTTGACAGCGGTTTCCAACAACTCAAAACAAATACATCGAGTGCTTTTACTTATTTCAATTCTAAAAAACAACTTGAATATTTTGTTTCACTTCAACCCATTTCTATTTCAGGAATAAAAACCAACTGGGTTATTGGCGTTGAAGTTCCAACTCAAATTATCTTAAAAACTGCCAAAAGGGTTTTAATAAATTCAATTATGGCCGGAATACTGAGTTTGGTTGTGCTTTTTGTCATTATTTACTTCATTGCTGCTAAAATAAGTAATCCCATTATCAAAGGCGTCGAATTTGCCAAAACGATTTCGACCGGCGATTTGAATGCAGAACTTTCCATTGAGCAAAATGATGAAATTGGCGATCTTGCTGAATCTTTGTCGCTAATGGCTGCCAAACTGACCAAAATTATCAGCGATATTATTCAAAGTTCTGAAACGATAACTGAAAGCAGCCAGGAATTGCTTGATTCTTCGGTGCGTTTGGCTGAAGGAGCGAACAATCAGGCTTCATCATCGGAAGAGATTTCGACCTCGATGGAGCAGGTGTTGTTGCGTATACAGCAAAATACACAAGATGCCCAGGAAACTGAAAAGATTGCTGCAAAAGCAGTTCAAGGAATTCAGGAAGGAAATGAAGCAACCAGGGCATTGATTCAATCGATGAATAACATTATCCAAAAGATTTCGATTGTTGGCGAAATTGCAAAACAAACAAACCTATTGGCAATCAATGCGGCCATTGAAGCTTCACGCTACGGAATGCAGGGCAAAGGATTTGCAGTAGTTGCAGCCGAAATAAAAAAACTGGCTGAAAGATCGCAGCTAGCTGCAAAAGAAATAAACGAGCTTTCCAACAAAGGACTTATACAGGCCAAAGAGACCGAAAATCTGCTCTTCGAAATTATTCCGGATATTGAACAAACCTCCATCCTCGTCAAACAAATTGCAGCCTCGGGTGTCGAACAAAAAATCAGTTCTGAAGAGATCAACCAGGGCATTCAACAACTAAATCGGGTCACCCAGCAAAATGCAGAATCCTCATTCGAGCTTTCACTGAATTCTAAAAAAATCTCGAAACAGGCTGAGACGCTCAAGACCCTGATAGCCTATTTTAATATCGAAGGATTGAGTTAATTTATATTGCTATCAAAATAAAAGATATGGCACTTATTAATTGGGCATTCACAATCTGCAAAATAGAAATCTGACAGGAGTCAACAGTTTCAGCAAACAACTCCGTTTGTTAGATTCACACCTCACACGAAAAGGAGGATTTGATATAGAATTCTAAATAATCCAATTTAGAAATTCAATTTCAATATGCTATGCTGGAAATCATCTTAGGAATATAATAGGTGCTATTAATACCCATTGCTTTTTATAGAAGTAGTGTAAGCTTAGAAACTGTTTAAATTTTATTTAATAAGTTATTTTACCCTTAACTCACCCCGTCGTATCATTAATGCTCCCGCCCCGCTCTACTTGTAGAGAGGGGAAAAGCCCGATTTATTGGGCTTGGGGTGAGTCAGAAATTGATAAAATCAACGTCAAATAGTATTCTTTTTAATTTTAAACAGATACTAATTCGTTGAAGCATTATCTTATGATTTAATTTAAAATTAACATTGTTGGCAAAATTTTTCAGTTGCATTTTAAACTGTCTTTAATAGTATACGATAAAGACAAATCAGTGTACAAATTAAAAAGCTACAATACAAACATTTACACAACCATACAAATCCAGAATTCAAATTATATTTCAATATAGAATCATTCTATTCATTCAGAATTCTATAGTTTCAACAAACATTTTGGATTGAAATGACGTTTAAAAACCTTAGAAAACAAGGGTAATATTTCAATATGTGGTTTGCACTAAAAAAACATTTGGTTTTTATTTCTGATTTCTTTATTTTTGAAAAATAATTAGAAAGAATTCT
Organism: Prolixibacteraceae bacterium; assembly: GCA_041652995.1. Classification (GTDB taxonomy): domain Bacteria; phylum Bacteroidota; class Bacteroidia; order Bacteroidales; family Prolixibacteraceae; genus Aquipluma. Next base: position 26,492 of record JBAZGO010000045.1, read on the forward strand.
AGAAAAGAATTAAAATCTAATGGGTTTAAGAATTCTATTTTATTCTGGAGTTTTAATTCTTTAAGGTTACTAAATATAGCTTCAAAAATTTCTTTGTTAGATCACAGTAAATGTGGATAACAGTAGGATTTCCTTTAAACACAATTCTTAAAATTTGATCAGTAAAAGCCTGAAACTAAAAACGTTAGCCATTCTATTCGCTTTTACTACAAATACTGCCACAAAAATTCAATACTGTAAATAGAAATTATTCTAATTAGAATTTCAAAATCTTAAATGCTAAATCAGAATTTGCTATACCCGCTCTGATTTTAAAAGTTAAGATATACCATTAATTATTCAACCAATAAAATATTCAGCAAACTATGACAAAGAAAAGATTTGCAGAATCACAGATTTATCGTATTCTTCAAGAAAATGAGAGTGGAACATCAATTCCTGATCTGATCAAGAAATATGGAGTTAGTCAGGCTACAATATACAACTGGAGAGTTAAATATGGTGGTTTGAACATTTCAGAAATTCACAGGCTAAATGAGTTGGAAGAGGAAAATGACAGACTTAAAAGAATGTTTGCAGATTTAAGTTTGGAAAACCTCATTCTTAAAGGAAAACTGGAGCGATCAAAATGAAACACGGAAAACCGGCATTCATAACGAATCCCATTTTGCCATAAATAAACAATAGCTTTGATGTCCAAATTTCTCCGGATGCGCATACCTGAAGGAAATAGAATACCTGGGTGCATAAATTCATTCCAATTTATGGTTTTTACTACTTTCGAAAAAGAGTCGGAAAATACCCATTGACATTCTAAATTTTCTAAACTAATTTTATAGTATCAAAAGTTTCTATAATTAATTCTAGAAAAATTAGAAATAATTCTAAAATTTCAAGAGACTTTTTTAAGTAACTAACGCGATTCGGGTATGATTCTGGAAAAACAAAATTATCAATGGTATGCTGTCTATACCAGAGCAAATGGGGAAAAGAAGCTTTTCGACAGTTTGCGGGAAAAGAATATTGAATGCTTTCTTCCAGTTAGAAAAGTTCTGAAATACTGGAGTGACAGAAAAAAATGGGTTGAAGAACCGTTATTTAGATGTTACATTTTTGTAAAAGTTAGCAATAAGGAGTTCTTTAGCGTTCTGAACACTCCCGGAGCAGTATGTTACGTTAGCTTTGGAGGCAGGGCTCAATCTATTCCTGAGATTCAGATCAATAACATCCGTACTTTTCTTGTTCAGGTTGATCACGAGATAACACTGACTTATGAAAGAATCCAGAAGGGTGTAAAAGTTGAAGTGTTAAATGGTTCATTAAAAGGGATTCAGGGTGAGGTTACGAATCTGTATGGTCAAACAAGACTTATAATTAGAATAGATTCCTTGAATTGTAGTCTGTATGCCAATATCTCTAGAGAAGAAGTTAAGGTGATCGGAGAAAAACCATCACAAAAGACTTATGCTGCGCTTTAGGTCAATTAAAAAGAACAATGCCCTCACAGGGTGGCTCAACTGAATTTCAAAATATTTACGCATTAATTAGAAAACTAAATTAGAACTATTCTATTTTTATATTCAGGCGAAAATTTTAATACGTTATCTCAAAATCTGGATTTCCTAATTTCCGTAAATCATATTTACATAAGTAGTGTACTTTAAGAAGCAACAATACGAATGGATATAAATACCAAATTGTCAGAAGTAATTAATAACATCTTTTCATAATTTCTGACCATTACAAATGTAAAATATTGCGATACGCTTTACTAAATAAATACAACATTTCTGATAAAATTTTCTTTTACATCTCAGGAATAATTACGGTCTGTCATCCCATTAAACACAAATAATTTCACGTCATGCTTAAAGAAAGAGAACAAGTTCTTGAAAAGCTAAGTATAGTTTTTCAGGTTTTTTTGACGCTGTTAAGCTTTTGGGGCTCAATGAGAATTACGAATGCATTTTTTGAGCCAATCAGATGGGACTCCATGCAGTACAAAATTCTTTCGTTTATTATTGTATTGCTTTGGATACTATTGTTGGAACAATCTAATTTGGGTCGTGTTGGGCGAATAAAAATGTATTCAATCTCATTTGTAGAATACTTAACTGTAATCGTAATCGGCAATATATTAATTTTCGCATCAATCGTAATACTTGACCTGAATTCAGTTTCAAGGCTGGTTCTGGGAGTATTCGCCATTATAAATTTTCTGGCACTTTATACATTCAAGATTACGTTATCCGCAACAATGAAGTACCTTCGCCGAGAAGGCATGAATACCAGATTAATTTTAATAATTGCTGATGAAGATTCCTTTTATTTCATTGATCGATTAATCGACACCAAGGACTGGGGATATCGAATTTGGGCTATAATGTCAGATGACCAGGCAATTAAGAATAAATACGGTGCCGAGTACAACATCATTCCTTATGAAAGAGATCTATCATTAGTAATTGATAACAGGGCAATTGATGAAGTATTCTATTGTAAAAGTTCCCTTGATCAAAACGAGATTCAAAAATTCATTTATTCTTGTGCTGAGGTTGGCGTAGTATTTAGAATGCAATCGCTTTTATTAAATTATGTCAAAATGCAATCTACTCTTTCATTCCTGAACCAAATGCCATTTCTAACTTTTAGAAATACACCCGACAATTATCTGGCATTGAAATTTAAGGCTCTTCTTGATTTTGTTATTTCAATTGTGGTTCTATTGCTTCTGTCTCCTGCAATGATTTTCATTGCAAGCTTAATTAAACTGGATGGGGGACCGGTATTCTTTCTACAAAAAAGGACCGGATTAAACGGAAGACACTTCTACTGTTACAAATTCAGAACAATGATCGTAAATGCAGAAAGCCTGCAGAAAAATTTGATGGATAAGAATGAGCAGGCAGGTCCTGTTTTCAAAATAAAAAACGACCCAAGGGTTACAAAAATTGGTAGATTCCTTCGAAAAACTTCATTGGATGAATTACCTCAATTCATTAATGTACTTAGAGGAGATATGGCTATTGTTGGTCCGAGACCACCAATTCCATCGGAAGTGAAACAATACAAACGTTGGCAGCAACGAAGATTAAGTATGAAACCTGGAATTACCTGCATTTGGCAGGTTTCAGGAAGAAACAACATTCCTTTTGATCAATGGATGAAAATGGACATGCAATACATAGATACGTGGTCACTTAAATTAGATTTCATTATACTGTTAAAAACCGTTCGCGTGGTATTTACAGGCGATGGACAGTAACACGATCAAACGTCAAAGAAAAATCGAGTCAACAAAAAAAATCAATACAAACACCTTTAGCCCAAATCAATGAAATTCAATAAACCAAAATTTGAAATAGAAAAACTACTTATTTTATCGTTAATTATTCCATTTTTAGCAATGCTGTCTTGCCGAAGCAGCAAAGATTTAATTTATTTAAGAGATGCCGGAAATAGCGAAATTATCCATGGATTTCCATCAGAATACACACTCAAAACCGGCGATATCCTTTATGTCAGTATCAAATCCATGAGCCCTGAAGTAAACGCACTTTTTAATCCTGAATCCAGCATGGATGGTACCAATGGGCAGGCTTACATGAAATATTCAACACCCAGTGGGGCCTACCTTTATGGATGGGAACTTGATGCTGAAGGCAGCTTTAGTTTACCCATGTTGGGAAAGATTAAAGTCGCAGGAAAAACTGTACCGCAAACGGAAGATATAGTTCAAAAAAAAGCCGATGAATATTTGAAAGATGCTATTGTAAAAGTAAAGCTCCTAAATTTTAAAATTACTGTTGCAGGTGAAGTAAAGGGCCCTGGAGATTATTACATCTACAACAATTCAATTACTGTATTGGAAGCATTGGCTATGGCAAATGGTAATACCGACTATGCTTCAATCAAAAAAATTATGGTGGTAAGACCGGTTCCTGAAGGTGAACGAACATATTTAATCGATTTAAGTTCTAAAAAAGCATATTTATCCGAGGCATTTTACTTGCAGCCAAACGATTATGTTTTTGTCCAACCTGACAGGTTGAAAAATTTCCAGTTAAACAGTCAGGCATATTCCCTATTTTTCTCCTCTCTTTCTCTTATGCTTGCGGTATTAGGATTTGTGATAAAGTAGATCAAATATTTTTCCAAAGTCAACCTTATGACCGTTGTGTTTTTTTACCGAATAAAATAAACGCAACGATTACTTCGTTCCTTCATTTAGTTTTCAAAGAAGAAGTACAATAATAGCTTACATTTTCAACTCTGGTAATTATTTCTACTTCAACAGATTCAATTCAGGGAACAATTTTTCAGCTTTTTCACCCCGTCCTTAAAGGGAGAAAACTGAAAAATCAACCTTTCCCTTTAGGGATTCAGGGTAAAAAGGTTGATTTTTCAAATGTGCTAAAGTAGAATTAATGGGTTATTTTACCCTTAACTCACCCCGTCGCATCATCGATGCTCCCGCCCCTCTCTACTTGTAGAGAGGGGAAAAGCCCGATTTATTGGGCTTGGGGTGAGTCTAAAATTGATAAAAAGCAAATTCAAATAGTATTCTTTTTAATTTTATTTCTACTTTAACAGATTCTATTCAGGGAACAATTTTTCAGCTTTTTCACCCCGTCCCTTATAGGCAGAAAGCTGAAAAATCAACCTTTCCCTTTAGGGATTCAGGGCAAAAAAGGGTGATTTTTCAAATGTGCTAAAGTAGAATTAAACAGATTCTAAATAGTTTACACAACACAATTAAATGTATAAAAATAAAGATTCGAATATGAATGATAATAGTATAAATTTTGATCAGGGGAAGAGTCATGAGGAGGGATTTGATATAAAAAGAATCATTTACCTTGTCATGAGACAATGGTATTGGTTCGCTCTATTTGGAATATTGGGAATTACTATAGCGTTTGGCTATACGAAACTGACAAAGGCTAGCTACCTTGTCAGTACATCAATATTAGCTCCTGAAGAATCAAATGGAATGAATATGGGAGACTTATTTCAAGGAGGATCCCAGACGAACAATACGAATATTTACAATCAGATTGAAATAATCAAGTCTTATCAAACAATTAATAAAACACTTTTAAACCTGAACTGGAGAACCAGTTGGTACAAAAAAAATATGTTTGTATGGAACGGAATTTACAAAAATGAACCTTTTGATGTTCAGGAGCCACAAAGTTTTATTAATCCAAAAGGAATTCCAATATACATAACGCCAACGAGTGGTGACAATTATACGATTTCAGTTGATGGGAAAATTGGTTCAGTTGACGTAAAATTTGAAGGTTCAGGTACGTTTGGCCGACCGTTTTCAAACAATTATTTCAATTTTACTTTGCTAAAAAAAGCAAACAACACTACAAATATTGCTGGCAAATATTTTTTTGTTTTTAATGATTTAAGAGGAGCTACATTTTCCTATCGTGGAAGGCTTAAAACTTCTTTAAGGGATAAAAAAAGTGATATCGTTGATTGTTCTATTCAAGGTGAGGAACCTGCAAGAGGAGCTGATTTTTTGAATGAACTGATTAAAGTATATACAGAAAGTCAGATGGATTACCAAAACGAAGCACAACGCAGAACGATAAACTTCATCAATGGTCAACTGGCTGGCATTTCGGATTCCCTAAATGTATCCGGTACAAATTTAGCTGACTATCGTTCAAAAAATAACATTATAGATTTAGGAACTGAAGGAAATATGGTTATGAATAACCTGAAAGAAATTGAAACAGCGAAGGCTCAAAACCAAATGCAACTTGATTATTTTGAAAACCTTTTAAAGTACCTAAATAATAATGACATAAAACAGGTAGTTGTACCCTCAGTTGTTGGTATTCAGGATGCCTCTCTCAATTCACTTGTACAGAAAATGGGACAATTGTACAATAGAAGACAGGTCATTTCATTTAGCGCTAAAGAAAACAACCCAACACTGTTAATGGTTGATAAAGAAATAAGTCAGACCCGAGAACAATTAACGGAGAATCTGCGGAATTTAATTGATAACTCAAAAAGGAGTATTCAAAGTTTGAAGGAAAGACAGGATCGGATTAATATGCAGTTGAATAAATTACCTCAGAAAGAACAAAAAATGGTAAATATTCAGCGACAATTCAATCTCACTAGTGAAATCTACACCTTTTTGTTGCAAAAGCGGGCGGAAGCGAATATTGCTTTGGCCTCGAGTATGCCCGATGTACAGATAATTGATACTGCCAAACCCGAATCAGCAAGTCCTGTAGGGTTTGGAAGGAACAAAATATTAATAATGGGGTTTATGTTAGGGTTGGCATTGCCATTTGCCTATATCTTCCTTGTAAATTATTTTGACAATCGCATTCGCACCCAAAAAGATCTTGAAAATAATACAAGTATTCCTATTTTGGGAAATATTATGCATAGCTTATCCAAATCAGATTTAGCGGTTTACGAGAATCCAAAATCAAACATTGCTGAGTCATTCAGGGTATTGCGAACAAACCTGCAATACATGCTTTCTGGTACACAAGGGAAAATTATATCCGTACATTCCACAAACCCGGGTGAAGGTAAGTCCTTTTCTTCTATAAATCTGGCAACCATTTTAGCGATGAACAACAAAGCGGTTTTGATAATTGGGGCTGATTTGAGAAAGCCAAGGCTTCACAAGGTCTTTAAACGTTCAAATGAAAAAGGATTGAGCACTTATTTGATTGGTGCAGATAATTTATCAGACATAATTCTACCAACAGAGATTGAAAACCTTTCTTTTATGCCCTCCGGACCAATTCCACCAAATCCTGCTGAAATCCTTGGTAAATCTGAAATGAAATTATTGATTGATCGTCTTAAAACACAGTTCGAATACATTATTATCGATAATGCCCCTACAGCGTTGGTTACCGATGGACATATTTTAAGTCATTTGTCCGATCTAAACATCTTCATCCTTCGCTATGGCGTTTCGCATAAAAGTCAGATTGAAATAATCAATCAATACGAAGAAAAGAAAACCATAGACAATTTGGCGATACTTGTAAATGATATCAAAAGTAATTCATTTGGTCAATCATATTACAAATATTATCAGTACGAATCGTATCAAAATACATATTATTCCTCAGAAGAGGAGGGCAAAAAAAACCGTCATAAAAAAAACAGAAAAGCTTCCTGAATACATAAACATATAATTGAATTTTATAATTCGAATGGGTAGATATCGGATGTAACTTTAATACTTTTTAGGTTAAAATGTATAGCAGGAACAATCGATTACTACCCGTCTTTTATTTCACAAAACTGTTTTAATTTACTACTATCACGTCAACTTAATGTTGTCTGAAGGGTCACCCTGAACTTGTTTCAGGGTCTCATCATCGAAGATATGCCAAAACAAGTTCGGCATGACATTGCGTTAAAAGTTCGTTGACACAACACTGAATCAATCTAAATAGTCTATTTTAACCTTCATCATTTTTTTTGCATGGAATCCAGACCTTCGTTTAAACCATCACTAATTATCGCAATCGATTTTGACGGCACCATCGTTGAACACCGCTATCCATTCATCGGTAAAATCAGGCCTTTTGCTTTCGAAACGCTTGAAGCACTTCAGACTAAAGGACATCGGCTAATACTTTGGAGTCATCGTGCAGGGAAAAAACTGGAAGAAGCTGTAAAGTTTTGTGGCTCTCATGGCATTGAATTTTATGCGGTTAATAAAAATTATCCTGAGGAAGTTTGGGATGAAAATGAAAGCAGAAAAATACTGGCAGATATTTACATTGACGATCGCAACCTGGGAGGCATACCTTCGTGGGGTGAAATATATAAAATGATATGCCCGGAAGAAGATGTAACACCTGTAAAAGTAAAAAAGTCATGGTGGAAAGGGTAACGAAAATTTTCAATTTATCATTCCATCAATGATTGTCATGCAATTCTTATTTTAATCCAGATTATAAGGCAAACGAATAAAAATTCAACTAAATGAAAGTATTAATCTTAGCAGGAGGGCTTGGTTCCCGCTTATCAGAGGAGACATCCTTGAAACCAAAACCCATGGTGGAAATTGGTGGGAAACCTATTCTCTGGCACATCATGAAGATATATTCACATTATGGCTTCAATGAATTTATTATTCTCTGCGGGTACAAAGGATATATGATTAAAGAGTATTTCGCCAATTATTACCGTCACATGTCTGATATGACAATTGATATGGGCACCAATACAATTACCCATCATAAAAATCATGCAGAACCGTGGAAGGTTACACTTGTTGACACAGGTTTAGACGCCATGACTGGTGCCCGTATTAAAAAAGTAAAAAATTATGTCGGAAACGAACCTTTCATGCTCACCTATGGCGATGGTGTGGGCGATGTAAATATTCCTGAATTAATTAAATACCATCAAAGTCATGGGAAGGCGATTACTATGACCTCTGTGCAACCTGAAGGACGTTACGGGTCGCTGGTGGTTAACGAAAACGAACAGGTTACATCTTTTCAGGAAAAGCCAAAAGGCGATGGCGCTTGGATCAATGCCGGATATTTTGTATGCCAGCCCGAAGTATTGGATTATATCCCCGATGGCGACCTGATCATTTTTGAACGTGAACCTCTGGAAGGTTTAGCCAGTGCGGGAGAACTGTTCACCTATAAGCACCAAGGTTTTTGGAAACCAATGGACACTCAACGTGATAAGTTTCAACTGGAAGACCTCATCGAAAAGGGAATTGCACCCTGGGTAAAGTGGTAATTCGTGTAATTCGTCCAAATTCGTGAAATCAGCAACTAAGAAAAAGAAAGATGAACAACCTATTCAACGGTATATATAAAAGCAGAAAAGTCCTGATCACTGGTCACACAGGCTTTAAAGGTTCATGGCTTTGTTTGCTTCTGAATAAATTGGAAGCTGACGTATATGGTTATGCTCTTGAACCGCCCACTCATCCAAGTTTGTTCGATGAAGCTAAGATCGGTGAGCTGATGACCTCTTTTATCGGGGATATTCGTGATTTGAATAATCTGCAAAAAATCATGGATCAGATTCAACCAGAAATTGTTATTCACATGGCGGCACAACCTCTGGTTCGGGAATCCTATAAAATACCGGTCGAAACCTATGCCATCAATGTGATGGGAACGGTTCACCTCCTCGAAGCTTGTCGAAACACCAATAGCGTAAAAGCGATTGTCAATGTCACCACCGATAAATGTTACGAGAATCGTGAATGGCATTGGGGTTATCGTGAAAATGAACCCATGGGTGGATATGACCCTTATTCCAACAGTAAAGGTTGTTCGGAGTTAGTAACTTCGGCTTACCGGAGTTCTTATTTTAATCCGAAAGAATACGACAAGCATGGTGTTGCCTTAGCTACGGCTCGTGCCGGAAATGTTATTGGTGGTGGCGATTGGGCCGATGACCGTTTAATACCTGACTTTATTCGTGCCATTTCAAAGGGCGAAGAAGTTAAAATCCGCAGTCCTTATTCCATACGCCCCTGGCAACATGTTTTGGAACCATTAACCGGTTATTTGACTTTAGCAGCAAAACTATTTACCGATGGTAACGATTATGCACAAGCATGGAACTTTGGCCCTGATGATAAAGATGCCCAAAATGTAGAATGGATCACCAGAACAATTTGTGAATTCTGGGGGGAAGGAGCTTCATTCAGTATCGATTCGAACCCACAACCTCACGAAGCCCATTACCTGAAGCTGGATTGTTCCAAATCAAAAGCCTTATTGGGATGGATTCCCAAATGGAACATCGAAATCACATTAAAAAGCATTGTGGATTGGAACAAAGCCTTTCTTTCCAGCAAAAACATGCGCTCAGTAACAGAAAAACAAATAGATCAATACTTCGCCTAATTCGTTCAAATTCTTGAAATTCATTATTTACTCAATCCGTGAAATCAAAATAATATGCAAGATCATAAACAACTCCGACAAGAAATTATTTCCAAAACAATTGAATATCATAAAGCCAGGTTTTCAGAGACAGAATTTATCCCCGGCAAATCGCGTGTGAATTATGCCGGACGCGTGTTTGACGAAAAAGAGTTAGTCAACGCGGTGGAAGCTTCTCTCGACTTTTGGCTCACCGAAGGTCGTTTCTCTGAACAGTTTTCTGAAAAAATTGCTGAATTTCTTGACGTTGAGCACATCTTGCTTACCAATTCAGGTTCATCTGCCAATCTTTTGGCTTTCTCAGCATTAACTTCCGAGAAACTTGGAGATAAACGGTTAAAACCTGGTGATGAAGTCATCTCTGTTGCTGCTGGTTTCCCGGCTACGGTTACCCCGATCATTCAATACGGAGTGATTCCGGTGTTTGTAGATGTACAAATACCAACCTACAACATCGATGTGGAAATGATGCGTAAAGCCATCACTCCTAAAACACGTTGTATCTTTATTGCCCATACGCTGGGCAATCCTTTTAATATCGATGCAGTAATGAAGTTAGCTGAACAACATGATCTTTGGGTGATTGAAGACAATTGTGATGCGTTTGGGAGCGAGTACCGGAGTAAGAAAACCGGAAGTTTTGCCCATTTATCAACCATCTCTTTTTATCCTGCCCACCATATAACAACCGGTGAAGGTGGGGCTATCTGTACCAACGATCCTCTATTAGCTCAACTAGTCAGAGCCTTCCGTGATTGGGGTCGCGATTGTTATTGTGCCGGTGGCGAAAACAATACCTGTGGCAAACGCTTCTCGCAGTTATTTGGGAACTTACCTTACGGATTCGATCATAAATATGTGTATTCTGAGATTGGATACAACTTGAAAATGACCGACATACAAGCAGCAATTGGAGCAGCTCAAATTGATAAATTGCCTGAATTCTGCGAGAAAAGGAAAGCAAATTTCCACGAATGGATACGAATTTTCTCGAAGTACTCCGATTATTTTATTCTTCCAGAGGCAACGGAACATGCCGATCCTGCATGGTTCGCTTTTATCGTTACTCTGAAAGAAAATGCTCCGTTCAAACGCGATGAACTGACCGGTCATCTCAACGCCAAACTCATCGAAACCCGCAACCTGTTTGCTGGAAACATGACCAAACAACCCGGTTTTATTGGAAGGAATTGGCGTATTGCTGACCATCTAAACAACACCGATTACATCATGAATAATACATTCTTCCTAGGGACTTACCCGGGATTAACAGAGGCGATGTTTAGCTATGTTGAAGGTATACTTAATTCATTTTTATCCAATTACAATCAACATGTTAGCTAAAAAATATCAGTCTGAAATTATCTCGATCGTAAATCCATTCAAAGGAATATACACTATAGAGTTCCGTTCTTTAGAAAACAAGTATAAATATTATCCTGGCCAGTTCCTTCACATTGCCCTCGATGAAGATTATGATGGTAGCAGTCAATGGCCTGACTCCCGTTGTTTTTCAATGCAAAGCAATCCCGCTGAAGAAACTATCCGGATTACCTATTCCGTTAAAGGGACATTCACAAAACAAATAGAAAAACAGTTATCGGTTGGCTCCAAAGTATGGCTAAAACTACCGTATGGAGACCTTTTCACTCAGGTACACAGCAAAACCGATACTGTATTCATTGCCGGGGGGACAGGCATCACTCCTTTCCTGTCGCTCTTTACCCACAAATCATTTAACGAATACATTAACCCGAAGATCTATTTAGGTTTCCGCTCAAAAGAATTCAACATCTACCAAGGCGAGTTAGATCGTTTGTGTAATTCGTCAAAATTCATGAAATTATATTGTGAAAATACCGATGGTATAATTGACATCAACCAAACCTTCCGTGACAACGGCACCTCCTCGAACTACTTTATCTCCGGGCCACCAGCCATGATCAAAGTGTTTAAGCAAGCGTTACTTTCAATGGGAGTTCCGATTGGTAATATATTAACCGATGATTGGGAGTAAATAGCAACATTCGTTTTTAATTCACACTTTATGAAGATATTACTCACCGGAGCAACCGGATTTATCGGTTCTAACATTGCAAAAGGATTATTGGGAAAAGGGTATGAAGTATTTGCAATCAACCGTACATCGTCTTCATTCAAAAAATGTGTTCCATTTAAAGATCAGATCAATTGGATAAATACAGATAATCACAACTGGAAAGAACAAATTATTGCAATCAAACCAGACCAATTAATTCATGCAGCTTGGGGAGGTATAGAAGCAGGAGATAGAAACAATTGGGATATTCAAATTCGCAATTTCTGGTTTTCCAAAGAACTTTTCGATCTGGCAAATGAGTGCGGTATTAAAAAGGTTATTGCATTGGGATCGCAAGCTGAATATGGAGCTCACGGATTCCCGGTAAATGAAATGACTGTGCCAGTACCCAACGATGCTTACGGTTCAGTCAAGACATTAACAGCGCATTACCTGCGTAATTTATTTGAAAAAACAGAAACCGAATGGTATTGGATTCGAATTTTCTCAGTTTTTGGTGAAGGTGAAAATTCTGGCTGGCTGATGCCAACTGTCATTTCAAAATTACTAAAAAAAGAGTCGATTTCCTTAACTCCTTGCGAACAGCAATACAATTACTTGTACATTGAAGATTTTCTAAATCAATTTCTAGACGTTGTAAAATATACGGAGAACATATCCGGGATATATAACCTTTGCAACTCAGAATCAATTGCCTTAAAAGATTTATTGCTACAGGTAGCTAATTTAATGGGAGTATCTTCGCAATTACTCCAATTTGGAGCTATACCATACCGTCCCAATCAAAATATGCTAATTTCAGGAAATAACTCGAAATTCAAAAAATATTTTTCTATGGAGGATGAAATTCAAATCGGGTTAACCAATGGATTAAAAAGGACAATTGAATACTATAATATCAAGCTAATATGAAAGTTACAACCTATATAGCCCAGTTCCTGAAAGAAAAAGGAATTGACACCGTATTTGAATTGCAGGGTGGGATGATTACCCGCATCATTGATGCGTTGCATCACGAAGGAGGCATTCAGATCGTAAGTATGCACCACGAGCAGGCAGCAGCTATGGCAGCAGATGCTTATGGAAGAATAACCAATAAGCCGGGAATTGCATTGGCAACGAGTGGCCCAGGTGCAACAAATCTTTTAACCGGAATTGGGAATTGTTATTTTGATTCTGTTCCTGCCATTTTCATAACTGGACAAGTTAATCTCAACGAACAGAAAGGTAATCTCCCTACGCGACAAATTGGTTTTCAGGAAACCGATATTGTGAATATGGCCAAACCAATTACAAAAGAAGCTTATGCCGTTAAAACAGCGAAAGAGATTCCATTCATCTTTGAAGAAGCTTATCGTATGGCAACATCAGGCCGACCAGGACCGGTTTTGATTGATATTCCGATGAATATTCAGAATGAAAAAATTGATTTGCCTCTATTGAAAACTACCGCAATAGGCAAAGAAGTAAACGCAACAGAACAACAAACATTTTTCCGGAACTACCTCACTGCACTGAAAAACAGTAAAAGTCCACTGATATTGGTTGGTCGGGGAATCCGGTCTTCAGGCTCAGTTGAACAGTTTCATAACTTTCTCCGAAAATATAGAATTCCTGTTGTCACTTCTCTTTTGGGTTTTGATGCTTTACCATACAACCATTCACAACGAATTGGATTTATTGGAACTTATGGTAATCGTTGGGCCAATTACGCATTGGGAAGTTGCGATCTGTTGCTGGTATTGGGTAGTCGCTTGGATCTTCGCCAAACTGGTTCTGATATCCCTTCATTCCTAAACGGAAAAGTAATTTACCATGTTGATATTGAAAAAGCTGAATTAAACAACCGGATTACCGGATGCATTACATTAGAATCCGGCTTGGCTGACTTTTTTACACAATTAGAAAATTTTGATTCAGATTACAACGCCCCAACAAGTTGGTTAAATGAAATTGAAGAAAAGAAACAAGCCCGTTTGGATACCAGCGAATTGGAAAACATTAGCGGAATAAACCCAAATATATTTATTCATCAACTTTCAAAAGCATCTCAACACGCCAAAGCATTTATTGCTGATGTAGGTAACAATCAAATGTGGACTTCCCAATCGTTGGAAATCAACGAAAACCAATTATTCCTTACATCTGGGGGCATGGGTGCTATGGGATATTCATTGCCTGCGGCCATTGGCGCTTCTATTACCTTGGGGAATGCACCGGTAGTATGTATTGCCGGTGATGGCGGGTTCCAGATTAACATCCAGGAATTGCAAACCATTCGCAGAAATAATCTGCCCATAAAAATTGTGATTCTGAACAACCATTGTCTGGGCATGATCCGGCAATTTCAGGACAGTTATTTCGACAGTTGCTACCAATCTACCGTTTGGGGTTACAATGCTCCCGACTTTACAAAAGTAGCCCTGGCTTATGGTATTGAATCATATTCCATCAGTAAACCAGAAGATATTGAATCTGGCCTGGCAAAACTTTGGGAAGACCCAACCCAACCGTTTTTACTTGAAGTTTCAATGGATATCCATACCAATGTGTTTCCTAAAACAATGTTTGGAAGCCCGATTACAAAGATGGAAGGGGAAGAAAAATATTAAAATCCTTTTATGTGCTCTGTAGGTCATACTAAACAGAGGTGATATCAAAATATCTTAAGAGCTATTTTTCAAATATACAGCTATTCTCTTCAGGCACTAGAGAAATTTACACAAACGATTCATCCAACTATGTTCAATATAGCATTACTATCTAGCAAATCATTTGCACCGCATGCCGCAGCAACAATCGTTTCAGTTCTAGAAAACAACAAAGATTTGAAGTTTAATATTTTGATATTTACAATAGATTTTGATGAAAGTACAGTTGAAAAATTTAAACAAATTGAAAGTAAATATCAATCAGAAATAAGCGTAATTAAGCTTACAAACGATGATATCTCAATTGTTCCTCAGATAGGAAGATGGGGATTTTACGCATTAGGGAGATTAGTTATTATTAAACTATTGTCCGAAAAATATGATAGCGTTCTAATACTAGGTGCAGATACAATCATACAGGGTTCTATAAAAGAAGTTTTTGAACTGGATATGACTAACTATGCATTTGCAGGAGCAGATGACATGGACAATTGCATAAAACATAAAGAAAGACTAGGATTACCCGCAGAATCAATATATTCAAATTTAGATTTCTATCTCATTAACTTTAAGTTTTGGAGAGAGAAGAACATTAATGAAAAGGTGTTTTTATATGTACAAAATAACTTCAATAAAATTCAAGTCGGAGATCAAGATGTTATTAATGTAATATGTAACGGATATATTAAAGAATTGCCAATTACCTATAATATGCAATCGCCATATTATTACCATAAGCCACAGATCTTAGAAAAGCATTTGGTTGGGCTAGAACTCGTAAAAAAAAATCCAATTGTCATACACTTTAGTGAATATGTAAAACCGTGGAATTATGAGTGCAAACATCCTTTGAGGGTGAAATATTGGTATTATCAGAATATGACACCCTGGAGAAATATGAGGAAATCTTTCTGGTCAAAACGTCCCTATTTACATATTCCAAAAATGGAGTTGTTATATATTCTGCACTATTTCAATATAAAAAAAACCAATAATCTGTATGATAAATTATAAAAAATAACAACAATGAAAATACTATTTTATATTCCATTGTATAAAGGGGAAACATATCAAGATAGGATTTCGCGCGCTGCAAAAGGGTTATTTCCTCCTCATCTCTTATATGGGATAACATCACTTGATAATTTGGGTTATAAAATTCTTTTCCCAGTAAGAAATTATGTATTACCTCAAAAAATAAAATCGTTGAGATACGTATTGGATTTATTTGAAAATGCAATACATATTCTAAAAATGTCAAAAGATATTGATATAATTTATACCCCATACAGATCTGGTCTTGAAATTCTGATTATTCTAAGGGCATTGGGGATTTGTAGAAAGAAAATAATTTGTTGGGAGCATAAAACTGTTGAAAAACAAAGAGGACTGAAATTGTTGTACCAAAAAATTCATTACAGAGGAATAGATAAACTTATTTTTTTTTGTGAGAAAAATTTGATTGATTCATTGCCCTCAGGAATTATTAAGAGAGAAAAAGCTACTGTTGTAGTATGGGGTCCTGATTTAAACACGTATCATTATATTAAAAGAAGTGTTGAGAAAAAAGAGAACAATCAGCTTGTTTTTATTTCCACTGGTGTAGATAGTCGCGATCACGAAACATTAGTTAGCGCTTTCGAACAAACAGATGCTAAGTTATTATTGTATGTTCATAACGAGTTATTATATAAAAAATACTATGGGAGGGCTGGTAATATAAATGTACGCCTTTTACAAAAGAAAATGAACTCATCCTCAGAAGCTACTATTGAAACAGCTAAAGCAGATGTAAGTATTGCTTGTTGCAAATCAACAAGAAATACAGCCAATGGGTCTAGCGCAGCAGTTGAAGCTATTGGCTTGGGAATGCCAATTATTATTACTGAAAATCAATATTTTGATATAAATTTCGAAAAAGAAAAGATTGGGCTAGTAGTACAATCTGAAAATATAGAGTCATTAAAAAACGCAATAAATACATTCAACAATAATCCGTTAATAGTTAAAGAATACGGTGAAAACAGTAGTAAATTTGCGATAAACAATTGTAATATCGAAGTTATGGCAAAGCAATTAGATGCCCTTTTCCATGCTTGTTATTAATGGAATGAGGTATTAATAATTCTCAATCTCGTTTAAAATTTTTCATAATGAATCAATACGAATGATAGAAGCAAATCGGGTAGCTAAAAATACCGCCATTCTTTATGCAAGAATGGCGATTACCATGTTTATCTCACTCTATGCAACCCGTCTTATTTTAGCTGCTTTAGGTGCATCAGATTTTGGAATCTTCAACTTGGTAGCTGGCGCTATTGTGATGCTCACCTTCCTGAACAATGCCATGGCTGCGGCAACTCAACGTTTCATGTCGTTTGCTCAAGGTGAAGGAAATGAGGGCAAGCAAAAAAGTATTTTCAATGTTAGCGTTGTCCTACATTTTTTTATTGGCCTTTTCATTGTCGTATTACTTGAACTTGCGGGCTACTTTCTATTCAAGAGTATTCTTAATATTGATGCAGAAAGAATGGACGTTGCCAAATTGATTTACCATTTTTTGGTTGTCAGTATGTTCGTAAACGTAATATCCGTTCCTTACGATGCAGTGATCAATGCTCACGAAAACATGCTTTTTGTTGCTATTCTGGGAATACTGGAAGCTATCTTAAAACTAAGCATTGCATTATATGTAACCTATACCGGGTTTGACAAATTAGTCAGTTATGGTTTCTTAATGGCTGCATTGGCCATCCTACTATTGTTGATTCGGCGAATATATTGTCATAATAAATATATAGAGGTACAAATTAACATACGGAAATACTACGACAAAAACTTATTTAAGGAGATGACAGCTTTTGGAAGTTGGTCTTTGATGGGTAGTATTGCTGGTCTGGTTTCAAGCTATGGTCAAGGTATTGTAATCAATATTTTTTTTGGGACTATTATCAACGCAGCACAAGGAGTCGCCAATCAGATTTCAGGCCAACTAGGAGCCTTTTCAAGCACCATGCAGAAAGCTCTGGGACCGGTAATTGCTAAAAGTGAAGGTGCAGGAAAAAGAGAGTTAATGATAAAGGCAAGCGTTACAGGCAGCAAATTCTCCTATTTTCTTTTAGCTTTTTTCGTTATTCCGGTTTTCATCGAAATGCCCTACATCCTCAATTTATGGTTAAAGGAGGTGCCAGAATATACCATAGTTTTTTGCCGTTTATTGCTAATAATAAATCTAATTGATCAGATGTTTACTACTCTGCCATCGGCAATAGGAGCAACCGGAAATATAAAAGACTATCAAAAAGTGGTTTCAATATTGGCACTCTTACCACTGTTCATATCTTATATTCTTTTTACAATCGGATATCCTCCTCAAACACTTTATTTCGTTTTCATTGGTCAACGGATTATTCGTTCATTTGGTCCCATTCTATATTTCACAAAAAAACTTTGTGGATTATCCCCGATCTATTTTTTAAAAGAAGTTGTATTTCGCAGTTTCGCAATCACAATAGGTGTAGCTTTAATGTCATTACTTCCATTTCTGATTTTTGATATTGGTATGATTCGTCTGGGATCAACGTTATTGGTAAGCTCTTTGTCTTTCATTGTAAGTGTGAAATGGTTTGGCCTTTCTGTTGAAGAAGAAGCTCAAATTGGCTCTATCTTTAAAAGCATAATTAATAGGTTACTCCCAACTTCAAAACAAAAATGAACAGAATAACTAATGCTATATGTCATCGGCTATCACCACTATTATTTAGAAGAATTAATTCGAGAATAATTAAGAATTTCACAATAAATGAAAATGAAATCCGATATTTAAAAATGGATCTTCTTTACTCAACGAATGACATTTTAAATAATTTGCGATATAAGGATGAAACATGGAATCAAATAAAATATATTGGCGATTACATGTGGAATGATTTGTTTAAATGGAAATGTCTCAAACAAACAAATAAAGAACATTTCATTGATAACAATTGTGAAAATACAAAAGTAATAGTTGATAATGAACATATACAATGTAAAAGTTGCGGAAAAAAAAATGATTGGATCTACTTAAATTTCACAAAGACAATAAATGTACCTTATTTAATTGAGTTTGATGCAAAAATATTATCTAAAACAACAGAATTTCAGTTTGCGTTTAATTATCACTCGATAGGCAAAAGATACCGATACAATTTAGTAAACAACAGAATATTAAGCTTTGAAGTAGTCTATGGAGGATTTTTTCATAGTGAAATTATTAGTGTCCCATTTTCTCTTAACCTAAACAGGTTTTATAATTTCAAAATCTTAGTAACAGATAATATTTTTTCCTTTTTTGTTGATGATATTGTAATATTAAGTGTAAATCAGAAATTTCCTATTATTGAAAGAGGTCAATTAGTTTTTATTTTATGGGATAGTAATACGAGCAATATTAATGCCATCTACAAAAATATTCAAATTTATAAAATACAACCAAGCGAATGAAAATAGGGATAATTACATATCATTACGGATTAAATTGTGGAGCAATTTTACAAGCCTATGCTCTACAGACACAAATTGAACGGTTGGGGCACGATGTTGAATTTATTGATTATCGTCCGAAAGTAAAAAGGACTTTTCATGATTACGTAGCGAAATCACCATTGACAATGATAAAAAAGTGGATTGACATTTACAACATCTATAAATATAACAGAATTGATACTTTTGGAAAAGTTAATAAACGGAGTAAAAAAAAATATTTAACGATAAATGAACTAAGATCATCACCACCAAGATTTGACGTATATATTACTGGTAGTGATCAGTTATGGAATTTTGGTGCTAGTGCCAAAGAAATACCCTATGCTTTTCTGTTAGACTTTGGTTCAGATAAAACCAAAAGAATATCTTTTGCTGTTAGTTTAGGTCAAGGTTTTATCCCAGATATTTTAATTGAATCATTTAAAGCCAGATTATTAAAGTTTAATGCCATTAGTGTTAGAGAAACAAGCGGTTGTGATGTTGTTCAATCTATATTAGATGATACTATTACTGTAAAACACATTCAGGATCCAACAATACTATTAAATGCTATTGATTACATGAAAATAGCAGAACCCGTTGAAATAAATGATCATCTAGTTGTATCGTATATTTTGTCAGAATTAAATAATGATCAAATTAGCATCATAAAATCATATTGTTTTGATCAAAAGTTGGACTGGATCAATTTAAGGAATCCTGGTTCTTGTATGCATATTAAGAATGTAATGAACAAAATTGTAAATCCATATCAATGGTTGAGTTATGTAAAAAAATCAAAATTCATGATCTGTGGATCTTTTCATGCAGTAATATTTTCATTGATTTTTCACAAACCGTTTATTGTCATGGTTCCTGAATTAATTACTAATCAAGGGGGAAATCAGCGTATCAATTCAATACTCTGCTCGCTTGGTTTATTAGATCGTTATGTAAGTAAATATTCTGTTTTGAACATAAATGACCTATTCAATAAACCGATAGAATGGGATTTTGTTGATCAATGGTTTAGTGAGCAAAAAAAAAACAGCATTGATTTTTTAAAAGAGAACTTAGTTTTATAATTGAACGATCTTGGCTTAGATTATGAGAAAAAAAATATTCACACTGGTGATAGTTGTTTTAGCTCATCATATCAAAAACGGCAACCCAATTTAGGTATGGAAACGGGGCAAAAAGTATATTCAAATATGGATATACTTGTATCGCAGCAGTGCTATTAAATGCTTTCTTTCAACATGATATCGATATCTTCAAATTTTTGTAATGTACTTAGAAATGCGACAATAAATTGGCTGATTAAAGAATCCACCCTCTAAGAAGGTGGACTTAAAATTGCCCCTATAAGGGGCTGAACTCGAGCCTTTGTTGCTCTTCTAATCGTTCTTGCTCTTCTTGATATTTGACGTATTTTTTGATTTTCT
>JBAZGO010000045.1:47088-53177 GCA_041652995.1 Prolixibacteraceae bacterium
CCATAAGTTCAGATATCGATATTTTGGGTGGAATACTCACGATCAGGTGAATGCGATCAATTTGAACATTCATTTCTATCAACTCACAGGATTTCCACTCCAATAGCATTTGTATATCTTTTGACAACAATTCTTTGACTAGCCCTTCAAGAATACGATACCTATATTTCGGCGTCCAAACGATATTGTATGTACATCGATAAATAACGTGACTTAATTTCTTAAATTTACTCATGTCACGAAATTATTAATTTTCAGGCAAAGCCAATTTATCCATGACCACCACCAAAGGTGGTGGTTTTAACGTTTACAATAAATTATAAGCAAAACACTCAAACTTTTTTATGTTTTCTATAGTCATTCCTCTATACAATAAAGCGCATACTATTTTAAATACCTTAAATTCCGTTTTTGCACAAACTTTTCAAGAATTTGAAATTGTGATCGTCAATGATGGTTCAACAGATAATTGCATTAATATTATAGAACGTTCCACTTCTGATCCACGTATTCGAATTATTAATCAAGAAAACAAAGGTGTAAGTGCTGCGCGTAACAGAGGTATGGCAGAAGCGAAATATGAATATATTGCTTTTTTAGATGGAGATGATGAGTGGCTTCCAATGTATTTAGAATTTATTAGTAAAACGATTAAATCAAATACAGATGTTGGGATGGTATTATGTGGCAGGTACAGTCAGAATATACAGACAAGGGAACGAATTAATTCAGTACCTAAGCGATATAAAAATAAAGCGCATATAATAGAGTTCTTTCACAATCCACATGTATTTGCACATATAAGTGCTACCGTTGTAAAAAGAGATTTAGTCTTACCAAGAATAAACGATTGGGGTGGATTTATTGAAGGACAAAAATCAAATGAAGATTTTGTTTTTTTATTTAGAGTTGCATTACATACACAAGTCGCTTATTGTGGTTATCCTTTGTCTATTTATAATGGAGAAGTATCAGGCCAAGCAACAAAAGTTCTTCCTGCCGATAAGAAAATTAATGATTCAATACTATTTCACAACGCAGTTATTAAAGAATGGTTGAATACAAATTGTGAAAATAATTCGTTTAAAATTTTTATGACTTATGAATTACGACATTTATTCTTAGGAAAGCTAAGATCAAAAAACTATGTAGAAATTTCATTGTTAATAGATCAACTAAATATTGAATATAAAAACTTTTTTTATACCGCAGAGTGGAATTTATATAAAAATCCGAAATGGAATAATCTATTGATTCTATTTATTCTAATTACTAAAATCTTTTGGCGTCTTCATAGGTATCCACGCGTTCATTAATTTTTATATGACTTTTTTAAAAATTTACAACAAAGCAAAACGAAAATTCTGGAGCAAGTTGGTTTCTAAAACAATGCACAGCAAGATATATCCTTATATTTATCGCTCCTACTGGCACCTTTTATTTAATAAAAGTAATTCAAATTATAGCACATTTAAGTATTTTACCGCGCAACCCAACCCAGGTGCAGGTATCGGACATCAAATTGCAAATTGGATTGCAGGTTATTGGTATTCAATGCAATTCGGATTAAATTTTGCACATATTCCATTTGCTCATAAGAAGTGGGATGATATACTAGGATTTGGAGAAAATGAGGTTACTACTGAAACATTAATCAAAGAACAAGGATTTAAGAAGGTTTTGCTTCCACTATTTGATGAATCTAATATTGGTGAGATTGAACGTACAAAAAAAATTATTGATTCATATCGAGGCGAAAGAGTAGTATTCGTTGCAGAGCAAGACCAACCCTATCGGGATCAATTTGGAGTCATGAATGATATTAAGTACAAATTTCATCATGCTAAGTCAAGAAAAGAAGATAGAATAATCTATGAACGAGATACATTTAATATTGCAATTCATATAAGGCGTGGTGATATCGAAATTGAAAAAAAAAACAATAATCCAAACTTACTTATGCGTTGGCAGGATAACAACTATTTTATTAATATACTTTCTAAAGTTGTAGAAAACTTAAAAACAGAGAAAACACTTGCCATTTATTTATTCTCACAAGGAAATCCTGATGATTTTTTTGAATTTAATAAATTTGAAAACATACATTATTGTCTGGATATGAGTGCTCAGGATTCTTTTGTAAACATGGTTTTTGCTGATTTATTGATTACCAGCAAAAGCTCATTCTCGTATAAACCAGCTTTGCTTTCAAATGGTATTAAAATATGCCCGAAAGATTTCTGGCATGGATATCCAACCAATAATCAATGGATTTTAGTTAAAAAAGATGGTTCAATGACTAAAACCGAATTTGCCAAGTTGAAAATGATTGATTTTTAGAATGAATCATTAAGACTCCAAATCTTAAATTTGAACCATTTATTAAGCTTTAAAATAATAAAAAAGTAGAATGAATCAGTTGCTATTAATTTTGCTAAAAGCATCGCGTAAACTTTACACAGTTGTATTTGGCTTGAAGACAATCCAGAAACCTGAATGTGATCAAAACCCAGATACTGTATCGCAAACTATATTTGAAGCTTTGATTTCAGATAAACCTTGCATGATTGCAAGGTTTGGCTCAACAGAACTAACTTGTATGTGCAATTATCTGGGTATAAAATACCATAAATATAAATTTCTCGAATTTATAAAAGGAAACACTTTTCTTTGGTGGTGGGATTCAAAAATCATCAATCAAATGCAGCAATGGAGCGGATTTTTCCCTGCTAATGAAGATAAAATTGAACAGTTTTGTGAATTGATGATTCATAACATAAAAGAATTAGATATATTGGGTTCATGGCTAGCAAATGAAACATATTTCAAACAGCACTTAGCCCATACAAAAAAAATCAGATTGATGTATCTTGATCCTTATTGGAGTATGATTCCATGGACCAAGGCATTAAAAGGAAAAAACATTTTAGTAGTTCACCCCTTTGCTGAATCGATAAAAAAGCAATATCGAAAACGGGAGTTTCTTTTTGAAAATCAGGATATTTTGCCCGAATTTAAATCATTAACCGTTATCAAAGCAGTACAAAGTTTGGGTCAGCCAGATAGTCGGTTTAATGACTGGTTCGAAGCGCTTGAATATATGAAAGAAGAAATTAATAAAATTGATTTTGACATCTGTCTAATTGGCTGTGGCGCTTATGGTTTCCCATTAGCCGCACACGTAAAACGAATTGGAAAGAAAGCGGTGCACATTGGTGGTTCTCTTCAATTATTATTTGGAATTAGAGGTAAAAGGTGGGAAAATGATAATCCACATTACACTGATCCTGGAAATGTATATATTTACTACAATGGTTTGCCGAATGAATATTGGGTTAGGCCATCGGAAAATGAAAAACCTACAAATCACGAAAAAGTGGAAAATTCCTGCTATTGGTAAATCTATCAATTTTGATAAAATAACTTTATCTATTCTTCCTATATGAATATATTGTTCATATCATTTGACGCTGATCCACCATATATGGGAGGAACTGCAACTGTTGCAAATATTTTAGCAAAAAGTTTTATATCGAGAGGCCATTTTTGCGCCTTGGGATACATGGAAAATTCAGAACATCCTTCAATATTTTTTAGTCACAAGATTAAATTAGTAAATGGAAATAGAAGAAATGCAGAGATATTTTTTCAAGAGCATCAATTTGATATTATTCTAGATCAATTAGCAAACATAACCGATTTCACTTTTCTCTTGAGTTTGCCGTTGGGAAATTGCAAGATTATTTCAGCCTATCATAGTCGTCCAATGTTCCATTACTCAATGCTGGAAACATTATTAAGGATTTACAGTGATAGCAATAATTGGCTTTATAAGTTATATACCCTGGCAAAAATTCCTTTAATTCCATTATTTCGGATTAAATCGAGACGGAAAGAGGAAAAGGTATTTAAGAATATCAATAATTCAAGTGATAAAATCCTGCTTTTATCCGGAAATTTTTTTAGAAATTGGACAGGTTTAATTTCTGGAACAGATTCATCTAAACTTGTCGCAATTGGAAATCCCTTGGTATTTGATAATTCATTACCAATTGAAGATATTGAACTTAAAGAAAAGCTAGTAATCGTGATATATTCTAATCCTGCAAAGAGAGCACATCTTTTACTGCAAATATGGAAAAGAATTGAAGTTGATGCCCGTTTTAACAGTTGGAGATTTGAGTTCATTGGAGAAGGAGAAGGTTATAGTCAGATATTAAAATTGGCAAAAAGAAATAATCTTAAGCGGATTACATTTACTGGATACCAGAATACTTTGCCCTATTACAAGCGCGCCTCAATTATGATGATGACATCAAAATATGAAGGGTGGCCAATGGTATTGATGGAAGGTCAACAAATGGGAGTTGTACCAATCTCTTATAATAGTTATGAAAGTATTACAGACATAATTACAGATGGAGAAAATGGAATAATTATCCCAAATAATGATATGGATTGCTTTGTAGTTAAATTGAAAGAATTAATGCTAAACGAATCAAAAAGGAAGCAGATGGCAATAAAAGCAATACATTCAAGCGAACGATTCACTTTAGAAAAAGTAACAGAAAAGTATTTAAACCTTTTTACTCACTTGATAAACGAAAAAAAAAAAATTGACTTCGATTGACAAGTATTCCAGATAATGAAATCTATTCTGATCATTATTCCATATTTTGGCAAATTTCCAAAGCCTTTTAAGTTTTGGTTACAATCGGCATACAATAATCCAACAGTTAATTTCCTTATTTTTACTGACAACCAGATAGAAAGCAAGGAAAATATAAAAGTCAGACAAATGACTTTCAATGACTTCAGAAACAAAATTCAATCAAAATTTGATTTTGAAATCGCCCTTAAAACTCCCTATAAAATTTGTGATTTCAGGGGCGCTTATGGCTATATATTCGCAGAATACACGCAAAACTATGATTTCTGGGGATTTGGTGATATTGACCTTATTTATGGTGATATCCGCCACTTTCTTACCGGCGAGGTACTTTCAAAGCACAAGGTTATTTTGGGTTTGGGGCATTTAACACTTTACAAAAATACTGAAGAGTGCAATCATTTCTTTGAATCAAAGATAGAAGGATTTCAATATTATAAAGACGTATTCTCAAAGCCCAGAAATTACCTTTTTGATGAGTTTCTCCATGGTGGACTTAGCGACATGTGGAAATGCAAAGATCCTGCCCATCTTTGGGACAAAAAACCTTTTGATGATGTTGAAATTCCTTTAAAGAGTCTCAATTTTAAAAACGTATTTAACCCGGAAAGTCCTCAAAAGCTAATATTTGAATATTCCGCACCTAGTCTTTACCGGATATTCTTAAATTCGCATAATCAGATTGTAAAAGAGCCAACACTGTATGCACATTTTCAGATGCGCAGTTTCATGCGGGTAAAAACGAACAATACCCAGAAATATTTGATTATACCCAATGCATTCATCAATCACACAGAAGTTTCCATTTCAAAACTGAATAAATGGTGCAAACTGTTTGAATTTTTTGGATTTATTTGGAGGTTTAAATACCGTGTCAACAAACGATTGTTCTATAAAAAATACATAGCAAAGCAGAATGCATTTTCCAGTTTGGCTTCAAATGTCAAGAACAACTAATTCTATTATCATAAATCGATTAATGAATCCACCCTCTAAGAAGGTGGACTTAAAATTGCCCCTATAAGGGGCTGAACTCGAGCCTTTGTTGCTCTTCTAATCGTTCTTGCTCTTCTTGATATTTGACGTATTTTTTGATTTTCTCTTCGTCAAGACCAATGGTGTCAACACAACATCCTCTTGCCCAAAAATGATTGCCCCAATAGGGCTTCTTTTTCAACTGGGGATAACTTTTGAAGATTTTGATCGCTGTTTTCCCTTTCAAAATCCCCATAAGTTCAGATATCGATATTTTGGGTGGAATACTCACGATCAGGTGAATGTGATCAATTTGAACATTCATTTCTATCAACTCACAGGATTTCCACTCCAATAGCATTTGTATATCTTTTGACAACAATTCTTTGACTAGCCCTTCAAGAATACGATATCTATATTTCGGCGTCCAAACGATATTGTATGT
>JBAZGO010000046.1:0-51360 GCA_041652995.1 Prolixibacteraceae bacterium
CATCTTCCGGCACGGCTTGGTCCAGCGGACTGTATCCCTGCTCATAATATCCGTACCAGAAGGCCAGTAAGGTAATGATGCCTATTAAAAGGCCTCCCAGGATCGCACGAAGTCCGGCACCATGTGCAAAAAAGTTTTCCTTCGGATCACGGGGCTTCTCTTTCATCACATCGGGGTTGCCCGGATCCATACCCAAAGCCACCGCCGGCAGGGAATCGGTGAGCAGGTTGATCCACAAAAGCTGGGTGGCCACAAAAGGAGCTGCCATTCCGGCCATCAGGGCAACAAACATGGAAATGACCTCCCCCAGGTTGCTGGTGAGCAGGAAGAGAACCGATTTTCGGATGTTGTTATAAATATTCCGGCCCTGTTCAATTGCCGAAACAATGGTGGAAAAATTATCATCAACAAGGATCATATCCGAAGCTCCCCTGGCCACATCGGTACCTGTAATACCCATAGCCACTCCAATGTCGGCGGCATTCAGCGAAGGAGCATCATTCACCCCGTCGCCGGTCATGGATACGATATTACCACGCGATTTCAGTGCCCGTACAATTTTCACCTTATGCTCGGGAGAGACCCGTGCAAATACTCTGAATCCGGTAATTTTAGCCGTTAGTTCCTCTTCCGGTAATTCATCCATCTCCTGCCCTGTGATAGCCTGATCAACAGCATTGGCTATTCCCAGTTCCTGAGCGATGGCAAAAGCTGTATTCTTATGGTCCCCGGTGATCATGACCGACGTGATTCCGGCCTCTTTAGCCAGTTGAATGGATGATTTTACTTCCACACGTGGCGGATCGATCATTCCCACCAGTCCGATCAGGATCAGTTCTTTCTCCATTTCCGAAGGATCGATAATTGTCTCAACCGGTTTATATGCTGCACCAAGTGTCCGCAGCGCCTGATCAGACATGCGTTCTGTTGCACGTGTAAACATTTTCCTGTGTTCATCTGTAAACGGAAGCACCTGCCCGTTTATCAGCACGCCTGCGGAAATCTTCAGCAAGTTATCTATCGCTCCTTTGGT
Organism: Prolixibacteraceae bacterium; assembly: GCA_041652995.1. Classification (GTDB taxonomy): domain Bacteria; phylum Bacteroidota; class Bacteroidia; order Bacteroidales; family Prolixibacteraceae; genus Aquipluma. The sequence continues at coordinate 1,034 of JBAZGO010000046.1, forward strand.
ATAAACGGCCAGCTTCCCGTCCTCCTCAACAAGTGTTGACATCAGCTTCCGGTCCGAATCAAAAGCAAATTCGCCAACACGTTTAGTCCCGGCATCCAGCGCTTTCCTGTCAATGTCCAGGTCATCACCAAACATAAGCAAGGCAATTTCGGTTGGGTCGCCTGTTCCTTTTCCGTTCTCAAAAGTTGCATCAGAGCTAAGCAGCATTGCCTTTGCAAGTAATTTAACATCTTCTGTTGCATTATTTTTTTCCTCTCTTTCAACAGCTATTTCTCCTTCCGGATTGAAATAGCGTTTAACAGTCATCTTATTCTGAGTCAAAGTACCCGTTTTGTCTGAACAGATGATGTTGACCGATCCCAGCGTTTCAACTGCTGGCAATTTTTTGATGATGGCATTTTTCTTTGCCATACTGGTTACCCCAATAGATAGAACAACTGCCACAATGGCTGCAAGTCCTTCAGGAATAGCCGCTACCGCCAAAGAAACCGACATCAGGAACATTTCGACCAGTTCGCGACCCTGAAGCAGGGCAATCACAAAAATGAAAATGCAGATTCCGATGGCAATCTTTCCAAGTGTTTTTCCCAACTGATCAAGGCGGATTTCCAGCGGTGTTTTCGATTTCTCTTCGGTGTTAATGATGTTTGCAATCTGACCAACTTCGGTGTTCATTCCGGTTTCGACCACAATCCCAACGCCTCTTCCATTGGTAACAAGGGTCGACATAAAACCAATGTTTGTGCGATCTCCCAAAGGAGTTTTCGGATCGGTGAGAACAAGCGAAGCGTCTTTTTCTGAAGGGACCGATTCGCCGGTAAGCGCCGATTCCTCGATCTGAAGGTTGGCCGATTCGATTAAACGAATATCGGCAGATATATACCGTCCGGCATCAAGGATTAGAATGTCGCCCGGCACAATTTGATCGGAATGAATTTCTTTGACTTCTCCGTTTCTACGGACCAATGCCTTGGGATGAGACATTTTCTGAAGCGCTTCAATGGCCTTTCCGGCTTTCACTTCCTGAATTACGCCCAGCAGGGCATTGATAATAATTACGAGTAGAATGATTGCCGAATCGACATATTCTCCCATAAACAGGGTGATAACTACTGCTGCAAACAACACATAAATGAGCCATTCCTGAAGTTGCGCAATAAACAACTGCAAAATGTTTTTCTTCTTTTTCGCCAGCAGTTTATTCGGTCCGTATTTTTCCAGGCGTATTTTTACTTCTTCATCAGAAAGACCCAGTGATGGATCAACACCCAATTCTTTAATTACTTCTTCGTTTGATTTGGTAAACCACATTTTTTCTGAAACTGTATTAACCTAAGTTTGACATGAATTGTATGCTAATAATTTGTAAATAAGGTAATAAGGTTAGTGATTTTAGTTGGCGATTTTCTACTAAGAAAAAGAACATGATAAGCTTAAGATTTCAGAACCTTCGAGTTTGTCTTTTAGCAAACCTCAGTAGAAAATCTATGCAGCACAAAACAAAACCTTATTAACTTGATAATTTTCAACTGTTTTGTGTTTTTTATTTATATAAATCAGTTTGTTAAGATGTAAATTAGTCGGAAGACAGGAGTAAAAAAACTTCGGTCTCCGGTCTTTCAATACCTCACTTTTAATGCAATATTACCAAAAGATTTGAATTCTTCCTGACTGGTAAATATGGCGCGACCTTTTTTAGAAATGACTTCCCAGGCAATATCGCTGGTAATGTCGTCGATTACGCCTGGCAGGGTAAGGTCGCTTGCCAAATCGAATGAATAATCGCCGTTCATTTTTACTGGTTGGTGATAATTGTCGTGGGTAATTAGTAAATCGCCACGGCCTCCTTTTGCAGCAATGAAAATATCGCGTAAATCGGTAATCACTTTGCCATGACCTTCCGCTTCGAGCATTTCCTGGATGGCTTTGGCCCTAAGTTCTTCCTGAATTGCCACAACCAATTGCCAGGCTTCGGCAGCCAGCAAATTAGATGTAGAATCGTTGTTATTGATATTTCCGTAGTAAATAGAAGGTTGGTCGGCAACCTGTATCAATCGGCTCCAATTCTTTTCGGTGCAAACGACCACAATATTCATGTCTGTTTTGTTGTTAATTTTCACCAGCGCTTTGTCGATCTGGTTGAAGAATTCGCTAACCTGATTGTCGGATTGTTTTCCATCGCTCGATTTAAATGGGAAATCGTCACTCTTCATTTCTCCTAAAATACGGTCGTTAATGGCATGCACCAACCGGGCATCAGACAGGGAAAGCACCAAAATCAGATAATCTTCAATCCGGTTCAAATCTTTAATCAATGGTTTGATCACGAAATTTTCAGCTACAGAAACGGTATTTATTGAAATTGGCCATGATGATTTTACGATTTCTGTTGTTGAGTCAGAAAGAAAGATGTGAAGGCTCGCCAGGTTATAGTTGACGTCAATTTCTTCTTCCAGATGATCAATTTTTTCAAGTAAATTGCTTACATCATGTTGACCAAACTCATCAACGACATGTTGATATGCTTCTTTCATGAGATTTTTAAGTTCAATGGAATCTCTTTGATTATCGGGATATGTTCTGTTTGTGTTCATTGAAATAGTAACACAAGGAAGACTTCTTTCGGTAGCAAGTTTTTCTAATTTTTCTTTTTGCATCTGTCTGATTATTGAATTTGCCGCATCTGGCGGTGCAGGGTTGTACGAATTACATAAGCAATAAAGTTAGGCAGGCTTCTTTCATAGAATCTTACACAACTTTTGCAAAGAGTTACATTATTCACACATTCAGGAATCACAATTGTTAAGAGTGTGAATAATGTAAATATTCTCCGGAATTGTGTAATGGTTTTGAATCCAGGTTGATGCACCTTTGGCCTGAAGTCAAGAGGCTATCTCAAAAGTCATTGATCTCGTCATCCTGAACTTGTTTCAGGATCTCAACGCATTGTATGTCAGATCCCGAAATGAATTCGGGATGACCCGATCCGCGAGCATTTTGACTTTTGAGATAGTCCCGTTTTTCATTTACTCTTTCCAAAAGCTTAAAATTCAAACAATGACGTACAAATTAGTTTTGAAAATCTTTATTGGAATAGTTGGATTGGCATTGTTGTCGCTGATTATGATGCGAGTTGTTGTTGAACCTTTGATATTAAGAAAGATACAGTCTGCCGTTAACGAAAATAACAAGGATTTTAACGTTAAAATAGGGAAGGTTCATCTTGCTATTTTGAATTCGGAACTGGAGCTGGAAAATATTACCGTAAGCACAAAGCCTGAACAGAATGGTATTCAGGACATCAATGGTGAAGTAGCATCCATCAAGCTTGAAGGGATTCACCTCGTAAAAGCTATTTTCAAAAACGACATCGAAATCAGTGAAGTTACCGTTTTCAATAGCAGCATTAAAGGCAGTATTCCGTTTCCGGAGAAAGCAATGCCGCCTAAAATCTCGTCTATAAATATTCGGATTGACAGCCTGTTTCTGGATAAAACGAACCTGAAGATCAAAAACACTTCGACAGCGCAAGCATTTTCAGCAAAAGATGGTGTTTTGAAAGTATATCATTTGCAGGTTCAGAAGCTCGATACCGTATCGGCAAGCATCGTTAAGCAGTTTGATTTTAATGTGCAAGAGTTTCAGTCTGTTTCGGCTGACAGCATGTATACGCAGACTGCCACTGGGATAAACTATTCGGCAACTTCAAATAAACTGATGGTAGATAGTTTTTCTATTCATCCGAATTACGGCGAATCTGAGTTTATGACACGGCATAAATTTGAAACCGACCGTTTTGAAGCTGGTTTCAGAAATATTTCCTTTCACAATTTTTCGGCTGAAGATTATTTAAAATCAGGCAACCTGGAAAGTTCTTACGTTGAGATTGTGAAAATGAATTTGTCTGCTTTCCGCGATAAACGAAAGAAATTCAACCACGTTAACAAACCAACATTTCAGGATATGATCTACAATTATCCTGGCTCTATCCGAATTGATTCAATTGGTATTCTCAACGGTACTATTGTTTATACCGAACATGCAGAAAAGGCCAATGAGTCAGGCTGGATCAGCTTTCAGGAAATAAATGCTCAGATTTACAAAATAACAAATGATACAATTTACAAAACAGAAGAAGCTTTTTTGGAACTTAATGCTGAAGTTTTGCTGATGGGAAAAGGCAAGTTAAACATCGCATTAAAAGGACGGATTTTTGACCGTCAAAATGCATTTTCGGTCAATGGAACACTTTCGGGCATGGAGGTAAAAGAACTGAATCCGATGCTGGAAAAGAATGCTTTTGTTTATGCGACGGCGGGTAAAATAGATGCGATGAACTTTAGCTTTTTAGCAAACAATACCAAAGCAACTGGCCAAATGACTTTGCGCTATCATGGATTGGACGTTGCTGTCAAGAACAAAAGAACCGACGATACTACTGCGATTAAAGAGCAGTTCATGTCGATCATCGCCAATAAAAAATTGCTCGATTCGAATCCGATTCCCGGAGAACCGGTAAGAGTTGGAATGATTGATTATGAAAGGGATCCCGAACGATTTTTGTTTAATTACAGCTTCAAATCGATCCTTTCCGGAATCAAATCAAGCTTGGTTAAAGAATCAAAAAAGGGGAAAGAGTGATCTTCCTGTGGAAATGCGATACAACAAACTAAGTAATGAGAACTATTAACCTGAGTTCGATATAAAAGTATCTAAAAATCAGAGAAATGATTAGATACACTTTAGTGGGCTGCCCCCTAATCCCCCAAACGGGGGACTTTTCATCCTGCAAGTTCTGAATGTATGCTCTTTATCGGACATATTTTCAGAATTTTCGTTGACCAAACTCCCTTCCCTTTATTGGGGAAGGGTTGGGGATGGAGCAAAAGAGTTTTATTTATAAATGTGTATCCGAAAAATCTGTCGCCCTGTGGCCGTTTGCTTGGCAGGCGGGCGATGTGGCTGAAAGTATGGTAGAAAAGTTGTTATAAAGGCATGTATATAGCCGCAGAGCGGCGACACAAGATTAAAATACAAGAATCAAAATAAGACATTCTCTCATTCCTGTAATTTAACCTTGTAGATGCTGGTTAGCTAGTTCTCCACCTTTGCAATTTGAATAATTTTTTTCGCAATTTCTTCGGGCGAAAGAATAAAATCGATGCATCCACTTGCTATGGCACTCTCGGGCATGTCGGGCTGTGCTGCTGTTTCAGGTTTTTGAGCAATGGTAATTCCACCCACTTCTTTAATGCCGCAAAGCGCATCTGCACCATCACCATCGTAACCCGAAACAATAACAGCAATGAGTTTACCATCCCAGTTTTGTGTCATCGATTTCATAAAAACCGTAATCACATCGGGCCAGCCATGCGGTTTTGATATTGGTTTTAGTCGGAATTCTCCTTCAAGAACATGTAAATCGCGCTTTTCAGGAATGATGAATACATGATTGGGTACGATGTCTAATTTTTCTGTGATTAATTCAACGGGCATATCGGTATAACGGGGTAAAATTTTGTGAAGCAACGTGGCAACAGTTCTCAGGTGATTAACAATGACCAGAGCAACACCCATATTTACTGGCAGATTCTTTAATAACCGGGTGTAGGCTTCAAGACCACCGGCAGAACCGCCAATGCAAACAACCGGAAAGTCTTTTGCCGATTCTGTGACCGCTTTCATAACGAATGTTTTTTTTAGTACTGAAAAGGTTAAACTCATTAATTTCTTTAAGTAAAGGAGGGTACATTCCAAACAGGAAGTGTTATACAACTTTCGGAAAGAGTTACATCATTCACACATTATTTTTATGGGCGGTATTCTATTCCTTCAAAAGATGATCTGGCAGTGTGAAATAAAACTCTGAACCAATGCCTGGTTCGGAGACGAGCCAGATTTTTCCGCCCATTAATTCAATCAGATTTTTGGAAATAGCTAATCCAAGTCCGTTCCCTCCGAATTTGCGGTTTGTTTCATCGTCAACCTGCCTAAAACGTTCAAATATTTTTTCCTGATATTTTTCCGGAATGCCAATGCCGGTATCTTTGATGCAAAATTCAACCATTTTGCCTTTTGGTTGATAGCATATTTCAATTTTGCCAATTTCAGTAAATTTAATGGCATTACTCATCAGGTTGTTGAATATTTGAGTTAGCCTGTCGGGGTCAGCAAAAATTGCTGTTTCTTCGCTATCGATAGGGTGCGAAATCGTTAATCCGAGATTTTTTTCTTTAGCATGGAAAGCATATTGATTCTCAACTTTTGAAATATAGTCATGAACATTAATCTTTCGGTTGCGAATTTTTATTTCACCTGATTCCAGCTTCGAGATATCCATAATGTCACTGATTATATTCAAAAGATTATTTCCACTGGTAATGATATGATTTATAAATTCATCCTTTTGATCCTCGTCAAAATCAGGATCAGCAAGTAGTTCGGAAAACCCGATGATGCTATTTAATGGGGTACGGACTTCGTGCGACATATTGGCCAGAAAAGATGACTTTAAACGGTCACTCCCTTCTGCACGCTCTTTTGCACCGATCAATTCTTGCTCAAAAAGCCTTCGCTCGGTTATATCGGTTGCAACTCCAATTAACCCCAATGGTTTTTCTGCTTTATCGTTTATCATTGTTGTTGAAAGATGGATCGGGAATTCGCTTCCGTCCTTTCTTCTATTCAACAATTCACCGGTCCAGCCACCAAGTTTTGTGGCAGGCAATATTTCGCTAATTAATTCAGGCGGGTTATTTGGTGAACGTACAATGGATATTTTCTTGCCAATCAATTCCTCTTTTTTATATCCATAGATTCTCATAAAGGATTCGTTAACAAACAGGATTTTATCGTCCAGATCGGTAATGCTAACACATTCACTTACACTTTTCAATGAATGGGCGAGAATGATAATCTCTTCTTCTGACTGTTTCCGTTCCGTTATATCGATGTACGTTCCAAGTATCCCGATGATTTCATTATTAAATCCACGCAAAGGTATTTTGCTTGTCAGGAGTGTTATTGTTTTTCCTTCAGGGGTTGTTTGTGATTCTTCGATCAAAAGTTTGGATTTTCCGTTCTCAATGACAAATAGGTCATCGCTGCGATACATTTCTGCCTGATCTTTCCATCCCATTTGAAAATCATCTTTCCCGATGATTTTCGAAGGATCGGTATATCCTGCATCATGAGCGAAGATCTTGTTACAGCCAAGGTAAACCAGGTTTCTGTCTTTCCAGAAAACCCTAACGGGAATGGTGTTAATAATTCCTTCTAAAATTTGTTGAGATTCAAGGAGGGCCTCCTCCGATTTTCTGCGCTCGGTAATATCAATGCCGAAGGAGATGGTTCCCACAACATTGCCCTGCTCAGTTATTTGGTTATTCTGCCAGACAATGTATCGTTCTTCTCCCGATTTTGTAAGTATCGGATTTTCGAATTTTTTAGGGATTTCGGAATTGGATAGTTTTTTGAATTTCTTCCACACCTTTGGATAACGTTGTTTTGGCACCAACGTTTCGAACCAGTTCCGCCCCTTTAATTCAGAACGCGTATAGCCGGTGATGTCTTCTGCCGCTTTGTTAAAGATCGCAATATTTCCGCTGGCATCTAACCCAATCACAATGGTATTCGCGGTTTCTATCAGGTTTTCAGTATATTTCTTTGCCATTTCCATCGCTGCGGTGGATTGCTTTCGCTCGGTTAGATCCCGAACGATGGCAAGGGCATACATTTTTTCAAGTTTTACTCCAGTAACATTCACCTCTACCGGGAAAATTGAGCCATCTTTACGTTGGTGAAAGGCCTCAAAAATCGCCGAATCAGATTGTTGAGACTGCTGTATTAATTTATGGAAGATTTCCGTTGTTAGATTCGGATCAACATCAAATACTTTCATGCTTAAAAGCTCACTCCGGCTGTATCCAAGCTCTGTACAAGCCTTCTCATTCACATCAATAAACCGGGCTGTTTCCGTATCAATTACCTCGATCACATCATTCGACTTATCAATCAGCGTTCGGAAAAGCACGAGAGATTCATTAATCCGTTTGCTTTCGGTGATGTCCTGGTTTACACCATAAGTCTTTACTGTACGGCCATGTGAATCTTTCAAAATGCGAACACTGACCGAGATGTAGCCGATCTCTCCATCAGCGAGGATTATGCGGTGATCCAGTTTGTTGTGGTAATTCGGATCATTGGTTTCCAGGGCTTTCTGAGTTTCGGAACCAACCAAAAACATGTCATCCGGATGAACGAACTTTTGGGCGTAATGTTTGGAGGACATGATGTAACCGCCTTCGCGTTCAGCCGTTGTGCGCAGGAGGGTATAGAATTGATCGTTGAAGATAAATTGATCCTTGTCAACATCGTACTCCCACATACCTAGTTTGGCAATTTTCATAGCCTCATCAAGCTTGGCTCCGCTTTCGCGCAATGTTTCTTCATAAAGCTTGCGGTCCGTGATATCAGCCGCCATTCCACATAAGTAAACGATTTCACCTTTTTCGTCCAATACAGGGAACATTCTGTCCAAAATCCATCGTATCGTTCCATCGGGCAGGATGATCCGGTATTGCAATTCCCCGATTTCCTGTTCAAATAATTTTATTGCAGAATTAACGTCTTCAGGATGAACTGCATCAAGCCATGTTTCAGGATGTTCCTTAATCTCATCAATCGGGCGTTTCCAAATTTTTTCGTAGGCCGAGTTGATAAAAACAAGCTCACCGGTTTTACCCGAGATCATATAAAACACGGCATCCACATTTTCCATTATCTGTAGTAAACGCTTTTCACTTTCCCTGAGCGCTTGCTCGTTTTTTTTCTTATCTGTTATATCGATGAAACTTATTAATCCTTTTTCCTCACCATGAATAATTGAAAGCTGAAAAATAACTTGTCTTATTTCACCATTTAAAATTTTAAGTGGCATTTCGCCGTCAATTCTTAATTTCCCTTCCGCGAGCCCGATAAATTCTTCTTTAACCGCATCGAATGATTCTTCGATAAAAAAATCGAATAAACGGCTTAGCACTTCCTCTTTACTTTTTCCTTTTACTAAATTTAAAATTTCTTTATTAGCATCAAGCAATTTAACCATTGATGCACACTTAATCACTTCATCAATGTGTTGGTTGAAGTACATACGAAAATCAAGAATCCCGCTTTTTTTTAATTGATTGATATAATTTATTACTACCGAAAGATCCGCCTCCCAGATAGCTGTTCCTGCATTTTCAAATAAATTGCGGTAGCGTTGTTCACTTTTATGTAATTCTTCTTCAGTAAGTTTACGTTCAGTGATATCGGTGAAATTCTCAAGAAGGAGTTTGCGTCCTCCCAGATTTATTTGTGTAGCCGTTTTTAGAATTGGGATTTTTGTATGTTCTTTATTTATCAATACCCGTTCAGAGTTGTCAATTATTTGCCTAAGATCTGTAACCGGGCATTTCCCTACTTCAGCCGGACAGATGTATTGGTGGCAAATGCTCCCTACAATTTTTTCTTTCGTTTCCCCGATCAATCTTATGGCTTCCGAATTTACATCTACAATGGTGTGAGTTTCCGGGTCAATAATCATAATCCCGGTTGATATTGCTTCCAGAATAGTTCGCGTTTTGGTTTCGCTTTCACGCAATATTTCTTCTGCCTGCTTACGTTCGGTAATATCATTTGCAGTTAATGAGCATTTGTCTCCATTTTTGGAAACTATGCCCGAAAGTTCAATATATATTTGCCCGTCGGTATTCGTTGATAGAGTTAATTCGCAGGTTTGTTTGATGTTGCCTGCAAATATTTTTTCAAGGAAAAGATTGAAAATTGGTTTTGAGGCGTTGGAAACATACAGTTGAAACGGTCTGTCCTTTAGGTTTTCACGATCGTTACCCAGCATCTTTGCCCCGGCGGGATTGAGTTCCAGAATTTCACCTTTTTGGGAAAGGGTAAAATAACCTGTTGGAGCCGAATCGTATAATTCAGCGTATTTTGTGGATACATCTTCTGCGTGCTCTTGTGCTAAGATAAGTTCCTCATTTTGTAATTCAAGCTCAATTTGATGAACCTGAAGCTCATGAATGAGTTTCAGCGCATCACTTTCAGAAAGTTGTAACCCTGATCCTGAGGCATTCTTTTTGAGTAACTTTTCTGCCCATTGGCGAAGAATTGCCTTTTCTGGTTTGTATCCTTTCTTCATGAAATTTTTTTTGCAGTTCAAAAATGTTTTTTTTAAACTGGAAATTTTTATCCAGTGCGTCAAATCCTGAATGATCTAAGATAAGCAATTTTGTAGAAATAAGCATTACATAATTATTGAAAGAAATTTTATAATTCGCATACGGCCGTTGGGTTAGAAGATAATTTTCAGGCAAGATGTCTGATGTGATATTCCCGTTCAGGTCAGGCGTTTAAGTACTAAAAACGAAATAATGTCGTTTTTTGATTTATTTCTTTATCCTGACTCACCCCATCGCATCAGCGATGCTCCGCCCTTCTCTACCCGTAGAGGGAAAAAGTCCGATACTTCGGACTTGGGGTGAGTAATTTTAAAATGCCACAATAAATTATTCAGATCACTTAGTCGGATTTGTCCTTTTTCGATGAACTGTTTTTCTGCTCCTGAAGCAATTCAATGATTTTATCTAATTTATCCACTTCAAGTGACTTCAACATAATTGCCAGAGCTTCGATTTCATGTTTTGCATCTTTATTCGTTTTGTAATCCGCTTCAGCATGCATCCGGTCACGTTCGTTTTGCCTGTTTTGCGACATCATAATAATAGGCGCCGCGTAAGCCGCCTGTGTTGAGAAAAGCAGATTGAGCAGGATGAAAGGATAGACATCCCAATGAAACATAAACCCGACAAGATTTAATCCCATCCAAAGGATAACTAAAACTGTTTGAAGGATGATGAACCTCCATGAGCCCATTCCTTTGGCTACAGCATCGGCTACACGACCACCTAAACTTAATGTGGCATGATGTCTTTCATGCCATGTTTTTTGAGTTCCCATTTTTCCATTTCTATGCTTCAATCCTGGTTCCATTTCCAGTTCAGTATTTCAGGCATATCCTGCCCGAATTTATTAATATACTGTTTGTGCTCAACGAGTTTGTTGATCATCATTTGCCTCAGTTTATTTCCATTCTCTCCCAGGCGTGGAATCCGGTTGACTACATCCTGAACCAAGTGAAAACGGTCGAGATCGTTCATCACCGTCATGTCGAAATACGTGGTGATGGTACCTTCTTCTTTATATCCACGAACATGCATGTTTTCGTGATTGGTCCGGCGGTAAGTTAAACGGTGTACCAGCCAGGGGTATCCATGAAAGGCGAAAACGACCGGTTTTTCTTTTGTAAATAAAGCATCGAAATCCGGATCACTCAGGCCATGTGGATGTTCGGTGTTCGGTTGCAGTTTCATCAGGTCAACCACATTGACCACCCGGATTTTCAGATCGGGCAAATGTTCACGAAGAATGGAAACTGCGGCCAGGGTCTCGAGCGTTGGCACATCGCCACAGCAGGCCATTACCACATCCGGCTCGACACCCTGATCGTTACTAGCCCATTCCCAAACACCAATTCCCAGGGTGCAATGTTCAATGGCCTGATCCATACTTAACCATTGAGGCGCCTGGTATTTACCGGCAACCACGACATTGACGTAATGGCGGCTTCGCAGACAATGATCCCAAACCGACAACAGACAGTTGGCATCGGGTGGAAGATAGACCCGCACAACAGATGCTTTTTTATTTACCACATGATCTATAAAACCCGGATCCTGATGGGTAAAACCGTTGTGAGCCTGCTGCCAGACATGCGATGCAAGCAGGTAATTCAGTGACGCAATTTTCTTTCGCCACGGCAATTCGGCGCTAACTTTCAGCCATTTGGCATGTTGGTTAAACATCGAATCGATAATATGTATGAATGCTTCGTAGCAGTTAAACAGACCGTGCCTTCCGGTAAGCAGGTAGCCTTCCAGCCAGCCTTCGCACTGGTGTTCGCTCAGCACTTCCATCACACGGCCTTCTGTAGCCAGAAACTCATCGTTCTTCTTTATTTTGGTATCCCACTGACGGTTGGTGACTTCAAAAACGGCATTCAGGCGGTTCGAAAGTGTTTCGTCGGGTCCAAAAATCCGGAAGTTTCGTTGCTCCGCATTCAATGTCACCACTTCGCGAAGGAACTCTCCCAATTCGTGCGTGTCGGCAGCCTGAACGGAACCGGGAGAAGGAACTATTACAGCAAATTTCCGAAAGTCAGGCATAACCAAATCATGCAACAAAAGTCCGCCATTGGCGTGTGGATTTGCACCCATCCGGCGTTCTCCTTTTGGAGCAAGTTCGGCCAGCTCGGGTAGGAGAGAGCCATTTTCGTCGAATAATTCTTCAGGTTTATAGCTTTTCATCCATTCTTCCAAAAGTTTTAAATGATGCGGATGATCGGAATCCACAAGCAATGGAATTTGATGCGAACGAAAAGTTCCTTCAATTTGCATTCCATTAACTTCTTTCGGTCCGGTCCAGCCTTTGGGCGAGCGGAGTACAATCATTGGCCAGAGTGGTCGGTCAGCATCATTTTTATTTCGTGCATGACTTTGTATTTTCTTAATTCTCAAAATGGATTTTTCCACTACAGAGGCCATTAGCTGATGCATTTTTTCAGGCTCGTCGCCTTCCACAAAATAGGGCTTCCAGCCATATCCGATCAGCAATTGCTCCAATTCGTCGTGTGGAATGCGGGCAAGGATGGTTGGATTGGCAATTTTATAGCCGTTGAGGTGAAGGATTGGCAATACGGCGCCGTCGGTAATTGGATTTAAAAATTTGTTGGAATGCCAGGCGGTGGCCAGCGGACCGGTTTCTGCTTCGCCGTCGCCAACAATGCAGGCGACAACCAGTTCCGGGTTGTCGAAAGCCGCTCCGAACGCATGGCTGAGTGAATAACCCAGTTCGCCGCCTTCGTGAATCGATCCAGGACATTCAGGCGAAACATGGCTCGGAATTCCACCTGGAAAAGAGAATTGTGTGAATAGTTTTTTCAGTCCGGCCTCATCCTGCGTGATGTTTGGATAGATTTCGCTGTATGTTCCTTCTAAATAAGTATTTCCGACTAAAGCCGGTCCGCCGTGGCCGGGACCTGAAATGTAAATCATGTCCAGATCATATTTCCTGATAACCCGGTTCAGGTGCACATAAATAAAATTTTGCCCCGGTGTTGTGCCCCAATGTCCGAGCAGCATCAACTTTACATGCGAAGTTTTCAATGGCTTCCGGAGTAAAGGATTGTCGCGGAGATAGAGTTGGCCAACCGAAAGATAGTTTGCGGCCCGCCAATAGGCATTCATTTTACTTAGAAGATCCTTTGAAAGTGGATTCTTCTTCGTTTCTTTCTTTTTTGTTTTGTCAACAATTTTCTTGACCTGATCTTTTTTTGTTTTCATGTGTTTGCAATTTTAAGCCCCCTTCAAGCCTCCCCTTCAGGGGAGGCTTGAAAAAAGCAAAGTCTTGATTTTTGGTTTTATAATCATCCTCCTGTGTTTCAAAGTTTTGACATGGAGGTTTCATGTGTTAATAATTTGTTCTTTAATTGCCGTATAGCCAGTCACGATTTTTCGGGAGTGCTCCCAAATAATCATTCCATTGTATGAGAATGATTTTCTCATGGTTGTTTCATTTTGATATATTTTATTGTCACTAAAGGAAATGTAACCTGTCTTCTGGTTTCTCATGCCAATACACATTGCGTTTATAATATCTGTGCAGTTGGGTTTCATAATCACGGGTCAGCAGAGCTTCCTCAGAATATTCAGGAGCCTGCCTGATTTCCTCAGACGAAAGATTGACAAATACTTTTGAATCCTTCCAACTGATGTGGTCGATCCATTTTGGTGAGATCAGTACTTTTTTCCCGGCGAACCAGTTTGTTGTATCGATGATCAGGTATCGAATGGCCCATGTTTCGGTATCAATAATAAAATCAGCGACATGGCCTATTTCGCTGTCATTGGCCTGAATATGGTAACCACTCACCGCATTGGTACTGCGTAAATGCGGATTCCCGGAATACTTGTGTTGCTTGGCCGGTTTCCAATCTTTGCTGTCGCGCATGATGTCGGGATAGTTTCCCCACATGAATGAGCCGCTCCAATAGGTTGGCCATCCGTAATATCCATAGTAGTCATTCTCAAATTGTCGCGAAACGGGTTTGTCGCTAAACAGAGACGGACTGTTCCCGATCTGTTCTTTGTTCAAATTAATGGTGAGGTGTTCTGTCAGGTTATTTACAGAACCCATCGCGTAAGGTGAAATCAGCACTTGCAGGCCTGTCAGCCAATTTCCTGTATCGGCAACCAGGTAGCGAATTGCCCAGTGCAGATCGTCGAAATAGAATTCTTTGGCCCTACCGATTTCGCCATCGGTAGCATCTAATCTGAACCCATTTAATGTTTTTGCTTTTATTAACATAGTTGTATCCCTTTCATTTATTTGGAAATATTTATCATTTGACTGACTGTTTTTGCAATCATCAATTCCTCATCGGTATGAATGACGCGAACGACCGCCTTCCCGTTTTTTACTGAAATTACCGGAGCGTTTGCCTCATTTTGTTTTGCATCCAGTTCGATTCCAAGGAACGCCAGACCTTCACAAATTCGGGAGCGAACAACCGAAGCGTTTTCACCAATGCCACCGGCAAAAACAAGGGTGTCGAGTCCGCCCAATATAGCGGCAAAAGTCCCAATGCATTTTTTCGCCTGATAACAAAACAGCGATACAGCTTCTGCTGCCTGAATGTCTTCTTTTTCAAGTGCAAGCAAATCGTGCATATCGGAACTGGTTTCAGAAATACCAAGCAGACCTGATTCATGATTAATCAGGTTATTAAATTGTTTGGTGGTTAATTGTTCCGATTTGATGATATACCACGCAACACCCGGATCCAAATCACCGGGTCGTGTTCCCATCATTATTCCTGAAGCCGGGGTGAAACCCATGCTGGTGTCGATGCTTTTGCCATCTTTTACGGCAGCCATGCTTGCCCCGTTACCCAGGTGAGCCAAAATCACGCGGCCATTTGCCGCTTTTGGTCCGGCAACACGGGCGAGTTCCTCTAACAAATACGAATACGACAGGCCATGAAATCCGTATCGTTGTATCCCATTTTCGTCGAAGCGCCGGGGAATGGGGAGCAATTTGGCCACTCGTGGCATGGTTTGGTGGAAAGTCGTGTCGAAACAAGCTACTTGCGAAAGTTTGGGATGACGCTGGCTGAATACCTCGATTAATTCAATTTCAGCAGGTAAATGATCCGGATCATAAGGTGTAATGCGATGAAGTTCGTCCAGCAATTCAGGAGTAATGATTTCGGGATTTGTATGATGCATCCCATGAACCACGCGATGCCCGACGCCTTTGATCAATGAAAAATCAATCTGTTTTTCGAGCCAGTCGATCAGAAAATTTGCTGCCGACCGATGGTCTGAAGCCTTTATGTTCAGGGTATCTTTTTTGTTTTCTTTTTCGCGGGTGAAAGACAGTTTTGAATCCGGCAGACCAATCCGGTCAATATTTCCGTGAAGTAAACGGCTGAAGGATTCGTCTGTTTGATAAACTGCGAACTTGATACTGGACGAACCTCCGTTGATGGTCAGAACATTGCTTTGTTTTGCTTCTATGGTTGATTTTTCTGTCATGTTTCAACCTCCAACCCGAACGATGCGAGTTTTTCGCGCGTTGACTGGTAATCAGTATGCCAAATACCACGAATACCAATACCTTCAGCGATGTTTACAAACATTTGGGTGTTTTCGAGATATAGAATCTGTTCCGCCGGAATCTGGGCAATATCCAGCGCCAGCCGGAAAATATCGGCATCGGGTTTACGAAGACCGACATAACAAGAGGAAATGAAAGCATCAACGAACTCATTCAGTCTGAACTTTTGAATGCGATGAGCATTGAGTTCCCTCGATTCGTTGCTGACCACAACAATTTTCAATCCGTACTTTGCTTTAAGCTGCCGGATCAATTCAATCATTTTCGGGTCGGATTCCGACCGGGCAAAAATGAATTCCTGAAATTGTGCCGGGGTAAACGACCGTGGCTGATAAAACACTACCAGATTCAGGTATTCCTCCAGTGTTAGTTTGCCAACCTCGAAAGTTTCGAAGGTCATGCTATGCCTGGTTTCCATCTCTTCCGGATCGAGATTGAACTCTCTGACCGCCAGTTTGCGAAACTCGTGACTCCAACCATCGGTAAGCAAAACGCCGCCGATATCTACAAACAATGTTGTGACCGAAACTGAATTTTCCATTATTGTATTTTATATTGAATTCATTTTCATATTGATGACTTCCTCCCTATAGCGTCCATCAGTTTATCGAAAGGTTCTTTGAATTTGCTTACACCTTCATCTTCCAACTGTTGAGTCATCTGGTCAATCTCAATTCCGATTTTAGGCAGACTTGCCATTATTCGCATGGCCTGACTAACATACAGTTCGATACTTAACTTCGGATCACCGTGATCGCGGTAGGCGTCGATAGTTGGAGGCGGTACCGTATTTACCGTGTTCGCACCAATTAGCGCTTCTATGTATTTCACATCGCTGTAAGCCGGATTTTTATTACTGGTACTTGCCCAGAGTAACCGTTGTGCATGTGCCCCTTTTCCCTCCAGCCTTTTAAACCGCTCGCTGCCGAAGACTTCCCTATAAATCTGGTAGGCCAACCTTGCACTCGAGATAGCCACTTCGCCATGAGCTTCCTTTGCCATTTCACTCTTTATTCCTTCTGCCTCCATTATTTTTTCCAACTGAGGATCAATTAAGGTATCAATCCGGCTTAAAAAGAAACTGGCCACTGAGCTTATCTGATCGATGGTTTTTCGCTTGGCCAGGCGTGCTTCAAGTCCTTCAATATATGCTTCTGCAACTGCGCGGTAACGGTTCAGGCTAAAAAGCAGGGTTACGTTGACATTGATACCGTCGCTGATCAATTGCCGGATGGCAACCAGACCTTCGGTTGTCGCCGGAACTTTGATGAAAACGTTGGGTCTGTTGAGCAGCGACCATAACCGACGGCCTTCCTGAATGGTGCCTTTGTTTTTGTGCGCCAGATGCGGGTTTACCTCCAGACTCACATATCCGTCATCTCCTGAAGTCTTTTCATACAATGGCCTGAAAACGTCGGCAGCACGTTGTACATCCTGTTGACTGATGGACTCGTAGATGGCGTTGACATTTTTCCCCTTGAGCGCCATTTTTTGAATATCAGCATCATAAAGATTACTTTCGGCAATGGCTTTTTCGAAGATGGCCGGATTCGAGGTCATTCCCCGCAGTACATCCTCATCGATTAGTTTTTGAAGTTCACCATTTGTGATCAAGTCACGTCGGATATAGTCGAGCCAGATTGACTGCCCCAGACTTTCCAGCTTTTTTAAAGGATTGTTGTTCATGTGATTCTATTATGGAATCCTGTATTCATTTTTAACAGGAACTTATTTTTATTGTTTGATCTGAATTATTAAAGTTTCTTAAAAATACTTTCCCTGTTGCTGAATGTCTTACACAATTCAGAATATTAATTACATCATTCACACATTTACCGAATTTCAATTCCTATTCCTGAATTCAGCTTGACCTGATTAAATGAATCAAGCTTAAAGACCAAACGTATCCGATCTTTGAATGTGCCGGTGATGGATTCAATATTTCCGGAAACCACCAACGGAATGTAAATCTCGAAGAAGTTCCACATTCCTGCCTTCAGGCCTGCCTCATAAAAGATTGGCGAATTATTTCCTGTTCCGGCGCCGTGATCGTTCAGCAGAAAATTTGCAAAAGGTTTAACGGGCAGTCGGGCAGCTTTTCCCGGCAAACTGCTGCTGAAGGATAACGAAATAAGCCAGCGGCTGTATCCAAGCTGGTTGTTAACCGGCGATACCAAACCGCCTTCGGGAAAGCTCATCTGCCTGGACCAGAAAGTAGATGGGAAAACGCTAAAGCGATCGGGGAAAGTGCCCTCGTATAAATATTGTTCGGGTCCGCTCCGGCCACTTGCAGAAAATGAATAAAAGGGAACAGTTGGAACATTTTTGAGCATAGTTCCGGCAAACAAACGGATGTCCAGCCCATTTTTCTTTCCGTAATAGCTTAATCGGTAGTTGAGCTCCAACGATGTTTTCAGATACGACTGACTGGATTCGGAAGAAACCAATAGTTTGAAAGGATTGATATTACCAGGTTTTTCCAGTTGGTAACCGAACTGCAAATAGGAATTCATTTTCGCCTTTTGCTGATGTTCAATCTGAAAAAGGTTCGATGCTGCGATGTAGTTTCCAAACGCTTTGTGAATCAGTGAATTATTTAATTGCTTCGACCTGAAATACAGGTCTAATCCTGCTTTAACTCTTTGATAGTTTTGATTTTCCGGAGCGCCGAATTGAGTCGCTTCCAGAGAGATCGTTGCCTTCCGGATGAATTGGTCGTAGGGTGTTATGTTCCAGGCAATCTTCCCGTATCCGGCCAAACCGGAAGGATTGAAGGTATAAAATGGCATGAAAAAATATTCAAATGGTTTGGGTGTGAGAAAGCCGTTGTGCAAAGCAATACCAGCCATAAAACCATTTTCGCGCGTCCAGTTCAGGACAGGAATATACATCAGATATCGTTTTTCCGGATCTTCCAGCGAAAAATAAAGTTGCGTCCGGAGTGGATCTGATTTTGGAAAAATTCCCGATGTCCGGAGGTTGTTGTTGAGCCTGAATATTTCAGGAGTGACATGCCTGGGATCGATTTTTAGTTCGGTAAAATTTCCATCCGGAATGTCGATTTCTTTTTGCCCCTGAAAGCCGTCCACCCATTTTTCGAAACAGATGGAATCGCCAATCATTCCGGAGATAACCAATGGCGAAACCAACTCTCCCTTGTTTTTTACGAGCAACTGATGATTCGCAAGGCTCTCCATTTTGTAGTCCATTCGTTTGTTTGTGCCCAAAAAATCGGTAAAAAACCAGCCTAAATCTTTGCCGGTTTTTGCCTCGAACAGTGCTTTCAGATCATCAGGCTGCGGGTGCTTAAATTTCCACTGCTGGTAATAATCGTGCATGGCCGAATCGAAAAGGGAATCTCCGAGATAAGCCCTCAGGTAGTTAAAGCCCATCGCCGCCTTGTTGTAAATCATCAGGCTGTAATTCAGCGTATTGTAGTCATCGGCTGGCAGATTGACGGGTTGTTCGAGGTTGTCCCGGGCCTGCGAAAGCCATTCGAGTTCGCGCATTTGTTTTACCGGCATTTGGTCGATGTGGAAGAATTTGGCCAGTTTCAGGTTCCGCACATTGGTCTCCCAAAGTTTTTTGTGCGGATATCTTTCGTGCATGTACCGCTGTTCGTAGGTACTGGTGATTCCTTCGTCCATAAACGGGTACCGTCGTTCGTTCGAACCCAATGCGCTGTAAAACCAGTTGTGGGCCACTTCGTGGGCAATCACTTCATCCAGTGCGTAGGCATCTTTAGCCATTCCGATTACGGTAATCCCGGGATATTCCATCCCGTCGCCGGCATTCAGGGCGCTCTGAACGGCGGTGCAGTTTTGATAGGGATAATCGCCGATCCATTTTGAAAAATATTCGATCGAATGATTGATATACAGAACAACATCTTTCCAAAGTTTAGCCTGCTGATTGGTAAACATCACCCAGGTAGTTACCTCCCTTCCGGAGCCGGGAAGCTTTACTTTTCCTTTTAATACATGAAAGCGTTTGTCGGCAAACCAGGCAAAATCGTGGATTTTATTTTCGGTATAACAGAGTGTTTTTATTTTTCCGGAAGAAGGCGGAAAGTCTGCATTTTCGGAGCCGATGGTTTTTACCCATGAAGTGTCGGCAGCGAGCCTGTCGAGCATTTTGGCTTCCTCCTGATTTTGCAGATTTCCGGTTGCACCAACAATGTAATTCGCTGGCAAAGTAATGCTTACGTCAAAACTTCCAAATTCAGAATAAAATTCGCCCTGATCCTGATAGTCCATTTGATGCCAGCCGGACTGGTCGTAAACCGCCGGTTTGGGATACCACTGCGAAATTTGGTAGGATTCGCCGATATGACCCAATCTGGAACTTACTCCTTTGGGAATTTTTACACGAAAAGGTGTGGTAATTTTTATTGAATCGCCGGGTAGGAGAGGGGTATTCAGCATGATTTGGCAAATATCGGGCTGTCCGGACAATACATTCCATTGAACCATCTGATGGTCAATTTTAAAATCCAGTGAATCGATATATCC
The DNA here is from genome assembly GCA_041652995.1 of Prolixibacteraceae bacterium. GTDB lineage: Bacteria > Bacteroidota > Bacteroidia > Bacteroidales > Prolixibacteraceae > Aquipluma. Next base: position 21,337 of record JBAZGO010000046.1, read on the forward strand.
TCTCAGTTCAGGATCTTTAAACAGCTTTGCTTTGCCCTTCAAACGAAATAACTGTCTGGCCAATTCGGTTTTGTTATTGGAGTAACCATTGGCCCAGAGGTGAAAATAAAGAAATTTTAAGGTGTCGGGAGAGTTGTTTTTGTACCCGATTGTTTCAAACGCGCTTAATTCGTGAAGCTGATCATTGAGCGTGACATTTATTTTGAAGTTGACTTCCTGCTGAAAATATTTCTGTGCAGGAGCTTCCGGTAATGATCCAAAAAATATCAGGCAGCTAAATATTAGCTGCCTGATATTCAATGGCTTTCTGCTATGGAACCCGCTTCGTTTCATTGGGTTTGGCTTCATTTGTCAGAGGCCGGACAGGACTATAAAAATTTAAAAAACGTTTTCTTACTGGTCTGGTGTGCAAAGAATTTATAACCAGTTGGATGACAGTATATCTTTTTACTCGTTTATCGGATTTTATTCCTGTTTTAGTTTGGAATGTATTCATCGGATTTGACTTTTGAATTTCTGTCAGCATGCAATACAACTACCTTCCATTGCGATTTCAGGCAAAGGCATTTGAATAATTAAGGTTGGATCAAACCAAAAGGATAATGATAATGATGAGTAAAAGGGTACTTCCGCCAATATAAATGACTTCACCGTTCTTACGCACATTTTCCTTAATTCCCTTACTTTCTTTTCTGAGTTCACGCTTTTCAGTAACTGTCATTTCCGATTTATCCATTTTCCGGATTTCTTCAACACGGGTTCTCATCCGACTTAACTCTTCTGTCGATAATTTATTTTCAGTTGCAACAGGAGCGGTTGATTTCAGATCTGACTTACTTGCAAATGTTGTCGTTGCACCCAAGGTGAAAATCATCAGGAGCGCAATAAAAATTGTCTTTTTCATTTTGCGATTTTTTAAATTATTTGATTTAGTTAAAGGTACTGGCGCTGCCTTCAAACTTGTTATACTATTCTGGAAATAAGTTACATCATTCACACATTACCAGTAGGTTGTTCTTCCGGTTGATTATTCCGGATTCGTTCGATATGAAACGGTGAATGCCTGACCGGTTTGCTTTTTTGAGTCGGCTGAATGAACAGGTTTTCTTTGTTTGGGATGCACTTTGAGATGATTTCGTAATTGTGCTTTTCCTGAAATATCTGAATTTGCATAATTTTCAACAGTCAGGCGGGCCATCAGGTAACTGACTGTTGATTCGGCTCCCTGGTTCAGGTTCACATTCGATTCTTCCATGCCATCGTAACATCCGCCGGTACATGGGTTATAAATGATTTGATGCAGGCGGTTATCACCTAAAAACCAGTTGAATGCTGTGACCATTTTCAGTCGGTAGTTCTCGTCGTTAAATACATCGTAGAATTTACTCAATGTCATGATGGTATAGGCCACATCAATGGGTTGTTCGCCGTATTGCCCTGCTTTCTGTCCTTTTTGAAGCCATTGTCTGTTGGAAATAACTTCTATTCCATTTTCATTAAAGATCTTCGACAACAAAAAGCCAAACGATTTTATGGCGATATCTTTATATATGGAGTCTTTGGTCAGCAACCAGGCATACAATATGGCTTCAGGCAAAGTGCTGTTGCCATACGTCAGATAACCTTCAAACCATTCCCATTTTTCAGATGACTCGTGTCTGTACATCTGGACCATACGATTGGCCAATGTTTTAACAAGGATCAGATTTTCGGGCGATTTTATGGTGCTGTGATAATAGTATATTCCTTTTATCGAAAATGCCATTGCGCGGGTGGAATGCATAGCGTCAATACTCTGAAAAGATTTTTCAATGATTTTGTCAGCCGTTGCAATCATTTTTGCCGGAAGCAAACCAATCAATGAGATTAAATAGCCCAATGCCCAAATGGCTCTTCCGTTGGAATCGTCTAAATTGACTTCGTCGTTTTGACTTGTAAAATGATGATTCTCATCTACATAATTTTTAAAATCACCTTCAGGCTTCTGGCAATGTTTGATGAAACTTAGATATTTTTGAATGTAAGGCAGTATGTTTTTATCGTCTGTTGATTTATAATACATGCATGCGGCTATCATTGCACGTGCATTATCATCAAGGGTATAGCCTGTACTGATATCGGGTTGGTTTATTTTTGAAAACTGGATGATTCCGGTATCAGTAGTCATTTGTGTAAGGTGTTCGAGGTTAATTTCCGGAAGATTAAAGTGCAACGTCGTTTTATCTCCTAAAATTTTATCGAACAACATGGCATGAGCAACTGCCGAATTTTCCCATGCGGTTGATGCTATTTTCTGAAGCGTATTTATACTCATATTTCTACGCAACCGATCATCGCCGAACAAGCGGTTAACGGCCTTGGCCAATTGTTGTGAATTGCGGAAATCAAAAATAACTCCGGTATCTTCAGTCAGGATTTCCTTTGCATGAGGAATCGGGGTCGAGATAATTGGGCAGGCGCAACTCATGGCATAAGCAAAAGTGCCGCTTACGGCCTGGTTCGGATCGTTGGCTGTGAACAGATAGATGTCGGTAAGTTGCAAATATTCAAGCAATTCAGGTAAGGGTAAGTATCTGTTTATAAATAGTACATGTTTTTCCAGGTGTAGTTTTTCGACAACTTCCTGCAGCATTTCGCGGTATTTTTCACCTTCTGATTTCACTACTTCAGGATGTGTTTTTCCAATAACCAGAAATATGACTTCGGGGCTTTGCTTAATGATGGCCGGCAAGGCTTCGAGCGTAGTTTTAATACCTTTTCCTGAACTCAACAGGCCAAATGTGGAAAGGACTTTACGATCTTCCAGACTATATTTCGCCTTCAGAAATTTTTCGTTTAAATGTTGCACCAAATGGGTGCCATGAGCGATTACAGAAATTTTTTGTTGCTGAATGTCGTAATCATTCATCAAAATATCGGACGAGGTGTGAGTCATAACTATAATCGACTTACTGAAAGCAGCAATACGCTGTATATTTAGTTTTAACCTCAGATTAGGATGAGGAAGTACAGTATGAAAAACAACAACGACCGGTTTTTTTACTTTTGTTATTAAGTGATGAAATGCTAGTTCCTGAGCATGGAAAAAACCAAATTCGTGCTGGATCAGTACGATTTGAATACCCGGATCGTTATTGATATTAAATGCCATTTTATCGTATTCAGATGCCAGCGAGGTATTAAGCGAATAGCAGACTTCAGGCGGATAAAGGAATTTTGAATCGCCTGTTTCCAACGCACAAACTTTTATAGAGAATGAATTACTGAATTTACCGTTTAGCGAACTTATCAAATCCTGCGTATAAGTTGCTATGCCACATTCTCTTGGCGGGTATGACGATATGATCAGGATTTCAGGCTTTTCTTTCTTTTTTTTCGTTTTTGATTTTATTTCCTTGTCGTTTGACGCAATCCCGGAGTGAACGGTGTTCATTAGTTCGGGCAATTCCTGCTGACGGATGCCATTTGTGCTAAATTCATGAGTAATTATTCTATTTTTCATGGTCGTATATTTTTCTATTTGAGTATTTTATCGATTAACGGCTTTATCTTAAACGTGGGGGGCATCGTGTCGCCCAATAGAAATCCCCATGGTTTTAAGGGTTCGATGTGATCGAAAATGACTTTGATAATTGCAGTCACCGGAATTGAAATAAACATGCCGGGAATTCCCCACAAAGCTCCGAATGCAAGAACTACAATGATTGAAACTAGCGCATTGATCCTGACTTTTGATGCTACTATTTTTGGAATGATATAATTGTTGTCAATCAATTGGATAACGTAATAAATTAACAAAACATAAACTGCTATCCAGGGCGATGTTTTTGTCGCCAGCGCCACCATCATAGGCAATGCTACTGAAACAATTCCTCCAATGTATGGAATGAGATTGAGCAAAGCGCCAATGATACCAAGCAGTATGGCATATTGAATTCCAAGTATTAACAGCCCGACAGAATGAAGCACCGAAATAATAATAACTTCAATAAACAACCCGGTCAGGTATTTCTGGATTACTTTTTTTATTTCAGTAACTATTTGACTTACCATGCTGCGGTTGTCTGCACCAAAAACTCTCCGGATAAATTCAAGCAGGAGCGGATGGTAAAAAAGCAGCATAAAAATATACACAGGTATTATGAAAAGCATAACCAGCCCGCTGCCAACATTGATCAGGGTTTTCCCAACTGCAGCGCCGCTTGTGTTAACGAGTTCTCCTTTTGATTTGGTGACCCATTCTGTTATTTCTTGCGGACTTAAGTCAAAATAACCCGATGCCCAGGCTGTGGCTTCACTGAAGAGTTCGGTAAATTTTTCGACCATTTTTGGCCATGTTTCACCAAACCGTATAGCTTGTGAAAACAGAAAGGCCCCAAATAAGCCAATGATAATAATGGTTAAAATCAGCGTAAAAATAATTGCAACGATCCTGTTTATTTTCCTGTTCACAAAGAAGTTAACGACCGGATGAAGCACAATGGCCAATATGATGGAGAAAATGAGAGGAACAATAATGCCTTGTGCAATGTAAAGCATTGCGATGAAGGTAAACAACCCAATAGTTAAAAGTGAAGCCTTCGCATAAAATGGCAATTGTATTTCCTTTATTGTCATGAATCTTTGGCATTCAAATCTTTTTTATGTAGGAAATGTTGATAAATAAACTGACCGATTGATTTTATGGTGTCAGTATGCTGAGCTACTGCATTTGTAACGCCGAACTGAAGGATCGTGCCGAGAAGTTTTCTGAACGCATTTCCGGATGAACCAACCGCTAAGATTCGCGAAATATATCCGGAAGCCAAACCAACAGTTGCCCCCAAAAGATTATCGACCAAATAGGGCGACGACGACACTTCTGAAATGGCGCTTTTAATCAGGTTAGCAGGTTTTAGACTTTCGTGAACAAGTAGCAACTGTTCCTTTAGTAGTTGTCCCTTATAGGTATGTTCAAATTCTAAAAGCTGGATGGCATCTTTAAGTTCCGCAGATGTTGTGATATTTTCCATGACCTTTCATTTTAGCACCTGTTTAATAAAATTATTGCTGACAACCTTCTTAATCCAGTCGTGCATAAAGAAATAGATCAGAATTCCTGAAATACCATAAAAGGCAGCAACCACAAAGAATCCGAAATAAATTTTTCCAAGAATTTCGCCCAGCAAGAAAGCTAATCCCAGATTCAGGAAAAGCATAAAAGACGAAATAATGACCAGAACAACAGAATTTGACAACAGCGTGGATACAACATCCGATGTTTTATCCAGAGCCTTTAGTTTTGCCAATTCATAACTGGATTTGCCATACTCCGTAGCTCTTTCCAGAAGTGTCTCAATTATATTTGTTTTATCTTCCATGGCTTTGGTCTTGATGAGTTTTCATATTTCAGGGAGCCTGTTGTTGATTTAAAAATTGAATCTACTCCTGAAAGTCTCTGAAACCATTCCGAAGCAGATTCAAAACTCAAAATACCTCAACAACATCTCAATTCCGGACATTTTTTGCGTCTTTTGTATCGACTGATTTGTCCACCTTTTTTTCGGTAAAGTCAGTGATTTCGCTTTTCACCTTGTCAAATTTCTCGGTGATATCCTCAAGCAATTCATCGAATTTTTCTTTTACCCCGTCGGCAAAAGCTCCACTTGTTCTGATTATTTTCTTGCGGGTAACCGTTCCTTTATGGGGAGCGAATAAAATTCCGGCCAGTGCACCAGCGGTGGCACCAACCAATACGCCTAGTAATACTTTTCCTGAACTCATAATTTTTGTTTTAATGATTGTTTATATTGCATTTATGGTAAATTTTACTTCGTTTTACTGTAATTCAAGTTGGTTGGAGAACAGCAGTTAGAGAGCCGCAATGATTTTTTGTAGTTCTTCTTTTGTTTTTCCAAGCTTGATCTGAAGTCTTCCCAGCATTTCTTCTTTCTTGCCTTCTGCAAGCATCAGATCATCCTCGGTTAACAGCGCAAATTTTTGTTTGAGTTTGCCTTTTGTCTTAATCCAGTTCCCGTTTCCTTCTGTAGTGTTCATCTTTTTAGTTCTATTGGTGTATGATTTTACTATACAAAGGTGATAGAATTTGCTCCGGAAATCGTTACACAATTCTGATTAAGAATTACAACATTCACACATTTAGGTGGTGTGATGTATTTTAAAGTTAGGTTTGATGAAAAACTCAAATAGGGTCTGTTTGACCTCAAAAGGTGGGATTACAATTTTTCTCAAGAACTGTTTAAAATTCAGATAATGGTTCCTGACGGAATCAAAAGTTGGTAGAGAAAATGTCGAGATACCTGTCATTTGTCATATTCCTACCAACCGATTTTTCCCTGCCGGAAAATGTAACCAGTCTTTCTGATTTCCGGATTTACTTCCTGGATGTTTCTTGTTTCAATGAATAGGGATGAAATGTAAATTACGGTTCACTCTTCGGAGGAATCCAGTTCAGACATAATTTTGTCAATTTCTTTTTGAGTATGGGCAATCCAGAGTTGATGTTTTCCGATGATCTCCTGTTTTTTGCCTTCTTCGAGCAGCAGGTCATCATCAGTTAAACTCGCAAATTTTTGTTTGAGTTTGCCTTTTTTCTTATTCAGTTTAGCTTTTAATCGGGCAGTATTCATTTTTTTTAATTTTTAAAGTGAAGAAATTTACAATACGAAGATTAAGCTCTCATTGCTTGAAACTGTTATGCAATTCCGAAAGAAAATTACTTTTTTTAGCCCCTGTCGGGTGCGGTGCGATCGTGCTGTATATACGTTAAAACGATAGTCCGGGTTTTCACCACAATCATGATGTCTTACTTTTGGGCAGGTGTTCCAGAGGCCTTTAAAACATCAAGAAGTTCCCTTAAATTAATTGTAGCATACGTTGATGAATGATCAGACATGGCATAAGGTAATATCAGGTCTTCATTGTGGACAATTGAACCGCAGGAATAAATTACGTTGGGTACATAACCTTCTCGTTCTGCTTCATTTGGCATCATCAACGGGCGATTTAGCCTTCCAATTTCATGTTCCGGGTTTTCAAGATCAAGCAAGGAAGCTCCCAACGTGTATTCCCTCATTGGGCCAACTGCATGGGTAATTACCAGCCAACCATCTTCTGTTTCGATTGGCGATCCTGAATTCCCGATTTGCACCAGTTCCCAGGGGTATTTGGGTTGCTGAAGCAATTTAGCTTCACGCCAGATATTGATACTTTCAGAATAAGCGATATAATTGTTCACGCCATCTATCCGGCACAACATTACATATTTTCCATTAATCTTTCTGGGGAACAGAGCCATTCCCTTGTTTTTTGCCAATTCGCCATTTATGGGCAACATTTTGAAGCTGTAAAAGTCTTTGGTGCTGATTAATTTAGGTAGAATGTCAATCCCGTCATAAGCGGTGTAGGTGGCATAGTAAGTTATGTCGCCATTGTCATCGGTAAATTTCACAAAACGGGCGTCTTCAATTCCCTTTTGTTCGGTTGCCGATACAGGGAAAATTACCCTTTCGGAATGGCCGAATCGATTGAAAAATTAATTTCGTAATGCGAGGATGCCAGCCCCATCATCTGGTTTATAATTTTGATCTGATTTTTTGAAATTTTTGGATTTTTTATGGCTGTTGAAAGGTTCTTCATTAATTCGCCATAGGTAAAATTATCGGCTAAATTATCGAAAATAAAATCCGAAGAAATAACTTTCTTTTTATCATGCTGTTCATCCAGTTTTTCCCTGAATGCTTTTTTATCGTAGGTATTCCGTTTAATTTTCTCTGCTTCGGCCAGCATTTTGCCAACAGGCTCGATAACCAGGTTATTGTTCCGGTCAAGAATTCCTGAACGAAATACAACCGATGAGATATGACCTTCGCCGGTAGCGCGGAAACTAAAAATCACTCTTTTCTCATCGGGTCGTAAGCCTGACTGATCGGGATCTTCGACAATCGATGGATTAAAAAATGCGGCTGATTCGATGGAATATTCCATCGTAAAATACGACCCGATCAGCGCTTTTTGTGATGTGCTCAGATCTTCTTCATTCACTTCAATCTGATCGAATATTGGAGCCAGCCGGGCAAAATGATCCTCAAATATGCGTGAAATATTCCGGTGGCGCCGCGAAAATCCTCTCAGTAACTGGCTCAATGCCATGTTTACTTCTCCTTCAGGCATGGCCAAAACATTCCTGATTATATCAGCCGACCGTTCACTATTTATCTTTAAAAAACGGGCAATTACCCTGGATGGATCCGGAGAGAATATGAATGGTTTTCTGGTTACATATACCTGCATGAGTTGTTTTGATTATTGAAGATTTGTTGCGAACGTTAACTGAACAATTTTAGATATGAATGTTCGTTAAACCGCTGAGCAGTCCAAATACCTTAAGAAGCCAAACAACAAGTACAATCACAACTACAACATTGAGAATTGTTTTGATGCTACTGGCCATTGGGATGAATGAATTGATCAACCAAAGAGCTACACCAACAACAATAATAACGAGTAAAACAGTTAATAGTGGCATGGATTTTATTTTAGAAGTTTATACAAATATCAGGTGTTTGCCTTTTTGCTGGTTGCAATAACTACAATGCCTCCAACAAGTAAAACTACACCAACAATTGGTGACCATTGAACGGGATGATTCGTTTTTGCGTTAATTTCAATCGGCCCCAAGTCAACTACCTTATCTTTAGTGATATAATTGAATCCCGTATAGACTATCATAACAATGCCTATTGCAACGAGAACAACACCTAATGTTTTAAATTTCATTTTTTTTAGTTTTAAAAATGTATTTTTTTAGAAAGGCATTTTTAATCCTGATTGCAGAAAGTAAGGCAACCAAAAATCTTGATGCAAACAGAGTGAGGGTGGTACAAGGAAAGCGTAAATTTTCTCAGAGTACTCTTCTTCCCTGAATAAGCCTGAGTATAATTGCAATGATGGCAATGACCAACAGAATATGTATAATTCCGCCGGTGCTGTAGCCAATAAATCCAATGGCCCATGCAATGATTAAAATGACTGCTATAACATAAAGTAAGTTTCCCATGATCGTAAATTTTAAGGTATTTGTATTATTAATTAATTTATTCCAAACCTGTTTTTCAGTATAAATATGAATGCCTACAAGACAAGAATTAGTACGAGAATAAGAATCAATACTCCACCACCACCGATGTAGGCTCCGCTATGGCCATAACGGTTGCTGCGATCAGCTCTTATGGTTACGTCAACATCTCTTCTGTTATGTCTTTGATGGTATCCTCTGCCACGCCTTCCCTGATCGTCTTGTAACGGATTTGACTCTTTTAATAGTTCCTTCGTTTCTGATGAATTTAGAGTTGACACACCTATTGTCTTAATTTCGCTTAATTTCATTTCAGTAGAATTAAGCTCTGAAGATTTCACAATTGCATTGGAATTTGTGCGGGATGATGCCTTCGCCGTTTCGTTTTCAGCCTCCAATTTGCCCGGATTAAACAGAAACAACATGAATGCTGCCATTAAACCAAGAATTGACTTTTTCATTGTGAGAAATTTTTGATGTGAATGCATTTTCACACTTCAAAGGTCAGCAACTTTAAACTGACAGGCATTACACAATTCCGGAGAAAAGTTACATCATTCACACATTGCCGCCGGGGAAGGGTCTTTTGTTCTTCAGCTCCCTGAAATAGGTAGGTGTTAACCCGGTGACTTTTTTGAATTGACTGGATAAATGCGCTACACTGCTGTATTTCAATCGATAGGATATTTCGGTGAGATTAAGGTCATCGTATAAAAGTAATTCCTTTGCGCGTTCAATTTTATGCGCAATAATATAATGTTCGATGGTAAGGCCGGTAACTTCAGAAAAAAGGTTGGCGAGGTAAGTGTAATCATGCCCGAGTTTCTCGCTGATATGCGTTGAAAAATTAATTTTTGGAAGTTCGTCGGAATAATGTATCATTTCAATGATTACATTTTTTATTTTTTCGATCAGAATAGCTTTCTGGTCATCCATCAGTTCGAGCCCCGATTTCAATAGATTGGCTTTCAGTTGGTCACGCTGCTCATCCGTAATATTCTCCATAATTTCGACCTCGCCCAATTCAACTTTTACATGATGAATGCCAAGTTTATCCAGGGCAGACTTCACCGCCATTTTGCAACGAATGGATACCATGTATTTGATGAAGAGTTTCAATTTACACCCTCGTTATTAATTTTCTTCCTGATTCAGTTTGCTTAAAAATGAAATAGAATCAATATCACTAAGTTAGTTTTTTTTATTCAAAAAGTTATTGTTCTATGTCTGGGATTACATCCGTTCCATATACCAACTCAGTTCTTTTTCTATTTTATTAAACTTTAATACGGAAGTAATTATTTTTTGAAGGCGTAGAAATGCCGTTTCACTTTTTACAACGTAATCGACTGCTTTGTGGTGCATACAACTTATTGCCACGTCAATTTTATCCTGAGAAGATAGCATCACTACCGGAATTTCAGGATTGAATGCTCTTATTTTGTCGAGTGTTTCAATTCCATTCATGGCATTTTTGTCAATGCCGTCAAGCAAATAATCCAGAATGATAACATCCGGATTGCCCGACAAATTCTCCAGACAAAGTTCACCTGTTGCGAAAGTTTCAATTTCGAAATCTGCGTGCTGCTGAAAATCAATTTCCAGTGATTTTAAAAACAAGGCATCATCATCAACAAGGAATAGTTTTACTCTTTTTTCGTCTTTCATCATCTGGTTTTTTTGATCATGTTATAGTCTTCTTTCAATTCTATACATGCCTGGTTACAAACGTTTTCAAGCTCAAGTACCATGCCTGGTATTCCTTCGGATTGTTCCTGATTACTGGCATAATCCTGAACTTTTTTTGCCATGTTTTCGAAATCGGCACTAATACCCATGATTGAAAATGAGGGAATCATTTTATGTACTGCCGAGTACAACGACTTCCAGTCTTTTTCAATCATGCCTTGTTTCATCGCGATGACTAAAGTCGGTGTTTGTATCAGGTAGAGCGAAATCATTTCCATCATCAGAATGGGATTCGATTTTGTGCGGTGGTTTAAATATTCCAGATCGGTACATTTTACTTTCACGCTTTCCAACTTTTCAGTCTCTTCATTTCCGGTGGCTGGTACAGGTTTCTTCACTAATCCAACAATTTTACTGTACAATAACCTTTCGTCAACAGGTTTTGCAATGTAATCATCCATTCCAACGGCCTTACATTTTGCCAAATCAACCGTGGTTACATCGGCCGTTAAAGCAATGATCGGAACGCTTGAATTCATTTTGTTCCGGATAAATTCGGTCGCTTCAAAACCATTCATTTCGGGCATTTGCAAGTCCATTAAAACAACATCATACGATTTAATTTGCAGTTTTTCGGTGGCAATTTTTCCGTTGGAGGCAATATCGCATTCAAATCCGAAATCATCCAATAATGTTCTCATAAGCAGTTGATTGAGTATAATGTCTTCAACCACCAGAACTTTTATGTTTTTAATATCAGCATCCAGTTCCACAACATCCAGTTCCAATTCGGCTTTGGCTTTTGTTTTCTGAAAACTTAGAATAAAGCTGAACGTAGAGCCTTCGTTGATTTTACTTTTTACGCTGATGCTTCCGCCTTGCGGCTCAACCAACTGCTTAACAATGGCAAGCCCTAAGCCTGTTCCTCCATACAACCGGGAAGTGCCGCTGGATGCCTGTTGAAAGTTATCGAAAATCTTTTCTATTTTATTTTCCGGTATTCCAATTCCGGTATCTGCAACAGCAAACTCAATGGATACTTTTTCATCATCTTCATTCAGCAAACGAACGCTAATGGTAATTTTTCCTTTTGCTGTAAATTTAACGGCATTACTCACCAGGTTTAAAATAATCTGATGCAAACGAACCGGGTCACCAAGCAACACTTCAGGAATATTCGTGTCATATTCTTTGACAAGCTTTAGGTTTTTTTCCTGAATTTTTGTCTCGAACAAATGAAGCATAGCCGCTATGGATAAAGCCATTTTGAAGGGTATTTGTTCAAATACCATTTTACCGGCATCAACTTTTGCGAGATCGAGTATATCGTTTATCAGCACAATCAAGGCATCGCCACTCATTTTAATGGCTTGTAAATATTCTTTTTGTTTTGCTGACAAATCAGTTTTCAACACCACTTTTGTAAATCCGATTATCGCATTCATTGGGGTGCGAATCTCATGACTCATATTGGATAAAAACTGCTGTTTGGCTTTTACCGCATCTTCGGCAATCAAGGTAGCGCTTTCGGCTTTACTTTTTGCTTCTTCGGCAATTGCCGTCGCCATCTCTGCAAACACAATGGCCTCAGTTAGTTCCGACGCAATTCTTTTTTGATCGGTCACATCGCGGGCAACAATTACAACTCCAAGTACATTTCCACGATCGTCTTTATACACCGAGCCATTGAACAATACATCAGTCAGTTTGCCATCGGTGTGGCGGAGTGTAAGCGGGGAGTCGGCAACAGATCCTTTGGCAAATACTTCCTGATAAACGTCGCGGGCTTTTTGCGGTTCGGTAAAATAGTCAAAAAAGTCGGTACCGGTAAGTTCTTCACGACTCACCCCGGTAATATTTGCCAATGCCTCGTTCATATCGGTAATCTTACCTTCGGGACTGATTGTAACCAAAGGATCAAGGCTGGCTTCAATAAGGCTCAGTGAATATTTTGAAAGCAATTTTTGGGCTGTTACATCGCGGGCAACAATCACTACACCCAACACATTTCCCCGGTCATTTTTATATACCGATCCGTTAAATAAAACATCGGTTAGTTTGCCGTTCTTGTGACGCAGCGTAAGCGGAGAATCGGCAACTGATCCGTTTGCAAAAACTTCCTGATAAACGCTACGCGCTTTTTGCGGTTCGGTAAAATAATCCAGAAAATCGGTCCCGGTCAGTTCTTCGCGTGTTATGCCTGTAATGTTTGCCAAAGCCTCGTTCATATCGGTAATTTTACCTTCGGTATTGATGGTAACCAATGGATCCAGACTTGCTTCAATAAGACTTCTGGCGTAATTCGATTCCTGTTCTTTTTTAGTTTTCATACTACCCTTGTTTCTACGCCAATGTGTATTGTATTAATTATAATTGCTGCTATTCGGATTTCCTACTTCTTCAATGGGGCTTCGTCTTTTTTCTTTCAGTTGTTTAAAATGAGAAGGTGAAAGTCCGGTCATTTTTTTGAATTGATTGGATAAATGGGCTACACTGCTGTAATTCATTTTCCAGGCAATTTCTGTAATGTTTAATTCTCCGTATATAATCAATTCCTTAATCCGTTCAATTTTATGAGAAATAATGAATTGCTCAATGGTAGTCCCTTGAACTTCTGAAAATAAATTGGCCAGATAGGTGTAATCGTGATTTAATTTTTCGCTCAGGAAATTGGAAAAGTTTGTTTTGATCAGTTCATTGGAATGATGAACCATTTCAATGATTGTATTTTTAATTTTTTCAATCAACATTGCCCGTTTGTTGTCCATCAACTCAAATCCTGAATTGAGCAATGCAATTTTTACCTGATCAAGCTGTCTGTCCGAAAGGTTCTCCATGATCTCAACTTCACCCAAATCAACTACAATAAAATGCAGGCCCAGTCTTTTCAAATCTTCTTTAACCGCAAATTTGCAGCGGTTACTAACCATGTATTTGATATAGAGTTTCAACTATTTTTTGTCGTTTGCGGGCAAAGGTTTACAATTAAAGCTACATAGATGTTATATAACTTTGTAAATAAGTTGCATAATTCACACATTGGAGAAGAATCGTATTGTTGAGAATCAGTTTTCCAATTCAGGATTAAGAAATAGGAAGAAAAATCATGGTTGGATTAAATTGAAAGGCTTAACCCTTTCAATTTAATAGACAATTGCTGATTCTGTGTTGCAATTTGCTATTTTAAAGACGAACAGCTATTTGCCGATGCAGAAGTTCTTAAAAATATGCCCCAAAATTTCGTCATTTGATATTTCTCCAGTGATCTCACCCAAGTAATGAAGGCACTCGCGGATGTCTTGCGCCAGAAAGTCGCCAGAGATCAGATTATCGAGCCCAACTTGCACGCGTTCAATGGATTTGTGCGCGCGGGTCAATGCTTCGAAGTGACGTACGTTGGTTACGATCACGGCATCTTCGCTGATCGAATCCAATGAAACAGCATGTTGCATTTCTGAAATCAGTTCGTCAAGATTGGTTTTTTGTTTGGCTGCAATAAACACCAGTTTTTCATTGATGAACAATGGCATTTCGTTGAGTTTTGCAGCCGTTTCAGGCAATCCACGATCAACTTTATTGGCAGCAATAATCAGGTGCTGATCATTTAATCGATCTCTGATTTTTGCGATTCGACTGGCAATTACTTCAAAATCATTTTGGGTATCAACCACCAAAATTACTACCGTTGCCTGATCGAGCTTGCTGTAACTCCGTTCTATTCCGAGCGTTTCAATTTTATCGCTAGTTTCGCGGATTCCGGCGGTATCAAAAAAGCGGAAAGCTGTTCCGTGAATATTCACCACATCTTCAATCACATCGCGGGTGGTACCGTGTATGTCTGAAACGATAGCTTTTTCTTCATTTAAAAGGGCATTCAGCAAAGTTGATTTTCCAACATTGGTATCTCCCACGATGGCTACAGGAATGCCATTTTTGATCACATTGCCAAGCTGAAATGAATTTTTAAGTTTCCGGAGAATCGCTTCAATTTTTGATACAAGTTTTTTAAGTTGTTCACGATCAGCAAATTCAACGTCCTCTTCACTGAAATCGAGTTCCAGCTCAATCATGGCAATAAAGTGGAGCAATTCACCACGTAAGCTGGTCAATTCAGATGAAAAACCGCCGCGCATCTGGTTAATCGCTACCTTTTGTGCTGCACGGTTGGTCGAGGCAATTAAGTCCGCCACTGCCTCAGCCTGCGAAAGATCCATTTTGCCATTCAGGAATGCTCGTTGGGTAAACTCGCCTGGAAGTGCCATTCGTGCGCCTTTTGTAATAAGCAATTGTAAAATGCGCTGCTGAATATAAACTGAGCCATGACAGGTAATTTCAACAACGTCTTCGCCGGTAAACGAATGCGGGGCGCGAAAAACAGAAACGACCACTTCGTCAATCAGTTCATGTCCATCCTGAATACTTCCGAAGTGCAGGGTATTTGGCTTTTGCACCGCCAGTTTCTTTCCCGGTTTTGGCGACACAAATACAGAATCAGCTATTTCATAAGCTTTTTCTCCTGAAAGTCGGATAGTTGCAATGGCCCCCATTCCGGGAGAAGTAGCTATGGCACAGATTGTTAATTGATCGAGCATCTTTCCATTTAATTTGAATGCAAAAATAGCAAATGGTTAAGGATTTCCGGTTGTTGTTCGATATTTTTCAAATTAGGAAGGATAATGGTTATATTTAAGGAAATAATACGGATGATGCGAAATTAATGCTGAATCTTAATTAAAAGATGAATGTTATGAATCACGAAGAACTGTTAAAAATTGGCTGGATTATCGGTGGCACTGTTTCAGGATTATTGATGGGTTATGGTATTATGTTTCTTTTAAAAAGAAAATTTGACCGGAGAAACGAAAATAATGCCTTGCATGCAATCAAACGACTGTCAAATCCTTTTATTGGACTAGCAATTTTGTTGGTTATATTTGCACTTCAAAAACTAATTGTCTTTGAGGATTTTCTGCCGGTTCAAACATCTGTTATTTTTCCAATTCTTTTAAATGTTGTGATAACATGGCTCATTATCAATGCCATTAAAATTATCCGGTTTATGATATTGGGGAAATACGACCTCCAGTCAAAGGACAATCTTAAAGCAAGAAAAATACAAACACAACTGGTCGTGTTCGAACGAATATTAATTACAATTGTCGTCGTTATTTCATTTTCACTTATCCTGATGAGTTTTGAGTCGATCCGCAAATTTGGAGTAAGTTTACTCGCTTCAGCCGGTGTTGCCGGTATTATTATAGGTTTAGCTGCTCAGAAAAGTATTGGAATGATCCTGGCTGGTTTTCAGATTGCCATTACGCAACCAATCAGGCTTGAAGATGTTGTGATTGTTGAAGGCGAGTGGGGTTGGATCGAAGAAATTACCTTGACTTATGTGGTGGTTAGAATATGGGACAAAAGGCGGTTAATTGTTCCAGTCAACTATTTTATCGAAAAACCATTCCAGAACTGGACGCGTACTTCCGCAGAAATAATGGGAACCGTTTTTATTTATGTCGATTATGGTTTTCCAGTCGATGCTTTGCGTGAGGAACTTACCCGTTTGCTGAGGAATAATGATTTGTGGGATGGGAAAGTAAATGTTCTGCAGGTAACCAATGCGACCGACAAAACAATGGAACTCAGGGCGCTTGTAAGCACTTCAGACTCCTCAATTGGCTGGGATTTACGTGTCTTTCTACGTGAAAAATTAATTGATTTCGTGCGTCGTGAATATCCTCAGTTTTTACCCCAAACCCGGGTAAGTTTGCCTGAAGATAAATTACGGTCTAATGAATTATTATAGATTTTGAAAATAAGGTTTAAATATTCTACACAGTTTTGCATTTTAAGTCTGAAATTGCGGATAAAACTACCTTAAAATAATCAGTTGCGCAGATTTTATTACTTTTGCCCGTAATTCGAAAATTCATAAATCAAATATTTTAATATGAAACTTCTTGAAGGAAAAACGGCCATAATTACTGGCGCATCCAGGGGTATTGGAAAAGCAATTGCCATAAAATTTGCTGAAGAAGGTTGCCACATTGCCTTCACTGATCTTTTTGAAGATGAGAACATGAAAAACACCGAAGCTGAACTGACCGCTCTTGGCGTTAAAGCCAAAGGATATGCGTCGAATGCAGCAAACTTTGAAGATACTGATCGGGTTGTGAACGAAATTGTTGCCGATTTTGGCGCCGTTGATGCACTGGTCAACAATGCCGGTATCACCAAAGATACTTTGCTCATGCGCATGACCGAAGATCAGTGGGACGCTGTTATTAACGTAAACCTGAAATCAGTTTTCAACTTCACCAAAGCTGCCCAGAAAATTATGCTGAAACAAAAATCCGGATCAATCATTAATTTGAGTTCCGTCGTAGGTGTAAGCGGAAATGCAGGTCAATCCAACTACTCGGCATCGAAAGCCGGTATCATCGGTTTCACCAAATCAATCGCCAAAGAGCTTGGTTCACGCGGAATCCGGTCGAATGCCATTGCTCCGGGTTTCATCATCACCGAAATGACTGCTAAAATTCCGGAAGACGCCCGCAAACAGTGGGAAGCAACCATTCCGATGAAACGCGGTGGTTCGCCGGAAGAGGTCGCGAAGGTTGCTTTGTTTTTGGCATGCGATCTGTCTTCGTATGTAAGCGGGCAGGTAATTAATGTTTGTGGCGCCATGAACACGTAATAGTTTAAGAAAAAATACAGGTAAAAAGCTGGCATCAGAAGTGTCGGCTTTTTTTGTGCATCTTTGGAAATTTTGTACTATGAAATGTCAGATTTCTAAAACCTCAGTTTTTTTGCAACCAATCTTTTAGTATATTAGTTAAGCCAATTTTCCAGACAATGAACCATCGAGGAATTTCTTTCCGTTTAAATTCGCAAATCACCACCATAGCTATAGCAATCATTGCATGTATTGTATTGGTCAATTATTATCTGGGCAATAAGGTTCTGATAAAGAAAATCGAGGAAGGCGCCATCAACCGCAGCAACCTGGTTATTTCAAGTGTTTCGCGAATAACTGTTGGAACCGAAGAAATTACCAAAAACGTTTCTGTGCAAGCTCTTTATTACCTGAAAAACAACGACCTGAACTTCTTTCTCCAACAGGTTTTACAGGCGAATAACATACTCGAAAGCATTCATGTTGAATTAATTGATGGTAAAAATGTCCGGTTACAGAAATTCTCGTCAAACAGAAATGGTCAGCACATTTGCAATCCGGATAGTTTAGCCGCAGAGAAATTTATTGCAGATCTGAAATCAGGTGCAATTCATCTGGAATCAGGTATTTGGTCAGATCCGTTTTATTGCAAATACAATTCGACGCACCTGCTTGTTTCGTATAAAATGCCTATTTATTATCCTGATACAAAGCATATTGCAGGTGTAGTCTCCTGTGAGATTTCGCTTCGCCAAATGCGCCAGATGCTTTCAGAAATAAAAATCGGAACAAATGGTTATGCTTTTGTAGTCGACAGCATTGGAAATTTCATCACACATCCTGATACAAAAATGATTCTGAACAGGAATCTTTTTTCTGAATCAGCGACAATTTTCAAAAACCACAGTGAAGAAGTTAAGTTGAAAATAAAAAAAGGAGAGAGTGGGGCAGGGCTTGGATTTTCGGAATATCTGAACAACCAAAAAGCGTGGTATTATTTTGCACCGCTTTTAAATTCGGGCTGGAGCGTAATTATTGTGATTCCGGAGAAAGAATTATACAGTGAAATAAATGAAAATTTCAGGCGCATAATTCTTGTTGCGGCCATCGGCATCCTTGTATTGTTTCTCCTGAACATGTTTGTTTTCAGGAAAATGTTGAACCCGCTTGAACGAATTACTTACGCCATTCAACGTTTTAGTTCGTCGCCGGGCAAAGAAAGTAAATCGAAAAATGAAATCATTATGTTGGCTGAAAGTCTGGATAGCTGGCAGGAGAAATACGGCTTATTAATTAAAGATCAATCGAAGACAGCAAAAGACAAACGAAAGATTGAACAGGATCTGAAATCGGCGCAAGAGATTCAATTGAATATTGTTCCGTCAGGAAAACCACTTTTTCAGGATTATCCTGAAATTGACCTGTTTGCTATTTTGAAACCTGCAGAAACCATTGGCGGCGATTTGTACGATTATTTCTTTATTGATGCCAACCATTTACTGATTGCCATTGGCGATGTCTCCGGAAAAGGAATTCCGGCCTCACTGTTTATGGCCATTGCCAGTACGCTGATTAAATCGAATGCGAAAATTCTCTCCGTAAAAGATATTGTCAACCGCATTAACAATGAACTAAGCGAACGCAATTCGAACCAGTATTTTGTTACTCTTTTTGTTGGCATTCTCGACATCCGATCGGGAGCGATTGAATACTGCAACGCGGCACACAATTATCCCTACATTTTGCATTCCGATGGGAGTATTGATATTTTGGCGAAAAGCCATGGTTTACCTTTAGGTATTTATAAAAACAAGCCCTACGAAAGCAGTTCGATTGAGTTGCAAAACGAAGATTTGTTGATTCTGTTTACTGATGGTGTAATTAATGCAAGTAACTCTTACAAACAGCATTACGGAACAGAAAAGCTCGAACGGAATATTCAGAACCTGTACAATTTAACGGCAGAAGAAACGGTTTCTAGATTACTGAAAAGTATCATTATTTTTGAGGGAGACAGTCGGCAGGCTGATGATATTTCTATTTTGGTGTTGAAATATTTACCACAAAAAGAAACCCGGATTTAAGTCCGGGTTTCTTTATTTATTCTTTTTTAGAGACTGTTGATAAAATCCTGATTTTGATTTTCTCGGTCTTCTTGTCAAAGCCTACCGAAATCGTATCGCCCTGAACAACAGAAGCTCTGATAATTACCTCCGCCATTTCATCTTCAAGGTATTTTTGAATGGCCCGTTTTAGAGGCCTCGCTCCAAACTGAACATCGAAACCTTTATCTGCAATGAAGTCTTTTGCAGCAGTTGATATTTTTAGTTTGTAATTGAGTGAATTTACTCTTTCGTACAATCCTTTTAATTCAATATCAATAATTTGATGAATGTGATCTTTGGTCAGTTGGTTAAACATGATCACATCATCGATACGATTCAGAAATTCAGGAGCAAAAGCTTTTTTAAGCGCTTTTTCAATGATAAATTTAGCATGATCGCCTTCACCTGTTGTACTGGTTTGCGTGGTAAATCCTACTCCGCGACCAAATTCAGACAACTGCCTTGAACCGATATTCGAAGTCATTATAATAATGGTGTTCTTGAAATCAATACTTCGGCCAAGACTGTCGGTAAGTCTTCCTTCATCCAAAACCTGAAGTAAGATGTGGAAAACATCCGGATGAGCTTTTTCAATTTCATCAAGCAAAACCACACAATAAGGTTTCCGGCGAACTTTCTCGGTTAATTGTCCGCCTTCTTCGTAGCCAACATATCCGGGAGGAGCACCCACCAGACGCGATACCGAGAATTTCTCCATGTATTCGCTCATGTCAACCCTGATCAATGAATCAATGCTATCGAACAGATACTTGGCTAGTATTTTTGCCAACTGGGTTTTCCCGACACCGGTTGGTCCTAGGAAAACAAACGAACCAATTGGTTTATTCGGATCTTTAAGTCCGGCACGGTTTCGTTGAATGGCCTTCACGATTTTCTCGATGGCATCATCCTGTCCAACCACGCTGCCCTTAAGCTGCTTACCCATATCCATCAGTCGTTTTCCTTCGGCCTGGGCAATCCGTTGAACCGGAATTCCAGACATCATGGCCACAACTTCAGCGACTTTTTCTTCGGTAACTATTTCGCGATGGCTAATCAATTCCTTTTCCCAATCTTCTTTTTCCTGTTCAAGCAACTGCAAAAGACTTTTCTCTTTATCGCGATGATTGGCAGCCAATTCAAAATTCTGACTTTTTACAGCTTTTATCTTTTCTTCCTTCGTCTTTTCAATTTTCTCTTCCAGTTTTACAATACGCTCCGGAACATTGATGTTCGAAATATGAACGCGCGAACCCGATTCATCGAGGGCATCGATAGCTTTGTCTGGTAAAAAACGGTCGGGAATATACCTGGCAGTAAGTTTTACACAGGCCTCAATGGCTTCGGGAGTATAATTTACATTGTGATGATCTTCATACCGTTGCTTAATGTTATGAAGTATCTCAATTGTCTCATCAACTGAAGTTGGCTCAACCATGATTTTCTGAAATCTTCTTTCAAGAGCGCCGTCTTTTTCAATCTGCTGGCGATACTCGTCCAAAGTTGTAGCGCCAATGCACTGAATTTCCCCACGCGCCAGTGCAGGTTTCAGCATGTTTGCAGCATCAAGAGAACCTGTTGCTCCACCGGCACCGACAATGGTATGAATTTCGTCGATAAACAGAATGACGTTGCTAACTTTCGATAACTCGTTCAGAATCGCTTTCATTCTTTCCTCAAATTGTCCACGGTATTTAGTTCCGGCCACAATCGATGCAATGTCGAGACTTACAACACGTTTATCGAAAAGAATGCGGGAAACTTTTTTCTGAACAATGCGCAGGGCAAGACCTTCGGCAATGGCCGATTTTCCAACTCCTGGTTCACCGATCAAAATCGGATTGTTCTTTTTTCTTCTGGAAAGAATTTGAGCCAGTCGCTCAATTTCGCGCTCACGTCCCACGATCGGGTCGAGATTATTTTCCTCAGCGGCTTTGGTAATATCCACTCCAAAATTATCAAGCACAGGTGTTTCTGATTTCGGATTTGCCGGCTTTTTGGCAGAAGAAGACGATGATGAACCTCCTGCTGATTTTGAAAAACTATCATCATCATCAGAGTCTTCATCATCAAATTCCGATTTAGCCTCCGGACTTTTATAATCCTCCAGCCTCGATTTCAAAATATAATAATTGATGTGATACTCGCTCAGAATATTACTGATGAGACTTTCTTTATCCTTTATTAATGCCAGAAGTAAATGTCCTGTATTAATTGTAGGACTGTTAAAAGCACGTGCTTCCAGGTAAACCAGTTTCAATGCTTTTTCTGCTGATTTTAGCAATTGAACAGAAGCCTGTGAATCAATATCTTTTCCAGTTCTTAGTTTCTCTTCGATCGCTTGTTTAATTTCTGCCAGATTGACACTCAGATTGGTGAGAATCTCAATGGCTATTCCTTCTCCATCTCTCAGGATTCCTAGAAAAATATGTTCTAATCCGATGCTGTCATTTCCCAGGCGAATAGCCTCTTCTCGGCTATAGGTAAGAACATCTTTAATTCGTGGTGAAAATTGTGAATCCATATACTTAGTCACGTTATTAAAATTACGTATCCAAAATAACAAAAAGTATTCCTAAATGTTGGCGACCACTTTGGCCGTTTGTAAGCTAATTCAATCAAAAATACGCATTAATTGTTATCTGTGTTATTTAATTTGCTGATTTTTTGAACATTGCATTGTTAAAATCTTATTCCAATTTTAGCAAGGAAAAGCAAGGATTTCGCTTGATTCAAGAAGTATTTTTGTATTTTTGTCAGTCAATTTTTTTAAAGCAAATTTTATATAAAGGAGAAGTAAATGGCTGAAGGCGAAAAAATTATCAAGATTAATATTGAAGAGCAAATGAAATCGGCTTATATCGATTATTCGATGTCTGTCATTGTTTCAAGAGCACTTCCGGATGTAAGAGATGGTTTAAAGCCTGTACATCGTCGCGTATTGTTTGGTATGAGCGAACTGGGCACCGGAGCGAATAAACCGTATAAAAAGTCGGCAAGAATAGTAGGGGAAGTTTTAGGGAAATTCCACCCGCATGGAGATTCATCCGTTTATTTTACAATGGTGCGTATGGCGCAGGATTGGTCGTTGCGTTACCCATTGGTTGACGGACAAGGTAACTTTGGTTCGGTTGACGGAGACAGTCCTGCCGCAATGCGTTACACCGAGGCTCGCCTGTCAAAAATTGCAGAAGAAACACTTTCTGATCTGGAAAAAAATACGGTTGATTTTCAACCCAACTTTGATGAGTCGCTGAAAGAACCAACAGTTTTACCAACCCGAATTCCAAATTTGCTGGTCAACGGAGCTTCTGGTATTGCAGTTGGTATGGCTACAAACATGCCTCCCCACAATTTATCGGATACGATCGATGCAATTATAGCTTATATCAATAATCCTGAAATTGATATTCAGGAACTGATCCCGATTATTAAGGCTCCGGACTTCCCGACTGGTGGTATTATATATGGATACCGTGGGGTGCAGGATGCATTTGAAACCGGACGTGGCCGTATCGTTGTTCGTGGAAAAGCTCACATTGAAGTGGGTCCAAACGGACGCGAAAAGATCATTGTAACTGAAATTCCTTACATGGTGAATAAAGCAGAACTCATTATAAAGACTGCTGAATTGATCAATGAGAAAAAAATAGAAGGAATTTCGAATGTGAATGATGAATCCGACCGCGATGGTATGCGAATCGTTTTCGACATTAAACGTGACGAAATATCAAATGTAGTCCTGAATAAACTTTACAAATTCACACAACTTCAGAATAGCTTCAGTGTAAATAATATTGCACTTGTAAAAGGAAGGCCTCAAATGCTGAACCTTAAAGATTTGATTCACTATTTCGTGGAACACCGTCATGATGTTGTCATCAGGAGAACTCAATTTGAATTGGATCAGGCAGAAAAACGTGCACATATCCTTGAAGGACTTATTATTGCCAGTGACAATATTGAAGAAGTTATTGCTATTATTCGTGCATCGAAAAATCCGGATGAAGCTCGTGAGCAGTTAATGGTTCGCTTTAATTTATCTGAAGTTCAGTCGCGTGCTATCGTTGAAATGCGTTTACGCCAGTTGACCGGACTGGAACAGGATAAATTGCGTCAGGAATATGAAGATATCCTGAAGCAGATTGAACACCTGAAAAGCATTCTTGCCGATATCAATCTTCGCATGGAAATCATTAAAAGTGAATTGCTCGAAATCAAGGAAAAATATGGCGACGGGCGAAAAACTGAAATTGTTCCCAATGCCGAAGAATTAAATCCTGAAGATTTTTATGCCGACGAGGAAATGGTAATTACAATTTCACACATGGGTTACCTGAAACGTACGCCTCTTACTGAGTTCAAAATCCAGGGAAGGGGAGGAGTCGGATCAAAAGGAAGTACAACCCGGGATTCTGATTTCCTTGAGCACATGTTCAATGCTTCGATGCATAATACGTTACTTTTATTTTCAGAAAAAGGTAAATGTTTCTGGCTAAAAGTTTATGAAATTCCTGAAGGAACCAAAACTTCGAAAGGTCGTGCCATTCAGAATGTAATAAATATAGAACAGGACGATAAAATTCTGGCATACATTAATGTAAAAAATCTTACTGATCCTGAATATATTAACAGCAATTTTATTATACTTTGCACCAAGAAAGGGGTCATCAAAAAAACCTCGCTGGAAGCATATTCAAGGCCACGTCAAAATGGTGTGAATGCGATTACCATCAGGGAAGATGATCAACTGTTTGAAGCCAGAATGACCAATGGCAATCATAACATTATGATGGCAGTCCGTTCAGGTAAAGCTGTTCGTTTTGAAGATGGTAGTGTACGCCCAATCGGAAGAACGGCTTCAGGAGTTCGTGGAATCACGCTTGGAAATGATCAGGATGAGGTAGTTGGCATGGTTTGTGTTGAAAACGAGAACGAAGACATCCTGGTTGTTTCTGAAAATGGTTATGGGAAGCGATCGAAAATTGAAGATTACCGTTTGACCAACAGGGGAGGAAAAGGTGTTAAGACGATTAACATTACCGAGAAAACCGGACAATTAATTTCGATTAAAAGTGTTGATGATTCGAGCGATCTGATGATTATTACCCAGTCAGGATTAACCATCAGAATGTCTGTTTCATTGTTACGGATAATGGGACGTACAGCACAGGGCGTAAGACTGATTAACTTAAAAGAAGGCGATCAGATTGCATCAATTACAATTGTGCCATCGTCGGAGGAACCTGATGAAATTATTGGGTTGCCGAATGGATCGGTTGAATTACCAGAAAATGAAGATATTCAAGAAGATACCAATAATCAACCAGAAGAATAAATATTAAATAATTTAGTAATCGCATAATAACAAACTTTTTAGTACAATGAAGAGAACGACAATTTTATTTGTTTTACTTTTTGCCATAACATCGGTGTTCGCACAGAAAGGCAAAGTAACCAGTGCGTTAAGTTATAAAGAGACCGGGAAACTCGACAAAGCTGTTGAAGCAATCGAAGAAACTGTTGATGCTAACAACCCAAAATCTGAGAGCTCTATTACCTGGCCAAGAACCTGGGAAGTACGAGGTGAAATTTACCAGGCAGTTTTTCAATCGAAAGACGAGAATTACAAAAAACTAAACGCAGATCCGCTAACAGTTGCTTTTGATTCTTACATGAAAGCATTGCAACTTGACGACAAAGATCGTTTTTCGAAAAGCGTAAAAATTAAGCTTACACTTTTGATCGGTGATCTTACAAATCAGGCTGTTGCAGCATTCAATGAAGAAAACTACGAAAAAGCCCAGAAATCTTTTGAGCAAATTATGGCCATTGAACAAACACCTGTTTACAAAGCGGAAGATCCGAATTCAGTGGATACTGTAATTATTTTTAATGCTGGTTTGGCAGCATACAATGCTCAAAACTACGATAAAGCAATTGAATATTACAAGGAAGCAGCAAAATACAAATACAATGGTGCAAAAACCTATTCATTGATAGCAAACAGTTATTTCCAGAAAAAAGATACGATTGGCGCTTTAAACGTTCTTCAGGATGGATTAAAAGAATACTCAGACAACGGTGCCCTTTTGGTTGAAGTTATCAACATCTATCTGAATGCCAATAAAGTAGATGATGCCATGAAATATCTGGATATTGCGATTTCACAGGATCCAAAAAACGCGTCTTATTATTTTGCGCAAGGAACGCTTTACGACAAACTTCAGAAAACTGATGAAGCTGCAAACAGTTACCTGAAAGCTATCGAATACAAAGATGATTATTTCGATGCTTATTATAATCTGGGAGCCTTGTATTATAATAAAGGCGTAAAACAAGTTGATGTGGCAAATGCTGTTCCAAGCAATCAGCCTGAAAAATATGAAGAGGAAAAAAACAAAGCTGACATTGAATTTAAGAAAGCGATTCCTTACATGGAAAAAGCCCACGAAATAAATCCAACGGATAAGTTTACAATGGAATCTTTAAAAACATTGTATTATCGCTTGAAGATGTTGGATAAACATGCAGAGATCGTTGAAAAAATGAAAAGCCTGGAATAAGACATTTTTAAAGGAGGAGTTTTACTCCTCTTTTTTAAGCACACAAAATTAACATAATATTAATTCTAAGACAAAACTATTCGACGGTACTTTTACATAATTAAGTCGAAATCCTGCAGTTGTATAGATAATCTTTAGTAGGACTAGGAATATTAGATTCCTGTGAAAAATAAATTTGGAAGAAAAATTTGACTATAAAAAATTAGTCGATGATAAGATATTTTGAAGACAACTTTTCTTTAATCTGACCTATATGCCACTTATAAAATGGATTTGCGCGAAGATCTAACTTTTTAATATTTTTGGCCTGATTGTAATTCAATGGAATTATCTGAAGCTTATTTTGGCTCAAATCTAAAACTTCCATTTCCGGCATCTGATACATATTGAGCGGCAAAGTAACGATTTCATTTTCGCTAAAATCCAATTCTTTAAGTTGATTTAAGCTCAGAATTGATTTTGGAATATCAGTAAGTTTGTTCTTGCTAAAATCCAAAATCTCCAGACTAGTTACATTTGTAATACACTCAGGAAATAAAATCATGTTATTCATCTCAAAATCAACACTTTTCAGTTGTTTACATTTGTTAATTATGCAGTTAAATTCATGCAATTTATTCAAACTCAGGTTAAGATTTTTTAATGATGCTATGTTGAATGTTTCACCTTTTATTTGCGTAAGTCTATTATTTCCCAGGTTTATATCCTGAAGATTTTGCATATTTCCGAGCGATTCAGGGATACTTTCGAGCTGATTTTGCGAACAATCAAACGTTTTCACATAAATCATCTCCCCTATCGATTTTGGCAATTCAGTAAGTTTGTTCTTCGTCAGTATCAATTCCTTCAAATTAACCAGTTTCCCAAAGCTTTCAGGAAGCCTTGCAAGTTGGTTTTCCGAAATTATCAGTTCATTTATTGTTGTTAAGTTTCCTATATTTTCAGGTAAATGCTGAATATTATTTTTCCCTAGACGCAGTATTTCAAGGTGAACTAGATTACAAACCTCATCTGGTAAGGTAGTTAACCGATTCCAGTTTAAGTCGAGTGTTTTAATCGCAGTACAATTTCCAATTGTGCCTGGTAAAGATTCCAACCGATTGTTGAACAGATCAACAATTTTCATCGAGGTGCAATTTCCAATTGATTCGGGAATTTTAGTCAGTTGATTTTCTGCACAATAGAATTCTTGTAAAGCTGTAAGTTTTCCTATTTCAGGAGAAATATCAGCCAGCTTATTCTCTTGAAGTTTTAATTCAGTGAGGTTTATCAAATTTCCAATTCCATCAGGTATTTCAGTTAATTTGTTGTTATTCAAATACAGTACCTTCAGATTAGAAAGTTGAAACAGGTAATCTGGAAGACTTTCAAGTTGGTTATAACCCAGCTTCAGTATCTGTAAATTTTGAAGTTTAGCAATATTTTCAGGCAATGCGTTCAACTTCTGATTCTCAAGATTTAGAATTGTAGCCTTCTTTTTATCGATCAAAGCTTCTTCGACTGAAAAATATTCTTTTGGTGACTGAACTACTTCTTCTTTGACCTTCTTCTTCGATTTCTTTTGGGCGTAAACCGTTTGGTACGAAATCAGGAACATCAGGACAAATAGTACTTTAAAACGACGACTCATTCTTTACACATTAATTTTCACGGGTGACAAAGAAATAAATATCTAGTGAGATTCCATTGTACTCAAAGAAAAAACGATGATATACCCTTTATTTATGCAGTATAGCATCGTTTGAAATGGAAATAATTATAGCGTTACAAATTTGTAAATTGCCAAGATTATTTCAGTTTACCCTCAGCGAATAAAATTCTTCGAGACTTCGGTCGATAATGTCATCAACTTCTGTCAAAACCTTAGTTTTCGGATTAAATTTAAACGCCCTGTCATCTTCTTGTTTCTGTCTTAAAACTTCGCGAAGAAGATACATTGCTTTAATCATTTTTTTCAATCTGTCTTCTTTCATGGCTCATTGTTTATTTTACCAAATCTAAAAAGACAAATAGTCAAACACAACAGATAAAGTTTACATTTTTGTTAATAAACAGTAAAATTACTGGTTAAAATCTACATCGCGTTTAATGTAATTGCTGTAATCTTTCAAAATTGGCTCATAATCGTGATGAAATAATTTTGACGAGATCATGAAATCGGCTGTTGACCGATTGATCGCAGTTGGGATATTATACAAGGTTGAAATTCGCAGAAGCGCCTTTACATCAACGTCATGCGGCTGAGGTTGCATAGGATCCCAAAAGAAAATTAACAAATCCACCTGGCCTTCGCAGATCAGCGCTCCCAATTGCTGATCACCTCCAAGCGGACCAGATTTCAGGCGGATAACTTCAGGCGGAACAACATCGTTTTCACTGCATTTCTCCTCTATTTTAGTTTGAACCAAACTTCCGGTTGTTCCCGTACAAATCAGGCCATGAGGGGTTAATTCTTTCCAGTTCCAGGATACCCATTCAATCATATCTTTTTTGCGGTTATCGTGGGCCACCAGTGCAATAACTTTTTTCTTTTTCATTGTGAATATATTAGTAAAAACAGTGAATTAACATTTCTAAATCGTTTAGCATTTCCATTAATCCCGGAATGATTTGCGACAAAGATAACCATAAAAAATGGGGTGAATCCATATTCAACACATCAAGGAAATAATCACTGAAAACTGGACAAAAAATAAGGGCATAATCTTGTCAATCATACCCTTAATCATGTTTAAATTTTCATTATTAACTGAATTGAGCTTTCAAATCTTTCACCCATTTTTCAATACGATCTTTCGATAACCGGGGCTGAGTTTCCTGATCAAGCAACAAACCCATGAATTGATCGCCAATTTCCGCTCTCGAAGATTCATAGGTATAACCTTCTCTTGAAGTAAATCCGATTAGTTTTGCACCTCTATCCTGAACCAGTTCAGCCATAATACCTATAGCATCACCAAAATTTTCCGGATATTCGACCTGGTTACCAAGTCCGAAAATGGCAATGGTTTTGCCATCCAGATTTAAATCTTCCAATGCCGGAACAAATTCATCCCAGTAATTGGGCAGTTCGCCATCAAACCAAGTGGGAACACCGATAATCAGATTTGTAAATGAAAGAAATAGCTCTTCAGTCAATTCCTCTGCATTTATTGGTTTGATGTTAGAATCAGCACCAAATTCTGCAATTATCTTTTCGGCAGCTTTCGCAGTTTTCGTCGAATTAAAACTGTAAAATATTCCTGTTTTATTCATGTCAATTCTATTTTTAGTAGGCTAAAACCTCTTTTGCTGTGTTGTAAATTTTTTCTGTATTTGGAAGAATTATGCGCTCGAAGGAACGGTGAAAACCGACCGGTGTAAATGAAGAACCAACGCGTTTTACTGGTCCGTCGAGGTACTCAAAGGCTTCTTCCATAATCATAGAAGTAACTTCGGCGCCAAATCCCGAATGCACTTTATCTTCGTGTACCACCATCACTTTCCCGATTCTTTTCACTGAATTCAGAATGGTTTCTTTATCCAGCGGAACCAATGAACGTAAGTCGATCACTTCAACTGAAGCGCCTTCTTTTTCAAGCTTTTCAGCGGCTTCAAGGCACATGTGCGTCGTGTTTCCATAAGTAATCATCACCAAATCTTCACCTTCACGGCGAACCCGGGCTTTACCAAACGGAACTTCAAAATCGTCAGGAATTACTGTAGCAGCTTTTGGGTCGTTATAAAGCGCTTTGGGTTCCATAAACATGGTCATCCCTTTCGACCGGATAGCAGTTCTCAAAAGTCCGGCAGCATCATCGGCAAATGAAGGATAAACAATTCGTACTCCCGGAATGGAAGTCAATGCACCCTCTATGTTCTGCGAATGGTATAATCCGCCTCCGATATAGCCACCCGACGCAAGTCGAATCG